>SVRI01000001.1:194463-364042 GCA_015064895.1 Oscillospiraceae bacterium | reverse complement strand
GTTACCGATTATCTGCACGAAATCGTCGCTGTTATCGGCTTCTTCCTTATACTTAAAGGCAATTGCAACGGGTCTGCCGTAGCCTGTAAGGTTATAGTAGCTGCGGTTCATGTAAACATACCATGCGCCGTTGCCTTCTGTACTGAGAATACCGTCAGAAACAGTCTGGTTTGCACCGTCAAAATTAACGTATCCTATATTTCCGTCTTCAAAGTCGAAGGCTGTGTTTTCGTCTGTAAGTACGTTCATACCGGGAAGTGTGCCTTCGAAGTTCCATACTGCGTAAAGGTTTACATCCTTGCAGCCGAGGGTGATTTCGTCTACCACCTCACCGCCGTCGGTAAGTGACCAGCCGAGGAAGGTATAACCCGGCTTTGAGGGGTCAGCAATCTGCTTTGCATCCTTTGTGAGAGCAAGTGTGCCGTCGTCATTAAGGGGTGAAACGTAAACAGATTCATATACCGAGCCGCCTACATAGTAATTAAACTTATAGTTTGCCGCGATGTATACATTATCAAAGTAAGCATCACCGCTGAAAGCGTGGATAATTACAATTCCTTCATTTGCAGAAACTTCTGTAGAATATGTTTTCCAGTCAGAAGTAAGGTTCGTGTTGGCAAGAAGCTGTACATCGGCAGCATAATTGAGTACATTAACAGTACCGCTTCCCTTTGCGTCAAAGCAAACGGTTATGGGACGAGCAAGCTCGAAGGAGTAGTTCTGAAGTCTTGCATAGTGGGAAGCACCGCCCGAAGGAATGTTTGCATATGTTACCTTGTTGTCGCCGTCAAGGTAAACATTTGCACTTACTGCACCGCCGTATGTGCCGAAATCCACTGCGTTGTCAGGCACACCGACAGTACCCTTATCAAAGCCGTACTTAATGGAGTTTACATTATACATATTGATACCCGGGTCGCCGACCTTAGCACCTGCGGGTGCAGTAGGCGCATCGGGAACAATTTCCTCATTTGTTTCTTCAAATACAGCTTCAAGTGTAATGTCTTTGTTTTCAAGGTTTACCGTTGTCACAACATTTTCTCCGTCAAGAGACCAGCCAAGGAATTTATAACCCGACTTATAGGGTGTAAGACCGCCGAGCTGATCTGCTTCTGTGTTTCCAATAAATGTGCCGTCAAGGACACTTATGGGTGAAACATATGCGTGATTGTATTCAGAACCGTCTACAAGATAATCAATTCTGTAGTAGGGTGTTACAATCATATCGTCAATATCAAGAGTACAAGCGGCAGAGCCGTCACCTGCACCGTAGGAAATTCTGAACTGCTGGAACACTTCCTTATCGGGAAGTCTTGTAAAGCTTGTGTTAAAATAATTCCAGCCGGGGTTTCTTACATACAGACAGTGCTTTGCCCATTCGTATGCAATATCGCCGCCGTCATAGTTTGTACCCGAGAAGTTACCAAACTTGACATAGGTTTCGGCAGATGATTTTGCATAGAAGCCTGCATAGAAGGGTCTGTCTTCTTCGACAACAAGACCGTCTACATCGTTGGGATAGTAGTGGGCATAGAGAATACCGTCATTTGTCTTATCCCATGAAATGTGGAGATAGTCTCCCCTGTCACCGCCGTCGTTTTCAATGGTTCTCTGTTCGCCTTCAACAAGGTAAGACTGGAACTGACCGCCGAGCCACCAGTTATTCTGCCAGTCACCGTTATCAAAGTCAATAAAGTTTTGCTCTGATGTAAAGAGGTTGATACCGGGTGAGCCGATACCGACGGTTTCATCGGGATTGGGGTCGGGGTCGGGCTCTGTTGCATTTTCTTCAAAAACTGCATAGAGAGATACGTCCGCATTACTGAGCGATACAGTATCTACTGTTTCGGCAGAGCCGTCGGTAAGTGACCAGCCTACAAAGGTATAGCCGTCTTTTACAGGGTCATCAATCTGCGAAGCAGAAGCCGATGAAAGATATGCGCCGTTTGTGCTGTTTACGGGTGAAACATAGGCATAGTCATAGCTTTCGCCGTCAACATAGTAGTCAAATCTGTAGTACGCTGCGATTGTAACATCGTCAATGTCAACAGTCTGTGCCGTATCCTGAACGGTAGCACCTACACGTACCCAGTAATTTGACAGAACGGAGGCATCGTCTTTGATGGTAAAATCTGAGCTGTAGTAATCCCATTCCTTACCCAAGAAGAAACAATGTCTCGAAAAATCGTAATCGACTTCGCTTTCGCTGTTACTTCCGACAAGGAAATAACCGTCCTGCGATGAACGTCCGTAGAAGCCGACAAAAACAGGTCTGTCTGTTTCTATTGCGTAGCCTGCAACATCATTTGCAGGATAGTGGGTGCCGTAGATGAAGCCGTCATTTGCCGCATCCCACGAGAAGCGGATATACGCACCTCTGTCGTCACCGTCATCCATAATGGTTCTGTGTTCGTTTGTTACAAGATAGCCTTGCAGCTGTCCGCCCGTCCACCAGGACTGCATCCAGGTATCGGTAAAGTTATTTGCAACATTCGCACCGGTAAAGAAGTTCTTACCGGGAGTAAGTGCAAGACCGGAAGCAGCAAGAGAAGCTGTGTCATCTTCTGCAAGTGCTGTCACAGGTACCGACAAAACTATCATTATAATTGCCAATAAAAGAGAGAGTAGCCTTTTCATAGGTATTTTCCTCCTTATAAATTATTACATTTTAAGTATAACAAAAGGCAACCGCCGGTGTAAATATCTCACTTTTGTAAAAGTTATCCTGATTTTTGATATTTATTGGAAAATTAAGGCAATTTTCGTAAATATTTTGTTTTTTTGAATTGACAGAGCGTTACAACAAGGCTATAATTTAAACATGGGGTGATTATATGATTTCATTCGGAAAAAGTCCTTTATATCTTGACGACATTTCTCTTATTTATCTTGGAAGGTCAGGACAAGGTGTTTCTATTGTGGAACACATGCACGGCGGTGTTTATGAGCTTTCGGTAATCACAAAAGGAAGCGGCAGAATGTACACGGGCAACGTTCCCGCACAAGTAAAAAAAGGCGACGTTTATGTTTCTTTTCCCTTTGAAATTCACAAAGTGGAATCGGACATTGACAATCCCCTTTCCTACGACTTCATAACATTCTCGGTAAATTCCTTCAGATTTGCAGATGAACTCAACAAGGTATGGTCACAAAACATCTCACCCTATTCAAGAGTCATTCACAACGAAAAGGTGCTTGACCTTATTGACTGTATTCTCTCTGAGTTTGATGACGAAAATAAAAACAGCTATCCGTTTTCCAACGAAATGCTGTCGGCTCTTTGCAATCAGATGATTGTCTGCATATTAAGGGGAATGAAATCCGATTCACCCGAGAGTTCTTCAATAAATCAAAGCGGCTCGGAGCTTTGCTATAAGATGATGAATTACATAGACACGCATCTGTATTCTTTGACTTCTCTCAGTGACATGGCAACGGAAATGGGATATAATTACAGTTATTTATCTGCCCTTTTCAGAAAAACAACCACTCTTTCCCTCTCATACTATTACAGAGTAAAACGGCTTGAGACGGCAAGACTTCTGCTTGCAGAAAACAAAAAAAGTATTTCTCAGGTGGCAGACCTTATGAATTACTCCAGCATTTATTCCTTCAGTAAGTCATTCAAAGAGCATTACGGCATATCGCCGAGAAAGTATCTTCAGCAGGTTTCCAATAAAGGAGTACAAGCAACAATTTAGAAAGCATCTTCATAAAGTGTAATTAACAAAATGCACCGCTTTGACAAGGCAAAAGTCAAAAGCGGTGCATTTACTCTAGAAGAAAAGTTTCACGGTGAATCTTTTCTTTTTTAGTGCTATTCTTTGCTTAATTCTATCGTACAACAGGAGTTGTACAATACAAGTGTTCATATAAACAAACCTCCCCTGCTTTTCAGCAAGGGAGGCATTTTTACAATTCTTATTCGTATAGTCCGCCGACATCAAAACCAAGATCAGGAGACATATCCTGTGCCTTTTTAATAATGCTGTCAATAACAGCCTTCTGTTCGGCTGACATGCTGAGACCACGGCTGATAAGGGCAATTTCATAGATACTTGAGATTACGGGTTCGCCGTATACTGTGTATTCTTTACCGTCTACACTTATCTTCGTATATGTCTTTGAAACGATTCTTTCGCCGTAAGCTGTATCGGGAATGTTATAAAGCACGCCTGTAAACACATGATATAGGTCATCAGAGTTGTCGAACACAATGTCCTTTCCACTCTTATCATAAGCGACACCGTAAACGTACTTTGAAGCATCAAAGTTCAGTTCTTCACCCTTATTGATAAGTGTTGATTCAAGACCTATAATATAGCCGTATTCGGCAATTTCAAAGGAAACTATTTCATCCTTTGAAGCAGTTGTGACGGTAGACTTGAATCTGATACCTACGGGATCTGAAACTCTTACGGAAAGGTCATTTACATTTTCCATGTAGTTATCCATGTCAAGCTTTTCGTAGCTTTCGTTTTCGGCATCTACTGCATAGTAGCTGGTCTTTGTTGCAACTACCGCTTCATTACTTGTCTTTTCAGTAATTTCTACAAGCATATTTTTGCCTGCAATCACGCCGTAAATATCGTTATATTCACGGATTTCAAACTGCTTACCGCCTGCTTCTGCAAATCTTACGTTTGTATCAGTCTGTCTTTCACCGATGTCGATTTCAACATAACCCTCGGGCTTATTATCAGAAAGTACAATGACATTTGCGTTTTCGGATGCCAAAAGTGTACCGCTTCCCGAGTAGTTTTCGATGATGTATGTGCCTTCACCGAGGGTAAGTACTGCACCTGAAGCCACACTTAAATCATTAAATGTTACAAGGTACTTTCCTGCAGTAATCTCTGTATCGGTAGTGATTTCAAGTGAAGGAATGACAGTATCACAGGTGATAGCACCCGCAACACCCGATGTATCCTTAACAAACACAGGACCGTTTTCACCGAGAGTCCACATACAGAGATTACTTACTGCAATACCTGCTTTTGCTGCCGATTCTTCCCTGCCCTCATTGAGCCATGTAACACACTCGTCACTCATAAACTGGTCACGTGTGATTTCAGTATCTGTCGCAGACTGGGCATATTCAACACCGACATAGAAAGCATTGAAGTTTTCGGGGTTAGCATCGCCTGCTGGTGTTGCGATAAATCTGAGGTTTGAGCCTGTGAGAGTACCACTGTAATATACGTTTGCAATAATCTTACCGTAGTTTGAAACGGCAATACCGCCTGCACTCTGACCTTCGGAATTTACATCGGCACTGCAGTAACAGTTGATTACAACAGAGTCTGTCATTTTTCTTACGATACCTGCAGCGTGCTGATTATCATTATTTATCGAGCCAGTAACACCGAGGTTCATAACTGTAGCTCCTGTAAGAAGACCGAAAACGCCGTAAGCATCGTCGCTCATTGCAATATCAACATTTATTGTATGACCTGCACCGTCGTATACACCGTTGAAACTCTTACTGTCGGGTATACCACAATATCCTGCATATCCTGCCATATCAATATCGGATGTCTGTCTGAAATATTTACCGCTATAGTTTGTACCGTCGATAACAGCGTTTACAAAAGAAAGATAGTCTTCTTCGTTTTCGATAAGATAAGGTCTTGCACGTGAACCGTCTTCGGCTGTAACTGTAGCAGAACCGACAGTAATCTTTGCACTTCCTGCAACAGCACCGTTTACCTTTGACTTTGCCATTACGGTAAAGGAGGATGCTGTTTCATATCTGTCAATCACAAGGAAGCCGTCTTCATAAAGCTTTGTACCTGATGCTAAGTCCTCTGTTGTTTCAATAGTCCAGCTTACCTCTGTCGAAGGATTGAATTCCCCTTCTACATTTGCCGTAAGCTGAATACCGTCGCCCTTATTTACGGTTGCACTTGAAGGAGTAACCGTAACACCCGTAACTGTAGGAACAGGAAGATAAAGTTCGGGAAGAGAATTTACACTGCTCTGTCTCCAGTAGCACATATCATCCTCTGTAAATCCTGCCGTTGCCGCCGCATCAGCCTTACCCGCCTCAAGTGTCGAAGCAAGTGCCGAATTTGCGTACTGTTCTGTTACAGCTGTAATACCTGTCGCTGTCTGCGAACCGCCGCAAGTGTCAACATAATAGCAGTTCTTAACCTTTTCAGCACTGCCTATACCGCCGATAGGGTTTGCGCCCGACTTTGTAAGAGTACCGCCAAAGTAGCAGTTTTCAATTGTGCCGTAAACTGACATTGTGATACCGCCTTCAGACACCCCCGAAAGGGATGCTGTGGAATAAGAGTTAACGAGCTTACCACCTGCGGCAATTTTTCTTACAATACCTACAGCGTATGTAGTATTACTTGTAAGCGAGCCTGTAATACCCACGTTCATAACAACTCCGCCCGAGCCTATCTGACCAAATACCGCAGCTTCGCCGTCTTTCACGACATTTACCTTAATTTCAAAGCCGCATCCGTTATAGATACCCGAGAATGTGTTACTGCCTGTCATTGCAGTATATTCCGAAACAGAGGACATATCAATGTCGGCTGTCTGTTCAAAGTACATACCGCTGTAGCTTTCACCGCCGATAACAGAAGCAGTAAAGTCAAGAAAATCGTTTTCGTCGTCGATAAGGTATGGGTCAGAGAGTGTGCCTGCACCCTGAATTCCCTCTGTTCCGTCGGAAACATAGTTCCAGTCGTCCTCTGTTACCATATCGGAGGGTACATACATTCTGCCGTTTGAGTAGAGTGAAACTTTACCGTCAAGATCTACCTTTTCACCGCTCTTTGTATAGTACCATGACTGGTTTTTATAGATATACTTGCCTGTGCTGTTGAAGGTGAACTTGCCTGTAGCCGAAGAATAAACGCCGATGTCTGTTACGTCAACAAAGAGTGACTTTGTAACCTCATCCATGTTTACTCCCATAAGAGAAGCAACATAAGGAGCAAAGGCAATATTATCAATTACATAGTTGTTTCTTGTATCTTCCGTGTCACCGAGGTTTGTATTAAGTCCGTCAATAATCTCCACGCCGTCTGGAACATAGAACCATACACCTACAAGCTGCTGTGTGTGTGAGGTTGTTGTCCAGCCGAGAGATGCAGGATTTGTACCCATCTGTGCTTCGGCTATTGCGTTTGCAGCTGCTACCGGGTCGGAAGCCAAAAGGTCATGATAAAGCATACCGCCTGTATCGTGGTCGGGGGTTGCGATAACAATTGTATCTGTTCTGCCTTTTGCAAATTCAACGGCAACTCTGAAGGCTTCGTCAAATGCGATATACTCAGAGGATGATACAACAGCATCGTTTGCGTGTGCGCCCGTGTCAACCTTACTGCCTTCCACCATGAGGAAGAAGCCGTCTTCGTCAGAGGAAAGGGCTGTAATAGCCGCCTGTGTCATCTGTGCAAGAGTAGGCTGAGAGGATGTAAGGTTAATATCATAGGGTGAGCTGTTATTTGTGGCATTACCCCAGAGTCTGTCACCGGGTTTTACATTTTCAAGCTCCTGACGGTTTGTGACAATTGTATAACCTCTGTCAGCCGCGTTCTGAATTGTAGCATAGCTTGAAACTGCACCGTAACCCGAGCCGAGAACTACGTCTATCTTCTGGTTTTCCATCTGCTGATAGATGTTTTCATAGTCCTGTCTTGACATAACGTGGGCACCGAAAGATGCGGGAGTTGCGTGCATCCATTCATATGTTGCAACAACGCCTGTAGCCTTGCCGACGGTCTGTGCCATTTCAAGCATATTTGCCTTAGGTCTTCCTCTGTAGTCAACACCAAGCTGACCCGAGAGTGTCTTATAACCAGTAGCCAAAGCAGTACCTGCCGCCGCAGAGTCGGTAAGAGTGTTTGTATAGGTATTTGTCGAACAAGTACCTGCCATATAGTCCTTCATGAACATAGGACTGTTATCAACCTGTGTTCTGTAGGGGAACTTTGTATCATCAAAACCGCCTGCGACCTTGACATCGTTTGCAAAGTCGAAGGTGTTCATACCCGCACCGTCGGGGATAAGGAAAATAATGTTTTTAATCTGTGAAGCTGATGCTCCGACTGCAAGAAGGCAGATAAGAAGAGCAAAAGCTACTACCGAAATTATTCTCTTTTTCATAATCTTATCTCTCCTTTCTTATGCCTTTTCAACTTTGTCTATAACTCGTTGAATATATGTCTGCTGTGCCGCAGTACAACCCGAAAATCCGCCGTCACGAAGTGATTTTGCAACATCGTACACGCTCCTTGAAAGAGGTGCGCCGTAGTAGGTAATGCCGTCTACCACAGCAAAAGGTCTTGCGACAAGCTTATCCTCGTACATATTATCGGGGATATTATAAAGCATTGCAGTAAAGTAAACATTTACCGAGTCTTCGTTAAAGTTAAGAGCCTCAACTCTTCCCTCTCCGTAGTTTACACCTCTGAGAACAGCAACACTCTTTTCTGTTGCCGCTTCATATGTAAATGCAGCATTTGTAATACCTGCAGAGGAAAGCGAAACTTCTCTTGCAATTACCCAGCCGTAAGAGGTTGAAGTTTCAACAAGCTCCTTCTTAAGAGATGCCATAAAGCGTATACCCATGGGGTCTGTAGTCTTCATGGAGTTTTTATCCTGAGTAACGGGAGCTTTTGACTTTTCACCTATAAACCTGATGTAGTCAATATCAATAACAGTCCCGTCCCATATATCGTTATTGAAGTCGAGTCTGAGGTCCGAAATGCCATTATCTCTGAAGTCTGCCCTCTCGGAAACGTCAATATAGAAGGTGAACCAGTCGTCTTCAATACCGTCGCCGTCTGCAACCGAGAATTTGTACTTTAACGACTGCCCCTCACTCATTGCAGTTTTATCGGGAGTGAGATAATAGAACTGCATCATCTGATCCTTGTTGTCATATGTATGAGTGCTTCCTGACTTGTATTCGTGAACATGGCTGTTGACATCGATTGCACACGCACAGTCAAAGTGAGGAACATTTCTGTATCTCATTCTGACCATAATCGCCTTGATTTCACCTGCAGGAACAGTTTTATTCGTAAAGGAAGAAAAGCTGATATTTGAATCCCATACGGCAGAGTGTTCCTTTTTTGCATTGAAGGTGAACACTCCGTGTCCGTCGGTGTTTCTCACATAACCGTTACCCTCGGAGTTTGTACCGTGGTTTCTCCAGTATACGTCAATACCGCTGGATTCGTCTTTTTCAAATTCAACGCTGTATTCTTTCAACACCTCGCCTGTTTCTTCCCAGAGTGCATAAAGTGTTGTGTCACTGCTGAGAGTAAGTGTACCCGTAAGGGCTGTGCCGTCTGCCTTATTGGATAAACCTTTAAGAATCATATCGCCGTGGTCAACAACCTTTGACATGATTTCAGAAACCGTAACACCGGAGGTGCTTACTCTGATTGCGTGTTCACGTGCCACCTTATTTGCACCGGGTTTAACTGTTACCGTTACATATGAAGGCTTCCAGTAAAGTCTTAAGTTATCAATATACAGAGTTTCAACATCGGCTGTGGGGATTTCATCGTAGGACATACAGTAGATTATCTTTGAAACACCGTCATAGGATGAGCAATTAAACGAGCCGAGTGCCGAAACAAAATCGGATGAAAGTGCTGTTTTGTCACTTGTCGACCAGCCGCCGCCTTCCTGTGTATAGATCCATGTGCCGTCGGTATTCTTCGCACCGTGAAGTGCAAAGCTTACGCTGCTCAAGGTATTTGTTGCATAGCTGTCTTTAGAGACAACCTTAATGTCAGCCATAAGTGTATAGTTTCCGTCAGCCGAGAACACATAGCTGTCTGTGACATTTGCATTAATTTGAATCTGAGGATACTTATTTGTACCGTCAACAGATGCCTTTAAGTACTTGTTTCCCGTTCCGTCGTCTGCAATTTCAGCATCCTTTAAGTAGTGGGATGAAACTGTCCAGTTTTCGCTGTCAGAAAGGTTGGGATTTACTCTGCCGTAGAGGGATGCAAGAGTAGCTGATGTAAAGGATTCTGCATTATTAAAGTCAAGGTCATAGACAAGAACGCCGTAGTCGTCGTGTGTCCAGCCTGTCATGTCCTTCTGCCCCCATACTGTGTAGAATGTGAGGTTTCCGAATAAATCAATTACGGTATCGTCAGAAAGAAGAACACCGCCCTTTGCCTTTGAAAGACCCTTGAGTTCCATAAGACCGCCCGACTTCACAAGCTTCTTAAGGTCACCTACAGTTACAGGATTTTCTGTAGATACACTGACCGTCTGATTTGACATGGTTGCAACCGCACTGTTATCAAAGGTAACATTTACGGTATAAGGTTTCCAGTAGAGCTTTAAGTTATCGAAGTGGATTTCATCTGTACCCGCCGTGGAAGGTGCCGAATACTGGCTGAAGGGTTTTATTCTTGAAAGACCGTCATAGTCGGTATTATTGAGAACACCCGACAGTGTCGCCCATTCACCCTTTGTATAGGTGCTTGCGACAGAGCCAACCTGAGTCTGTGATGTATACTTTGCTGAAGTCTCGTCATATGTTGCCATATCGACAGAAACTGCGGTATAAATGTATCCTGAGCCGTCGGAAAGAATTGCTCTGACGTCACCCTCAATTGTATAGATACCGTTTGCACCGCCGAATACGGTATAGTTTGTGCCGGATGTGGAATATGCCATAATACCTATCTGAGGCCAGAGGCTTGTTCCGTCTGGCTTTACTGCAAGGTACTTATTATACTTGCCGTCAACATATTCATATCTGATTTCACCTTCCTTTGGTTCATAGGTAGCAGTACCTGTACCGGGAAGAAGGTCTACATAATAGTTCATGGCAATGTGCCAGTCGGAGTTATTTGCAATATTTGTATTGACAGCACCGAAAAGACCAAGCTTATCGTAGTTCTTTACATAATGCTTTTCTGTTTCAAAGTCAAGGTCATAGAGAAGATAACCCTTTTCGGCATCTGTCCATGTTATTTCCTTTTCTTTTATATCATTACCCCAGATCATGTAAAGGGTTGTGCCGTCTGCGGGTGTAATTGTTTCGCCTGCAGAAAGAGTAGTGCCGTCAGCAGTCGCAGATATACCGAGAAGCTGTTTGCCGGAATTATTTGTAATTCTTGCAAGCAAATCAGCAACACGAACACCGCCCGCGGATATATCACTCATCACAACATCATTCATTGCTGTGTTGCCGTTGGCACTGACTGTTATCTTTACGGTTTCCTTTGCCTTATAGTAAACGGAAATCTTATCAATCTGGAATTCTTCAACACCCGTGAAGACGTGACCTACAGAGTAGAATACCATTCTCATGTAATTTGTCTTATAAACATCACCGTCAAGGGTTGAGAAGGTATAGGGTGCAGTTACCCAGTTTTCGTTACTGAGAAGCGACGTATTAAGATCCTTTGAGTGGGTGTGCATATAGAGTCTGTCGTGGATATATGAGCTTGTATTCTTCAAGTATCTATAGTCAATGACAATTGTATAGTCGCCTTCTCTGTCATTGAAGCCGCCAAGCATGATACTGGGCTTTTCGGTTGTGGACTTGATATCAAGGAATGTCTTGCCGTCAGCCGTTCCGAGTGAATAAGTAAGGTCTTTTACGCTGATTCTGTAGTCTGCAGAGTAAGCTGTATCTACATCGGGATTTACCTTACCGATATTGGAAACGGGGATACCTGCCGACAAATCCTGGTCGAGTCTTCCGCTGTCGATACCCGAAAGGTCGGATAAAGAAACAGATGAGCCGTCAAGTTTTGTATCAAAGTTTACCTCATAAAGCTTTGTGCCGTATTCTGAATCTGTCCAGCTTTCGGTATCTTCTTCTGTATCATCCTCGCCGCCTTCGTCTGCCTTATCCGACTTATAGTAAAGTCTTACATTGTCGATGCTGAAGGTATCACCTGTAGCTGCAGCAACAAGTCTGAGTCTTAAAGAGCCGAGAATACCGGGGTCACCGTCAACCTGTGTACTGTTAATCACGGCTGTTCCCCACTCGTTTGTAACACCTGCGGGTGCGGGATTTGGATAATAGTTGTTGAAACGTGTATCAAGGCTTAAGGATGTTGTGTCAACCTTATAGTCATATACAACGGTATAAACGCCTGTACCATCTGCAATAAAGGGAGTAGAAACATTATCTCTGCCACTATTAGTTACGGCTTCAAAATAGAAGCTTACATCGCTTCTTGCACCTGTTGCAGTAAGGTATGAGCCGTGTGCTTCATCAGAGCCTAGTTTCGCAGTACCCGATGAAACGGTTCTTGTAAAGAAGGACCAGTTTGCGGCATTTGCCGAAAACTTGGGGTTAACACGTCCCACATCAAGGAGCGAAACATTACTTGTTTCCGAAGCAAGTCCGCTTACAACGCTTGATGCAACACTGTTTCCGCTATTATCCTTTTCAAAGTCAACGTTGAAGACAAGGTCACCGTATTCTGCGTGTGTCCATTCTTCGGTTTCTTCTGTGTCATCATCGCCGCCCTCTGTGGGAGGTGTCCAGCCTGTGGGCTGATAGTATACAACGATGTTATCATACATTGTAGGCTTTGTGCTGAAGTGGAAACGGATATTATCCGTGCCGTATGAAGAACAGCTTGTGGACAACGCTTCTGTCATACCTGCGGCAGTATGAGAAGTCACATACCATGTGGAGTCGACTGCTTGTGCCGTAGGAGTAACACCTGCATTATAGCTTCCTCTGATGGGATTGAAAGAAACAGTATTTGTTTCAAATTCAAATATATATGTACCGTCACCCACGTAAAGCTGGCTGAAAATAAGGGAATCGCCTGCAGTAGAAAGAGTGAGATACTTATTATCTGTACCCGAGAGTGATGCACTTGCACCGCCCTTCACATTAACACGGGCATTAACCGTATAATCCGGGTTTGTTCTGCCGACGGCAGAAACGGCAACACCGCCTGTTTTTGTAGTTGCAGTAGCATCAACTCTGCTGTTTGTGATTGCCGAGTAATCGCTTGAAACAAGGGCTGTGCCGTCGTTCTTTGTTTCAAAGTCGATAACAAAGAGCTTGATGCCCTTTTCGACATCTGTCCATGTGTCGTCTGCCAAAACAGATGATTCGTCTGCATATGCCTCTTTGACAAATTCTTCAACTGCATCGGAAAACGTTACAGCCTGTGGAACTGCAAAGCTGACGGTCGACAAAACCATCGTCAAAGCAAGAACAACGCTTAAGATTTTTCTCATAAAAATCTTACTCCTTTCAAAATGTGTCAAGAATTGGGATTACGGCAGTCTATTGCACAAAGCTTATACGAGCCAAAAATAAAAACTTATGCAATATTACCATGTCATTACAGATGTAGTATATCACTCTGAAAATGCATGCACAATGACTTATTTTTGCATAAATAGACAAATATAAGTCGAAATGTTACATAATCGAAACAACATGGAAATGATATTGTTTTATTATTAAATCGGGTAAGGAAGTGAGAAAATGATAGCTGTCAGCGAAAAAAACAAACAGACCGTTACCAATAAATACGGTAATGAAGTTTACGATGAAATACAAAGAATTACCGATGTCATAAACACGGAATACAATAATAAAGCATCAAGAACTGTTCTTTTTGAAAGCTGGGCTCATGACAATTTGAGAAATATTCAGCACAATTATATGGGCATTTCCGATACAGACTACCATAATCACAATTTTTATGAATTTACACATGTACTTGAAGGTGCAGTAATTGAGGTTATGTCTGACTGCAGTTATATTATAGAAAAAGGTGACACAATAATTATGTCGCCGTCTGTAACTCATTGTTTTCACGTTCTTCCCGACACAAAGTATGCCTCATTTTTCATTAAGGATGATTGGTTTTGTAACCTATCCAAAGTGTTGTCAACAAATGACCCGAACAACTACATTTCAAATCTTTGCAGTGACAGTATTTTCACTGTGTTTTCATGCTTAGACAATGAAAAATATGAAAAAACACTGTCAAAAATGCTTGATATTCACAGAACCGTATACAGAAGCACGGGACTTTTTGACAATTTATATTTTGAAAATCTGTTTTCTTCCTGTCTTATAATGCTTGCAAAGCAAGAACGGCGTGAGCACCTTTATACTTCTGAGGAATCGGATAAAAGCGATGTTGCGCAAAGAATTGTAAGATACATCAACAGCAACTGCAGTACAGTTACACTTGAAGAGTTATCAGAGCGTTTCGGATTTTCAAGAACCCACATCCACCGCCTGCTCAAAGAAACAACAGGTGCTTCTTTTACATATCTCGTTGCAACCGAACGTGTACGCCGTGCAAAGATTATGCTTCTCAACACACGTATGCCGATAAGCAGAATTGCACAAGAGCTTGGCTTTAAAAACCGCGACAGCTTTTCAAAGGCCTTCAAAAAACACAGACACATTACCCCCGCTCAATACAGAAAGTTTAATCCTCATGTGGGTAAGTTCAGAAACAACAATGCAAAAAAATTGCAGTAATATAGCAAAACCTCCCCTGCTCTATACGAGCAAGGGAGGCTATTTTAATTATTCATACAAGTCGTTACCGGGAAGACCAATTTCATTTTCATTTTCTATTATGGTATTTATGTAGTTGTAAATGAGAGTCACGTCTTGGGTCACAATAAAACACAGTAAAACGCAATAAAACCTTTTTCAGTCACAATAAAACGGGTGTACGTTCTTATTTGTAAGTGATGGAAGAAAATAATACATTGACCCCATAAAAGAATAATTTCCAGAGGGGGTCAAAAATTTGACCCCCTCACTTTTATAGAAAAACACCAGCTTTTTCAAAAGTATTAACAGATGTATGTTCTCATTAATCTACTCTTGTGAAAAAAATTCAGGTGCTGACATAATTCCGTATGGGTGAAGATTTACATAATCATAGCTGAAATCATCGCCCGATTTTCTCCATGAGTAGGGCCCGGCATAACCGGTTTTAGTAGCATCGTGTAAAGGACCAAAGGTGTTATATCTGCTGCCATACAGTGTAAGCTTTAATGTATGTTTTCCTTTTTCAATGTTTTTTACAGTAATGCAGTAAGGAGATAAAACAATCAAACCCGCATCTTTTTCGTCAAGAGTGACATTTATTGCAGTGCACACGGACTATGCTGCAAATTCAAAGTGCGAGTTGATTGTTCCTTGGTTCTGCGATTTATTTGCCATAGAAAAAGAAAAGAGAATCAGAGGCTGGAGACCCGAGCCTGACAACGGACTTCGTTATTTTGATACTGCGATCGCCGCAAAGCATCTCAAGTGTCCCGTTTACATAGAAGCAGGTCTCGGTGACTACACCTGTCCGCCTTCGGGTATTACGGCGCTTTACAACAATGTAAAGTCTCCGAAAAAGATTGACTTTATCCAAGGAAGAACACACTCGTATATACCTCCTGTCAAGGATGTATTCACATTGGAAAAAGAATAAAAACCAGGAAAAGTACAATGTAATAAACAAAAATGCACCGCTTCAACGAAATTTCAAATCAAAAGCGGTGCATTTGTTTTTTAGAGAAAAGTTTCTGAGTCAATATTTGGAAAGTAAAAAAGAGATAATTTCATTACAAAATTTCAAACATTGAAGAACAAAGCAACTTTTCTTATTTTGGGAAACCCTTGTATATAGGCGTTTTCGGTATAAAAAATGAACGGTAACTTTGTATCAAAGTTACCGTTCTTATTGTATAAAAAAAGACCTTGTTCGAAACGAACAGGGTCTGAACTGTTTACTATATTTTCTTTAATAAATGGTGTCATAGGACAATAAAAACTTTCCCAAAAGGGCAAATATTTTTTCTCTCTCCTATTCCCTTAACCTTTCTTTTTTCTCCCATTTTTCTCCTACTCCTTTTCTTCTCCTTTTCTTCTGAAAAGAAAGAGAAGAGATAGAGGAAAAAGTCAAGAATAGAACAATGTCAATGTTTTATCATAATTTCTCCTTTTTGCGTGTTGCTTTTTTAGAAAATTTCTGTCAATTATATATAAAAACAAACGGCACCTCAAATGAAGTGCCGCCATTCGTTATTAAAAAAGTTGTCCCGGAAGTTTTAATTTTTCTTTATAAGGGAATTTTTTGTCAAATTCTTCTGCTTCTTCCTCTAGGAAAAGATATACCTCTGGCGGTCCGTATTCTCCCGTGATACCGCTTAAATATCCGGGAATTAACTCTTTACATAGGAAGAATGATGCATCTGCATCTTCAGGCAGTCCGTGATAACGGAGTCCAAATTCACTTGCATAGGTAAAACCGCTTTTGCCGTAAAAGTCGATATTGCCCTCAAAGCATACTGCACCAAAGCCAAGCTCAGTTGCTTTCCGGGTTGAATAATCAAGCAGAATTTTACCATAACCTTGTCTTTTGAGTTCAGGGGTTATACAAATCGGTCCCATTGTCAGAATTGGAATGTCGCTACCGTTATCGGCTATTATATTTGCCTTTACAAACACATTTTGACCGATGATTTTGCCGTCCTTTTCCATAACAAAATCAAGTTCCTTGACAAAGTCAGGATGTTCCCTTAACCGTGTTATGAGATAGTGCTCCATGCATCCGGGGCGGTACACATTCCAGAATGATTCACGAATCAAATTTTCTACCACAGGGTAGTCTTCTTTTCTTTCTAAACGAATAATACAGTCATTTTTGCTCATTATTTTTCTCCTCCTGATAATTGTTGACTGCAATGTTGGGAGGCTTGTGCGGATATTTTTACACAGCCTCCGGCTATGCTACAATATCCAAGGTGTTGTTTTTCTTCAAACAGCAAATCTCCTTAAATTAAATATATAACCAAGCCTTGCGGCGTGATTTCGTTTGTTATCAATGCGATAAATTGGAATTTATCGATTTTTTATACAGGTTGCTTATTCCCACTCAATAGTACCAACGGGCTTAGGAGTCAAGTCCATAAGAACTCTGTTTACGCCCTCAACCTCTTTGGTAATTCTATCGGTGATTTTATGAAGAACGCTGTAAGGAATTTCCTCTATAGTTGCGCTCATTGCGTCTTTAGTGTTTACGGCTCTGATGATTGCAGGCCAGCCTTCGTATCTGCTTTCGTCCTTAACGCCTACACTCTTGATGTCGGGCACTACAACGAAGTACTGCCATACCTTTTCGGCAAGACCGCACTTATCGAATTCTTCTCTGAGAATTGCGTCTGCTTCTCTGAGAGCTGCGAGTCTGTCGCGTGTTATTGCACCGAGGCATCTTACGCCGAGACCGGGACCCGGGAAGGGCTGACGGTAAACCATCGCATGAGGAAGACCGAGAGCTTCGCCTACAACTCTTACTTCGTCCTTGAAGAGAAGCTTAATGGGTTCTACAAGCTCAAACTTCAAATCTTCGGGAAGTCCGCCTACATTGTGATGGCTCTTTACAGCCTTCTTGCCTTCGGCTGCCTTTACACTCTCTAAAATGTCGGGGTAAATTGTACCCTGTGCAAGGAAGTCTACATCTTCGAGCTTTCTTGCTTCATCTGCAAATACATTGATAAATTCAGCACCGATAATCTTTCTCTTTCTTTCGGGGTCGGATACGCCCGCAAGAAGATCGAGGAAGCGGTCTGTTGCATCTACATATATAAGATTAGCATCAAGTTCATCTTTGAATACCTTGATTACGTTTTCGCTTTCGTCCTTTCTCATAAGGCCGTGGTTTACGTGTACGCATACAAGCTGCTTACCGATAGCCTTTATAAGAAGTGCTGCAACAACTGAAGAGTCTACACCGCCCGAGAGTGCAAGGAGAACCTTCTTGTCACCCACCTGTGCTCTGACGTCGGCAATCTGCTCGGCGATAAATTTGTCTGCCAGTTCTTTTGTTGTAATTCTTGCCATATTTTCAGGTCTTACATTGCCTTGCATAGTCTTTTCCTCCGTCAAAATCAGTTTGTATAATTGTCAAAATAACCCTGTACAAGAACGATAGGTGTACCCTTGTCGCCGGAGCCGCTTGTTAAGTCGCAGAGTGAGCCGATAAGGTCTGTAAGCTGTCTGGGAGTTGTTCCCTGAGAAGCCATATTACCTACAAGACTTGAGCCATCCTTTGCCTTGATACTGTCGGAAATTGCTTTCTTTAATTCTTCACCCGACAAATCCTTAAAGTCGTTATCTGCAAGGTACTTGAGCTTGAGTTCATTAGGAGTACCTACAAGTCCGTCTGTGAATGCGGGTGATACAACAGGGTCTGCAAGCTCCCAGATTTTACCCTGAGGATCCTTGAAGGCACCGTCGCCGTATACCATAACTTCAACGTGCTTGCCTGTTCTGTCAAGCACTCTCTTCTGAATGTCAAGAACAAGATCACGACATTCCTTGGGGAAAAGCTTGATTTTATCTTCTGTTGATTTATTGGAACCGAGAAGACCGTACTTTTCGTTATAGCCGCTGCCGTCAACAGAGGATGTCATAATATCGTCAAGACCGCAAACAACCTTTGCACCTGCCGCCTTTAAAATTCTCTTTGTACGTGCTCTTGTATGAATGTCACAGTTGATAACCTTATCTGTGTAGTCAAGAATTGCCTTGCAGTTGTTTGCAAAAATAATTTCAACCTCTGCACCGCATTCTTTGATAAGGTCGGAATAGTATTCAACATAGTCAACGCCTGTGAATTCGTGCTTTACATAGCCGAAAAGTTCTCTGTACTTTTCAAGTGTGAGAACGTCTGTATAAGGATTGAGACCTGCTTCATCAACCATATCCATAGTAATAAGCTGGTTTCCTACTTCGTCGGAAGGATAGCTGAGCATAAGAACAACCTTCTTTACTGCTTTAGCCATACCGCGAAGACAAATGGCAAATCGGTTTCTGGATAGAATCGGGAAAATAATACCGATTGTGTCGCCGCCGAGCTTAGCCTTTACATCCTTTGCGATAGCATCTACTGTCGCATAGTTGCCCTGTGCTCTTGCAACGATGGATTCTGTGATGGAAATTACGTCTCTGTCGCGAAGCTCAAAGCCTTCGATTTCTGCTGCTTCTACAACAGCATCAGAAACGATTTTTGCAAGGTCGTCGCCTTCACGGATGATACCGCAGCGAATACCTCTTGAAACTGTGCCTACTCTTCTTTCATTGTTTGCCACTTTAATTCCCTCTATCCTATAAAATTTGGTCCGCCATTTTTGAACCACCGATTATTTTAACACATATATGTGTATTATGCAATAGTTTTTTGAGATTTTTTTGAGTTTTTTACATTCTTGCTCTTGCAATTATTTTAATATCTACAGGAACATGACGAAGGTTTACCTTTCCCTCATCATCCACAGTGAGAAGTGTTCCGCCAACTGTTTTCTTGAGACCGTGACTGCTCGAAGCCATGCTGTATGTAAGACGTATACCCTCATAATTAATACTGAAATTATTGATATGGTCATGTCCCACAAGAACATTTTTTGTGGAGCCGAGCTTTTTCATGCAAGAAAAGAGACCTGTAGCCAAGTCCGAGTAGCATACCGACTCGTGTGTGACACCGAAGCTGTCCTTATATCCGTCATTCCAGTACTTTTCGTCAAAGCTGTCCTCATAGGATATGTCTTGACGGTTATACTCGCTCTTCAAAGCCGCATCAATGGCAAGCTTATATTCGTAAATCGGAACGTGGGTAATCAACGTCGATTCATTACAGCCAAGTTTTTTCAGCATATTTATCTTATCTTCATACCACTCTATAAGCTCAGGACAAAGAATCTTCTTTCCCTTTTCGGGGTCGTCTTCCGGAACGGTAGGACTTGCCGGGTCAAAGCTGTCAATCATAACAAGACCGTGTACTACCCTCTCGCCGTTATCAATTGCTATAACGTTACTTCCGACACCGAACTCTCTCGTGGGTTCATAGAAAAAGTTACTGTATCCCAGGAACTGTTTTTCGTATACTCCGAGCTGTTCGTCACCCGCCTGGTGGTCGTGATTTCCCCAGCACATGGTCCAGGGGATACCGTACTTATTCATAAGGTCGCCGAAATACTTATAGGAGCCTGTCCATTCGGCAAAGGCAATATCACCGCTCATTGTAATTAAATCCGGGGAAGTTGCCCTTACAAGCTCATCAACCGTTGAAACAAAGTTATCTCTTACAGCGGGGTTTTCCCAGTCAACCGTTACAAGGTGGGTGTCTGTTATGTTGAGAATTTTGAAGTCAGTACCTTTTTTCTTTTTAATGGTAAGCATAACCTTACTCCTTTATATTACTCAAAAAGCGGTGTTGAGAAATATCTTTCGGCTGTATCGGGAAGAACAGTTACTACCGTCTTACCCTTTCCGAGCTTTTTGGCAAGCTTTATTGCCGCCGCAACATTTGTACCGCTGGAAATCCCGCACATGATACCTTCCTTACTTGCTAAGTCCTTTGCCGTCTGGATGGCTTCATCGTCGTTTATAATGCAAATATCATCATATATTCGGGTATTGAGTATTTCGGGAACAATGCCGTCGCCGATACCCATCTGGATATGTGTGCCGATTGAACCGCCCGAAAGGATTGCCGCATTCTCGGGCTCAACTGCCCATATGGTCATATCGGGATTTGCAGCTTTGAGAGTTTCGCCGATACCCGTAATGGTTCCTCCGGTACCTATCCCTGAGCAGAAGCCGTGGATTTCGTGACCTACCTGTTCGAGTATTTCCACGCCCGTTCTTTCCCTCTGAATCTGCACGTTTGCAGGATTTTCAAACTGCTGAGGAACAAACACATTTGGGTCCTCATCACGCATACGAAGTGCTGTTGCAAGACATTCCTCAATGCATGCACCGATATTTCCGTCATCGTGAATGAGAATCACCTCGGCACCGTAGTGGTTTACAAGCTTTCTTCTTTCTTCACTTACGGAATCGGGCATGATAATCTTTGTTTTATAGCCTTTAACTGCACCAACAAGCGCAAGACCTATGCCCTGATTTCCGCTGGTAGGTTCTACGATTATCGTATCCTTATGTAAAAGACCGCGTCTTTCGGCATCAAGTATCATATTATAAGCAGTTCTCGTTTTTATAGAGCCGCCCACATTAAGTCCCTCGAACTTTACGAGAATCTCGGCACCGTCCTTAGGTGCTATATTGTTAAGTCGGATTATGGGGGTGTTTCCCATAAACTCCAAGATGTTATTGCAAATCATTGATATCTCCGATTATTATGTCAAATTTATACAGATACATTATATACGTTTTCAAGCCTTCTGTCAATTATTATTTATTCAATATGGAATTATTTTATTAATTCACTTTATCCTTGACATAAAGCTGCATAAAATATATACTATACTAAGATATAAATACTTTATACACAGAGGTTATTATGCCCTTTTTAAATCTATTCAAAAGTTCAAATGTCCTTGAAACAAAGGTCAAGGAAGTATTCGCAAATCCTCCGACACTTGAAACCACAAGGTTAAAGCTCGTAAAGATATCCCCCGAGCATGCCGAGGACATGTATTCATATTCCTGCGACCCCGATGTCACACGATATCTGACATGGTCTTGCCATTCATCCGTAAAGGAAACCGAAAGATATATAAAGCTATTACAGAAGAAATATACGGCAGGTGTTTTTAACGACTGGGGACTTGTTCACAAGCAAACGGGAAAATTCATCGGCACCTGCGGTTTTACCTCCTTTGATTATGAAAACAACACCGCAGAGATAGGCTATGTTCTCTCTAAAGACTACTGGGGACAGGGACTTGCGGCAGAAGCGGCAGAGTGTGTCATGGAATTCGGCTTTGACAACTTCGGACTTTCGGGATTCTGTGCAAAATGCATGGAAGGAAACGATGCTTCAATGCGTGTCATGCAAAAGGCAGGCATGAGCTTTGAAAACATTTACAAAAACGGCATGTTTATAAAAGGGTCTTACAAAACAATTATTGTATACAGCGTGACTAAAGAAAAGTACTATTCACTGAAAGGTTAAGGTATATGAAAGAACTGTTTGATTTGTTTTTCACCTTTATGAAAATAGGTGCAGTTTCCTTTGGCGGAGGCTATGCAATGCTTCCTATCCTTACAAGGGAATTTGCTGAAAAAAGAGATTGGGTAACAGATACCGAGCTCAACGATTACTTTGCCATAGGTCAGGTAACTCCCGGCATTATTGCAGTAAATGTTGCCACCTTTATCGGCAACAAAAGAAAGGGCTTTATCGGTGGGATTATGGGAACAATCGGGCTTGTAACCGTTCCCGTTATAATCATTACACTCATTGCGGCACTTCTTACAAACTTTGCAGATATCGAAATTGTAAAGCATGCCTTTTCGGGAATAAGAGTTGCGGTATGTGTACTTATTCTCAGTGCCATTCTTAAGCTCTGGAAAAAATCCGTTCCCGACATTCCTACACTCATCATATGTCTTATTCTTTTCGGTCTGTCGGCATTTGGCGGTCTCATTCCCGTTGTAGGAAAGTTCATTTCTCCCGTATGGATGGTAATTGTTGCGGCGGTTGCGGGTATTATTATTCAAAGCATTCGCACAGCCAGAAGAACAAAGGGAGGAAACAAACAATGATTTATCTTTCTCTCTTTTTTGAATTTTTCAAGGTAGGTCTTTTTTCGGTAGGCGGAGGTCTTGCCACAATTCCTTTCCTCTATGATCTTGCAGCACGTCATCCCGAATGGTATACAGCTCAAGACGTTGCCGATATGGTTGCAATATCAGAATCTACCCCGGGTCCTATCGGCGTCAACATGGCAACCTATGCGGGCTTCCAAACGGCAGGCGTTTTCGGCGGTATGGTTGCAACACTCGGTCTTATATCCCCTGCCATTATTATAATTTTTATCGTTGCAAAGGTACTGAACGCATTCAAGGACAACAAGCTTGTACAAAATGCTTTCTACGGGCTGAGACCTGCATCAATCGGTCTTATTCTTGCGGCTCTCTACGGCGTTGTAAAGATTGCACTTATCAACATTGAATCGACGACAATAGGCGGATTTTTCAACTACAAGGCGATAATCTTAGCTGTGTGTCTATTTATCATCCAAAAGGTGTTCAAGAAGCTTCATCCGATTGCCTTAATCGGCATTGCGGCGGTTGTGGGGATAATATTCAGGTTCTGACAATCCCTCCGTCATTTTCTTAAAAAATGACACCTCCCTTTACACAAGGGAGGCAAAAGTTGAATATGCAACACAAAACCCGTGCAAGAATACACGGGTTGTTTTTATGCTTTTATAAAGCCTTCTGACCAATACTTTTTATCAATTTCATATTCATCAATATAAAAGTCATTGGGATAATCTTTGAATCCATCCAATGTTCTATAGTATTCTACAGCTTTTTGTGCTTCTTTTTCTGAAGAAAAAACACCGAGGAATTTTGTTTCCTGATATTCAAGATTTTCTCCGTAATCATATGAGTGTTGCAAGATATAAACAGTCATGTTTTTTACTCCTTCTGATACTTAATGAGTTTGACCGCTTGGATTTATGGCGGTCAAACGGCATTATTTGTGCGACACCGAATGCTTAAATCTTTTGCAAGCATTCCCCGTGAATTGCCGGCGGTGGCTCACCGCTTACATACATCAATCCATTCTTTATATTCCGAACACTTTTCAAGCTCTTCAATAGTCAATTCCACCGCAGAATTTGAGCTTCCGCAAGCAGGATACATTATTTCAAAGCGTTTCATGGACTCATCGAGGTAAACGTCAACGCCGTCGTTGATGCCGAAGGGACACACACCGCCTACTGCGTGGCCGATTTTTGCTTCACATTCCTCAAATGAGAGCATTGTCGCCTTTTTACCGAAGTATGCCTTGAACTTTGCGTTGTCCACCTTACAGTCGCCGCTGGTGAGTACAAGCACACTTCTGTCTTCATCAATCTTGAATGACAAAGATTTACAGATTCTGGCACCCTCACAGCCGAGGGCTGCCGCCGCAAGCTCTACCGTTGCACTGGATACGTCAAATTCTTTTATTCTGTCAGCAAATCCGTACTTTTCAAGATGTGCTTTTGCTTTTTCAAATGCCATTGTCTTATACCTCAAAGTTAATTATTTTTGCCTTACCGTTAAGATATTCCTTTTCTCTGTCATGGCAGGAAAGAATCACAATCTGGAAATCCTCCGAAAGGGATACAAGAAAATCAAGTGTGTTTTTCAGTCTTTCATTATCCATATTTGCGAAAGCATCATCGAATATAAGTGTCGGATGCTCCTTATAGAGAAACTCGCAAAGGGCAATACGAAGGCTGATATACGCAGCATCAAGAGTACCTTCACTGAGATACCCCGCATCTCTGACCTCAGCTTCATCCTTTTCAAGGAATGTCAGATTCATTTCGTTATCGGCATAAAGTGCACGGTATTTTCCGCCCGTAATTTTTGAGAAGAGCTCGCTTGTTTCAGCCGCTATTCTCGGAGCCGCTTCACTTCTCATACTTTCACTTGCCTTTTCTATTGCAGAAACAGCAAGGGTAAGGGCACTGTGCTTTATTGCCATTTCATCACGAAGGGCAGTAAGTGAAAGGATTTTAGACTGTATTTCAGACGGTTTTGGCAATGTACCCGACAACACCGCCGCCTGTCTTTCCAGTTCCCGTTCCTTTACAGTCAAGGCATCATTTGCCTGAGTATAGAAGCTAAGCTGCTGAGTTACGGTTTTTATGTCACGGGTTTCAAGCGTTTCATCATACTTTGATGCCTTTGCCAAAAGCTCGTCTGCATTTACGGAAGATACGAGCGTTTTATATGCAACAACCTTTTCACGGCACACACTGTTGAGTTCTTCAATTTTTTCCAACCATTCCTGAAGCTTATTCAGGTACTGTTCGGTTTCTTTTATATCAAAGCCGCCTTTATTTGCAAGGACCGTAAGTGCCGAAACACTTTCCGAAAGGCTCTGTTTATCATCCTCAAGAGTCTGCTTTGCGTTATCGTAATTCTGACGTGCCGACTGTTCAATACTCTTATAGGATACACCCGAAGAAAGCTTTCTTTCAAGTATATCTATATCGGCACAGCCGTACTTTTCCGCCATCGCCGACAGCTGCTTTGCTGCAGACGAAGCTTTTATGTAAAAGAAAATTGCAATGGGCAAGGTTATAACAAGACAGGTAAGAACAATGGCAAGAGTCTTTGCATTCTTGCCTTTTTTCTTGAGCTCTGCAATTCTTTTTACCAAAGTTTCTGCCGTTTCGTTCTCCTGAGTCAAGGTATCAAAAACCTGCTTCTGGGTTTCATCTGAATATACAGACTCAAGGTTTTCTTTTGCCCGCTGAAGACGGACAACACTGTCATTAACATGCTTTTTCTGTTCGGATATTCTGAACAGTGTTGACTTTATGATATCCGAGTATTCTCTGTCGGGAACAAAGTCTCCGTTCTGCATTATATTGCAATGCTTTTCAAGAGCCTGCCTTGATTCTTCGGCAGTCTTTTTTGCGTTTTCTATCTGTTCAAGGCTCTTTTTTGCCTCAAGATATTCGAGGTTTTCCCTCTCTTTTTCGAGAAGTTCCCTTTTTTCTTTATTGAAGCTTATTTTTCTCTGGATTTCGGCAAGCTGATACTCGGCACCGAGAAGTTCTTTATGACCGTCTTTCCACTTATCACGAAGTGCTGTCAGCTCATCAAGTTCCTTTTCTGTTTCATAGATTTTACCGCTTCTTGCAGTTTTTCCAAGGTAGAATTTGCTAAGCTCCTCAAGTTTTTTGATTGCTTTTCTGCTGTCAACCGATTCATCGGCCGAATACACCATGTTTCTGATTGCCGAGTCAAGCTCGCCGTCATCGGTGAAGGATGCCTCCTTCTGACCGATAAATGCCGTCTTTTTATATGCGTTTTCGCCGATGCCGAAGAAATAGTCTCCCGCATTATCGCTGGTCAAAGGCATATTATCTTCGTCAAACACGGTATTCTGCGTTCTTGTCGCAGTTTTACGGACAGCAACATATCTCTTGCCGTCAGAGGATTCAAATTCAAGTTCACCCGAACATTCATCCGAATCCCACGGCATATATTTCTTTTTCTGGTTTTCGGAAACATCTGCTTTTTTTGACGAATCAAAGCCATAGAGCATATATTTTATAAATGTTGCAATACTGCTCTTACCCGCCTCGTTTTTACCGTGAATAACGGTAATCTTATCATCAAGACCGATGCTTACGTCACTTAGCTTTCCGAACGAACCTATATTGAGGTTTTTTATCCTCATTTCATTTCCTCCATGGACTTATTTACGGCTTTTCGAATATATCCTCAAACTCAAAATCAAATCCTGCTTTTCTTGCCTTTTCCGCCTTTTCATCGGCAGTTTCCTTCTTGAGTTTCTGACCCTGCTTTTCGAGAAGTTCCTCTGCTTGCTGTGCCGTCTTTATGCCTTCGTTATACCAGCCTTCGAGTATTTTCGACATATAAGGAAGCGACGGTTTGGATATAAGTGCTATTGTCCTTTCATATGCAACAGACAAAAGTTCTGTGCTTACATTCCACTCTTTGTCCCACTTTTCAACAAGAGCCTTTTCACTCTTGGTGAAGGCTCTGTCACCGGCGCCTATAATTCTCTTTACGGCAGTTTCAAAGTTCTTATACTCTTCCTTTGCCGCAAGATAGGTTTCAAGCTCTTTGTATGTTTCAACCCCGTCATTATGTATACCTTCGGCGGTCTTTTTAATATAGCTCATCTGTGTTTTGCCCGCCGCCGCACAATGGGCAATAATGCCCATGATAACATCGCTCTGCATGCCGAGGTTATCATAAAGATAGTAAAGCTGTGCCTGCTTTGAAGCATTGGGTAAGTCTCCGAGGGTCTTTTCCACAAACTTTACTATTTGTCTGAATTCATCATCATTCATGGTGGCATTTGCAACATCAAGTGTGGAATAGGTTTCCTGCTTCGGTTCTTCTTTTGAAGAAGCAACAACCCGTTCTTTCTTTACTTTCACCTTGCCGTCACGTTCAGTTATAAGTCCCGTGCCTCTCCAGAATGAGAGTGCGGAATTTATCATTTCCACGCTTTCCGAAAGATCCTCTGCCGCATCCTCTACAGTAAAGTTTTCACCCTTTGCAAAGATATACATTATAAGACGAAGCTCGACTTTTTTTGCGTTATTAATATACTTCAGGACATCTTTCGGCATAACAAATACGCCGTCGACGCTGTTATTATTAAACATTGTGTACCTCTTATTATACTTCCATAATTATGGGCAGAATCATGGGCTTACGCTTTGTAATTGAATAGATGTAATTTGTAAGCACGTCCTTGACTTTGCCCTTGATAAGGTTATACTCTGTCATGCCGTCCCAAAGGCATCTTTCGAATACTTCTTCAGCCTTCTTACGAAGTCCTTCCATAAGCTCTTCAGATTCCTTGACATATACAAAGCCGCGGGATACTATATCGGGACCCGAAACAATTGTCATGGTGTCAACATCAACGGTGCACGTGACAACAATGATACCGTCCTCTGCAAGGTGGCGTCTGTCACGAAGCACAACGCTTCCGACGTCGCCCACACCAAGTCCGTCAATGAGTACCTTGCCCGACTGCACCTTTTCTATGCTTCTGAACACGTCCTCACCAACCTCAATTACCTGACCGATTTCGGCAATCATGGTGTTTTCCGAGGGTATTCCCATCTCTATTGCATGGGCAACATTCTTTGAAAGGTGTCTGTATTCACCGTGCATGGGCACAAAGTATTTGGGCTTTACAAGGTGCATGAGAAGTTTGAGCTCTTCTGCACATGCATGTCCCGAAACATGAACGTCTGCAACTTCATCATTAAGAAGTGTAACACCCTTTTTGAGAATTTCATTTGTGATTTTTGTTACGTCCTTTTCATTGCCGGGAATGGTGGATGCCGAAAGCACCACAAGGTCATCCTTACCGAGAACAACGCTTGTATGTTCAGCAAATGCCATTCTTGTAAGTGCACTCATGGGTTCACCCTGAGAGCCTGTTGTAACAATGGTTATTTCCTCGGGTTTAAAGCGTCTTGCGTCGGATATATCTATGAGTGTTCCTTCGGGAATTGACATATAGCCGTATTTAACGGCAGCATTTATAATGGAAACCATACTTCTTCCCGAAAGCACAACCTTTCTGCCGCACTTATGGGAGTAGTCGATAATCTGCTGTACTCGGTGAACATTTGACGAGAAGGTTGCAATGACAATTCTCTTGTCTGTGTTTGTCATAAAGATTTCACGAAGCGATTTACCAACCGTCATTTCAGACTTTGTATAGCCGGGACGTTCTGCGTTGGTGGACTCCATAAACATACAGAGTACGCCTTCTTTGCCGAGTTCACCAAAACGGGCAAGGTCCATAGGCTCACCCTGAATGGGAGTAAGGTCGATTTTGAAGTCGCCGGTAAAAAGAAGTGTTCCTGCCTCTGTTGTAATTGCAAGGGCACAGGCATCTGCAATCGAGTGGTTTACGTGGATAAATTCAACCGTGAACTTACCGAGTCTTATCTTATCCCCTGCGTTCACCTGATTAAGCGAGCATGAAGAAACAAGTCCGTGTTCCTCAAGCTTTGATTCAACGATACCGAGGGACAGGAGTGTACCGTAAACGGGTGCATTTACCATTCTCAGAACATAAGGAAGTGCACCGATATGGTCCTCGTGACCGTGGGTAATTACATAACCCCTCATCTTGTCGGCATTTTCTTCAAGATACGTGATGTCGGGAATTACAAGGTCAACGCCGGGCATACTGTCATCGGGAAAACCGATACCGCAGTCAACGGCAATAATGTCGCCTTCATATTCGACAAGCGTCATATTCTTACCCACTTCACCGAGACCGCCGAGAGGAATTACTCTGAACTTTGAGAGCTTTTTCATCTTCTGTTCTTTTGGCTTATTACTGTTGTTTTTGTTCTTATAGTTGAAGTAGTTATTATTTGTTTTTGCCATAAATTAGTCCTTTCTGTAAGATATCTATTATTTCGCAAGGTCTTTTGGAGCCGTTGCGTTGTGTACATGATTATAAGGGTATTTTTGCCAATGTTTTTATATTTATCCGTTAAGGGTGGGAATTTATATTTGGGAAATGTTTGGGGAGTGTTTCGACACTGCGGTGTCGAGTTTCTTTTGTCCCGCGACAAAAGAAACCAAAAACGCTCCCACTCAACGAGGGAGTGGCTCGACAGCAATGATATCAAAAAGCGGAAGTCTCGGAGAGTCTGCGCTGACCCTCCCTCTTGCCGTGGGCGGCTTCTCCCTCCAATTGGTGAGTGCTAATCTTATTGCGTTTGGTCAGCCTCGTTACGGCAGTCAAACCATGTTCGTTCTAAAAGAAATCTGCAACGGGTTTTGCAGGAGCCTCTGTCTTTTCAAAAGAAACAGCCGTCAGCACAGGACCCTTTTCATCACGGTATACTCTGTGCTTTTCAAATGAAATCTTTGCCGTAAGCTTTACCCATTCGCCCTGTGCAAAGTCCTTGGCATTAGGTGTTTTGCAGAGAAGTCCTTTATAGGTGATATCGTCAGCACAGCATGTCATAATCTGTCTGCCTACAATAATTTCGCTCTTTGCGGATATGAGCTTATTTCTCATGGTAAGTGCCGTAATTTCAACGGTTTTGCCGATATAGTCGCTTGTGTTCTCTGCAAAATCGCGGTACCAGAGACCGTAATCGTCATCGCCGATAACAATTACGGGTGCGCTTTTATCGAAAGGAAGCGGATCTTCTATATCATCATATTCAACTTCACCCGATTCGTATTCATAGGCAATCTGAGCACGTCTCGAAACACTGCGTACAATCTTATGGATTGCCATTTTGTCAAAGCCTGCCTTTGCTCTGTTGAATACGCACATTTCACAGCTTTTGAGTTTATCTCCCACAAGAGGTCTCATGTTCTGGTTATAGTTTTCAAAGGTCATAGCCTCGGCAAACATCATTTCCTGATAAACAAGCCACGCATCGGGAAGTGCGGCATAAAGCTCGTCCAGCATCCACATGCCGTTGTACTCGATAAGAACCCTTTGTGCACCGCTTTTATTTGAAATTGCGGTTAAGTTTTCCTTTGTGAGCTCGCTCTTATCCTCTATATAAACGACGTCAACATTATCTCCCGGGAAGTTATCTTCGTTATATTCTTCCTCGCCCTCTTCACAGACAACAAGAAGTATTTTCTCGCCGTTATTGAAGTTGACATCCTCAAGTGTTTCCTGAATAAATTTTGTCTTTCCCGAATCGAGAAAGCCGGTGAACAAATATACCGGTATTTCCATATTTCTACCTCTCAAAATTGTATAGTATGCAATCACAATCCCTCAGTCATTGCTATTTCATATCAATGACAGCTCCCTTTACACAAGGGAGCCGAATCCCAAGCAAGCCCTCCTTGTGCAAAGGAGGGTGTCAGTCGCAGACTGACGGGAGGATTGTTAAAAATCATATTAAAGTGCGAATAATTCCTTTATCTTACCCTCGTCAATCTTTGAACCGATTACGCAGATTCTGCCGATGATGTCGGCACTGCCCTCTCTGACGTCGGGGCATCCGGGTACATAGTCAAAGTGAATCCAGCTTCCGTCCTCGTTTTCAACGATGCCTTTGGCTCTTAAAACAATGCCGTATTCGTGCTCATCGTCAAGGCTGTCGAGGATATTTTCTATCTGTTCTTTTGTAAACTTATGAGTTGTTTCAACACCTACACTTGTGAACACTTCATCTGCGTGGTGGTGATGGTGGTGGTCATGGTCATGACAGCCGCAAGTGCAATGCTCATCGTGTTCTTCATGGTCGTGATGATGCTCATGGTCATGACAACCGCAATTGCAATGCTCGTCGTGGTCGTGGTGGTGTTCATGGTGATGTTCATGTTCGTCATGGTCATGGTGATGATGCTCATGGTCATGGCAACCGCAATTGCAATGCTCGTCGTGGTCGTGATGATGGTGCTTATGTTCTTCTTCAAGCTCATGGAGGTGTTCTTCCATGGTCTTGCGTTCTTCCATCGCCTTTATCATCTGCTCACCCGTAAGTTTGTCCCAGTCTGTTGTAACGATAACGGCTGTGGGGTTCTTTTCACGAAGAAGCTCTACCGCCTTATCAATCTTTTCCTGTGCCATGCCTGTTGTTCTGCTGAGGAAAATGGTAGATGCATTTTCAATCTGGTCGTTATAAAATTCGCCGAAGTTCTTCATGTAAATCTTACACTTTGTAGCATCTGCAACGGTTGTGAAAGCACCAAGCTCTGCACCGTGAATTTCAGCGTCCTTTACTGCCTTTATAACGTCGGAAAGCTTGCCGACACCACTCGGTTCAATGAGGATTCTGTCGGGGCTGTATTCTTCAATAACCTGCTTTAAAGCTTTAGAAAAGTCGCCCACAAGGCTGCAACAGATACAGCCCGAGTTCATTTCGTTTATCTGAATGCCTGCTTCCTTAAGAAATCCGCCGTCAATACCTATTTCGCCGAATTCGTTTTCGATAAGGACAAGCTTTTCGCCCTTATAGCCTTCGGAAATGAGTTTCTTTATAAGCGTTGTTTTGCCTGCACCCAAAAAACCTGAGAAAATATCAATCTTTGTCATTTTTCTTCAATCCTTTCGCGTTTTTCAAACATATATACGTATCCATTTTGTGTATATTTCTACTAATTATCATTATACACCTATTTGGCGTTTCAGTCAACAGAATTTTGGAAATAAAAAAGCCGTCAATAATGACGGAATACATTCTGCAAAAGAACCTGCCCCTTTTAAGAGCAGGTTCCTTATTTTTAAATTAATTGAATTCGATGGATCTGAGAATTTCAGTTGTCTCGTTTCTCAAGCTTTCTGAATAAATAATATCAGGCAGTGTAGACTGGAATATATAAATAACACCGTCTTCTACAATAAAATAAACCTCGGAATATGCGGCTACATTTCCTTCTGTCTGCTTATAGATGATGCTTTTGAATGTTTTTCCGCCAATTGTTTTATTCTTTGCAGCCTGAATAATTTCAGTGTTTTCTGTCTTTGAAATCTGGAACTCAAATCCTTCAACAAATTCGTTATATACACTCTTTGTATACTTTACGCTTGTATTCACAATAATTGCAAATACACCTACATTGTGTACAGAATAAATGCCGCCGGTGCTTGACAACGTCATTTTCTCATATTCCTTGGGCACTTCAAAACTGCATCCGAGAATATCATCTACTTCTGTTACACCTTCTCGTTTTGCACCTGTATAGAGAATTGTACCTACTTCATCAAAGTCAAGTTCTTCTGCCTTGAAGCCGGAAAGTATCTTTTCGGGATATGCCTTTTCCTCTTCATTGTCGTACATAACGGAGCAACTGATGTTGTAAACATATTCTCCCAGTTCGAAATATGCATCAACGGCAGTAATGTTGAAAAACTCAGTTTCAATGTCAAGACTATATTCGTAAGCGGTAAAGTTTTCGTACTGCTTTTCGACAACCTCGCTTACCTTGCTGATGTTTTCGTTATAAATCTCCTTGGCACGGGGCTGTTCGCTTTTTGCAAACTCCTCTGCACTCTTAACACTGTCCTTGGAGTAAATGTTAATGTTAATATTGGTATAGCTGTCTTCGGGATCGGAAGAAACAAATGTGAAATCATTTACTGCGCTCTCATCAGATGACATAACAAAGCTTTCGGGGATATCTACCGAGAACTTCATATCTTCGTTTTCATATGTTCTCATTCCGTCCTTTACAGTGGAAAGGTCGTATATATCCTCACCCTCATACTCTGTTTTGAAGGTGGAAAGGATTCTCATAAACTCATCCTTGTTTGCACATTCAGGTACAAAACCGCCGTCTGCCATATAAATATATTTATCTGTTACTACAACGTATACATCACTGAAAACATACTTATTCTTTGCCTGAAGATGCATTGTTTTATGATTTTCGTCCGAATCATCCTTATCCGCCTTCATTAGTGTAAAGCCTTCAAAGTGATTCTTCCATGATTCGAAATCGTCGTCAAAATCATATTCTTTATCGATAGGATAAACGCAAATATCAATCCAGCAATCTTCGTCATCAAGGAAGTATGTCTCCATACCGTCAAAGGATCTGTAATCAAGAAACATATCCTTGGGGTTTTCCATGCTCCAGCCGTAATAGCTGTCGCCTATATACTTGTTTTCAATGGCACCTTCAATGGTGTTTCCTTCTTCAAGTGTTTCTTTGACAACTGTAATTCTCTTAGTATCGTTGTCATAGCCCACCTCTGCACCGAAGTTTTCCGAGATGAAACGGAGAGGAACCATTGTAAAACCGTTTTCGGTAAGCTCGGGAGCTGAAAGGAGAGTTTCGGCTCTGCCGTTGATTTCAGCTGTGGGATTGCCTATCTGAAGAACAATACTTACATCGGGATATTCAAGCGTAATTGTCTTGGTAGATGCTTCCCAGCCAACCTCTGCTCCAAAAGCCTCGGTAATAACTCTTACGGGTACAAGTGTCACACCTTCGCCAACAACATAGGGCTTCTCAACGGTAACTTCCTCGCCGTTTATGAGAAGTGTTGCATCTCCGACACAGAATTCAATTTCAACTCTGCCGTCATTAACTTTTTCGTCTGCCGCATCTTCCGCAAAAACAAAGGTCATAAGCAAGAGTGCTGCCAAAATAAATGCTGATAATTTTTTCATCTTTTTTCTCCTTTTGATTTATCCGTAAATTTTTGTTTCAACTGTTTCGCCGTTATGAATATAAGTAACAGATATCACATTTACATCCATGTCATACTTTACCTTTATTGCCTCGTTATAGTCGGCAATGCTGTGAACCTCAACACCGCCAACCTTTGTAACTTCAGCTCCCACAGGAATAATATCTGCATCGGACTTTTTGACGATAAGCCCCTTCTTAGTGGGAAGACCTATCTTTGCCTCCCAGCTCTCATCGAAGGAAAAACCGAGATCGGGAATAGTAAATCTTCCGTATTTATCATATAGGGAAATGACGTGCTTCACCGTATCAACGGGAATTGCAAAGCCGATATTATCAATGTCGGTGCTTACAAACTTTGAGGAGTTGATACCTATAAGCTCACCCTTTGCATTTACAAGAGGCCCGCCGCTGTTGCCGGGATTTATGGCAGCATCGGTCTGAATAAGCTTATAGTGTGAATCGGGAAGCGCAACGTCACAGCCGCTTACAATACCCTTGGTTACGGTGTTTCTCATGGTAAGAGAAATAGGTGTCCCGATGGCAATAGCCGTTTTTCCCGAAAGAATAGTGCTCTTTTCTGCGAATTTTACAGGACTCAAGCCGATTTTATCTATTTTTACTATCGCAAGATCTGCTTCGGTACTGGAAAGAAGCACCTTTCCGGCAAGACTCTGACCGTCATTCAATACAACAGTAAGATTCTTGATGTTCTCCACAACATGGGCATTCGTAATAATATATCCGTTACTCTTATATATAACACCGCTTCCGTGTGCTGTTGGGTTGTTATACTTATATACATCGCCGTCGCCGTCATAGTTTCCCACTATTGTAACAACGCTTTTGCTGACATCCTCAACAAGTTTTGAAACGGCATCGTCTTCGGTATAGGAAACGTACACACTTCGTGTTTTTGCATCCCACTCAACCTCTGCTCCCATAGTTTCACTAACGGCACGAAGAGGAATATATGTGGAGCCGTCCTGTATATATGCCGGCTGATTTACTCTCATTCCGTTTACGTATACCTTAACATCTGCGCTTTCAAAAGAGGTTAGTAATAGTATAGAGCATACTGCCAGAATCAAGGCAACTGCTTTTCTGCTGTTTTTGATAAAATCATCTCCTCGGTTTTAATATTTTCAGTATATCATCTATACACTTGTATGTCAATCAACTAATGGTTAATTGTTTGCAAAATACAACATATACGTGTATTTTTACATTATTTTATCACAAGTCCATCTATTACGCAAGTGCGTATACGCAAAAACGTAATATTTTTTACAATATTACTAAGGAGGATTAAAAAAATGGACATAAAAGACGCAGTGGTAAACCGCTTTACTCAACTATGTGAAGAAAGAAATATAAAAATCAATGAGCTTGCAAACATTTCGGGTGTAACTCCGTCAACAGCCTACAGCATGATGGACAAATCAAGACGTGAAATATCCATAAGAACCATAAAGAAATTCTGTGACGGTCTGGAAATAACTCTGGGAGAATTCTTTTCAACACCCGAGTTTGACAACCTTGAGCAAGAAATCAGATAACTGAAAAGCACACCGCCAAAGCGGTGTGCTTCTATTATATTTCTATGGTGAATTTGAAGTAAACCTTGAGGAATTCTTCAACCTCGTCTGTTACGTTACTCTTTATGAGATTTGCAAACTGGCTTCTTTCCGCTTCTGTCATATCTACCTTGATTATCTTTTTAACTTCCTCGATTTTATCGCCGTAAATGTCAATTACATAGTTTCGGTCGACATATTTGAAATCGTTTGCATCATCGATGACAAGTTTAATGGTATCTCTGATTAAGGTAAGTGCCTTCTTTGCGTTTCCCGTAACTCGCTTGATTTTGTCAAGCTCATCATATCCCTTGTTAATCTTGAGCATAAATTCCTCGGAGTTGGGATTTGTTATAATTACGGAATAGAAAACCGTATCGCTTTCAATGGTAACGGAAGAAACATCAATAATGCCTGTTCTGTCATTGTCATTTTCCATTGACCAGCCCATAAACTTATATTCCTCTGCCGTTTCGGGTACATTTTCGGGTGCATTTACCGCATCGCCCGACAGTACTTTATACTCTGTGAGTATCTGTCCGTCAAAAATAAATGTAACACTGTGGTAGACTATCAGCTTTTCAAATACGGCAAAGTATACTGCATCGGAATTTACAGGGATGTCTTCGGGATATACAACTGCTCCGTTTTCAGATATAGACCAGCCGAGGAAGGCATATCCTTCAAGTTGAGGCTCTTGCGGAAGTGTAGGACACTCACCCTCAAGCACCTGTACGGAAACATATTCCTCGCCGTCTACCGTAAACTTTACTTCATAGTATACGGGATTTTTCTTGAACACGGCATGGTATGAGGTGTTTTGGGTTATTGCATTTGATTCGACGTCTACAGGCTCTCCGTTCTCAGACTGCGACCAGTAAAGGAAGGTGTAGCCGTCCTTTTCGGGAGTTTGCGGAAGTGTAGAGCACTCGCCCTCAAGTACCTGCTGTGACGCATATTCCTCGCCGTTTACTATGAACTTTACTTCATAGTAAACGGGATTTTTTTCAAATACGGCGTAATAAGTTGTGCTTTGAGTAATCACTTCCGATTCAACATTTACCGCCTCGCCGTTCTCAGACTGCGACCAGTAGAGGAAGGTGTAGCCGTCCTTTTCGGGAACTTCGGGAAGACTTGTGCTTGTGCCGAAAAGCACGCTTCTTGTTTCGTAAAGCTCACCGTCAATATAAAAGCTTACGTCAAAAAATGTGTGTTTTTGACACTTTTCATCTGTTATACTTTCGTCTGTATCCGAAATAACAATAATATATTCGGCATTTTGGCTTGCATCAATCGAAACATATGCCTTTACATAGTCGGAGTAAACATCACCGTTTCGGCAAAGAAGGGACTTATCCTTTGAGACAACCCTTGTCATATCCGACAAAGCAAACTGCGGATTTTCAAGTTTTCCGCCAAAAACGGACACGGGTGTATTGATGTTGGCCGATACAGACATCGGATTTTCCGATATATATTCACCTATACAGTCCTTGCAGGCAAGGGTTTTATCGTATACCGAGAGGTATATTCTGCCTTCGTCAAGGTCGGTATTTCCAATCCACATAGGTACAAAATCGGAAATGTTGCCAACAACATACCCCTCTGTTGTGTCCTGAACAACACCGTCATACACGGGGACAATACAGCCGGAAGACAAAAGCATTTCGTCGATTTCACTGCGAATTTTAGATCTCTTTCTTCCCTTGACACTTTCAAGAATCTCCCCTGTAAATGGGTTAAAAAGCTTGTAACTTACAGAATATGAAGGGTTCTCGTTCTTGACAACCTCGCTTGAAAGTACAATCCGAAAATCGTCCCTGTTAAGGATATAAGGCTCGCCCTCAACCGCAAGTATAACACCGTAAACTAACGCTTTTTGTTCGTTTGACAGCGACTCATAAAGGTCGGTATCGGCGGCAAGTTTTTTGGCTTCGCCGTAAATGCTCGTTTGAGTCGGAGCACCGTAACTTACACTGCCGTCTTTCAAAACGGCATAAGGACGTACTACAAGTGATTCGGAATAAAAACGTTCGGGTACACCGTGAGCATTTGCAGCAAAAGCAACTATCTCATCGTTTTTGTCAAAGAAGCGGTCGACCGGCTCTCCGTTTTCAAATCCATACGAAATGCCCTTCGTGTAACGGACACCGCTGTCCAGTGTCAGGTCTGTATTTTCAAGACCGTCTTTAGTAAGAAACACCTTACGGGCAACAAGAAAACCATATTCTTCGACAGAGCTTTCGGCAAAGTCTGCGCCGATTTCAGCAATCACACGAATGCCGACAGGCTCTTCTATACGCACGGAAGTGCCGGTTATTTCAGGACTTTGTGCAAAAGCTGTCACGGTACATATTAAAATTGTCAAAACAAGTAATAGAATGGTTTGCTTTATTCTTTTCATCAATACTCTCCGTGAATTAATACTCTGGATATTGTATCACACCAAAAGAAAAATGTCAATAAAACGCAAAAGAAATCCCAACCGCCTTTTTGGCAGTCGGGATGTATAACTGTTAATTACGTTATGGCTTTGTCGGTGTTATTTACGCGACACCAAAAGCTCGTTTCAATCAAGTATCGCCCGCGAATTTGCTGTCGGGCTGTCCCGACTGCCGACCAAACGGTGTTATTTACGCGACACCAAAAGCTTTTTTCAATCAAATATCGCCCGCGAATATGTCAGCGGCGACTCGCCGTTAGCAGCCGCAAACTACGAGAGTTACGTCTCTGTGTGCGTTGAGAACGCTTGCAGGGCAATTTGTATCAATCATGCCGCTTCTGAGAACGTCAACGGCAGCCTTCTTGTTTGCACCGTTTGCTGCGATGATGATGCTCTTTGCCTTCATAATAGAGCCGATACCCATGGTAACTGCCTGTGTGGGAACATCCTCAATCTTTTCGAAGAATCTGGAGTTTGCCTTGATTGTGCTTTCTGTAAGATCTGTTACGTGTGTACCGCTGTAAAGCTGAGAGGCAGGTTCGTTGAATGCGATGTGTCCGTTTTCACCGATACCGAGAAGCTGAAGGTCAATGCCGCCTGCGGCATCAATTGCTTCGTCGTATTCCTTGCACATCTTGTCGGGATCCTCGGAAATACCGGAGGGAACACGAGTGTTGTTGATATCAATGTTGATCTTTTCAAAGAGGTTCTTGTTCATAAAGTAACGGTAGCTCTGGTCGTTGTCGGGTGTAAGACCGAGATATTCGTCAAGATTGAAGGAACGAACCTTGGAAAAGTCTACCTTGCCTGCTTTGCACATTTCGCCGAGCTTTTCATAAGCACCGACGGGTGTTGAGCCTGTTGCAAGACCGAGGATACATTCGGGTTTTTCGTTTACAAGAGAAGCTACTCTGTCAGCGATGTACTGGCTGAGTTCGTCATAAGTGTTACATACTACTATTTTCATGATTATTTTTCCTTTCATTTGGTGTAGTGCGAAATAATTTTGCAGTTCGCAACCGTCGGTGTTTGACGGTTGTGAACGGACAGTCGTGATATAAAGGTGTGTGCTGTTCAATACTGCGTCGGTGTTGCAATTTTGTTGCCGTCTTGCTGATTGACGGCAACAAAAAGTTATTTGTGCGACACCGATGGTATGTTAATCGCGAAACTTGCCCGCGAAAATGTCAGCACGGACTCCGTGCCTATTCGGCTTCTACTTCAGCGATGTAACGCTTGAGTGTTGCGAAGCCCTGTTCGATACCGAGGATGCAGTCTTCCTTGCCTTCAAATTCGATGCAGAGGTAGCCGTCGTAGCCTGCTCTCTTCATAATTCTGATGCACTGCTTTACGGGAACGTCTCCCTGACCGATGATAGAGCCTCTGAAGAAGTTACCGCCTCTTGTGGGGCTGCAGAAGCCGGGAACGGAATCTCTGCCGCTATAGAGGTGCATGTCCTTTGCGTGTGCGTTTACTGCATAAGGAGCAACACGGGATACCGCTGTGATGTGGTCTTCATCAGCACAGGAGAAGTTGCCGAAGTCTACAAGAAGACCGAAGTTGTCGTGGTTTACTGCATTGAAGAGTCTTTCCATTCTGTCGGAATCCTGTGCAATGTGGCCGTGGTTTTCGGCACATGTCTTGATGCCGAGAGCCTGACCGTAGTCTGCTATCTTGCGGCAGTTTTCGGCGATTGTGGGAAGCTGAAGGTCAAAGCTCTTGCCGTTGCCTGTCTTTGTAAGGTGATAGCATACGTCGTGACGCATAATCTTACAGCCGAGAATTTTGGCAATGTCAAGCTGGTCACATACACGCTTTACTTCTGCTTCGTTTTCTTCAGGTGTGTCATAGTAAAGGTGTGCACCTACGAAATATGCTTCGATGTTCATGCCGAGCTCGTCTGCCTTTGCTCTGATTTGTCTTGCATATTCCTTCTGTTCTTCAAGTGTGGGATTCTGACCGTTCTTCATTTCGATAAAGTCGATTGTGTCAAAACCCATTTCCTTTGCCTTTGCAACACAGTCAAGCTGTGTCATTTTTCCGGCACTTATGTACTGCTGGAAAGAATATGAGCTTACTGAAACTTTCATTTTAGTTTTCCTCCATTATCTTGTTGAGATAATCTATAGCAATCTTAATGTCTCTTGCAGGATTGTCGCCAACTTCTCTTTCGATGGTTAAGAAGCCCTTGTAGCCGACTTCTTCAAGTGCCTTGAGGTAGTGGATATAAGGAACGCTGCCCTGTCCGAGAGGTACTTCTTCGTAGTGTCTGGATTCAAGAATTTCCTGAGGAATCGGATGAACCGCACCGTAGAGGTATTCGGGATTTGCGTGCTTTAATTTTACGCCGTCCTTTGCGTGTGTATGTACAATGTAGTCCTTAAGGTTATGTACGGCAACAACGGGAGCGTCACCTGTTACCATAACGAGGTTTGCAGGGTCAAGGTTTACTGCAACACCCTTGGAATCGAGTGTGTCAAGGAAGGACTTTAATGTTGCACTTGTTTCGGGACCTGTTTCAATAGCAAAGTGAGAGCCGATGGAATCAGCATATCTTGAAAGCTCAAAGCAAGCCTCCTGCATAACCTTGAATCTGTCGTGATTATGGTCTTCGGGAACTACGCCGATGTGAGTTGTAACGATATCTGTTTCGAGTTCCTTTGCAAGGTCAAGAATTCTCTTGGACTTTTCAACAAGCTCGGGGTTCTTTTCCTTGTGACCGAAGCCCTGACCGAGGTCGCCGCAGATTGCGGAGAATACAAGACCGTTGTCCTTAACGTACTTGAGGAGTTCTTTTCTCTTTTCACCCACGAGATTTTCAGGGGAGTTTTCACCCTTTGTGCAGTACATCTGAATACCTGCTGCACCGATGTCTGCTGCTGCCTTTATGGCATCACGTGTGGGGAGTCTGAAGGAGTCAATGATTACGCCTATTGGAAACTTATACATTTTTCTGTCTTCCTTTCTTTTCAAAGCATTCTCTTGCTTTTAATTCAATTTCATTATATAATATAATTGTGCTGAAATCAAGACAAAATTGTGCCATCTAATAAAATAATATTGCTTTTTTGAGGTTTTTTTATGATTGATATCAAATACGAGCATCATCTTATGCCCAATCCCGACCTGCCATTCATATTTCATACCGATATTTGCATTCACAATGAAAGCGGAACTGCAAACTGGCACGAAAACACAGAAATTCTTTATTGTATTCAAGGAGAAGGCAAAGTCAACTGTGATGCATCTGACATTTCCATGAAAAAAGGTACAACCGTTATCATTAACGCAAAACAGCTTCATGCAGTAAGTACAAACACCGAAGTGAAATATCACTGTCTCATTGTTGACAATTCTTTCTTCAAGGATAACGGCATTGAAATTGAAGCTATATCCTTCCATCAGAGCATCTGCGACCAAAAGGCAGGTGAGCTTATAATGAAAATTGCAGACATTTTCAGTTCAAACGAAAATTCTTTTTCTGTTGCCGAAACTCGTCTTGCCGTGCTTGAGTTTATAGTGTACATCTGTAAAAATCACTCTGTAAAAAACAAAGCAGAAACAAGGAGTCTCTCAAAAAGCTATGCCGCAGTGTTAAATGCCGTCGAACACATAAACACGCACTTTTCACAAAAACTCACCTTGGAAGAATTATCATCACATGCCGGCTTTTCAAGATATCATTTTGCCCGCATTTTCAAGGAAAACACGGGCTTTACGGTTATTGAACATATAAATGCAATAAGGTGTGAAAACGCAGGCTTTTTACTCAGAGAAACATCAAAAACCATTGCTGAAATATCCTATGAATGCGGTTTTGACAATCCTTCTTATTTTGCAAAAGCATTTTCAAAGCTTTACAAGGTTTTGCCTTCGGAATACAGAAAAAAGTATTCAAAGCTTTGATTTATTCTTTTTTGACAGTACTCGTTTTATAACCAACGATGCACCGTAAAAATATTCATTTTCAGAGCAGAAAAGAAACAAAACTGCATTTGAAGCACAAAAAGCGGATATTCCCCGTACAATCACTCCCACAAGTGAGATTTTCACCGTATATGTCAGCAAAAAGCACAGCGATACACAAAGAAATGAAATGCCGATATATGACAGCATTTCTTTATAGAATTTTGAAGGTTTCATGGAAAATCCATGTTTATAAAGCACCTTCACTTCACCGAAAAGCGGCACAAGCACCGTAGACAGAACAGTTCCGAGAAAAACGCCTGCAATTCCCATTTGTTTTACAAAAACTACAGACAGAACAAGATTTGAAAGGGCTCGTAGAATCGGAATATATTTACTTTCCTTAAACAAGCCATAGGTCGATACAAAAATCTGCACCGGATCTCTTACGCACGAAAAATAAAACACCGATACTATTACCGCCATTTCAATGTTGGAAAACAGCATCTCTCTTCCGAGCCAAATCTGTATAAAAGGATTAAGAGTACACAGTATTACACTTGTTCCGACCGTCAGCATCCAGAAATTCATAAAATAAAGCTTACGCATTATTTTTTCGCTTTTTTCACCTCTGTCACCGGCACCGAGGTTTCCCACACTTGCCGACACTGCATTTATTGCCACATCGAAAAATGCACCGATTGTGCCTATGACAAGTGCGTAATTAGAGTATTTTCCCATACCCGAAAGTCCAACGAAATATGTAAGCAAAAGGCTGTCGGTGCTTCTAGACATGACGCCCCCTGCTTTATGCCATACCAGAGCCTTTACATTTGTAAAAAGGCTTTTTTTATACTCTTTTGTTACAGACATTTTATAAGCAAGACAAGGATAATTCTTTTCGGCATATACATTAATCAAAACATCCTCAACCGTCAAAACGAGTATCCTTGATGCAAGATATATTAGATAATTACCCGTTACAACAAGCATAACACTCTGAAGTATCAAAGCAACTATCCCGAAAATGCTTCTTACGGCAGTTATTACATACATTCTTTGGTCACATATTACCAGAGCACATTTCGGCAACAAAACATATGACACAGTATTATGTATGATAAATAAAAGGAAGGCTGCAATAATCACTTTTGAATCTATATCCGTCTTTGTAAAATTCGGAATAAGCGGCAATACTGCAAGCCCCAACACAAGCGTTACAAATGCAGTTATTTTACTGATTTTTTTATAGTAAGTCATTATCGCTGCAACTGCATATTCATCATTTTCAGCCAGAGGTTTATAAAGTGATTGAGAAATTGCCGCACCTATTCCCAATTCGCACAGCGAAACAACAGATAGGATATTGCCGAAAAAACCGCCAAGTCCAAGGTATTCTGCACTCAGCACCTTTACAAAAACAGCCCTGCCGGCAAAACTTGTAAGCATTCCCACGATTCTTCCCATCACACTGACCGTGAAATTGCGGCTCGACATTGCAGTTCTACTTAAATTATTATACATATTCTTCACCCCGATATATTTCATTATATTGAGGTTTTTTTATTGTTATACGAATATATACAAAAAATCCCCCGACCAAAGTCGGGGGATTAATGTTTGATTTAACTATCCGATTAATCGTGAGAATCGGGGTAGAAGTTATCGTCGAAATCTGTGAAGATAAGCTGTTCGCCGCCGTTTACAACGATGATGATGTATTCAGCAACGGGAAGTTCGTCTTCGTTCTTGGGAGCCTTGGAACCGTAGATATATGCCTTAACATATTCTGCGTATTCTGTGCCGTAGTTACCCTTCTTATTGAGTACCTTTTCGTTGTAGCACTTATATTCCTTGGATGCCTTTTCGATAGCTTCAACACCTGCAACCTTGAATTCGCCTTCTACTGCATCAGCGCCTGCTTCATCACTTACGAGTACAGAGATTACTGTATCTTCTGTGATAGCATAGTTGAGAGCCTTACCATAGATGGGATCGTCGTTGCGGTCAACTGTGAGAAGGAATTCTTCGCCGTCGAAGTTAACTTCAGCGCCTTCGTATTTGTATGTTTCAACAAAGTCCTTAAGGTCATCGCCGCAGCATACATCGCTTTCGATTGCTTCAACGGGAACGAATGTTACATAGCCTTCTTCAGCATCGTATTCTGTGAGGTATACAAGACCTTCGGATACGGATGTGTCGATTGTACCGAGAACATCGCCTTCTTCGTCAACAACACCGTTCTTAACTTCGATGATTGTACCTACTTCAACAGCATCTTCAAGGTCAGCTGCCTTATCGTCATAGTACTTACCTGCAACGGATTCTTCAACTTCACCTGTGTAGGGGTTGAGGAGCTTATAGAAGTGTCTGTAGTCGCCTTCAGCATCCTTCTTGATTTCGGAGCCTGCAACGATTCTCCAGCCGTTCTTTACAGCCTTTGTTGTAAATTCGAAGTCTTCTGCTTCAGCATAGAGGAGAACGAGGTCTGCTCTTGTTGTGGATTCAGGAACATTCTTGAGGATGTACTGAATGTTTGTAAGAGCGTTTTCGCTGGATTCCTTGAATGTTGTAGCGTCAAATTCGAGGTATTCGTATTCATTATCACCGCCGGAAATCTTATTCTTGATAATGATTCTTGTGCCGGCAGTCATATTGAAGTAGTTAACAGTAGTACCGTTTACGTTGTAGATATCGCCGAGAAGTGTTTCGCCGTTACCGTCAACGAGCTGGAATCTGTTACCTGCTACCTTCTTGATAAAGCCTTCTGTTTCGAAGTCAAGGTCGTTACCGAACTGCTTAACTGTCTTTTCATCGAGAAGAACAAGGCTGTCTCTGCCAACGCCTACGTATTCGCCGTCTTCATCTTCTGCATGGAGAAGAGGAATAAGTGCATACTGACCGTCGGAATTAACCTTAACCTTAGCAACCTTATCTACATATGCTCTATAGCCGTTCTGACCTGTGATTTCGGAAAGGTTGAATACGCCGTCAACATATGCGCTGTCATCAAGTTCGGGATACATTTCTTCTGTATCGAGAGGCAGGTAGGAAACCTTACCGTTGTAGTATACCTTAGCATACTGGATGGAATCGCCGATCTTTGCATCGAACTTACTCTTTGTATATGTTTCAGCGTCGTTGTCTTCGTTACTTACAACAATTGCAAGCTCATCAAGACCGAAGGACATGGAAGCATCTTCAACGTGATCGTAGTAAACGATTACAGGGTTCCATCCGTTTGTCTTATAAGCATAGATATCGCAGATTTCACCAACAGCATCCTGGCTCATAAGAGTGGGGAATGTACTGCCGGAACCGAATGAAGGAAGTGTAAAGAAGTCGTGTGAAGTATTTGAAATCAAATTGTACTGCTCGTAGAGTGAGCTGTCATCGTCAAATTCTTCAATAATTCTCCATGTGTAAGCAGACTGGAATGTTGTAGAGTCAATCTTTACCATACCGTGTTCGGGTCTAACCTGGCTGACATAACCGTTGTAAGGCTTGATAACAGTCATTACTTCGATCATGTTTGCAGCGGGATTGAGGTATGCAAATACCATATCTCCGTCTTCAAATGCAGCACCGGAAATATTAGCTTCGTTATAGTAGATTGTAGGTGTGAAGGAAACATCAAGTGAAGAACCTGTCTTGGGTTCCATTACAGGCTTGTTGCTGTCCATATCTGTGGAGAAGAGCTTATTATCGTCTCCGTCCATGAAACCGTAGGTTGCGGGCATATAGTGAGCATATTCATAAATGCCGTCGCAGTCGATATCATAGAACTTGAGCTTATATACACCTCTGGAGTATACTCTGAGGAGAGTCTTCATCATATCATTAGCATCGCCTGTGGGCTGATTAACTTCATCTACATAGTAGGAGTATGTACCCTTTGATTCATCGAGGCACTTGATATTAATGAGCTTTGCGTTCTTTTCATTTACGAGTTCGTATCTTTCATCAGCTGTCATATCAACTGTGAAAGTAGGCTTTGTGTAGGAATAGGGAGCGTCAAAGAAGTAAATTGTTTCATTACCTACTGTGAGGAAGCCCTTTACCTTTTCATAGTCACTGTATGTACCTTCCTTGGTACCTCTTGTGTAGTAGTAGTAGTCACCCTTTTCGGAAGGATCTACATATTCATAGTTCGCAGAACCTGTTTCAAGAACCTTACGGGAACCGTTTACAAAGTAAATCTTTTCGAGTTCCTTATTACCGTTCTTTTCTTCATATGTATAGAATACTTCTACACCGCACATGATGTAGTCATCAGCAGAACCCGAAAGACCTGTGTCAGCAAATTCGCAGTAGATATTCTGAAGTGCTTCGTCTTCATCTGCAGCTACGAGGTGAAGCATGTCCACTTCGAAGTCGTCGCAGAGAGGAATGTATTCGTCGGAATTTTCATCTTCGTTGAATGCAAACTTAGGAGTTGCACGAACTTCGAAGCTGCCAACTTCTACATCGTAGATATCTTCAGCAACTGTGGGATTGTATGTCTTTGTTTCAAGAACCCACTTCTTGCCGCCGCCGATAAGTCTTTCAACCTGCTTTGTTTCTTCTTTACCTGTTTCTGCAAAGAATGTATTGTAAAGAATTATAGCAACGTCGCCGCGTGTAAGCTTTGTTGTGTAGGTTACTACCGAGTCAAGACCTTCATCGAGGCCGAGTTCTTCAGCCTTATCGATATAAGTGAAAGGATATACATAGGAATCTGTTTCATGGTCAAGAGCACGAACAACCATTGTATATGCATCCTGAAGAGTGATACCGCCCTTGGGATTGAATGTTGTTGCGCTTGTACCCTTGATTACACCTGTGCCGTTAGCCCAGGAAACATAACCGTAGTATGTGCTGTCGGTAAGGTCTGTAAAGGGAGTTGTGTTGGAACCGCCCTCAAGAGACTTGCCGCCCTTCATAAGTCTGTAAACGAAAGCAGCCATCTGCTCACGTGTTACCAAATCCATTGTACCGAATTTTGTTTCAGATACGCCCTTAGCAACGCCAAGACCGTTAAGAAGTGAAACTGCATCGGAAAGTGTTTCGTTCTTTTTGTCATCGACATCTGTGAACGGTGTTACAGCTGCAAAGGATGCTACTGCGAGAACGCATGCAAGCAACAATGCAACTATTGTGGTAGCAAGAAATTTAGAATTTCTCATATTGTTACCCCTTCCTAATAATTTTGCTCATAAATAGAGTAATTTACATGTTATATTCTACAACACTATTCTTCTTTTTGCAAGTCTTTTTTTATTTTGTAACACAAATGTAACAGAATGGACGACAAGACAACAGAACCAAGGCAAAAAGCCCAAAATTCAAAGCTCGTGCTTATAACTACAGACAGCCCGACAGCCGTCTCCAACATCCGGAATTAATAATTACCCGACTGTCGTTGTTTGACGGTCGGGTAAAGTTCGTTATGCGACACTAAAGGCTTGCTTACTTCTGGCATATAACGTGTGCCGTCAGCGGCAACTTGCCGCCCGACAAAAAAAGCCTCGGTCTTTCGACCGAGGCCCATGTTATTCAGTAACTTTAACTGTTAACTAAATTATGCATCGAGAGCTGCGTTTTCAGCACCGTTAACGATAACGATGATGAATTCAGCTACAGGATTTTCGTCTTCGTCGAGGTTTTCTGCATCAACAGATACATAAGCCTTAACGTAGTCAGCGTACTTAGTTACGAAGTTGCCGCTTCTGTCTTCTGCCTTATCGTTCCAGCAGAGAACTTCCTTCTTAGCATCAGCGATTGCGCTCATGTTAGAAAGGCTCATTGTACCCCACTTCCAGAAGGAAGAGTTGTATTCGTCGTACTTCATAACAGATACTACTGTGTTCTTATCAAAGTCGATGAAGTTACCGGGGATTTCTTCGCCGTAGATATCATTGATAGCATCGCCTGTAGCGCCTTCAACGTATGCGTCGATTTCGTCCTTATCAGTAAGGGATTCATCGTAAGGAACAGCTACAAAGTAACCTTCAGCTTCATCTACTTCAGCAATCCAAACGAGGTTGTCTGTAGAGATTTCTTCAGCTACGATGTACTTATCCTTTGTATCTTCAACCTGGCCTTCAACGAGTTCGATGATTGTACCGGGGTTGAGAGCTGTCTGGAGGTTACCGGACTTCTTTTCACCTTCAACAGAAGCAACGTCAGTTACCTTTGCACCTGTGTAAGGATCGTAGAGTTCGTAGTAGTTTCTCCAGAGACCTTCAGCGTCAGCTGCGATGTCGTATACAGAAACGATTCTGTAGCCGTCCTTGTCAGCCCTGCCTGCGAATGCGAGGTTATCTGTTTCAGCATAGAGAAGAACGAGGTTTTCTCTGGATGTGCTGTCAACGTTGTTGGAGATGATAGCCTTCATGTTTTCAAGAGTTGTTTCTTCGTCGAGAGACTTCTTGAATGTAGCTGCATCGTATTCAACGTATTCATATTCATCTTCTTCAGCGTCATAAACTCTGATGATGATCTTGGAGTAGGACTTGAAGTCAACGGATCTTTCGAAGCCGATGTCAAATCTGGAACCAGCGATCTTTGTGATTGTGGAACCGAGGTCAGCTGCAAATACCTGTTCTTCCTTCTTTTCGTCGTCGAGAAGTTCTACATCTGTGGAGAGAGCTTCCTTTTCAACGTCGCCGTCAGCGAGAAGGTCGAATTCGAGGGGAACGATTGTGTAGATGCCGTCCTTAACTGTGTATGTGCAGAGTGTATCTGTGTAATCACGGTTGTAGTTACCGTCTTCGTCAACGATAGGATTGTCGATATCTTCGTCAATTGCAACGGGAACGTACTTAACATCACCATCAACGTAAGCGTAGATGTAGTATGTTACGCTACCTGTAGCAGGATCGAAGGGACCTTCCTTGATGCCCTTGATTTCTGTGGGGATGAAGAGGTTTTCGGAGAACTTGGATACTGTGTCAACATCTGTACCGAAGAGGAGAACGCCGTCGTGAACGTAGAGTTCGAGTTCGTCATCGCTGTCAAGTACTGCTGTTGTGAAGTAGCCTTCTTCGTCTTCAACGATTTCGTCCTTAACGAGGTCTTCGTCGAATATAACTTCTTCTGTAGGATCGAGGTGACCGAGAAGCTTCCAAGCGCTTACAGCGTCAACTACATCACCGTTACCGAGTGTGAGTGTGCCGTTTCTCTTAGAGAAGCTGTCGATTGTTGTAACAACAGGCTTAACAACTGCTGCTACCTTAACGAATTCGTTTGCTTCGGAGTAGTAACCGATAACAACGTCTTCATCAGCAAAGTCTTCACCAACTACTGTTGCTTCGTTAGTGTAGATGTAAGGAAGATCAAATTCAGAGAGGTCGCCGGGTTCGAAGTCAGAATCTTCGAAGTATTCTTCTTCGTCGGAGTCAACCTGGAAGAGCCAGTAAGGCTTGTAATCGATGTAGTCATAGATGCCGTCGCCGTCTACGTCGTAGAGGTCAGCTTCGTAAAGACCTTCGTAGTAAACCTGCTGGAGTGCACCAACGAGTGCTTCAGCCTGAGGTGCGAAGAAGCCGTCTGCATCATATACATCTTCAACGATTTCGGAAACTTCTGCTGTGTAGATAGGAGTTTCGTCATCTTCTTCTACCTTAGCGATAGAGATAGCCTTGAGGTTCTTGCTGTTTCTTACAGCGTACTTTGTTTCAGCGTCAGCGTTGAGAGGATATGTTTCCTTAGCATAGGAGTAAGGAGCGTTGAATACGTACATAACGTCTTCGCCTGCTGTGATCTTACCGGAGAGAAGCTTAGCTTCGCCTTCGGATGCTGCAAAGTAGCTATCAGCCTTGTTGGAAGAAACTTCACCGAGCTTGAGTTCAGTTACAGTCTTCTTAACCATGTTGCAGTCAGCAAAGAGAACCTTTTCGATTTCTTCGTCGTCAACTGTTACGAACATTGTAACGCGGCCGAGGAAGTAGTCGTTAAGTTCAGCTGCTTCAACACCGAGGTCTTCAGCTGTTACATAAGCTGCGTTAGGAGCTTCTGTAGCGTCAGCGTTAACTTCGCTGTCTTCAACCTTTTCTACGTAAACTGCATCGTAGCCGAGGTCATATGTTGCTTCTGCATCACCTACAAAGTAGTTAGGTGTAGCTGTTACATCATATTCAACTTCGATAACGTCGAATGCCTTTTCGCAGAGTCTGGGGTTAGTTGTGTATTCTTCGAGTACCCATGTAGCATTGTTGCCTGTACCGATTTCTCTTTCTCTTGTAGCAACTTCTTCAACACCTGTTTCAGCGAAGAATGCGTTGTAGAGAAGGATAGCCATGTCGCCTCTTGTAAGAGTATCAGCGTAGCCAACCTTGGAGTCGAGACCCTTGTCGAGTTCAACGCCTTCCTGTTCAGCTACTTCGATGTGGCCGTAAGGATAAACGAGGTCGTTTTCTTCTTCCCAATCAAGAGCTCTTACGATCATAGCGTAAGCTTCCTGAAGCTTGATGCCATCCTTGGGACCGAAGGATGTTTCGGACTTACCGTTTACGATACCTTCAGCATTTGCCCAGCTAATAGCATAGAAGTAAGTGCTGTCTTCAAGGTCTGTAAACTTTGTTGTGTTGGATGCGTTAGCGGGAGCATCCTTGCCACCCTTCATAAGTCTGTAAATGAAGAGAGCAAACTGTTCACGAGTCACTGCTTCTTCAGCGCCGAAGTTAGTTTCGGACTTACCCTTAGCAACGCCCATGTAGCTGAGAAGGTCAACAGCCTTAACGAGAGCTTCGTTATCAGCGTCAACATCCTCGAACTTTGTTGTTGCAGCGGATGTGGAGAAAGCCATGGAGCTTACAACCATCATAACTGCAAGAACGAGTGTGAGAAACTTCTTAAAGTTTTTCATTTGAGTTACCTCCTGTAAAGATATTTTTGTATAGCAAAACTTTTAGGGTTTTGTTACGCTACTATCATAATACAAGTGTTATTTTTTTGCAATACATTTTTTTGAAGTGTAACATAAGTGTAACATTGTTACAAATGCAAAACACAAAAGGCAAATGCAAAAAACCGGTATTATGTAAAAGGAAAGTTTGGTGTTCTTCCCTTTTGTATTCACATTATACCATTTATTTATATAGCATACAACAACACAAAGGTTACAGGTAGATTACAGTAATGTTACAGCGATTTTTGACTCTTCAGATCATCAGCCGACACATTTTTCGGTTTTCTACCTATTTATTATATATAATGTATATTACTTTTTTCATCACATCTGTTACCCTTTTGCACTTTGCATTTTCAATTTCCCCGTTCCGTGCCGCCGCAAATAAAAAAAGCACCGACATACCGTCGGTGCAATTTAACTTAAAGTGCGTTTTTCGCCTGAGCTACGAGAGCAGCAAATGCAGCCTTGTCAGATACTGCGATTTCAGCGAGCATCTTTCTGTTGAGTGTAACGCCTGCCTTCTTAAGACCGTTCATGAATGTAGAATAGTTCATGCCTTCAGCCTTAGCCTGAGCGGAGATTCTTGTGATCCAGAGTCTTCTGAAGTCTCTCTTCTTGAGCTTTCTGCCAACAAATGCGTAGTTGCCGCTCTTCATTACAGCCTGCTTTGCCATCTTGAAGTGCTTAGACTTTGCACCCCAGTAACCCTTAGCTGCCTTTAATACCTTATTACGTCTCTTTCTTGTCATAAGAGCGCCTTTTACTCTTGCCATTTATGTCACTTTCCTTTCGATTTCAAATTTAGGTTGTTTTTTACGCTTATGCGTAAGGAATAAGCTTCTTGATTGTAGGAGCGAAGCTTTCGCTGAGGATTGCGCCGCCTCTGAGCTGACGCTTTCTCTTAGGAGTCTTGATACCGAGCTTATGACGTCTGAGGCTCTGATTGTACTTTACCTTGCCGCCCTTAGTAACGCTGAAACGTTTTGCTGTAGCCTTGTGTGACTTCTGCTTTCCCATTTAATAACATTCCTTTCAATTATAAAATACTTGTTTACGTTGCCCTTGCTTTTTATTCTGCCTTGGGCGCTTTCTTGGAGCCGCTCTGAGGAACATTCTGCTTTGAGTTCAAGAACATAATCATCTGCTTGCCGTCAAGAACCGGCTTCTTTTCAATAACACCGATATCCTCGCACGCTTCACCGAACTTTGTTATTACTTCAAGTCCAATCGCAGTGTGGCTGAGTTCTCTACCCTTGAATCTTATGCAAACCTTAACCTTTGCACCGCCTTCAAGAAACTTCCTTGCGTGCTTGAGTTTTGTTTCAAAGTCATGGGTGTCGATTCTGCAGGAAAGCTGAATTTCCTTGATATCGATTGTTGTCTGCTTCTTTCTCTGTTCCTTTTCCTTCTTTTCCCTCTCAAACTTGTACTTACCGTAATCCATAACACGGCATACGGGAGGTTCGGAATTGGGAGAGATTTCAACGAGGTCAAGACCCTTTTCGTACGCCATGGAAAGAGCCTTTGATGTTGCTACAACACCAAGCTGTTCGCCTGCGTCATTAATAAGTCTTACTTCTTTTGCTTTGATTTCTTCGTTGATGCAAAGTTCCTTAGTTGCTATGGTATAACACCTCCAAAAAGATTACCTTTCGGCACAACAAAAAACGAAGGCTAAAATAACCTTCGCAAAACAACACACCCAATACACAGCTTTACGATCCACACCCATTACAAGTGCCTCCCGCTTTTGCCGTCTTCGGATATTAACCTTACGTCGCAATTAACGCCGGGTGAGATTGCTCTGCTTCTTTGTCCTAAGTATAATAACACACACTTTTCGCTTTGTCAAGTGTTTTATCAAAAATATTTTAAAAAAATTCTCGGGCACCCGCCAAAACGGATGCCCGTTAAATATATCAGCTTCTTCTCTGAAGTCTTATGTCGCGTTTGCTCATAATAATTTGAACAACAACTATCGCCGAAACAATCACAAAACCAATCAAATCGGTAATGTGACCGGGATAAATCATAAGGAGGCCGCCGATAACAAGGGGTATGATTTCATACACCTTCATTCTTCTGAACATATATCCCTCAAGTGCCGAAGAAAGAGCAAAGATACCGATGCATGAAGTAATTATAATCAGAATTACCTCAAGAACCGTTGCATCAATAAACAACATTTTAGGATTAAGTGCAAACATATACGGAATAATGAACGCAGCAATCGCAAGTCTTGTCGCCGTAACGCCCGTCTTCAATGGATTGGAACCTGCAATGGCACTTCCTGCGTAGGCTGCAAGAGCTACGGGAGGCGTGATGTCGGCAACAATACCAAAGTAGAACACAAACATGTGTGCCGCAAGGGGAGGAAGTCCAAATGTTGCAAGAATCGGAGCTGTTGTTGTTGCCATAATTACATAGTTTGCGGTGGTCGGAACACCCATGCCGAGAATTATGCAAGCAATCATTGTAAAGAAGAGAGCAATAAAGAGATTACCGTTGGATACCTGTTTTACAACGGAAATAAGTGTAATACCGAGACCCGTTGCAGAAACAACACCCGAAACAATACCTGCAATAGCACAAGCCGCTGCAACACCCATTGTATTCTTGACACCGGTTTCAAAAGCATCAATGGCAAGTTTGCCCGATTCTCTCGTGTTTTTACTAATAAATGCAACCGCAACATATACAAAACCTGAAAGAAGGCCTGCGTTTTCAAGCTCCATGCCAAGAGCAAACTTCAATACCGCAAATACAACAAGTGGAACAAATATAACAAAGTCAACAGGCTTTTTAAAACCTTTGTTGGAATCTTTCGCAATTGTTACAACATCCATGGCAAGCATAATAGCAAGGGTTGTAACAATAGCAGTACTTGCCGCCTGTGCAGGAGAACTTCCACCCGACATCATGGCAACGAGTACAACAATAGGAAGAAGGAGATAACCTTTGCTGAAAAGCAGTTTAAAAAAGTTAGGAATGCTTTCCTTGGGAAGTCCGTTGAGTCCGAGTTTCTTTGCCTCAAAGTGAATCATCATAAAGATACCGGCAAAATAGAGTACTGCAGGAAGAATGGCAGCAACAGCGATTGTCGGATAAGGAAGACCCGTATACTCTGTCATAAGGAATGCCGCAGCACCCATTATAGGAGGCATAATCTGACCGCCTGTAGAGGCTGCCGCTTCTACCGCCGCCGCAAATTCGGGCTTATATCCGATTTTCTTCATTGTGGGAATTGTAATGGAGCCGCTTCCTACAGTATTTGCAACGGAAGAGCCCGAGTACATACCTTCAAGTGCCGAGGAAATAACCGCAACCTTTGCAGGTCCGCCGCTTGCCCATCCGGCAATGGAGTTTGCAAGGTCAACAAAAAAATTACCAATACCTGTCTTTTCAAGAAAAGCACCAAGTATGATGAAGAATACAATAAACGTAGAGCAAACATTGATTGGAGAACTGAACACGCCGCCGCTCTGTGTATAGAAAAGGTCAGTTACAACTCTTGCCACAACGTCAAACACTTCGATATCGAAATCCTTATCAGCACATATTACATATACATCATATACAATAAAAGCTCCTGCCACGAAAAGAATGGGTAAGCCTACAGCTCTGCGGCAAAGCTCAAATATTGCCACAATAGCCACAACACCGAGAGATATTGCCAAGACATCTTTTCTAATCATAATAGGATTTCTGAGAATGTAATCGGCTTTTATCACACGATAAAAGAAAGGAGTTGCAGCCACTATTGCAAAAATAACATCATACCACGGGACGAAGTTGACTCTTTTGGACTGCTTTTTATATGCAGGATAAATCAAAAAGCCAAGTAACATAATCATACCGAGAAATGCCGGCATAGTTTCTGAAAACGTCTTGAATCTTGTAGCAAACAAAAAAGCCGCAAATAAAACAAAAAGAACAGTAAGTACCGTTTTAAATACGCCTCTGAATTTGCGAGTGTTTGATTCACGGTCAAATTCAGCCATCAACTCATCCGTGTCTATTTGCGTTATCTTTTCAATGTCGTTATTGGACACACCAAATTCCTCCTGTTTCTGTTGTTGCTGTTCTGTTGAACTTATATACGCTCCTACGTAAAGCACATTACGTTCACTAAGGAAAATATATAAATCCAACAATAATCGCATAAAAAACCACAGCCGTAATCGTTAGCACAACTACGGCTGCGATTAGTTTGACATCAAGTTAATCTAAATATTATTCAGCGAGTACGCCAACTTCCTTGTAGTACTTCGCTGCACCGGGATGGAGGGGTACTTCAGCAGGAATACCTTCTATCGCCTTGTTCACATCAAGTTCTTCACCCTTCTTGTGAACAGCAATGATTGCATCCTTGTTTTCAAACATAGCCTTTGTCATGTTGTAAACAGTTTCTTCAGAAAGGTCGTTATCAACAATGTATGTAGCCATAACTGCAACAGTCTGCTTGTCTTCATCAACACCTGTGTATGTGCCTGCGGGAACGATCTGCTTTGTATAGAATCCGTACTTGGAAGCAAGTTCTTCGAATTTGTCGTCTTCCACTTCAACAACTTCAATCTCGTTATTGAGTGCAAGTGTTGTGATGGCTGTTGTAGGAATACCTGCTACGCAGAAAAATGCATCTATCTTGCCGTCCTTGAGAGCGTCAGCGGAAGCATCAAATCCAAGGTTCTGCTTTTCAATATCCTTGTTCATATCAATGCCGTAAGCTTCAAGAATCTGTTTTGCGTTGAATTCAACGCCGCTGCCTGCGTCACCTACAGATACACGCTTACCTTTGAGGTCAGCAACAGTCTTGATGCCGCTTTCCTTAGTAGCGATGATCTGGCAGAGTTCGGGGTAAAGAACAGCCATTGCAGAGAAGTCCTGTGTCTGTTCACCGGTGAAAAGGTCTGTACCAGTGTATGCATAATACATAACGTCGTTCTGAACAATAGCCATATTTGCATCTTCAACCTGAATACGCTGAATGTTTGCCTTGGAACCACCGGAAGTGAGAACCTTAAATTCAATTCCAGTATTGTCTGTGAGAACACCGCTCATAGCTGTGCAGTAACCATAATATGTACCTGCTTCGCCACCTGTTGTAAGAATGATCTTTTCAGTTTTCTTTTCGCCATTATCGCCATCCGCTTTCTTTCCACAGCCTGTAAGTACTACTGTGAAAACCATAAGCACTGCGAGTACGAGACATAATGTCTTTTTCATTTGAGTTACCTCCGAAAATTCTTATTTGAATAATTATTAAAGAGATTATTCACTTCATATTATAATTACGAATCATAAAAAAGTCAATACTTTATATAAAATATGTCAAAAATTGCACATTTTTACAGATTTATATGTTTTTTCGGCAAGAAAGTGCAGTCAGAAACTTAAACGACGGGGTGTTTTTCGAATATTTCCGCGTCAGTTTATGCAAAAAATGCAGGAAATCCGTCAAAATCGGGCTTCCTGCACTTCATTTTACTTCAAAAATCAGCCTTATTTCCAAAGGCAAAGTTTTTACGCAAATTGTTTTTTATCACGGCAAATATTCTATTGACAAATCCGAATAAAGTATTATACTGAATACAATATTAAAATTCAGACTCAAGGAGAACAGTTCATGGACTACTCACGCCTTGATCCGCTGATTTCAATAAGCGGAGAAAAAATACAGAACGTATACGATTGGGAAACCTACAGACGAGAAGAAATCATGGTGCTTTTATCAAACTTCATATACGGCGTAAGACCCATGGAAAAGCCCCACGATTTATCCTTCAGCGTTGACAGAATTACAGAGGACTACATGTCCTACCCTCTCGTGAAGAAGGACATCACAATATCCTTCCTCGGCTTTTCAATGCCCTTTACCCTTTTCCTTCCCAAAGAATGCTATAAAAAAACTCCTGTGCCTGTTTTCCTTCACGTACTCAACGAATCACACATGCAGAAGGTTGATCCCGTAAACAACCCCGAAAACTACTTTTTACCCATAACGGAAATCGCAAAAAGAGGTTACGGCTGTGCGGTAATGTCAACACTTGATGTTTCTCCCGACTGGATACACAAGCCTGAATTCAAAAAGGGCGTTTTCGCCGCAGTACAACCCGATGCAAGTGACAGAGACAACCATTCGTGGGGCAATGTTTCAGGATGGGCGTACGGTGCTTCGAGAATCATGGACTATCTCGAAACAGACATCGATGTTGAACACACAAAGGTTGCAATTTCAGGTCACTCCCGTGCAGGCAAAGCGGCTCTCTGGGCATCGGCAACAGACAAAAGATTTGCCCTTTGCATTTCCAACGATTCAGGCTGTTCGGGTGCAGCATTTACACGAGGCGACAGCGAAGGTGTTGAGCGCATATGGAACATAAACATTTCCGACTGGTTCTGCGGCAATTATCACAAGTTCAACGAAAGAGAAGAAATGCTTCCCTGCGACCAGCATATGTTACTTGCCGCAATTGCGCCGAGACCTCTATATGTCAAGAGCAACGAGGATGATGCATGGGCAGGTCCCGATGAAGAACTTCGTTCCTGCAAGCTTGCTTCTCCCGTATATGAGCTTTACGGACTTCCCGGTTTTATCATGGATGACGAAAAGGTCGAAATCAACAAACCTTATCATGAAGGTACAATTGCCTACCACAGAGCACCCGGCGACCACAACCTTGAAGAACACGACTGGAAACTCTTTATGGACTTTGCAGACAGATATTTAAAGTAATCCCATAACACAAAAAGAAATCCGCCGACGGCGGATTTCTGAATTATTTACACTTTTTAAATTCATAAAATAAGTTCAATCAGCGAATAATTCCTGCTTCTTTATAATACTTTTCTGCACCGGGATGAATCGGCACTTCTTCGGGAATACCGTTGATGGCTGTTTCTACATCGAGTTCGTCACCCTTTGCATGAGCATCGGCAATATCGTCCTTCTTTTCAAAGAGAGCCTTTGTGAATTCGTATACTGTTTCTTCATCGAGGTCGTTGTCAACGATATATGTTGCCATTACCGCTACGGTCTTAATATCTTTGTCAACACCCTTGTATGTACCTGCAGGGATTGTCTGCTGTGTATAGAACTGATAATCGTCATAAAGGTTGTTATAGACATAATCATCTACGGAAACAACAACGATTTCGTGGCTTATTGCAAGCTCTGTGATAGCTGTTGTAGGAATACCTGCTACGCAGAAGAATGCATCTACTGTGCCTTCCTTGAGAGCATCTGCAGACTTACCGAAGTCAAAGTTATACTTTTCTATATCATTTTCAATATCTATACCGCATGCGCCAAGAATATGCTTTGCGTTTAATTCAGTACCGCTGCCTGCATCGCCTACCGAAACTCTCTTACCTGCAAGGTCTGAAACTGTTGTAATGCCGCTGTCCTTTCTTGCAACAATCTGCACAAGCTCCGGATAAAGAGTTGCCAACACAGAGAAGCCGCGATACATTTCTCCGTCAAAATGATTTATTCCTGTATAAGCATAGTACATAACATCGTTCTGAACCATGGCGACATCTGCTTCGCCTGCCCGGATAAGCTGGATGTTTGCCTTGGATGCACCTGTTGACTGAACGTCAAGCTCAATACCCGTTTCATCGGAAATTACGTGAGCCATAGCCATACCGTACGCATAGTAAGTTCCGGAATTACCGCCCGTGGCAACAATCAACGCTTCACCTCTCTCGTCTTCTTCATCCTCATCGCTGTCATCACGGTCATTGTCTACATTCGACAGACTCAAATAACATCCCGAAAGCAAAACAGAGCATGCCGTTAACAAAGCCAAAATTAATAATAACAGTTTTTTCATATCAAACACCATCCTCAATTCAAAAATGTATCTCTTATTGCTTCAAGATATCCGTAACCGTAAAGGTCATCGGGTTCAAGGTAGCTGGTCTCTGTCCATTCGTTCCAGCTATTGACGGTGACAAGGGGTGCTTTGAGATTCTTGTGAGAATCAACATACGCCTTTGCCATTTCCATTCCCTTTTTGATGTTTTCGGGGGTGTTATTTCTTACCACCGCACCCGTAAGCTTATTGTATCTCGGTGAAGTATCCCAGCCCAACGAAATGTGGGGGTAATAAGGGATATTAAACATCTTTTCCATCTTTTCCCATTCTTGTTTTGCTTCTTCAAGTATTTCAAGATAGTCCCTGTCAAGATTTGCAAAGTGGGCGAACTGATAGTGCGTCACGCTGTCAAAGCCGAGGGTATGCACCGCATCAACAAGATTTCCGTCAAATGCCGCATCAAAGCCGGTAGCATTCATAGTACCTTCGCTCCTGAGGGTCAACTGAAGCTCAAGACCGGGATAGCCTGCCTTTACCGTTTCTTCTCTGAAATAATCAAGTGCTTTCTTTGTTTGTTCCATACCGCCGAGACCTCTGATTAAGTTTGCAAGGTCATAAATCATATACACCGGCTTGCCGTCTATCTTATAATATGACGGATGGGAGAAGTACATATCAATCGTCTTGCGGACAATTATATCAAAATTCTTTCTGTCAACAGCTCCGTCCCAAATCGGAACACCAAGCTCTGCCGTTCTTTTATCCCAAAGGCTTGTTGCCGTATGGTTTGCCCACATGATATAGAACTTCACCTTATCATTGTTTCTCGCCTTAAGGTAACCGTTGTCAAGGCACTGTTCAAGAAAAGGACGTCCGTCAAACCAGTACCAGTCATAGATAAATACATTTACACCGTGGCTTGCCGCCGCCTCAATTTCCATTTCCATAACATAGGGATCTGCTTCATTGACATATCCCCACAGCGGTTTTCTCGGCCATTTTTCCTCGGGTATATATCCTTTGAACGCCTTTACCGTCTGCCATTCGCCGTAACCCTCGGGCCAGAAAATTCTGCTTCTGGGTTCATCGCCTGTGTAAGACGGCCATATAAATGCTGCAACGTCGTATTTTTGTGACATATATTTCATCCTTTCGACGAAGTCTTCAAGGCTTCCCCTTTATAAAGGGGGAGCTGTCACCGCAAGGTGACTGAGGAGGTGATACCAAAACATTCCGAATTCATCCTCATCCGTCACTTCGTGACACCTTCCCCGTTCTTCGGGGAAGGCTTATACGATAATTCTACATAATTAATCTCAAAAAGTCAACCCGGATACTTGAAAAAAACTCCGTTTTGTTTTATACTGTTTTTGTAAAACAAAAATACTCCAAGGAGGCATATTATGAACGTAACATTAAAGAAAAACGGCATTGAGGCTACCGCAAGAACTCTCGGCGGTGAGCTTATCTCCTACAAGAAGAACGGCAAGGAATACGTATGGACCGGCGACGAAAAGTACTGGCCCGGCAGAGCCCCTGCCCTTTTCCCCTTTGTCAGCAGTCTTGTTGACGGCAAAACGCTTATTGAAGGCAAGGAGTGTGAAATACCCACACGTCACGGTTTTGTAAGACAGAGTGAACTCAGTCTTATCGAATCAAGTGATACAAAGGTTGTGTTTGAGCTTCGTGAAACAGCCGAAACACTCAAGAATTATCCCTTCAAGTTCTCCTTCAAGATAACACACGAAATTTCCGACAGCGGTTTCTCCACTACATTTACCGTAAAGAATCTTGATGAGCGTGATATGCCCTTCTGCGTAGGCGGTCATCCCGGTTTCCTTCTTCCCGAAGGAATCGAAAGCTACAAGCTTGTATTTGAACAGGACGAAAACTGCGACATCGGCTACTGCAACGAAAAGTCACAGTACTGCGACGAGTTTGTTATAGAAAAGAGACTTGAAGGCAAGCAGTGGGAACTCAAGTACGCAGACTTCGACATTGACGCACTCTTTGTCAAGGGTGTAAAGAGTAACAAGGTTTCCATTGTCAACAAGGAAACAAACGATGTTCACCTTACATTCGACTACACAGGCTTCAAGGAGCTGGTTCTCTGGACAGCACCGGGCAAGCAGTCACCTTATCTCTGTCTTGAACCCTGGAACGGACTCCCTCCGATAATCGGCGAAAGCGGAAAGTTCGAGGACAAGCCTTACATCACAATGTTAAAGCCGGGTGAAGAATATTCGGTTGGATACAAGGTTGAAGCATAGTACACGAATATCAAAGCCGCCCGTCGGGTGGCTTTTTTTGTTGATATCTCATCCCCAACTCCTAACTCCTAACTCCTAACTCCTAACTCCTAACTCCTAAGCGGCGAGCCGCAGCTCATTCCGCACTCCTAACTCGGACAGTCGAGGACGCCTGTCCCTACACTCCTAACTCCTAACTAAAAAGTGCCGTCTTACGACGGCACTTTTTTATATAGCGTACTTTTCCATGTACATATTGTACTTCTTGTTGAAGTATTCCGTTCTGAAGTCGTCGCCGTCCTTGATTTCGTGGTAGTATTCATGCAAGGAAAGCTCGTCCTTTGTAAGCTCGATTACGCAGCCTGCGATATTCGAGCAATGGTCGGAAACACGTTCGAGGTTTGTGATAAGGTCGGAAAGCACAAATCCCATTTCGATTGTACATTCTTCCTTTTGGAGTCTCTGGATATGGCCCTTCTTAATTTCAGCCTTTAAGTAGTCGATAACCTGTTCAAGAGGTTCTACAAGATATGCTGTTTTAAGGTTGCTGTCAACAAAGCAATTATGTGCAAGATATGTGATTTCACGCACAGCCTCAATCATTGTTGCAATTTCCTTGTTTGCCTTTTCGGAGAATCTAAGCTTCTTATCCGACATTTCCTGCAATGACTTTGCGATATTTACTGCGTGGTCAGACAGTCTTTCAAGGTCGCCGATGGTGTGGAGAAGCTTTGTAACCTCTCTTGAGTTTTCGGGAGTGAGATTTGAAGCCGAAAGCTTTACAAGATATGTACCGACTGTATCCTCATACTTGTCGACCTCATCCTCAAGTCTTTGGATTTCGTCGTAGGTCTTTTCGCTGAAAGAACCGAACATATCAAACGTTTTGCCAAGTGCATCAACCGAAAGCTTTGACATATCGTTTACAACTTCCTTACAACGTGCAATTGCAATTGCAGGAGTTGCGATAAGACGTTCGTCAAGCATGATAGTCTTGTCAACCTCGCCCTTCTTGTTTCCGACTGTTTTTACAGCAAGCTTTTCAAGCTGGGAAGCAAACGGGAAGAGAATAAGCGTACAGATAACGTTAAACGCCGTATGCACAACTGCTATGCTGAACTGGTCGGCTGACTGCGAAAGAACAGGGATATGAATAAAGCTTGTCACTATCGAATATATCGTTAACGACACAACCGTACCGATTATGTTGAAGTAAAGGTGCACTGCCGCCGTTCTCTTTGCGTTCTTGTTTGCTCCTACAGAGGAAATCATGGCAGTAACACATGTACCGATATTCTGACCCATTATAATGGGAACGGTTGCACCTATTGTAACCGCACCGGTAGCTCCGGCAAGTGCCTGAAGGATACCGACGGAAGCCGAGGACGACTGAATGATACCCGTGATAACTGCACCGGCAATAACACCGAGTATGGGATTTTCAAATTTCGTAAGAAGACTTGCAAATTCGGGAACGTCTTTAAGCACCTTAACGGCACCCGACATGGTTTCCATACCGAACATGAGGGTTGAAAAGCCAATAAGTATAAGACCTACATCCTTGTACTTTGCCTTTTTGAGGAACATAAAGCACACTATACCTATTACGGCAAGTATCGGAACAAAGGTTGCGGGTTTGAACATTGTGATGTACCATGCTGAACCGGAAAGTCCCGAAAGCGACAGAATCCATGAGGTGATAGTTGTACCGATGTTGGCACCCATAATAACGGGAATTGCCTGACCGAGTGTCATGATACCCGAGTTTACAAAACCGACCACCATAACAGTTGTTGCCGAGGAAGACTGAATAACACAAGTAACCACAAGACCGAGTATAAAGCCCTTGATTTTACTTGATGTAAGTGTTGCGAGAATATCTTTGAGTTTATTCCCCGCGCGTTTTTCGAGTGCTTCACCCATAAGGTTCATACCAAAGAGGAAAAGCACAAGACCCATTAACATAGTTAATACGTTTTGAACTGTCATAAAACTTTCTCCTTAAAATTTTCGTTCAATGGTGTGGAATATCCTATAGTGTGGGTGTGGGGGAATTTGTTAGAGGACACAACAAATCTGTACTTCCTGTCACGTTTCTACCTATTTATTATATTCCCAACTTGTTCCAGTATAGATTGTAGTTGATTGTTATTTATTTGTCAATAGCTTTTTTGCAATTTCTAACATTTCTCTGCGCCTGAATTCAGAAGGGGTTAAAGCAGTAATCTTCTTGAATACAGTACAAAAATAAAACTGATTGGAAAAACCGAGTTTTTCGGCAGTTTCGGCAACCGTCAGACCTTCACGCAACAGCTTTTGAGCCTCAAGTATTTTCATGTTGTTGAAATATCCGATAACGCCAAGTCCCGAATATTTGGAAAAGAGCTTCTTTATTCTCGAACGGCTGACAAAGAATCTGTCGGCAATAACATCGATAGTCAGCTTTTCATCAATGTTATCACGCAAAAACAGCACCACGTCCGAGAAAAGTCTCGAATCGGAGGAGGATTCAATAGGCAGCTTTTCGGATGAGCCTCTTGAAACCAGCGACAGCATGAATACCTCAAGAAAGTTGCAGTATTCCTGACAAAGCCTTTTGTCGATAACATCTATAACACTTCTGCCTCTGTTGAAGTCAAACGCTTTTTTTCCGAGATTCACGCATTTTTCAAGCAAAATTATACTCGCCTCATTAAGCTTCATGGAAAGATTTTCAAGCTCGTTCACCCTCTCGCCGCTTGCCTCAAAGGTGAGAACATAAATCTCGGGGCTTGAGTTTTCGCTTGACCATATTCTGTGAAATTCCATGGGCTTGTGAAATATTACATCCCCTGCCGAAAGGCTGTAAATTCTTTCATCGGCGGAAATACCGACATTTCCCTCCTTGACGTAAACTAATTCCCAGAAGGGGTGGCTTTCGCCCTCAAAGCGAAAGTCGGGTTTCTTTTTTGAATCAATAATAGTGTATACACCGTCAACCGATATCTGTTTTACAGGATAAAACATTTTTACCTCCTGCTATATAGCCGTTTTTATATAAATTTTTCAATCTCGCCTTGATTATACAGAATAATCCATTGCGTGTCAACTTTATTTGCACAAACATCCTTGACAAATACGGTATACTGTGATATACTTTCATGACAATATGAAAACGGTTTTCAATTTCGTTTCGGGGTGAGTATATGAAAAAAACAGCTTTGATGCTTGCATGCATACTGCTGATGCTTGTTCTTGTCGGCTGCGGCGGAAATAAGGATGACGGAAAGTTGACAATAGTAGTAACGGCATTTCCGCACTATGATTTTGCAAGACAAATAACACAAAACGTCGATAACGTTGAAATAAAAATGCTTATTTCTCCCGGAAACGAGGTACATACATACGAACCGTCTCCTTCCGACATTCTTGCTGTTTCCACCTGTGATGTTTTCATCTACACGGGCGGCGAAAGCGACACATGGGCAAAGAAAATCATTGAATCCGCAGATAATGAAGACATGAAAGTCATTTCCTTTATGGACATCTGCTCTGCCGACGGTAACGAAGAAGAACATGAAGGTCATGACCACAATCATGAATACGATGAACATGTATGGACACTCCCCTTGTTTTCACAAACCATTTGCCAAGAAATCACAAGGGTTCTTTGCGAAACTGACAGTGAAAATGCCAACAAATACAATGAAAATCTTGCCTCTTACACACAAAAGCTTTCACAGCTGGACAAGGAGTTTTCAGACGTTTTGGCAAATGCCGAGCGTGATTCGATAATAGTTGCCGACAGATTCCCCTTTACCCACTTTGCAACCCATTACAAGCTGAAATATCATGCCGCGTACCCTGGCTGTTCATCAAGCACAGAGCCGAGTGCCGTGGTTGTGGCGGAGCTTTCGGAAAGAGTGAAAAACGAAAAAATCCCATATGTATTTACCATAGAATTTTCAAATCAGAAAATCGCAAAAAATGTCATAGAAGGAACAGATGCAAAAATTCTGACACTTCATTCCTGCCACAATGTATCCAAAGAGGATTTTGAAAACGGCATCACCTACTATGACCTTATGAATCAGAACATTTCTAATTTAAGAAAGGCTTTATGTGAATAAAATGGCACTTATAGAAGCTAAAAACGTAAGTCTCGGTTATGACGGAACAGACGTTGTAACGGGTCTCACCTTCAACGTAAACAAAGGTGATTATCTCTGCGTTGTCGGTGAAAACGGCTCGGGCAAATCGACACTTATAAAAGCATTACTGGGTCTCAAGAAATGCTCATCGGGACATCTGCATTTTCTCGAAGGTTTAAAACAGAACCAGATAGGATATCTTCCCCAGCAGACGGTATCCCAAAAGGACTTTCCTGCATCCGTTTACGAGGTCGTACTGTCAGGAACTCTCGGCAAAAAGAATCTTTTCGGATTCTATTCTGCCCGGGACAAGAGAAAGGCTCTTGACAACATGTCAATGCTCGGAATATCCGAGCTCAAAAACAAGTGCTACCGCAATCTTTCGGGAGGTCAACAGCAAAGAGCACTTCTTGCAAGAGCTTTATGTGCAACAGACACCCTTCTTTTGCTTGACGAACCCGTTACGGGTCTTGACCCAAAAGCGGCGGAAGAGCTTTACAGCCTTTTATATCACCTGAACAAAGAGCATAAAATAACTATTATTATGGTTTCGCACGACATACGTGCATCACTTGAATATTCAACCCACATTCTTCACCTTAAGGGCGACAGATTCTTCTTCGGCACAGCAGAGGAATACCGTTCTTCCGAAACGGGAATAAACTTTTTCGGAGGTGAAAACAAGTGATTGATACATTGGTTATAATACTTTCACAACCCTTTATGCAAAGAGCTTTAATCGGCGGCATATTCATTTCACTTTGTGCTTCACTGCTTGGTGTCAGCCTTGTTCTCAAACGCTATTCCATGATAGGTGACGGTCTTTCACATGTGGGCTTCGGTGCTGCGGTTATTGCAACGGCTCTCGGATTTGCACCTCTTGCGGTTGCAATTCCCGTGGTTGTAATCTTTGCATTTCTTCTATTAAGACTTGGGGAAAACAGCAAAATCAAGGGTGATGCCGCAGTGGCAATAGTGTCAACGGGTGCTCTTGCCGCAGGTGTTGCGGTTTCGTCCTTATCGGGCGGTATGAACCAGGATTTCAACAGCTACATGTTCGGCACGATTCTCGGTTTGTCAGACAGCGACGTAATTCTGAGCATTGCCGTTTCGGTTCCCGTTCTGATACTGTTTATTCTTTTTTACAACAAAATTTTTGCCGTAACCTTTGACGAGACTTTTTCAAAGGCAACGGGTGTGAAAACCGAAATATACAATGCCCTTGTAGCCGTTCTGACGGCACTAATTATAGTTGTGGGAATGAGGCTTATGGGTGCACTTCTCATATCAAGTCTTGTAATTTTTCCCGCACTTACCTCAATGCGTGTATGCAGAACCTATAAAAGCGTCATGATATGCTCATGCTTTGTTTCGGTAACATGCTTTATCCTCGGCATATTCGGTTCGGTGCTGTTCAACATGCCGACGGGTGCAAGCATAGTTATTGCAAACATCGGTGCCTTTATAATATTCTGGATAGCAGGTCTTATAACAAACAAAAATTGATTATTGCTCCGCACTTTCGGGTGCGGAGTTTTGATTTTTCTCATTAATGAAATATTTACTTGATATTTCAAAATACATATTGAAATGTCGTAATCAATGTATTATAATAGGAAAGAAAATTACAAAATACGACATTTTTTCCGAAATATCACGGGGGAAAAGGCATGAACACACCAACAACTGCACAAATTACTCAAAATGGTGAAAATTATATAAAAATTGGTATAGATATAGGTTCTACCACTGCAAAAATAGTAATTGCCGACGGTGACAAGGTGCTTTTTGAAAGATACGAACGTCATTTTTCAATGGTAAGAGCAAAAACCCTCGAGCTTGTAAGAAAAGCAGCACCTTATCTTGAAAGCAAAACCGTCAAGGTTGCAATATCTGGTTCTGCCGGTCTCGGCCTTGCAGAAGAAACGGGCATACCCTTTGTTCAGGAGGTTTTTGCTACCGCAGAAATGGCAAAGAGCATTGCTCCGGATGTCAGTGTCGTCATTGAACTTGGCGGTGAGGATGCAAAAATCATCTTCTTCAAGGGTGGTATTGACCAGAGAATGAACGGTACTTGTGCCGGCGGTACGGGTGCATTTATTGACCAGATGGCTACCCTTCTCAACGTCACTCCCGACGAACTCGACGAGCTTTCTCTGGACTGTCACAAAATATACCCCATAGCATCCCGTTGCGGCGTTTTTGCAAAAACCGACATTCAGCCTCTGCTTAATCAGGGTGCAAGAAAAGAGGACATTGCCGCAAGTATTTACCAGTCCGTTGTAAACCAAACCATAGCCGGTCTTGCACAGGGCAGAAAAATCGAGGGCAAAGTCATGTTCCTCGGCGGGCCCATAAGCTTTAACGAAGGCCTTAAAAGACGCTTTGTCGAAACTCTCGGGCTTTCAAAGGAAAACACGTTTTTCCCGACATATGCAAAGGTTTCGGTTGCTCTCGGTGCAGCAATTTATGCCTCAAAGCAGGATGTAAGCTTTACATATGAGGAGCTTTGCTCACGTATTGAAAAAGCACAAAGTGCAACAAGCACGATACAGACACTTGAACCGCTTTTTAATACAAAAGACGAATACATCGCTTTTTCGGACAGACACAAGTCAGCATCGGTCGAACAAAAGGACATTTCCTCCTATTCGGGTAATGCATATCTCGGCATTGACTGCGGAAGTACTACCACAAAGCTTGTATTGGTTGATGATGAGTGCAATATTCTTTACTCATTTTACGATTCCAATAAGGGTGAGCCTGTTGAAATTGTAAGAGCTCAGCTTGAAAAGATATATTCCGTCTGCGGTGACAGAATCAAAATATGTGCATCGGGCGTCACAGGCTACGGTGAAGAGCTTATAAAGAACGCCTTCGGCATAGATTTCGGCATTGTTGAAACCATGGCACACTTTGGTGCCGCAAAGCATTTCCGACCCGATGTCGACTTCATACTCGATATCGGCGGTCAGGACATCAAGTGCTTCAAGGTACGCAACAATTCCATAGATTCAATCATGCTCAATGAAGCATGTTCGTCGGGCTGCGGCTCATTCCTTGAAACATTCGCAAAAAGCCTCGGCTATTCTATATCCGATTTTTCCAAGATGGCATTATTTGCAAAAAAGCCGGTTCAGCTCGGAACACGCTGCACCGTATTCATGAACTCCTCTGTAAAGCAGGCACAAAAGGACGGAGCCGAGATTGCCGACATTTCGGCAGGTCTTTCGGTAAGTGTTGTCAAGAATGCCATATACAAGGTAATCCGTGCAAATTCAGCCGAAGAGCTTGGCAAAAGCATAGTGGTTCAAGGCGGTACGTTCTACAACGATGCCGTGCTTCGTGCCTTTGAAAAGGAAATAGGTCACGATGTCATACGCCCGTCAATAGCAGGTCTTATGGGTGCATTCGGTGCGGCACTTTATGCAAAAGACAACATCTCGGGTTCTACCACCACCATAACTTCGGCACAGCTTTCCGCCTTCTCGCACACGGCAAAATCCGCCACCTGCAGAGGCTGTACAAATAACTGCTCGCTGACCGTAAACACCTTCTCCGACGGAAGAAAATTCATTTCGGGAAACAAGTGTGAAAAGGGACTCGGCGAATCCAAGACAGGAGGCAATGCCCCTAATGTTCACCAGTTCAAGCGCAACTATATACTTTCACTTGAAAGAAATCCCTCTGCAACAAGAAGCATTGGCTTCCCGCTTGCGCTCGGTATGTACGAGCTTGCACCCTTCTGGCATGCCATTTTCACAAAGCTCGGTTTTGATGTGATACTTTCGGGCATGTCGACAAGAGAAATATATTCCCTCGGTCAAAACAGCATACCGTCAGATACCGCTTGCTACCCCGCAAAGATTATGCACGGTCACATAGAAAAGCTGATATGCGAAAATGTCGGTGCGATTTTCTATCCCTGCCTTACATATAATTTCGATGAAAAATCAGCCGACAATCACTTCAACTGTCCCGTTGTTGCCTATTATTCAGAACTTCTTTACGGCAATATGGATTCACTAAAGGAAAAGAAATTCCTCTATCCTTACCTCAACATTGAGGACAAAAAAGAGCTTGAAAAAGAGCTTTACGACTATCTCTCAAAACACTATTCCGACATCACAAAGAGTGATGTAAAGCAAGCCGTAAAGTCGGGATATGAGGCACACGAAAAGTACATGAATGCCATCGAAAACGAAGGCAGAAAAGCGATAGAGTACGCAAGAAATCACGGTAAACGAATCCTTGTTCTTGCAGGACGTCCCTACAACATCGACATGGAAACGGGACACAGCATAGACAAGCTTTGTGAGTCACTCGGCTTTGTTGTGGTAAGTGAAGACAGCGTATGGAAGCTGGCAAAGGAAAAACCGAAAACACGAGTGCTCAACCAGTGGACATACCACTCAAGACTTTACAATGCCGCAAGATTTGTCTGCGAAAATTCCGATGCCGAGCTTTGTCAGCTTGTCTATTTCGGATGCGGTGTTGATGCCGTAACAACAGACGAAACACGCGATATTCTGGAAAACGGCGGCAAGCTCTATACCCAAATTAAAATTGATGAAATCACAAACATGGGTGCTGTTAAAATAAGACTCAGAAGCCTTATCGGAGCACTTGATGAGCGGGGAACCCCCGCGGGCAATTCACGGTAAATTCTCGCAATAAAACAAGCCCCGGCTATCGCTTAAATAGCCCCGTTTGGTCGGCAGTCGGGACAGCCCGACAGCAAATTCACGGCATATGTTTGCAACAAACAAACCTTTGGTGTCGCTTAAATAACCCCGTTTGCCCGCCATAACGAGGGCGGTCAAACTCATTTTGCATTTTGCATTTTGCATTTTGCATTTAACTCCTAACTCCTAACTCCTAACTTGCAAAAGGATGATAGTATGACCAACGAAAAACATATAAGAAAATATCCCATTTTCACGGAAGAAATGAAAAAGGATTATACAATCCTTATTCCTACCATGCTTCCCCGTCATTTCAAGATAATGATAGGCATCATGAAAGCCTACGGATACAAGGCAGAGCTTCTTGAAAACATGGGTCCTGATGTCATTACCGAGGGACTTAAATATGTTCACAATGACACCTGCTACCCTGCTCAGCTTGTCATCGGTCAGATGATTGATGCACTGAACAGCGGAAAATATGACAAAAATAAAGTTGCCCTTATGATTACCCAGACGGGCGGCGGCTGCAGAGCCTCAAACTACATACATCTTCTGCGTAAGGCGCTCGAAAAAGCAGGCTACGGATATATACCCGTAATATCCCTCAACTTTTCGGGACTTGAAAAAGAAAGTGCCTTTAAGATGACTCCTGCCATTCTTCACAGATTCCTTTACGCCATCTGCTACGGCGACCTTCTTATGAACCTTGTAAATCAGACCAAGCCCTATGAACTTAACAGCGGCGATGCCGAGGCGCTTGCCGATTTGTGGACCGAAAGGCTGACTGCCGAAATGGCAAAGGGCAAGGTTTCAAGACGCAATGCAAAGAAGAATTATGCACTTATAATTGAGGATTTTGCAAAGATTCCCAAGGGCGGCTCACCCAAACCAAGAGTCGGAATCGTTGGCGAAATATTTGTTAAATTCTCCCCTCTCGGCAACAACAATCTCGAAGATTTCCTTGTTTCGGAGGGTGCTGAAGTTGTAGTGCCGGGTCTGCTTGATTTCTGCCTGTACGTTGTCTATAACGGTGTTCTTGACAGAAAGCTTTACGGCAGAAACAAGAAGTCATCATTTCTTTACAAGTTCCTCATCAAATTCTTTGAATCCTATCAGATGGATCTTATAAAGGCAATTGAAAGCGAAGGCTCCTTCAATCCTCCCATGCCATTCCATGAAGTACCGCCGTTAACGGAAGGCATCATCGGTATGGGTGTAAAAATGGGAGAAGGCTGGCTTCTTACGGCTGAAATGATCGAGCTTATACACGAGGGTGCAATGAATATTGTATGCACGCAGCCTTTCGGTTGTCTGCCAAATCACATTGCCGGAAAAGGCATGATGAAGCCCATAAAAGAAAAGTACCCCGAAGCAAATATCGTTGCAATCGACTACGATTCGGGTGCTACAAAAATCAATCAGGAAAACAGAATAAAGCTTATGCTCTCAACAGCAATCATAAGCGAGGATAACAGACCTATTTTCAACAAATAAGAGAACCAATCCCGGGGCAGAATGTATGTGATTATGCCTTGGGATTTTTGTAATTATAATTGACTTTTATATATGTTGTTGTTATAATATTTGTAATAATATACCTTGGAAGGAGAAGCGGTATGAAATTTGAATCTCTTCACAAAAAACTCGAGAATATAAGCGTGGGTGTTGAGGCTCCGAGGGCATATTTTATTCCCTACGACAATGCCGAAAAGGCAAGGGTCGGCGACAGAACAAAGTCGCAGTATTTCAAAACCCTTTGCGGTGAATGGAACTTCCGTTTTTTCAACAGCTTTGAGGAAATAGACGAGGATATCTCTGTCCTCACGGGCGAAGATTTCACCGAAAAGATTCCCGTTCCCTCAAACTGGCAGATGTTCCTTGAAAGAGGCTATGATGTGCCCAACTATTCAAATGTTGAATATCCCTTTATCATGGACCCGCCAAATATTCCAACAGATAACCCCTGCGGTATCTACAACAGAGATTTCTATCTTTCCGAGGCCTTTTGTGAAAGAGACCTGTACTTAAACTTCGAGGGCGTTGACAGCTGCTTCTACCTCTGGGTTAACGGTGAGTTTGTCGGATATGCGACGGTAAGCCACTCGACAAACGAGTTTAATATCAACAAATATGCCAAGGCAGGCAAGAATACAATAACCGTTCTTGTTGTAAAATGGAACCCCCAGAGCTACCTCGAAGACCAGGATATGTGGCGTCTTTCGGGTATCTTCAGAGAGGTTTATATACTTGGTCGAAGCAAGGAAAGAATATCCGATATTTTTGTAAAGCCCACCCTTTCCGACGACTTCAAAAAGGGCGTAATTTCGGTTGATGCCGAATATGTAAAGGCGAAAAGTCTCGACTATCTTCTTCTTTCTCCCGAAGGCTACGAAATCGACGGCGGAAGCATAAAGAAAAACGGCAAAATCGAGGTAAATCTTCCCTCATTATGGTCGAGTGAAGCACCCAATCTTTACGATCTCTACCTTTTCTGCGGTGACGAAGTTGTGCTTGTAAGGGTCGGCTTCAAGAAAATCGAAAAGAAGGGCAGAGTTATCTACATCAACGGCAAAAAGGTGAAAGCTCTCGGCGTAAACAGACACGAAAGCCATCCGAGACTCGGTCATGTTGTGCCCCTTGACCACATGGAAAATGACATTAAAATCATAAAACAGCAGGGCTGCAACATGATTAGAACAAGCCACTATCCCGACGACCCGAGATTCTACGAGCTTTGCGACAAGTACGGTCTTTACGTTGTAGACGAGGCTGACCTTGAGTGCCACGGAATGTGTTTATGGCGTGACGGTTACGGTGCTTCCGAATGGGACATGCTCTCCGATTCTGACGATTGGACACAAGTCTATCTTACACGTGCAAAGAAGCTCTTTGAAAGAGACAAGAACCACCCCTGTGTTGCGTTCTGGTCCCTGGGTAACGAATCGGGTATGGGCAAAAATCATCTCAAAATGCGTGACTATATCAAGTCCCGTGACAAGGATGCTCTTGTTCACTACGAGAGCTGTACCGGCGGTCATACACCAAAGTCTAAAGAATATCATAATGAAATGGACCTTGACAGCCATATGTACACTGTTCCCGATCAGTGCGAAAACGCCATCAAAAACAAGAAAGAACCAAATCCCTTCTTCCTTTGCGAATATGCACACGGCATGGGCAACGGCCCCGGCGGTATCAAGGAATACGTCGACATGTTCTGGAAGTATGACGCATTTTTCGGCGGATGTGTGTGGGAATACTGCGACCATTCGGTGGAAATCACACTGCCTGACGGCAGACATGCATACACCTACGGCGGGGACTTCGGCGACAGTCCGACGCAGTACAATTTCTGCGTTGACGGATACGTTTATCCCGACAGACGTCTTCATGTGGGATTTATGGAATTAAAGACTGCATATCAGCCCTTTACGGCAGAGCTTTTAGATATTCAGGGCGGCTCTGTACAGATCAAAAACAGACGCTTCTTTACCGACCTTTCCGACCTTTGCCTGTCATGGACTCTCGAATGTAACGGAAAGGCAGTAAAATCCGGCTGTGTTGACACGCTCAAAATACAGCCTCAGTCAAGAAAAACTTACAACCTCTTTGACGGTGACGACCTCTGTTATGAGGGCGAGTATTTCCTCAATCTCAGATTTGTTTCAAAGGTAGATACACTCTGGTGCGAGTCGGGCTTTGAAGTCGGCTTTATACAGCTTGAGGTTGCAAACGTAGTTGACGACGAAAAGGATGAGGTGGATTCACTTCTTTCCTTTGCACCCGAGCTCATTGAAAACGACCGTTTCTTTACCATCTCATCGGGTGAAACAAGCATTGTTATCGAAAAGGCAAAGGGACATATAACACGCATTATAAACGAGGGCAAGGATTTATTGGCAAGTCCTATAAAATTCAACTTCTGGCGTGCACCCACCGATAACGACGGACATATGAAAAATGAATGGCAGAAACACGGTCTTGATGACCTTACCTACGACTGCAGAAGCTGTGAGATTGTATCGGAAACCGCTTCGGAAATCGTAGTAAAGAGCGAATTTGCAGTTGCAAAGAGATATCAGAGACCATTCTGCAGAATCACACTTCACATAACACTTAACAACCTTGGCGAAATTCTCTACGAATCAAAGGTCAATATAGAAAAGCCGATAGTTCACATTCCCCGTTTCGGTCTTGAAATTGTAATGCCAAAGGGCAGTGAAAAAATGAGATACTTCGGTAAGGGTCCACACGATGCCTACAGCGACAAACAGCTTTCAAGCTATATTTCCCTCTTTGATACAACTGTTACCGACAACTTTGAGCATTACATAATGCCTCAGGAAAACGGTGCGCATATCGGAACACGTTTCGGCTTTGTCGGTTCTGAAACAGGGCACGGTCTCGCCTTCAAGAGATTCGACAAGGACGACACCTTCTACTTCAATGCAATGCACTATTCTGCAATGGATTTGACAAATACGGACCACGACTATAAGCTGTGTGAGCGTGAAGAGACATATGTATACGTGGACTTCAAGATGCACGGCATCGGCTCCCAGTCCTGCGGTCCCGAACCCTTCCCGCAGTACAGATTCACGGAAAAAGATTTTTCGTGTGCAATTGTTATAAAGCCGGATGTGATTGAATAAACAATCCCTCCGAGTTTTGCTCTACAGCAAAACCCACCTCCCTTTACACAAGGGAGGCTGATAAACACAAACCGAAAACAACACATTAACATTTCACCCTTATTGCAAACCGTGACTTCGGCTCCCTTGTGCAAAGGGAGCTGTCACGAAGTGACTGAGGGATTGTAAAAACGAGGTAAAAAACATGGTATTCTCACAGGTTTTCAAAAAAGCAAAATACATTTCACCGTCAGACAACACCTGCACAGCCCCCTATTTCCTTTCGGATTTAGAGGTGCCGGACAACATCTCAAAGTGTGAAATCTCCATCATCGGATACGGTCTTTTTGAACTGTACATCAACGGCAAGAAGGTATCTGACGACATCTTCGCACCTGCAACCAGCGACTATCACAAGAGAGATAACTCCCATATTGCAGGTCTTATCTATTACAACGAAGAAACAAAAAGAAGCTACTACTTAAAGTACGACCTTATGCCCTATCTTAACAAGGGCAAGAACAGAGTCGCGGTACTTGTGGGTAAAGGCTGGTACTGCATAGACTGTAACCACGACGAAAAATGTCAGCCCTACGGCGACGAAAAGCTCTGCTTTGAAATCACTATGAAGAAAAAAGGCGGTAAGGAGTTTATTGCTTCCTATACCGATAAAAACATGAAATGGACTCCCAGCCATATTCTCGAAAATGACCTTTTCTACGGTGAAAAGCAGGATTTGAATGTGTTTGACACATCTCTTCTTCTTCCCGAAAGTGATATTTCAAAGCTCGAAAGCTCGGTTGAAGCCTATGTTCCCGAAACAAACTACTCCTTGCAGAATTTCCCCTCCGACAAGGTTATAAGAACAATAAAGCCAAAGCTTATAAAGAACTTCGGCGACTATGCCGTATACGACAACGGCGAAAATATTACGGGTTACGTCAGAGTAAAGTGTGACAAGAAGGGTGAATACGTAAAACTTATCCACGCCGAGGAAATCGACGAAAACTGCGAAATATACGGCGACAACATCCATCTCTGGAAGAAAAAACAGTGCGATGAATATACTACCGACGGTTCGGGAAGAATCCTTGTTCCTCACTTTACATACCACGGCTTCAGATACTTCTCCTGCACCACAAATGCAGAGCCTATAGAAACTGTTGTAGTTCACACAGACCTCAAGGTTGACAGCTATTTCCACTGTGACAACGAAACCCTCAACTGGATGTACGATGCGGCAGTCAGAACTTTCCTTGACAACGTTCACGGCTGTATTCCCTTTGACTGCCCCACAAGAGAAAAGCTGGGTTACACAGGCGACGGTCAGCTTATATGCGAGCTCGGCACACATCTTGTTGAGTCCAAGGAATTTTATCTCAAATGGCTCGACGATATTGCCGATTCTCAGGATATGTACACAGGTCACGTTCCCCACACGGCACCCTATCAGGGCGGCGGAGGCGGTCTCGGCTGGGGTACGGCAATCGTAGAAGTGCCCTATCAGCTCTGGAAGTACTACGGCGATAAATCGGTTATTGAAAAGTATTTCCACAACATGACACGCTGGATGGCATATATGGACTCAAGATGTGAGTGCGGCTTTGCAACGAATGAAGAAACAGGCTGGTGTCTCGGCGACTGGGGCTTCCCGTATGAGGAAGAAAACTATCAGCTTCTCTGTCCAAACTATGTAAACACCTACTTCTATGTAAAGAACTATCAGCGTATGGAAGAAATCGCCACAGCACTCGGACATCCAAAGTACGCGAAGATGTGCCGTGAAAAGGCAGAATTTTCAAAGAAGGCTATGCGTGCCGCTTATATGTCACCCATGAACAACTGCTTCTACAACGATTTTTCGGGCGGTAACTCCTTTGCCATTGACATCGGTATCGGCACACAGAAAACCCTTGATGAAACTGTAAGAAAATACAGCCAATACGGCGGTTTTGACTGCGGTATCTTTGCGACAGACGCACTTATCCGTGTTCTCTTTGAAAACGGCAAGGCAAACCTCGCCTTCAAGCTCTTGACGAGCCACAAGGAAAAGGCATCCTACGGCTATATGAAAGACTGCGGTGCTACAACCTTCTGGGAATACATGACAGGCAAGGCAAGCCACAACCACCCCATGTTCTCGGCACCCGTTTCATCCTTCTTCAAGTATCTTCTCGGTATACGTCAGACAAAGGATTCCTACGGCTATACAGACATTGTGATAAGTCCCTGCCTTGTGGATGAACTTCAGAACCTTGAGGGTTACATTACTGTTCCAAAGGGCAGAATTTCCGTTAAGATTTCGGGCAAAAAAATAACTGTTACAATCCCCAAGGGAGTAAAAGCAACGTTTGATTCATGCGGAGTCAAAAAGAAACTCACTGCAGGGGAAAATGTGATAGAATTATAATTTAAAAAGCAGAAAAAACGTTAAAATGTTAATACCAACTTCATAAACATGGTTTAACATAAGTGTGTATGTGAGGAAAACAAATTTCTTCAAAATATCATTGTGTTCAGGAGGAAGAACTCATGGCAATTTCAAAGACAAACCTTGACCCCAATCAGGTTTCAGAAAAAAAGGTTGAAACAAGCGGCAGAAAGCTTAAGATCGGTATTATCGGTACAGGCTGGATTGCCGATGCACATATGGAAAGCTATCTCAATATGCCCGACGTTGAAGTGGTTGCAGGCGCAGACCTCGTTCCCGGCAAGGCTGAAGCTTTCTTCAAGAAGCACGGTCTTGAAAACGTAAGATGCTACAACAGCGACGTTGAAATGATTGAAAACGAAAAGGACCTTGACGGTGTAAGCATCTGTACTTACAACTGTCAGCACGCTCCCTGTGCCATTCATGCACTTGAAGCAGGCATCAATGTAATGCTTGAAAAACCCTTCACTGTAACAGTTGAAGAAGCTGTTGAAGTAATGAGAGCTGAAAAGAAGAGCGGCAAGATTTTAACTATCGGCTTCCAGCCAAGACTTGACCCTAATATGCAGATGATCAAGAAGATTGTTGAATCGGGCGAGCTCGGTAAAGTATACTACATCCAGACAGGCGGCGGCAGAAGACGCGGTATTCCTACACCCTTCGGTACAACATTTATCGAAAAGGATACTGCAGGCATCGGTGCTCTCGGTGACATCGGTTGCTACAGCCTTGACATGGTTCTCAATGCTGTGGGCTATCCCAAGCCTTTAACAGTTTCGGGTTACAAGTCAGCATTCTTCGGCACAAATGAAAAGACATATACAGAAAGCGGAAGACCCGCAGAATATGCAAAGCTCTTCGGCGTTGACGACTTTGCAGCAGCATTTGTAAGACTCGAAGGCGACATCATCCTCGACTTCAGAATTGCATGGGCAATGAACATCAACACACCCGGCGATACAATCATCCTCGGTACAGAGGGCGGTCTCAGAATCCCCTCCACAGACTGCTGGAACGGTTCTGTAGGCGGAGAAATGACCATCTACAAGAATGTAGCAGGTCTTGAAACAGAAACAAAGCTTCCCATCCTCCGCGACAGCAAAGACCTCTTTGACAAGAAGATAAGAAGCTTCCTCGATTCCATCATCGATCCCTCCAAGGGCCCGACAGTACCCTCCAGCCAGATTATCTACAATCAGGCTATCATCGACGGTATTGCAAAGAGCCACGAGCTTGGCAGAGAAATCGAAGTTGTAATTCCTGAGATTTAACTTACTTTCTCTTTGATAAAAGAGAAAGTAAGCAAAGAGAAAATGGCTTGACACCAACTGTTTCTCGGCATTAAGTATATCTTCTTTTGCACGATTACCCATCCCGACCACCAACCCACGGCGGTCGGGATTATTTTTTCATTTAACCCAAAACACACAAAAACGCCTCCCTTTCAGGAGGCGTTCTGTGTTATTCAATGCTATATCAATACTGAAAACCGACCGGAAACCAAAGCTTTCAGGCGGATGGAACGATTTATTCAACAGGTTCAACCAACACTGTCAAAAAAACCGGTTATTTTATCTTCCCTATCCTGCTTTTCTTTTAATTCTCCAAGGATTTTCTGTTCATACTCTGTGAATTCATCATAGGAGTCGAGGTAGATTATACATTTGTATTCTTCACCGACAAGTTCGGCAATGCGGTAATTGTTTTCTTCTGTTCTTATCGAATATTTTACATCAACTTCGGTTACCAATTCTTCAGGGAAATCGGTTATCAAGACCTTACACAAATTACTCTTTGCATATACAACGGCATAACCGTCTGCCGAATAAAAATATAAATCATTGCCATCATATTTATGTTCATATTCATAGTCTAAAATTGTATGTAATGAATCAGGATCCTCTGCAATCATCAGTTGGTCAGCACCGTCTATATGCATCATTAAAAACTTTCCGTCTCCAACGTGTCCGCCATAATCTCTGCCATAATGATTTCCGTATTTTTCCTCATTCAATGTGTATGATTCCTCTTTTGATGAGCAGGAAACAAAAAGTAACAGACATGTTATTAGAATCAAAAACACCCTTGCTGATTTAGTTTTCATGATTTACCTCCTGATAACGAAATAAATGTCCACCCTGTAATGCAGAAGTAAACAAGCGGAATTGCAAAAAACAAAGCAAATCAGTCTTAAACGTTTTAAATTACAACGTTAACAGCCACACAAGCCTTGCAAAGCATACGCTTCCCAAAATCATGTAAATAACAGAAAACACCTTTGATTTTTTGAAAGATAACCATGCAACAAAGGAATTAAACACTCCTCCCGCCAAACACGCTTTTACGCTCATTTCAAGTCTGTAGGGACTTATTACTTTCTGGGAGATATAATGATCATCATAAGGTCCTGCTGTGAAAACAAAAAATATGTAAACGCACATTACCAGAATCAAGCAAATATGAAGTACTGTTTTGACCACTGATTTTATACCGTTTGCAGGCTTGCCGCTCATATTCACACCTCCAATGTGATGACATCATGATAATGCTTTCAAAATGTCTTCCTTGTTTTATGATTTATCTACTGCTTACAACGTCAACAGCCACGAAAAACGCACGAGGCATATGACCGTAATAATAACATTAATAACAAAAAGAGCTTTATGTGACTTTTTTGAAAACACAGAAAACAAAATATTTATAGTTGAAAGCAACAATAAAACGGTTTTTTCAACATCAACAATATCATAATCCACACGGTTCCATTCATCATATTGAGAAATGAGGATGCCGAAACAAATGCAGAATATCGATAAAACAATTACTGCAATTCGTACTATAGTCATAAATATACGAATACTGTTGTTTTTCATGTTGTTTCTCCTCGTAGAATTGTTAAGATAAGGCTTTCAAAATGTCTTCCTTGTTGTCATAAATTCTGTCGCCATATTCAACATAACAAATTGTGCAAAATGATTATGCCTTGTCTATGTCATAATCAATACTGAAAATCGACCAAAACCGGAAGCCTGAAGATATTTCTTTTAATCCGACAACCGCCTTGTTTGCAGCAACATATTCATCTCCATCATTGTAAAGCTGATATACTATTTCATACTTACCGTCTTCCAAAGGAGTAATATTGTGGATTTTAGGGTAGTAGAATATTCCGCCGCCCCTGTCACCAACACATTCCGGGGTGTAATAAAATCCGTCGTAGTAATAAAGCCTTGTTTCGTCTTCAAACTTCATAAAGCTTTTGTGGTCAGCCTTTCCGTTCCATATGCCCTCGACCAACCAGTCTATATACTTTCCTGAAAATTTATTATGCCCTATTATCAAATCACGGTAATACACATCTTGGGTTTCAAGCAAATCCCATGCCAAGTCTTCGTTCACATTTCCGTTTTCATCATATATTTCATCACGTATTTTCGGGAATTTTCCAAGAGGATCATTCTCGGGAATTCCATATTCATACCAAAACACAAAACCTGCATCAGATACCCCGAACGGTTCAGCTACAAACGCTTCAATCTCGGAGTCATATTCCGGATAAACATAATCCAAGTGGTCATAGTGAAACATATACTCGTAAATGTTATCTTTTGTGCAGTCATAATCCTTGTGAAACATCGACAAAATCGGTTCTAACCGAGGCACAATTTCATCAAGTTCTTCCTGAGTCGGTGTGACGAGACGGTATTCGTTTTTCTTCTCTGCCACTTTTGTTTCTGTCACTTTTGTTTCTGAGCAGGACGAACACAAAAACGATATGGTTAAAACAAACAAAGCAATAACATATTTACTCTTTGAAGTCTGCATATTAACCCCCTGAATAATTCTGATTATTTAATATATTTTCCAATGTTAACGTATGTTACTTCTGAATATTGCTCTTAATGGCATTTCCCTTACGTTTGGCAGTATCAGTTTTTGCCTTATCCGTCTTGGAATAATGCTCTGCATTTTCCAAAATGTTCTTTTTGATGCCGTCAAACGAACTCTTAATTGCATTCGAAAAAAGCGACGTTGAATTTTGAGAAGAATCCTTTGATTTTCTCTGACGGTAATCATCATAGAACGCAGAGTTTTTCTACTCCTATTGTAATACTTTAATCATACATTGTCAAGATTTGCAAAACATCACATAACCATGGAACGGAACCTGCTTCTTATACTTTGGATACCCTCTTCATAGTCCTTAATAATGCCCTCAAGAGCCGCTTCAAGTGCATCATTGATTTCCTTTTTTGCCGCAGTTGCAAGGTATCCCTTTTCGGAATAACCGTTATTGGCAAGCCATTCCCCGATGTATCTTAAGGTGCTTTCGGCTTCCTCTGTCACATCTTTTATGCTTTCGTCCTTTTGCTGTCTTACGTTTTTAATTGATTCGCTGAATGCCTTGTTAATCTCTGCATACTTGCCGCCCGTAAACTTTGGAAGACCGCTTTTATCCTGTGTTTTTTGCTGCGACAGGGAGTACGCGTTATCTACCGTTTTATTCCAGTCATCGACATTCTGTGTTGAAAGACCGAGGGATTCTCTTAAAATCTTGAGAGAGTTGTTTCGACGCTTTTCAGCATTGTACACATCAGCATTTCCGCTTCTTATCATGTCGAGTCTTTCCCTTTGGGGAACAGATGCATATTTCCAAAGATTTGCCATAATCATTCTCCTTTACTCTTTTATTTCGTAATAGCCGAAGGCTATATCCTGTATTTCATATTCACCGCATGCTTTTATTGAAAAAGCAAAGTCATAAAGAGCCTTTTTGGGAAGCTTCATTATGATTTTTTCCTTATTCTTTTCACACTTGGGAAGTTTTGTTTCATAGTATTTTTCACCGTCGCCGAAAAATCCGAGGGTGATATCGCAATTATCACTTCTTGACAACTTAATACTCATGCTGTACACATGCTTTCTCTTTTTCGGTGCAAATAAAACCGAGTTTCCCGAGTAAAACACACCTTCACAATCGGACTTTTTCACATCTTCATTAAACCTGAAAATACGCACACCGTCTGTTTCATCAAAGGACAAAAGGCTTCTGTCAACCTCTACAAATTCACTTCCGAGAATGCCGTCATAAATATACCACTTAAGGCGTTCTTCTGCTCTTGAATAGTTTGAACTTCCCGAAAAACCGGCCTCATCATAGTCCCAGATATATGCTTTACCGTCAGCAAAGAGCATATATTTTCTGTCAAAGTCAATGGATTTTGCCTTTTTCAAAGCCTCTGTAGGAATATCACAAAGCCCCATGCCATTGCCTTTCAGTATATTTCCCGATATGGGCTTTATATTCTGTTCGCCGTTTTCACCGGTTGATTCTATTATGAAAACACCCTTTTTTGAGTTGGCAAACACCACTCTGTTATCTATAAGCTGAACAGAATCGGGACAATCGCATCCCGCCTCAGAGCTCAGCTCCTTGACAGAAAAGAACGAACCGTCTTTATCCAGGGTGTATCCCATGCGAAAGACGCTTTGCTCGGTAAATACAATCATATTACCGTACATTTTCTTTAAAGCCGTAATATTTTCACTGCCGTTGCCAATGATTTCAAAGCCGTCGCCGGCAACATACAAAGGATTAAGAAAATCGCTTTTATAGTAATAGCCCTTTTTGTTCTTATTGCCTGTAAAGAACAATCTTGTACCACCCTCGGCATTTCCGCCGAAATCCGCAATAAGCTCACAATCGGCAATTACATTTTCAAACTCCATTTTTTCAGGCTCACTCACAAAATAAGATAAAGAAACAAGTCTGTTTACGGCACCGTGACCGTCAGAAATCTCAAGATAATCTTCATGTAGCTCAAATTCATCACACGGCATTTCCTCTCCGTCTTTATATACCACAGCACCGCGTTTTACATCCGCATTTTGCGGCAGAATAAATGTGCGGTTGGTACATTGAGAATAGGAAACCGTAATTCTCGGTGCCAAAAGATTGAAGGGCAGCTCGGTTCTTTTGCCCGAATATCTGACGTTGGCAACGCAGGATTCGTAAATCAGGGGTGCATCGGGCAATTCCTCGGCAAAGTTAAATTCGCTGTCAAGAGTATAAACATGCGTATCGCAATAAATATAGATTTTCGACAGAAATATACAGAAAAGGCTTGGTTTATCCGGCAGATTATCTGCTATGATGCTCGGTTTTTCATCACCCGAGCCAAACAAGTACAAATGCGTTCCCGCATGGAAAACAAGCTTATCATAAAACCGGCTTTTGAAATATCCGTTGATTTTTTCTTCAGCGGCAAAACCATGGCATACCATCTCCTGCAAAACACGGTTTTTTATTCTGTCGGAAAGCATATCCATATTGCACATATAACTGCACTTTCCTTCGTCAACATTCCTTGTGTTATCCGAAAGACTTACCCCGCCCACAGGCAGTCTGTAGTTAACATTCTTAAAGCTTTTTTTATTCTTTGGAACAAAGCTCAAGGGTAGATATGCCATTTTACCACCTCCGTCTTATTTTTGCACCAAAGAAGGTGTTTCTTCCTTTTTTTGACACATTACAGCTTCTGATACCCTCGCAAAGGTCGTTGTATTTATACACAAGTCTTGCATATAAGTCGGCGTTTTCATCTCTGCAAAGTTCACTTGCAACAAGGCAAACAAGTGCTTCAAATTCAAGGTGCGTTACATCAAACACAAAATCGTCAGCCGTTTGTGCACCAACTGTATACGGCTTACGTTTATACTCTATACAAAGCTCGTTTTCTCCCCTGCACAAATCAGAGCATATAAATCCGTATCCGTCGCAGACATATATTTTGTCACGGTTTATTTTCCCCGAAGAAGCTTCTATACTTACAAGTCTGTCAAACGCTTCCGGCAATTCAAAGCTTGTTTCATTAAAGGCACAAAGGCTTTTTTCGTCAAGCTCTGAGTCATTTTCATAAACAGCAAAACCCTTGACACACAAGTTGCCGTCAGTGTAGACACGGCAAGTACCGGTATAGTCCGTATTCTCAACACTCTTATGGCACGAGATGCTTCCTGAGCCCTCACATTCAATTGTCAAAACAGGATTGCCATCCATGTCCGAAAAAATTACATTACCCTTGCCGAAAAACCTGAAGAAAACACCTATTCTGTCAACCGTCAGCTCAAACTCAAGCGGAGTGTCTTTATCGCAAATGCCGTTATATGTAAAAACCTTTTTGAAATCATGCAGCTTTTGAATACTCGTTTTTGTCCACAACGGAAGAGACTCACTCATTCTTACAAAAGAAGAATTAACCGCATCGGGCATTCTCGAAGAAACAAGCTGTTTGTCTGTGTCGGCAATAAAAACCGTATCATCAGAGGGGGCATACTCAAAAAGAAGGTCGAAAACTCTTTTTTTCAATGTTCCGTATGTTTTTTCTGACATTTCATTTCTCCTTTCTAAAATATAAGCCGTCTGCCGAAGCAGACGGCATTTTGTTTAAAGCCTGTTATACATAAAGGTATATACTGTTCCCGAAGTGGCAACCTGATAGTAAATCTTGCCGCAGAACTCGAAGGTTTCGCCGTCCTTTACAAGATACATTTCAGATTGATCCGCACCTGATTTTGTATAAACAAAAAGGTCGGTTCCCTCGGCTCTTATAACACAGTCAAGACCTTGTGTGTCAATTTCAAACTCAATGTTAGAAATAACCCCTTCGTTTTTTGTCTTAACGGGAATTCTGGAATAACCGCCCATCATCTTCACACTCCTTAGTTGGGATTAGAGAAGATAATGGGTCTTGCATCACCGAAGCCAAAGGCAAAATCCACATAACCGATATAATCGGTGATAAGAGGATTATCCTGAGGAGACACAAGAACAGTGGGCTTTGTGATGTAGACGAGCTTTAATACTTCGGAAAGCATAAGAGAGTCTGCAACAGCCCACTGCTTGCCCGTAAAGCCTGCATTACCGCCGCCCACAACAAGATACTTCATGCCGTATACGGGATTTGCCGCATTTGTGTCTGTATCGGGGTTGTTTTCGGGGATAAGTCTGGAATTAGGGCCGCAGATTTCCTTCGCCTTTGCTTCAAGCTCGGGGCTTACAAGAAGAAGGTCAAAGTTGCAGGCAAAGGGAAGACCGTCGGGAGTTACAAAACGGGATGCCGTTGTCTGTGCCTTTGTGATGGCTGCAACAGAAAGGTTCTCTGTCATAAGGTTGGAGAAGGTTTCCTTGCTGTCCTTTGATACGGGGTGCTTGTCGCTTGCCCATGCCACACCGTCGGAGCCGATGTTTGTAAAGGCAGAGCCGAAGAGTCTGTAGAACTCGTTAAGTACCGTCATGTATGCAGAGTCTGCAAGACGTGTACCTATCTTCTGAGACTCACCCGAATAGTCGAGCTTTGCCTTTTTATATGTACTTGTCACCTTGAGGGCGTGCTCCTTGGGTGTGATTGTTGTAATAAATGTTCTCTTGGTGTCGGCACCCACAACGGTTGTACCGTCGTATACCGGCATTTCGCCGTAGCCGCCGATACCCTCGATTCTATAGTCAATGTCATCCTGACAAACAACATCACAAACCTGGTTGATAGCGTCAAGACGCTTTGCATAACGAAGGTCAAATCTCTTTTTAATAAGAGGATAAAGGTCATTGTGCCATGTATAAATATCGTTCATTGTTTCTACTTCCTTTCCTTAATAAGCAATAAAGTCCTTCTTGGGCATAACCTCAAGAGTAAGTGTGTCGGTATTGTAAGCCATGACAAAAGCCGGTGTTGAATCCATCGTGCTTACACATTTAAAAGAGCCGTCGTTGCCGCCAACATTGCCCATAAAACCGCATATGGGTATAAGGGCATATACATCGCCTTCGGAAACAATGCCGCCGTCAGAGATTGTAAATGTGGCTGATGTATTGGAAACGGAAATCAACGAAACCTTTCTTACAGTACCAACAGTATCTGTGTTTTCAGAGTTTTCACCCTTGCGGACAAGCACAAGAGTCGAATTTTCAAGGTTTTCCATAAGACCTGTGGAAGAACAAACAAAAGTAGTATTGCTTCCGCCTGTTGCAACAAGTCTCGGTGCATCAACCTCATAGACTGCATGTCTTGTGATGTCAACTCTCAGTTTTGTACCGTTGTTTCTTTCATTTAGGATATCCTTTTCAGCCGTGTGGTCCTCTGCTGCAATACCAATGCAGCCGCCTGCAGCAGTTGTTGAAATCACACCTTCAAGTGAAATCTTTACAACCTGCCCCTTTTTGAACTGCTTGTTTGCTTCAATATCATATTCTCTGATAACGGGGATATTACCGCCGCCGAGTGAATATAAAAACTTCATTTTTCATTTCTCCTTTTCTTTTTTTAATTAAATGCTCTCCCGTTTTTTGTGGGAATGGATTCCAGAAGATTCTGATATTCGCGGTAAGACATTCCTGCACTTTTCGCTATATCCATCTGCTGTCTTGTAAGATTTGAGCCGCTTTCAGCAACTCCCGATTGGGAAGAAAACGCTGTAGATGAAAATGTGCCGTCGGTGTTATCCTGAGCCTTTTTAAATTCCGGATTTGCCATGGAAACAAAGGTATAGTAATCGTCAAATATTTCCTCTGCACTTCCGCTTCGTCCTCTGGCAAAGGTTTCAAACAAATTCCCCTCGAGCAGTTTTTCAACAGCACTTTTAGGATACTTTGCCTTGATTCTCGAAAGAGTGTCCATAAAGCCTTGCTTATTATCTGCGTCTTCCTTCACTACGTCATTACCGGCATTATCACCGTCAGTTTCTTTTCCGTCCGTATCTGCGCATACGGATGTTGTGTCCTTTTCGGGCTCTTCATCACATTCAGCCTGCTGTTTTTCCTGCAGCTTTCCGACAAGGTCCTTTGCCATTTCGGTATAAGAAGCCCCCTTGATATATCCCTTTTCGCATGCACTTTTAAGAAGCTGTTTTACCGATGATAAGGATTCGTTTACCTTTCGTTCTCTCAAAAGTCTTTCACGGATGATTTCTTCGAGCTGACTCTGGGTAAATGTCTTTTCCTGCTGTGTATTGTTATCGCCTTCTTTAGGCTGTTGTGATGCATTTTCAACTGTGTATTCGTTATTCATTAACGCTTTCCTCCTTGATAATTGAGTTTTCGATTATTTTCATGATAGTATCGTAATTAATCTGACTGTCGTCACCGCCGCCGAATTTTTTGTCAAGGTATTCGCATATTTCGGCTCTTTCGGGAATACCGATTGTTTCGACATATGCCTTTACAAGCTTATAGTTATCATCGGTTATATTCATACCGATAAGAGACGTAAGTGCAGAAACGGTAAATGCCTTGGAATTTGTGATGGCAGAGCCTGTGTGAATAGTAATGTCAACAGAAGGAATATACATACTTTCCCTTGTCTTTTTGACAAAGCCGCCGTACTTGTAAACAATTTCGTCCTCAGCCGCCCCGATTCTCACAATCTTTCCGTCGCTGTAACATTCAAGTGCGGTCTTGTCTATAAGCTCAAACAACCTCTTAAATCCCGCATTTCTGTCAATGTTTTTCTGATTCTTTCTCGACTCGGCACGCTCATTAAGAAGTGCGATACCTGTTGCCGTAGTTACGCTTGAAGGCTCTTTACCCTGGCTTATTTCAAAGTTACCTGTAGTGGTTTCTATAAGATTCTGCCAGTACATGGCACCCGAATACAAGGAATTCTGGCTTGCCGCCATGTTGCCAAGCCTTGCCACCTTGCCCATCATTCCCGGTCTTACCTTCCAAACAGCACCCGGTGAATTGTCGAGGTTTTCTCCGTCGCAAAGGGCGTTTTCCTCGGTTATAATTATGTCATTTGACGAAAAAGCGTTATTGAGCTGTGCGTATGTAAGCTCTCGGTCCTTTGCGTCAATAAGGGGAATAATCATCTCGATTTCGCTTCTGCCCCATATGGATTTTTCACCCGGAAGTCTTGAGTATATAACAAACGGAAAGTTTTCAAAGTCTGTTTTCTTCCAGTATTTGGGAATATATCTTACTTCCTTGCCGTTTATGAGAACCGACAGTGCGATATCTCCCGCCTTCCATTCGTAATGTACGATTCTGTCATTTTGTCTTATGTCCGCCTTACCGTCACACGGCTGTCTGAACCACCATTCCGTCACACTAACCGTGTCTTCATCACAGTCATACTCATCAGAACTGAGGCTTGTACCTAAGTTGAAGAAATAAGACGTGTCAAGATAGTCATCAAGGGTTGTATTTTCACGCTTAAAATCATCGGCAAAGATTCTTACTGCCTTCTGCTTATGGAGTCTGTAAACGTATCCTATATATTCGCAGGAATCAACATCCTTAGCCGAAGGATCTGTAAAGATTTCATCCGGATACGGTGCAAGCACCGAAACATCCCCTCTGCTTTCGCCGTAAAGAGCATTGTTATCCCAGCAAACCTTCCATACCGCACTGCCGAGTATTCCGAGATTTCTCTCATTTCTTGAGTTTTTAAAGGTCATGTCATTGTTGTCACATATGTACTTTGCAATTCTTTCCCTCTGCTTTGCCTTGTCATAGTCTGTTCTGTCCCTGGGTGAAAATTCAAAATCAGGAATAGCAGGGTTTATCTGGCTTTCTACATGAATGTAACCGTCGGTACATTGGGCCGGTGTCCAGGTAAGTTCCCTTGACAATGCAAATTCTTCGGTAGAGGCAGATATATCATGCTTTCCGTCATAGTACCGTCTCATCTTCTTCCAGTACTGTTCGGTTGACGATTTACTCTTTGATGCGTAATCAAGAAGAAACGCTATGCTTTCTTCCCTTTCATGCACACCCGAATAATCGTAGAGTGATGATTTTGAAATGGTTCTTGAGGTTTTTGTTCTTCTCATTTTAGTACTCCTTCTTTGTCTTTATTTTATCTTTAAGCTTTATGGACGTGTTTTCCTTATTTTCCGCAAACACATCGCTGTAACGAGATACTGCAAAGTATCTGAGAGCATCGGGTGCATGGGTAATGTTATGGGGCTTTGTCGAGGCATCGCCTATTCTCGTCTTGTCGTGCATAAGAAGAGGCAGACATCTTATGAGATTTTGACAGTTACGCATAATCTTAAGTTTTCCGTCTTTTTTCAGGTATTCCCTAAGACACATCCAACCGCCGATTCTTTCGCTTTTGAGCTTTGTAAGATACACTCCGTTTTCGCAAAAAAGCTCTGCAATGCTTTTGCCTGAATCCTTTTGTCTTGACCACAAATCAGAGGGTGCAATTACCATGCAAACACCATCCATTTTTTCTTTTATAAGTTCTGAAGCCTTGCTGACTATAAGGTTTTCCATGTGGATTTCATCATAAACAACACAGTTTCCCTTATTATCTACCGCCACAAACACCGCCGCAAGCATATCAAGTCCGTAGTCAATGGCACAGTATTTACGCACATCTTCATTTATTTCACACACGGGACATGTATGTTTGTAATAATCAAACTCAGAAAAAAACTGTCCTTCAAATTCGTCCCATCTGCCGCAGAGCCATGCCTGCTTCAATGATTCGGGCAGACTTTTCAGCTGATTGAGATAATCGGGATTCTTTTTAAGCAATATTTCATTATCATAAACAAGTGCCTGAATAAAGCTGTATTCGTCGGGATTTTCACCCTCTCTGAAATTGCGGTCGATAAACAGACGTTTTACCCATGCATGACCCACCCCTCCCGGATTGCAGGTGATATACATACGTTTCGGGAAGCTGTTTGCACCTCTGAGGCTTCCCTTTAACGTGTGAAACTGATACTCTGTAATTTGGGTTGCCTCATCAAGAGCAATAATGTCATACTCTTGCCCCTGATACTGCAAAAGGTCGCCGTCACTGTCGAGATATCCAAGCTGTATTCTCGAGCCGTTGGGAAAATCAAAGCACTTCTTCATGGCAGAATACTTGCAAAAGCCCGACAGCTCTTTTGTGAGAGGTCTTATATGATTATCCCTGAGTTCGGGAAGGGTTCGCCTAATAAGGAGTATGGATATACCGGCATAATTAAGTGCAAGAAGTACAAGCTTTCTTCTCAGTGCCCAGCTTTTGCCGCCGCCCCTTGCACCGCCGTAGGCTATATATTTTGTGTCGGCAAGGAAAAACATTCTTTGCTTTTCCTGAGGAAAGCCTGAAAGATTCAGCTTTGGCTTTGTTTTATTTGACAAGCAAAATCACCTACTTTGCAAACTCTTGTGTCTCGGGTGAAAGAACAACAGTTAACGGTCCATGTTCCTCCGATTCATTTCTGTCTGCCTTTTCACCCCAGCCGAAATTGTATTTTAAGCTGTTTGTGGCAGCACTTATTGAAAGCTCGCCGGTCAGGGCGTTTTCCTCTATAAAGGCTTCAATTTTGGACTTAGCTCTTGAAATGAGCTTTTGGTATCTTTTGGTCTTTGATATTTTTTCAAATTCCTGTCTTGAAATGCCGATGTAACACAACAGTCCCGAAAGGGTATACGGCTTCACCATCTCTTCTTTTGACTCATTAACGGCATCACAATATAAAAAGTAATCGTTTATTCTCTGCTCAAGGTCAATAAATCTTTCGTTTTTCTTGTTCATTTTTCCTCCTAAAACTCAATTTTTTCTGCAAGCTCGGTGACATTATCGTCCATATAATCCACATAACAGTCATTATGGACAATATCCCCCGTTTCCTTTATTCTGAGTGCTTCATCTCCTCTTTCAAATCTGTATCCGCATTGAGCACAAACAGTATAGTGCCCTGAAAATGTTTCGGTTCTCATTTATGTTGCTTTACACCTCCTTTTTATATAGTACATTTGTTCTATATTGCCGGCAAAAAATATCCCGGACACGAATGACCGGAACTTTCTTTGTTCTGTGACTGTATTTTACCACAAAATCACCCTTTTGTCAACGATTTTTTAGAACACGGGTTCGATTTTGTAGGTGTGCACAAAAACATTTGTTCTATTACTGTCAACTTATACAAATTGTATTGCACAATTTGACAAAATCCTCATTTTGTATTGAACTTATACTTTATATGGTTTATAATTTAAATATCAAAACTTTATGTTCGGATATGTCCTTTTCCGAAAGAAAGGAGTTCTTATGGTAGATACAAGAACAACAAAAAATGCCGTCTACCTTATCGACGACGATATGGTAAGAACCGCAAACCACCCCGTACCCTCAGGCTGGGACTATGACAGCCGCGGTGCAATCAATCCTGTAGTTCATCAGTTCGGCAGAAGCTTTAACATTTCCACCGACAAGGAGCATAACGCACCGGTAAGCCTCAGAAGAAGATTTCTTCCCCTCACAAGCGGCAAGGCAAGCTTTGCCTTCACCATGCATCTTAAAAGCGGCGACGGCTTTTATCTTGATTTCTACGATATCGACGGCAATGTCACCCTTTCTTTAAAGCAGAAGGGACATTCTCTCGTGTCGGGTGATACGGTTGTCCCCGCGCCCTTCCTTTACGGAATGCAGTATATCACAATCGAATTTGATATAGACCAAAAAATTGCCGTTCTCTCACTTTCGGGAAAAGAATGTGCATGGCTGCCGCTTAGCGGAAACTCTCTTTCGTCTCTCAAGACAGGCTATGAAGCCGAGAACTCGGGCGAATTCACCATTTACAAGGTTGTTCTCAATATCAACTACCTTGTTTGCGACAGAAACTGGAATCCCGTTCAGCATGCCGATATGCCCGATGACTGGGTTGTGTATGCCGAAGGTAATGCAAATGCCTTCACCTCTACCTACTACGAGGGTAAACCCGAAACAACCTATGCACTGCATGCGACACAAGGCTCTTCCGTCTGTGCTTATCACCCCTTTGAAGAAGTATCGGGCAAGGTATGCTTTGAAGTCAAGTATCTCTCAAAGGGCGAGGGCGACAATATAATTATGTGCCTTACTAAAGATGAGGAGGATGTTGTTTCTGTTGTTGATACAGGTACATACTCCCAGAGCGCGGGCGGTACACTTCTCAGAAAGCACTCTCCTTACGTATGGCAGTTTATGAGAATCGAAGCAGATACTGCAACAAAGAAGGCACTTATCAAGCACAACGGCGTAAAGTGCGGTGAAATTGATTTCGACATTGATGCAGATTCCTTTGACGGTATTTCCATAACCTACGCTCCCGAAAAGGACGGCTATATGAGATTTACCGATGTTCTTGCCTTCGTTATTCAGCCCGAACCCGAAGACTATCCCAAGCCTCCCGTAAGACCCACAATGAAAAACGGCTACACCACAGGCATCAACGTCTGCTCCCTCTGGAGAAACGGCGAACACTGGGGATGGGACGCAATAAGCTCCTTTGAAGAAAACAAAACCTTCCTCGGTTACTATGACGAGCCCCTTACGGAAGTTGCCGACTGGGAAATCAAGTGGATGGTTGAACACGGCGTAAACGCTCAGTTCTACTGCTGGTTTGACAATCAGACGGATGCCCCCATATTCAAGACACACATCTGCGGTGCTCTTGACGACGGATATTTCAACGCAAAGTACTGCGACGAAATGAACTTTGCCCTCATTTGGGAAGCGGCAAATGCTTCAAGTCCGGACCTTGACGGCTTCAAGAAGTACCTTGTTCCCTACTGGGTTGACCACTACTTCTCCCACCCCAACTACTACCGTGTTGACGGCAAGGCGGTTCTGTCCATATTCGGTCTTAACAAGGCCATTGCCTCCATGGGCGGTCCCGAAACCTTCAAGATTGCGATGGAATATCTTGAAGACGTACTCAAAGGTCTCGGCTATACAGGTCTTATCACAATGACCAGCGGCGAGCCTTCGGACGAGCTTTACAGAGCAGGCATCACCTCGGTTTACGCATACAACTGGGGACATCAGAGCTACAGCTTTGACTATGTAAAGTCGAGAATCGAGTCCCAGATGCAGCAGGATAAGCTCCACGTCGTTCCCACCGCCTGCGTAGGCTACAACGACGTTGCATGGCGTGAATTCCGCTCGCCATTCACAAGTCAAAAAGAATTCGGTCAGATGCTCACATGGATGCGTGACGATGTCATTTCAAAGTACGAAAACGACGAGGAAACATGGAAAAAGAAGTTTGTAATGCTCGCTACATGGAACGAGTACGGCGAGGGTACTATCATGTGTCCTTCAAACATCAACGGCTTTGGCTATCTTAATGAAGTAAGACGTGCATTTACTGTCGAAGGTGACGACTTCGAGTCGGACAGACCTACGGGCAAAGCTCTCGACAGACTCGGCTACCTCTATCCCAGACCACGTGCCATTATTCAGACACCCCTTCTTGAAAAGACATATTCTGATGAGGGTGAGCTTACACTAAAGCTCGACTTTGACACACAGGAAAAGATTGACAAGTGGACTTTTAGCGGCGAAGGTTTTATAGAACTTCGCGACGGCAAACTCTACGGTGAGTCTACAGGCACAGACCCCAAGTTTGTAGCAGAAGTTGACTTTGATGCAGAGGATGTTGCAATAATCAAATTCAAAATCCGTGCAAAGAACGGTCTTTCCGACTTTTCGAATGCCACGGCAAAAACCGCCAACCTCATGTGCCACTACATTACGGACGAGGATGGCGAATGGCACTATAACAAGCAGCTTACTCCAAGAGCCTACGACGGCGAGTATGCCGTGCTCATGCCCTGCGACGACATGAAATGGCAAGGCAGAATCAAGGCGTTCAGATTTGACCCCTGCGATAATCAGGGCAAATTTGAGGTTGAGGAAATCCTCTTTATCGGCAAGGATAAAAAGATAATTGAAACCTATATTGACGAAAATCACTATAAGAGCCACCACAAGTCAAAGGTAGAAGACGGCAAAGCTTATGTTCCCTTCGAGCCTCTTCGTGACTTCTGCGTTCTTACACACATTTATCACGAATGGGATGCCGAAACAAGAACCCTTATGATTCAGAAGGACAATGTAAAGAGCTTGTGGACCGAGGGAAGTGACATTGTAAAACTTTCCGACGGCAGAGAAATCAAGCTCAATAAGCCTCTTTACTCCTACGACAATCTTCCCATGATAGAGCTTTCCGCATTCTGCGAGCTTACGGGATATAAGTATGAGATAAAGAGCAACAGAATTGATATTACAACTAAATAAAAGCAAAAAGCCGGGGCTTAAAAACCTCGGCTCTTGTTTTTCTCTTTTTTGTGAGTGTGTGTTTCGTACGGTATCAAACACATACACATACACATTTACAGAAACATTATCTTTTTCTTTCACATTCACATTAACATTAACATTAACATTAACATTTACATTTACATTTACATTAGCATTAACTTTTACATTATCATTGTCATTAAGGTTTTAGTTCGGTTGTTTTCGGTTAAACCTTGGTTTCGGTTTGGTGCAAGTTTGGTACAGGTTTGGTGCAAGTTTGGTGCAAGTTTGGTACAAAGTTGGTACAAGGTTGGTGCAAAAAAACCGAGGCAACCGCCTCGGCTCTTTTTTATTCTATATCAATTTCCTTCATAAGCGAGAAGGAATAGATAACCGTCTTTGATACAGGCATTCCCGTCATTTCTTCAACGGCACGCTTATAATACATCAGCTGCTGTTTATGACGTTCTATGAGTACCTGCTCCGCACCGTCACCAAAAACTCTGTCAGTCTTGAAGTCAACAACAGTGTATGTTCCGTCGTCGTTTTGGTAGAAAAGGTCGATAACACCCTGAACAAGAATATTACCACGAAGCGGGCTGTCAAATGCATCAACATCAAGATTAAACCGCTGTTCACGGTAAATACTCTTGCTTTTTGCAATTTCAAGATAGAAATCCGAAGCAAAGAATCTTGTCAGCTTTTCAATATCAAGATGTTTTCTCTGCAATTCATCAATAAAGCCTTGCTCCAGAAGTCTGTCGGCTTCCTTACCGCAATCACAAGCACAGTTTTCGTAGTTTGCAAACTGCATGAACATATGCATGGCAGTACCCTTCTGTGCCGCATCAAATTCTTTTTCGCCACTTACAAAGTATGGAACGGGATCGGCTTTGTCACCTACATCGACATTTACCGTTTCTACGTCATTTTCAGGGTCTATAAGACCGATTTTAAGTTGAGAAACGGTAACCTTGGCAGGCGATTCATCAAATTCATGCACCTTTGCGGAAAGACTTTTCAGGCTTTCAAGAAGCTTTTCGTCATATTCGTCATTTCCCGTTTCTTCTTCAAAATCATCCTTATTCTGACACGCATCATACATTTCTTTCACCTTGCCGCATTCAATATACTCACATTCAAGACAATCGTCACAGGCGTCATTGTCACCGTATGGTGTCATTCCTGCCGCAAGATAAAAGGGTGAAAGACTCTTCATGTCGGCAATCGATGCAAGAAGCATAGTAAAATAGTTGTTGGTGTCGGTATAATTCTTTGAAAAATGAATTGTCACAACTTCCTTCATGGCATTCTCTGTCTTTTTTGGAAAAGCCGATGTAAGAACAAGCTTATCCCTTGCACGTGTCATGGCAACGTATAAAATTCTCACCTCTTCTTCGGTAAGCTCATTGTCAATAGTGTTGCTTATAACTGTCCTGAAGGGGGTATTGATGTTTATCAGCGCGGTATTGCTTTCTACACTCTCAATCGCTTCAGTGTCACAAAGATTTGTGGCAATTCCCGTCTTTTCGGAAAACACAAGACGTTCCTTTTCATCGCTCTTGTTGAACTTCTTTGAAAGGTTTGACACAAAACAAATGGGAAATTCAAGTCCCTTTGATGCATGCACGGTCATGAGTGCAACGCAGTTTCCGGTGCTTTCGCGTTCACTCTTGACATCGCTTTTTTCCATAGAGCCGTTGATATAGTCGACAAAAGCACCCACACCTCTGAAGGATGTGCCTGAAAAATCGCGTGCCATCTGATAAAGCTTCAAAAGGTTCTTTCGAGTACTTGTTTTGTCATTTGTGAAGCCGTCCGACGAGCACATGTTGATGATATCCATATCATTGTAAAGCTTCCACAAGAGCTTGTCCGCACTCTTTCCTCTTGAGAACACGCGGTAATCTCTGAGCTTTTCGACAAAGGAATGGCATTTTTCGCCAAGTACTCCATCCTCGGCTATATTTTCCGAGCACTTAACCAACGCACGGTAAAGGCTCATGTTTCTATATTTTTTTCTGATAAGTGCAAGCTCATCGTCGCTGAAATTACCTGCAAATGACCTCATAAAGCCCGCAAGGTATATATCCCTTTCGGGATTGTCAATGGCATTGAGTATATCAAGACAAAGGATGATTTCCTTCTTACCGTAAAAGCTTTCACCTACACCCGAAAGGACAGGTATTCCGGCTCCGTTAAGCACCGATTCATAAACCTTGAGTGATGCCTTTGACCTTGAGAGAATACCTATATCGGAATATGTATATTCACTGCCGTCGGTTTTGGTGTAGGCGGGATTATGCACAAATTCCTTTATCTTTTCACAGATAAGCGCCGCTTCAAGTTCGGTTGAAGATACGCCGTCTGCTTCTTCCTTATCATAATAAAAGGCGCTTATACACACCTTCTGTGTGTTCTTTTTCTCCTCGGGACGTGAAAACTCAAGTCTGTCGCCATCGGTATAATATGAACCCATAAGTCTTTCAAAAACCGTGTTTGTAAGCTTTATTACGCTTTCACAGCATCTGAAGTTATTACTCATGAATATGCGTTTTGTCTTATCGTCAGAGCCGATATCCCCGAAAGTATCTCGGTATGACATGAATATATCCGAGCTTGCACCTCTGAATCGGTAAATGCTCTGCTTTATGTCTCCAACCATAAAGCGGTTATACTCTCTGCCGTCACTATGTCTTGATATTGCCCTGAAAATCATATCCTGAAGCGGATTTACGTCCTGATATTCATCTATGTATATTTCCTCGAAGGAGCTACGCAGTTGATTGGCAAAATCAGTAACGGTAAAGGGATTTTCCTTTTCGACAAGAAGCGAAAGAGTGTATGCCTCGGCATCGGAAAATTCTATTATCGAAAGCTCTTTTTTTCTTTCATCAAGCTTTTTGCGGAATATTTCCACAAGTTCAAAAAGCTTTGCCAACACTGTATGGGTATCCTTTGCACAGCTGCGTAAAAGCTTTGAATCACAACTGCAAAGGCTTTTAAGATTATTTACAAAGCCGTCTCCTGCCGCCTTTTTTGTGGAGGATATCAATTCCTTTAGCATATTGTTTTCAAAGGTTTTGGGTACAATTTTGCCTGCAAAGGTCATGATTTTATGGTCATTTACAAGGTTGCAAACAGCCTCATAGCCTTTATCGCACTCATGGTAGACAAGTCTTGCAAATTCATATTCATGCTCAATTACGGGATAATACTTTTCGGTAAGAATATCGTATTTTCCGCATTCAAGCATGAGTCCTTCAAGCACCGACATGGTCTTTTCAGCATCGTTTTTGATGCTGTCTTTCATGATTTTGCCGTAATATGTATCAAAGAACTCTTGACCGACAGAAGTCTGCATGTAAGCATCCAGAACGCCTTTGCAAAATGCGTTTCTGTCTGTAAGATTGCTGAGCTTCTTATCAAGATCGAGAAGTGTTGCTACAAAACCTTTATCATTCTTTGCCGATGCAAAAATCTCATAGGCGGCAATAAATGCTTTATCATCGCCGTTTGTTTCAAAATAGTCGTCAACAACCTCATTCATGAGTTTTTCACGGATAACGTCCGTTTCAGCCTCATCCGCAATTCTTACCGAAGCCGAAAGCCCCAGCTTCTGGAAGTTATCACGCACAATCTCATAACAAAACGAGTTGATGGTCTTTATTTTTGCAAGAGGCAGAAGGGCAAGATTATTAAGTATCTTTTTATTCCTCGGTTCATTTGCCGCACGTTCCGAAAGTTTATTTCTGATTCTGTCGGAAAGTTCCTTTGCGGCGGCGTTTGTAAATGTCACTATGAGAAAATCGTCAATGTTGCAATCGTCGTTCTCGTCACAGATACGTTCAAGTATTCTTTCTGTAAGAACGGCGGTTTTACCGCTTCCTGCACCTGCAGATACAATGAGGGAGCAGTCACGGACATTTATTGCATTTTTTTGGTTGTCAGTAAAGTTCATATTTCGTTCTACTCCTCATATTTTTATTATAATAAACGCAATTCCCGACCGCCGGTGTTTGGTGGTCGGGAATGGATAACCGTGCTATCCGCCACGATTTATTGGATTGCATTCTGTCGGTGTCTTGATTTTGCGGCTGTCGTTGTCTGATAGCCGCAAAAGGTTGATTACGTGACACCAAAGGCATGTTTTAAATCAAACATAGCCCGCGAATATGCCCGCAGGTGCTACCTGCCGGGGTTTTCGAGCTCGTCTTCGCCCTTCTGACGTATAACAAGCTTTATGGGCGTGCCTTCAAAGCCGAAGACCTCGCGAAGCTTGTTTTCGATATATCTCTGATAGGAGAAGTGGAAAAGCTCTGCGTCGTTTACGAACATGACAAAGGTAGGCGCCTTGATGCCCGTCTGTGTCATGTAGTAAATCTTTAAGCGTCTGCCCTTGTCTGTTGGCGGAGGCACACGGTTTGTAGCTTCGTTAAGAACGTCGTTGAGCATACCCGTAGAAATTCTCATACAGCTCTGGTCGTGAACATAGTTGATAAGCTCGTAAATCTTGTCAACCCTCTGACCTGTCTTTGCCGAGATAAAGAGTACGGGAGCGTATGTCATATATGACAGCTTTTCGTAAACTTCCTTGCGGTAGTTCTCTAATGTACCCGTTTCCTTTTCAACAAGGTCCCACTTGTTTATGATGATAATGCACGCCTTGCCGCTTTCGTGGGCAATGCCCGCAACCCTTTCGTCCTGGGCGGTAATGCCCTCTGTTGCATCAACAACAATTAAACATACATCGGCTCTGTCCACCGCCATTTCGGCACGAAGGATGCTGTACTTTTCTATGCTGTCACCGATTTTGCCCGTCTTTCTTATGCCTGCCGTATCAATAAAGACGTACTTTCCGTGGTCGTTTTCAACATCCGAGTCAATGGCGTCACGGGTTGTACCTGCCACATTTGATACAATCATGCGTTCCTTGCCGAGAATATGGTTGACAAGGCTGGATTTACCGGCATTTGGACGTCCTATAACCGCAACCTTAATTCTGTCTTCGTCTTCTTCCTCCTCGATTTCTTCGGGAAGATACTCGCACAGCTGCTCTAAGATATCGCCTGTACCGCTGCCATGTACCGAGGATACGGCAAAGGGATCGCCGAGTCCAAGTTCATAGAATTCGTAGAATTCCATGGGAAGCGCACCCACAGAGTCCACCTTGTTTACGCAGAGAACAACAGGCTTTTGGCTCTTTCTGAGCATTGACGCGATTTCTCTGTCGTCGGCAGTAACGCCTGCGCGGATGTCTGTCATAAAAACAATGGCATCGGCAGATTCAATGGCAATCTCAGCCTGAGTCTTGATGTGCGTCATAATCATGTCGTTTGTGTCAGGCTCAATACCGCCCGTGTCAATGAACATCATCTTTCTGCCGCACCATTCGACTTCAAAGTAAAGTCTGTCACGTGTAACACCGGGAATGTCCTCGACAATGGCAATACGCTTGCCGACTATTTTATTAAAAAATGTACTTTTACCTACATTAGGTCTACCTACAATGGCAACTATGGGTTTGGACATATTTTCCACCTACTTTTTCTTTCGGAGAAAAAGTAGGCAAAAAGAACTCGCACCGAGCACCTAATTTTCCTATTTTTCTTCCGTTTTTATTTCTCGATTATTATACCGTTTGGTCGGCATAAACGCCACCGACCAAACTCATTCCTAATTCCTAATTCCTAATTCCTATATACCAAGCACCGCATCCACAAAACAGAATCCGTCGGATGCAGGAATGGGATATATGCTTATATTCAGCCTTTCGGCAAGCTCGTCAACGTCCGTGTTGTCGAGGAATAAATCCCCCTCGTGACGAAGCATTACGTGGGGAATAAGCAGTTCTTCGCCAAGGTTCTCATTCTTCAGACGGTTGTACAGGTCCTCACCCACAAGAAGCCCTGCAACATTTACCGAGTGACCGAAAAATTCGTTTTTACATTCGTATACGTTAAAGGTAAGCCCCTCAAATTCCTCCATCAGCATTTTTGCCATGGCAGAAATAAAAGGGTATGCTGCCGTGCCTGTCACGGATGAAAGGCATCTCGGCTTTTCTAATTTAAAGCCTTCTTCCTTGAGCTCCCCGATTCGCATGAGAATCTCATTTTCCATGCTTTTTATAAGTCCCACTCCGTTGTCAAGCTGGGGATATCCGTCGTAGTAGTCCTCGTCGGGAAGCTCAATTCCCGCCTTTAAGTACCACTCGTCAGAGCATTGCACAATGGTGTGACCCGTCTTTTCTTCAAACTCTCGTCTTTTGGAGTTAACAAGATGAATAACCTCTCTTGCATCCTCCTTAGAAAAATCCTCCAAGGGATAAAGTCCCTCGCGGTACTTTGTAAGTCCCGAGGGTACTACGGCAATGCTTTCAACACTCGGGAAAAGCTGTACCAAATCGTCAAGTGTTCTTTCAAGCTCTTTTCCGTCATTGAGACCCTTGCACAGTACAATCTGACAGTTCATGGCAATGCCGCCCTCGCGGAATTTGTCCATGTAACGCAGTACATCCCCTGCAAAACGGTTGTTTAACATCTTGCACCTGAGGTCGGGATTTGTTGTATGCACCGAAATGTTGATGGGCGAAATTCTCATTTTGATAAGCCTTTCGACCTCAGACTCTTTCATATTGGTAAGGGTAACGTAGTTTCCGTAGAAGAAGGACATTCTCGAGTCGTCGTCCTTGAAGTAGCACATCTTTCGCATGCCTTCGGGGTTCTGGTCGATGAAGCAGAACACGCACTTGTTTGTGCAGGTGTGCTTTTCGTCCATGAGATAAGTCTCAAATTCGAGACCTATGTCGTCATACTGGGGCTTCTTTATGTCAAAAACAAGCTCGTCGCCGTCTCTGTGAATAAGCAGCCTGAGTTTCTTCTCGGTCAGGTAAAATCTGTAGTCGAGAACATCATTTATTTCATTGTCATTTATGGAGACAAGCTCGTCTCCCGAAAGTATCCCCGCCTTTTCGGCAAGGGATTTTCTTTCAATTCCCGATATTTTTACCATTATTAACTCCAAACTCAAAACGGACAGTCGGGGACGCCTGTCCCTACTGTCATATTTGGTTATGCGACAATCAAAATTTGCCAATCACAATATTTTGCCCTGCTCGCAAGCAAGCTTGCTCACCGCTTTGGCTAAAAACAACCACACAGGGTTGTTTTCTTAACGCGTCGCGCCCGTGAATTTGCTGTCGGGCTTTCCCGACGCAAAAAGGAAGACTTGCTTCTTTCGGCAAACCTTCCCTTGTTACGCTTTAGATTGTCAGCAAAGCACAAACTAACTTATGCTTCCTTTGCTTCTGTGGAAATGTATTCCTTGCCGGCATATGTTCCGCAGTTCTTGCAAACTCTGTGTGAAAGGATGAATGTTCCACACTTGGGGCACTTTGTCATGCCGGGAAGACCGAGCTTCCAAACATTGCTGCGTCTCTTGTCACGTCTCGCCTTGGAGACCTTTCTCTTTGGTACTGCCATTTGTAGGGCACCTCCTGTATTTTGATATGTTTTTTATAAACTTAATTTATCGCAAAGACTATTCTACTACTATTCTTCGTAATTGTCAAGTAGTTTTTTAAGTCCCTCGAGTCCTTTGCCTTTCTTAACCTGCTTACAGGAGCATGTGGAGAGGTTAAGATCGACGCCGCACACGGGACAGAGTCCTTGACAGTCGTCCTTGCACAAAACTCTTTGCGGAAGTTCAAGATAAAAGAGCGTTCTTGCAAGTTCTCCGACATCCAAAAGCCCCTCGGGAGCTTCTACATATTCATCGGAATCTTCGCTCAGCTTTCTTGTTACACCGTATTCGGCACTTACACAAAGATCTTTTGTCAGTTCTTTTGCACATCTGCCGCAAAGACAGTTGTACCTGCCTGTCACCTTGATTTGCAGGGCAACATAGCTTTCGTTTTCATCCCGTCCCCTTGCCTTTTCAAAGATTCTTGCACAAACATCCGGTGCATTTTCAAACACATAGTCGTCTGTAGAGCCTTCTTCAATGTCAAGACTGAAGTCGAGATTTATTTCATTTACTGCACCGTTGTAGATTTTTGTAACATCAACAACCGTGTTTTTTGAAGTGTATACGTGATTTTTCATCACGCCTCCGATCTGACCGCCCATTTGCAGTCACAAATGATATTATATACTAACTTTTTCCGTTTGTCAACATTTATGCAAAGTTTTTTGTGAATTTTCTTTTAACGTATTATACGTCAAGATTTGTCACATATTTTGCGTTTTTCTGTATGAAATCACGTCTGGGTTCTACCTTTTCACCCATAAGAAGCGAGAAGGTTTCGTCAGCCTTAAGTGCGTCTTCCATGTCGATACGGATGATGGTTCTTGTTTCGGGGTTCATGGTTGTTTCCCAGAGCTGTTCGGCGTTCATTTCACCAAGACCCTTGTATCTCTGGGTATCAACGCCTGTGCCGCCCAGCTCTTCAATGTACATATCTCTTTCTTCATCGGAGAAAGCATATCTTGTCTGCTTACCCTTCCATACCTTATAAAGCGGAGGCATGGCACTGAAGATATGTCCCTGTTCGATAAGGGGCTTCATGTGACGGAAGAAGAGTGTCAGAAGAAGTGTTTTGATGTGAGCACCGTCAACGTCCGCATCGGCCATGATGATAATCTTGCCGTATCTTAGCTTTTCCATGTCAAATTCGTCACCCACACCGCAGCCGATGGCAATGATGATGGGCTTAATCTGCTCAGAGGAGAATACTCTGTCAAGTCTTGCCTTTTCTACGTTTAAGATTTTACCTCTCATTGCGAGGATTGCCTGATATCTTGAGTCTCTGCCGTCCTTTGCAGTACCGCCGGCAGAGTCACCTTCGACAAGGAAGAGTTCCGACTCGTTTACGTCCTTTGTCTGACAGTCGGCAAGCTTACCGGGAAGGCTTGTGCCCTCAAGAGCTGTCTTTCTTCTTGTAAGTTCTCTTGCCTTTCTTGCGGCTTCTCTTGCTCGGCTTGCCTGAAGTGCCTTTTCGAGGACAGTCTTACCGACAGTGGGGTTTTCTTCGAGATATTCCCCTATCTTTTCCTGCATGAGAGCCTCAACCAAAGGCTTAATGTCTGCATTACCGAGTTTACTCTTTGTCTGACCTTCAAACTGAGCTTCGGGAAGCTTTACAGAAACAATTGCACAGATACCCTCTCTTACGTCGTCGCCGGAAAGGTTCTTGTCGTCAGCCTTGAGGTAACCGTACTTGCGTCCGTACTCATTGAGAATCTTCTTAAGTGCATTCTTGAAGCCTTCTTCGTGAGTACCGCCTTCGATGGTATTGATGTTGTTAGCGAAAGTAACAAGTGTTTCGTTGTATGTGTCGTTGTACTGAAGAGCAACCTCAGCCGTTACATCACCCTTTTTGCCTGCAACGTAGATTACATCCTCGTGAAGCATCTTTGCGTGCTTCTTATTATTAAGAAATTCAACAAAGCTGCGTATACCGCCCTCAAAGCAGAGCTCAGCGTGTCTCTTGTGAACTTCCTTTACATTACCCATGCCCTTTTCAAGCGAAAGTACGTTTTCTTCCATGTCATCATCTTCGATAACAGCCTCGTCGCTCATTGTACCCTCTTCGCCTGTGATTTCAAGGGCATTGTCGTCGGCAATGTCTCTTTCGTCAATAAGCTCAATTGTAAGACCTGCGTTGAGGAACGCCTGCTCACGAAGACGTGTGAGAACTGTATCATAGTCAAATACAAGCTCGTCAAAGATTTCGGGGTCAGGCTTAAATCTTACATAAAGACCGTGCTTGTCGGTTTCACCTGCCTCGGTGATGGGAGTAACAATATGACCTCTTTCAAATCTTCCGGTGTACTTCTTACCTCCGTGGCAGTTTTCAATCTCTGTCCATTCGGAAAGGGCATTAACTACCGACGCACCAACGCCGTGAAGACCGCCCGAGATTTTGTAGCCGTCACCGCCGAACTTACCGCCCGCATGAAGAACGGTAAATACAACCGCAATGGTGGATATACCCATCTTGGGATGAATACCCGACGGAATACCACGACCGTTATCCTGAACCGATACCGAGTCGTCCTTGTGAAGTGTTACGGTGATTTTGTCGCAAATTCCCGCAAGGGCTTCGTCAATGGAGTTGTCAACGATTTCATAAATCAGGTGGTGAAGACCGCGCACGGATGTGGAGCCGATATACATACCCGGTCTCTTTCTTACCGCCTCAAGTCCCTCGAGCACCTGAATCTGCTCGTCGCCGTACTGCTTGTCTTCGTCAACAGCCGTATCGGTCGCACTCACACCGTCCGTAAACTCGCTCTTTACTTCTTCGGGATTTGTGTTCTTCAATTCGCTCATGCTTGTTTCTCCTTTTTGGATTATCTAAAGAAAATTTTTTCAGTATTTAGTTTAACCGCTTGCATTTATGGCGGTTAAACGGTGTTCGTCAAGCGACACTAAACGCCTATGTTTTCGCGAAAATATACCGTGAATTTGCCGCAGGGCTTTCCCTACAGATGTGCATTCTTGCGTTTCCATCTGCCTTCAATGGAGGACACCGAAAGCTGAGTCATATAAACGTGCTCTTTCCTTCCGCTTGCGGTCAGCACAAAGGACTTGGGGATATCGTTGCCCACCATAATAAGATGTCCTTCGCTTTCGCATTTGGAAAGAAAACGCTTTGTATCTGTTTTTGTACTTGCCGTGTCAAGGTCAAATATTCCGAGTATGTCGCTCTTTGCAAGTATCTGCGTACCGCCGACATTGATATAAGGATTTGTTTTCATAAATCTCAGGTTCCTAACTCCTAACTCCTAAGCGGCGAGCCGCCGCCGGCAATTCACGGCGCGGAGTCCGCGCTGACAATTCACGTTATATCCTTGTGCTTAACAAACCATTGGTGTCGCACAAACAACCCCGTTTGCCCGCCATAAGGAGGGCGGTCAAACTCATTCCGCATTTTGCATTTTGCATTCCGCATTTTGCATTTAACTCATAACTCCTAACTTCTAACTCCTAACTCCTAAAAGTACTTGCCTTCGCTCACATTTATAACAAACATGTCCGCCCCTTTAGGCAGTGCAGCTCTGTCACAGCAGGTAATAATGCACTGCTTGTCGATAAACATTTCCGACAGCTTCTGTCTTCTTTTGTCATCAAGCTCACTGAAAAGGTCGTCCAGAAGAAACACGGGATATTCACCGCATTTTTCCTTTACAATTTCCCCTTCTGCTATCTTAATGGATAACACCGCACTTCTCTGCTGTCCCTGACTGCCAAAGCTTCTTGCGGCATATTCCGAAAGGTTTTCTTCCGGCATTTCAAACGCCTTGTTTGCAAAGGCTTCGCCTTCTCCTTTTTTTGCCACATAAATCATCAGCTCATCGTGGTGGGGACCGTGACTTGTTTTGCCAAGCTCAATATCGTGCTTTGTGTCCTTTTCATACATGGCATAAAGGTTTTCTGCTATTTCCTTTTCATCGGAAAGAGCTCCCTTACACGCCCTTGAAATATATCTTGCATAAAGGCATTCACTTCCCGATGTAAGGCTTTCATAAGCATTGCCCGAAAGAAGTGACAGTTTTTGACTGTAAAGTCCTCTTTGCTTTGTTATAACGGCACCCGATTTTGAAAGCTGCATATTCAAAACGCCCAAGTAATCAAGGTCTGCCTCTTTGCCCGAAAACTTTATGGATTTGAGGTAATTGTTCCTCTGTGCAAGAACCTTCATATAATCATTAAGGCTCTTAACAAATCTCGGCTGTATCTGGCAGAGTGCCATGTCAATAAGTCTTCTTCTTTCTTCGGGTGCACCCTTTACAAGCTCTAAGTGGTCGGGTGTAAAGAGTACAGCTCTGAAATTACCTAAAAACTCCGACACCTTGTCAACCTGTGCCCCTTCAACCTGCATGCCCTTGAGTGCCTTTGCACCGCTTGCCATATATGTCACGGACATACTTCGGCAAAGAAGCGAATTTTCATATCCGATTTCCGCCCTTGCAAAGCTTTCGCCGTGTCGGATAAAATCCTTTTCACTGCGTGTGCGGAAGCTCTTGCCGGTGGCAAAAAGATATATTGCTTCAAGAGTATTGGTCTTGCCCGCCGCATTATCACCGAACAGTACGTTTATGCCGTCATGAAATTCGGGCGGATTATCAATAAGATTTCTGAAATTCCAAGTTTTAAGAGTTCTTAATATCATTTATTTTCAAAACCCTTGTTTTTATGAATCATTGTTCCAAACAGGAACTTTGGCAATTTCATCATTCTGCCGATTCTTGAGGGCATGCAGATGAGTCTGTAAAACCATTCGAGATTTGTCTTTATGAAAAACTTGGGAGCTCTTTTTACGGTACAAGCAAAGACATCAAGCGTTCCGCCGAGACCTGCCGCAAAATTGACTTTCAAAGCATCTCTGTTATCGTAAATCCACTTTTCCTGCTTGGGTGCACCGAGGCACACAAAGAGTATCTTTGCACCCGAATTGTTTATTTTCTCAATTATGTCGGGAACATCGGCATCCGTAAAATAGCCGTCACGCGTACCGACAATATTGAGACCGGGATATTTTTCACACATTCTATTTGCCGCAAGAGTTGATACGGCTTCTCTTTCCTCGGTCTTTTTACCGCCTCCGAAGAAGAAAACACCGTCGCCCGTGGTCGCAGCATATTCCATAAGCTTTTCCGCCACTTCACATCCCGGAACCTTTGCCTTCAAGGGAGTCTTTAGAATCTTCGAGGCATACACAACACCTATGCCGTCGGGTATAATAAGCTCTGCCGAATTTATAACATCATAAAGTTCTCTGTTTTCAATACAATTCTGCACGATTTCGGAATTTGGAGTAACCATATACGAAAAACCGTCGGACTTGACCATTTCCTTTGCCTTTTCCATGGCTTCATCCATATTTACGTTGTCAAAATACACGCCTCTGATATTGATTTTTTCGTTCATATCATGTCCCCCGTGAAAATGTGCACAATTATACGCAATTATTATACCACATTTCAAGTAGGATGTAAAGAGCTATAGTGATTTTTTACGCATTTTTTTCAAAAATTTACGTCTATTTTTGCCCTTTTTTTCATATGCATATATAAACAAAACCATCTTTTCAAAACGGAGGTAAAAGCATGACAGACACATCCATATACAACGACATTGCAAACCGAACGGGCGGTGAAATTTACATAGGAGTTGTGGGGCCCGTAAGAACGGGAAAATCCACCTTTATCAAGAATTTTCTCGATAAACTGGTAATACCCAACATGGAAAACGAATTTGCAAAAACAAGAACACTTGACGAGCTTCCTCAATCTGCCGCAGGTAAAACCGTTATGACCACAGAGCCCAAATTTGTGCCTAACGATGCCGCACACGTTGTTCTGCCGTCGGGCACATCCTTCAATGTGAAAATGATAGACTGTGTGGGCTACATCGTACCCGGTGCTTTGGGACTTTACGAAGACGAAAAGCCGCGAATGGTAAAAACAGCATGGTCGGATGAGCCGATTCCTTTTGAAGAAGCGGCAAAAATAGGAACGGACAAGGTAATACGCGAGCACTCGACGGTAGGCGTAGTTATTACCACCGATGCAAGCTTTTCTGAGCTTGACAGAGCCGCATACGAGCTTTCAGAGGAAAGCGTTATAAACGAAATGAAAAGTGCAGGAAAGCCCTTTACGATTGTTCTCAACAGCCAAACCCCGGACTCCGACGAAGCAAAGGCAATAGCCGAGTCACTGAGCCAAAAGCACGGCATACCCGTGGTACGACTTAACTGTCTCGACATGACGGAAGATGACATAATCAAGGTACTTGAAGGCATTCTTTACGAATTTCCCATAACCGAGCTTGTATTTTCAATTCCCTCATGGGTACGAACTCTTTCTTCGGAGCATCCCCTTCGCATGAGAATAACAGAAGGAATATGTGAAATGGCAGACACCATATCAAGGCTGTCTGAGGTACAAGACGCATTTTCAGATGTGTTTGACGACAAATTCGGTACAGGCATACACTTTGATTCAATCAATCTTGCTGACGGCACGGCAAAGCTTGACATAAGCGTTCCGAGAGAGCTGTTCTACAAGATTTTAGGTGATGAAACGGGACTTGAGATTTCGTCAGACGAGGATTTGATTGAAATTGTCACATCACTTTCGGCATCAAAGCAGAGATACGCAAAGTTTGAGGATGCCTTGAAGCAGGTCGAGGAAACAGGCTACGGTATTGTTACTCCATGCATTGAGGACATGACTTTGGAAGAGCCCGAAATTGTAAAGCAGGCAGGCTCATACGGTGTGAAATTAAGAGCATCGGCACCTTCCATACATCTTATGCGTGCCGACATCAAGGCAGAAGTCAGCCCCATTGTCGGTTCGGAAAAGCAGTCAGAGGACATTGTCAAGTATTTATTGCATGAATTTGAGGAAGACCCGACTCAAATTTGGGAATCAAATCTTTTCGGCAAGAGCCTGCACGACCTTATGGGCGAAAGCATCGGTGCAAAGCTGAACCACATGCCTGTTGAAGCTAGAAGCAAGCTGTGCGACACCCTCGGGAAAATCATCAATGATGGTGCAGGCGGACTTATTTGCATTCTGCTGTAAATGTATACAAAAATCCCCGTGCCAAAGCACGGGGATTTGAATTACTGTAACCGGTTTGTTTATGCCTTTGTCTCGGCAGAAACCTCTACTACGTCAGAGCTGAACTCTCCGTCGATAAGAATGTATACGTAGAGCGTGTGCTCGCCTGTTTCAAGACCCGAAACCGTAACTGTCGATTTAGATGTCGAAGTGATAGCCTGAGTCTTGAGAACTTCACCGTTTTCATCTTCAACAACAATCTGAACAAGCTCATCGTCACTACTGTCTGCGACCTTAGAAGTAAATGTAATCTTTACAGAAGTTTTGGTGTTGGGAGCACTTACGGGTTCAACTTTGAACTCAGGCTCATTAATTACTGTAAAGTAAGTGCTGTTGCCCTTGTTCTTTGTTTCTTCATCAGCGTAAAGGAACTTCTTTTCAACAACGTTGATGTAATACTTTGTACCAAAATCAAGTTCGTATTCGGGAACAATTGTGAATGTTCTGCCGTCTTCGCTCATTGAAATTGCCGCAGGGATAGCATCGGCAACATCAGTGCTCTTTGTGCCTTCTGTAAGGAAGATGTACTCGCTTGCGTATTCCTCGTCAACGGGATCGCCGGTGAGTGTGTACAATTCTGTACCGAACTTGACTGTGGGATTAACGAGAGGAGAAGCAGTCTTGTTGCCGCTTGCGGGTGTAACTTCGAGTGTGTTGGAAATCTTTGTTGTGAATGTTACTGCCACTTCCTCGTTGAAAATGCCGTCTTGGTTCTGGATTGTACCTGCAAGGAGAGTAAGGGTATATGCAACGTTTCCTTCGAGGTCTTCCTCGGGTTCAACCGTAATAACGCTTCCTTCGATGGAGGCTGTGAAGTCAACCTCTTCGCCGTACTGGTCAACAAATGTGATAGATCTCTTGAGATACAGGCTCTTGAGTTCCTTGCCCTCATCATTGAGAATCTTTTCGTTGAACTTGATTGTGGGATTTACTGTAAGAGAAACATCCTCAGCTTCGTCCTTGGGAGTGATTGTGGGAGACATTGCAACATTTGTATTGAAGGTTGCAGAGCCTGCCGCATTCGACTTGCTTGTGGAAGCCTGAGAATAGAAGGACTTTGCCTTGATAGAAACTGTATATGTCTTTTCTGCATCAAGTGCATCGTCGGGAGTGATGATAACTGCCTTGCCGTCGCCGTCTATTGTTGCGGTAAACTTAATGTTCTTGGAGCCGCGCTTGAGTGTGATATAACCGTCATCGATAAGCTCTTCAAGATATTCATCGTCAGCTTCTCTTCTGTCATCCTTCTTGGAATCGTTTGTCATAAGAACGTCAGAGAAGGAAATCTTGATTTCTGTACCTACAGCAACGTTTTCCTGTTCGTCGTAAGGAGTGAACATAGGCGCCATTGCAGAGGCTGTCTTGAAAGAAGATGTAACCTTTGCGTTTTCAGTTTCGGTTGTTTCGCCTACAAGGCTTTCTTCAACGACGATAATGTAATATGTCACACCGGATTCAAGTTCTACATCCGGAACGATCACGAACTTTCTGCCGTTTTCTGCGATTTCCTTAACACTGAAGGATACCTGATACTCATCGTCAGTCTTTGTGGCAGAGCTCTTTCTGAAGAGGATTACTTCATCGATGATGTAATCTTCATCAAGTTCGTCTCCCTTATAATTGAGCATAGGCTCAGCAAATGAAACCGTGATTTCGGGTGTGGTGGAAACATTTGTCGCACCGCTTGCAGGTGAAATCGAAATAGCTGTACCTTCCTCTGTTGTAAAGGAAAGTGTAGTCTTGGAAAGAGTATCGCCGCCAACCTTGAGCTTATTACCGAGAATAATTACGTAGTAATCTGTGCTGCCGAGAAGTCTTGAAGGAACAAGTGTTATTGTCTTGCCGCTTACGGAAGCAGAGAAGCTTACTGTATCACCGGTCTTTGAGCCTTCGCGGATTTCGATTGCTTCTTCTTCGATATAGTCTTCGTCAAGTGTGCCGGAATATGCCTTAAGTGTACCCGAGAATGTGAGCTTGATAGAAGAGTTTACGGAAACATCCTCGGAGCCGCTCTTGGGAGACATGGTTACGGATGCGTTTTCATCATCTTCATTCGAAGAACTGTCATCATCTTTATCATTTGGTGCGGCAATCGTTGTGAAGTATGTTACAAATTCATCATTTTCGGTGCCGTCTTCATATGTGAGAACACCTGCGGGAATTACAAGATAATACTTTGTAGAGTTCTTATAATTATCTTCAGGCTTAATTGTAATCTTCTTATTGCTGGAAGCAACAGTCGCCGTGAAAGCAGTGCTTGTACCGCTTGTGGAAGACCTTGTAAACTTGAAGTTATCTTCAACATAAGCCGATGTGAGCTTGTCGCCGTTCTTGTCATAAACCTCGGAAAGGAATGTAAGAGATACGCTTGAAGAAATAGCAACACTCGACTTCTTGTTTTCGGGAGTTACAGTAACATCCTTGAAGAAGTCGGAGTCAGTCTTGGAACCGACACTGTCGCCGTCGCCCTTCTTGCCTACTATCTTATTAACCGTTACACCGTTGAAGGATACACCTGTCACGTTGTTGTTTGCAACTTCAATCGTACCGCTGCCAACATAGGAAACAGCTTCCTTATTGTGTGCATTATCAACAACCGCGTTCTTGGAAAGATTGATTGTGGAATCCTTTGCTGCTTCTTCAACGTAAAGGTTTTCAACCTTACCCGAGTGAATTACAAGGCTTACCTTCTTTGAAACAGTAAGTTCCTTAACCTTTGTTATTGTAATAAGAGCATCACCGGCAACCTCTACCTTGTCAAAATTACCTTCGAGGTCAACAAGGCTCTGTGAAAGATCTTCACCGGAAAGAACAACTTTCTTAAAACCGTCACCCTTGAGCGTTGCGGGTTCTTCAACATATGTGTTCTTTACTTCGCTATTGTTATCAACATCAATAAAAGCATCTTCAGCTTCAACGTAAAGATTCTTAATCTTTGCATTTTCAAGCTCTACAACAGCACCTTCTGTCTTTACATAAACATTACCTAAAACTCGGCAATTCTTAAAAACAACTTTGAGTGCAATTGCGTCTTCAACCTCTATAATAACGTCGTCTGTGAAAAGTGTTTCGGAATAAACAACCTCATCCTCGGTTGCAACAGCATTCTGGTTTCTGTTTACAATGTTTTCATTCTTTACAAATTCGCAGATAAGCTTTGCTGCCTGAGAACGTGTAAGAGCACCCTTGGGGTTAAAATTCTTGTTTTCATCGCCCTTGATATAGCCCTTGGCAGCAATCATGGAAACAGAGTCTTTTGCCCAAGAATCAATCAAATTGCTGTCATTGAAGGAGTCAGCATTCGCTCTTTCTGTTACAGGAAGAACAATTCTCGAAAGCATAACAGCAGCTTCCTGACGGGAAACGGTATTGTTGGGTCTGAATGTGCTGTCTTCATAACCGCTTATGTAGCCGGCGTTTTCAGCCTTCTTCACCTCGTTAAAGAACCAGTCCTTGGATGCAACATCCGCAAATTCTGCCTTGGCATCGCCTGTTGACGTAAGTTTTACGGCATTGTTTATCATTTTTGAAAATTCCGCACGGCTTACTGTTTTATCGGGCAAAAATGTGCCGTCTTCATAGCCGCTTATGTAACCTGCTTCTACACCGTATTCAATGTAGCTTTCAGCCCAATGTCCCGCAATATCTGTAAGATTTGCAGCATACGAAGCTGTTGCAACAAACAAAGTCATACAAAGAGTTACTGCAAAAACAATTGCGGATTTTGTGTTTTTCTTCATCGTTCATACATCCTTTCCGAATCAATAGTGAAAACTTTTTGTTTTCCTACAAACATCCATTTATATAATACACTATGCTCGATACTTTTACAAGTGTTTTTTTACAAATTTAACGGATAGTTTTAAAAATATTATTCAATTGCACACTCTATCCGGTATCACACTTAATTCTTACATCTTCAGCCGTAACAGACACAAAAAAGAGCCCGGCAAAAAGCCGGGCTCCAAGGTTATAAAGTCAAGGTTTATTCGGCAGGTGTTTCAGCTTCTGCTTCTGCTTCTTCGCCGCCATCTTCTGCCTGTTCGGTTTCTTCACCGTCTGTTTCTTCGTCGTTTTCTTCGGCAACAACTCTTGAACCCTTGATTACAATACCGTATACTTCGTTATATTCAAGAATATCATCGGAAATTTCAAAATTCTTATCAACTACCGCTGCCTGATTTCTCTGAGTAGACTGGATAGTACCGAAAATTCCGCCGTAATCACTTACAGCCGATTCACGTACACAACCAAGGTTTACAAGTTCTGCAGTAGCAACGGCGATAACTTCCTTTACATCTGCACCTGCATCAATCTGTGCCTGTGCACCAAGAAGAATAACCCTTGCAGTTTCATACTGGGTACGGTCATTTGCAGATTCGAAATCATAATTAACACCGATAAGCCAGCTGGGAGCCGCACCGAGGTTCATTTCTCTGCATCTGTCAAAGTATGTTGCGTCATTGTTTTCAGGGTACTTGATGTATGTATTACCTGTGATAATGTTATTCATGGAATAAGTATCATCAAGCATTACAAGTGTGCCGTCACGTTCGTCAATCTGGTAGTGAACATTTTCAACACCGTACTGAAGGAGATTTGCAAGCTCGGAGTTGGTCTGGAAGAGTGTAACAATTTCCATTGCTCTTTCGGGAACGGGAGAAGTTGCACTTACGCACATTGCACTTGTGAACGCATCCTCAATAGAAACTCTGGGAATATCGAAGAGGTATCTTACATAAGTTGTGCCGTCTTCATCCACCCACTTCTTATCGCTTTCGTCTGTAAGAAGTTCGTGGGACTTTTCAACTCTGATTGCATACTTGGCATTTTCATCCGCTTCGCCTTCACCGGGATAATAGCCGAGTTCCTTATATTCAACTCTCTTAAGAAGGTTATTCGTATATTCCTGTTCAAGAAGTGCGGGAGTACAACCGTTAGCAGGATAGTTGAACTGGATTGCTCTTGTCATAAACGCAGGTTCATCATTGTAAAATTCAAGACCTGCAACACCGAAGGGTTCGGAAAGAGGCCATACTTCGGGATTGTTTTCCTTTACAGCCTTAAGATAGTTTGCAAAGTTATTCTTTGAAAATTCAGTTACCTGCTTTACTTCGTAGCCATGCTGCTCGAGAAGATCTGCATTATAAACGAGGTATGTGTATTCACCGTGTTCCATACCGATGTTTGTAGGAATACCGTATGTTTCGTTACCGATTTTTGCAGCAGTCATGATTGTGGGATAAATATACGAAGAAAGCTTTTTGCTGTCATATGCGATATATTCGTTGAGGCCCTTGAGTTTGCCGTCTTCTGCGTACTCTGTATACTTATCGTAATCATTTATAACAAAGATGTCAATTTGATCCTGAGTAAGCTCGATATCGGTGGTTGAATCCTTATACAGGTACTCAATCATCTGAGGGAAATCCATCTTTTCGGTTCCCTTGACTGTGGCGCTTGTCATGGAAGGCACCTCTGTTTTTTCGAGCATGTCATCAACAGTCTTCCAATACTCGTCTTCAGTAAGACAGTTAAGCTTAAGAATTGTTTTATAGTTAGGCAGCAAAATCTTATTTATTTCTTTTTGCACCTTATTTGCTGAATCGGCAGTTGTTGTCTCGTTTGTAATGATATACATATTAAGAGTAACAATACCCCTGGTGCTGGTGTTAGTTGCGCCTTCGGCAGCTTCGCCGCCTTCTTCGTCAGAAGCTACAGAACAACCCGAAAAGGCTATTGTTGAAACAACCATAAGCAACGCAAGAATAATTGAAAGAAGTCTGTTTAGTTTCATGCTTTGTGGATCCTCCCAATCTGATTTGTGCGTCTCATAACATTGCCTGATGGACACGCACATATATTCAACCTATCTTAACTATTATATTCTACACCAAAAACAGGTCAGTGTCAAGTGAAATATTTTTTTTGTTAATACTGCACATCAAACGCATGAATATATACGCATTTTGCACAGTATACAACTTTAAAGTTCAAAATGAACGGGTATTCCGTCTTCATAAATTACCGCATTTTCTCCTTTGATAAGCGGAAGCATGTAGTCGATGCATTTATCGTTAACGCCGCTTGAATCCGACGAAAGAAAGTTTGCCGGAATAGCTCTTACGATATTTGCAACAGACTTTACACTTTCGGAGAAAATTTCAACTCTGTATACGTCGGAATTTTTAAGTCTTCTGAAGCACATCATCTTACCCGTTTCACCCTTAAGAGCGTACTTTACACCCGCTTCACCGATTTTTCTTGATTCGTCAATATCGCATTTTGAAGCAACGTGTGATGCACATCTCTGAAGCACATTCAGTTCAACCGAACGGCACTTGCAGCCGATTTTTTCGCTGACAAGCGACTCAAGCACTTTTCCTACGCCGGTAAGCATTGTATGCCCGAAGGGGTCGTCATAATTTGTAAGCTTCTTTGCTCCGACATAGCTGCCGTCGGCAAACTTTATACCTTCGGAAACCGCAATTACAACATAAGGCTTTGTGCCCGAAAGCTTCTTTTCAACATCCTTGATAAAGCATTCTTCGTCAAAGGGCTTTTCGGGAAGATAAATAAGATCTGCACCCATACCCGTAAGGTACTTTGAAAGAGCCGCCGCCGCAGTAAGCCAGCCGGCATCTCTGCCCATTATTTCGACAATCGTTACTGCCTTCTTTGTATACACGGCACAGTCTCTGCAGATTTCCTGCATTGTTGTCGCTACAAACTTTGCCGCAGAGCCGTATCCGGGTGTGTGGTCTGTAACGCCAAGGTCGTTGTCGATGGTCTTGGGTATACCGATAAACTTCACGTCACGAAGACCTTTATCTGCATTTCTCTCGGCATAATCCGACAGTTTCGCAATGGTATCCATACTGTCATTGCCGCCTATGTAAAAGAAATATCCGATGTTGTATTTGTCAAGAAGCTCATAGATTTTTTCTATTTCTTCGTCGCCGCCCACTTTTTTTCTGCATGAGCCGAGTGCCGCAGCAGGCGTTAACGCAAGAAGATCAAGCTGTCTTATATCCTTTTCAAAATATTTTCCCAGCGAAACAAGGTCTTCCTTTTCAAAGCCTTCAATTCCGTTCTTCATACCGTATATTTCATCAATTCTGTCACTTTCGAGACATCCCTTGATTACACCCGCAAGCGTTGCATTTATCGCCGCAGTAGGTCCGCCGGACTGTCCGACAACCGCATTCATTTTTTCAAAAGGCATAATAACGTACCTCCGTACTTGTAATTTAATCGAGTCTCATCCACATTACAATTCTTCTGCAGATAAAACAAATAACAATCGACCATGCAAAACCAATCAGCATAAACGGAAGACTCTTTTCAAGAAGAATACTTCCCGGTGATGCATCCTTGAAAAGTGTCATTGTCACCACCGCATCAACCGTCCCCCTGATTGCTGCCGCAGGCATGGAGCACACTGCCATAATAATGCTTCCGAGTCTTGAAAAACCTTTGTACAGCCTTGAGGTGACAAGCACCGCAACAACATAAACAACAGGTGAAAAGGCAGTGGGAGCAAACAGGAACAAGTCGGCAAACAGCCCGAATACCAGCGCATATATACAAGCTTTTTTTTCGGGCATGAACGCACATGCAGCACACACAAGACAAAGCAAAAGATCCGCATCCGGCATGCCCTTTTTATCAGAAAGAAACGAAAGAACCGATGCCATCAGCAGAAAAAGTAAAAGTCCCATAATGCCGAAAAACACATAGAGTCTGACATTTTTCTTGCCGTCACTGTTTATTTTACCGTATTTCAAAGCCATCAATTCCAACCTCATCCCAAATAAGTGTCAATATTGAAAGCCGGAATAACAGACGGATCAATGGTATTAATTACATCTTCGTATATTTCAACACCGTCTGCCGTTTCCAGCTGTTTTAAATAATTGTCATATCTCAGAGCATACTTGAGGTTTTCTCCAAAGCCTTCCCTTGTTTTGTACAGCTCGGCATTCATGGGATGCTTTTTGACAATATATATACTTTCCGGTTGTTTTGTCTGAATCATTTCAACACTGTCAACCGCCATAGCCTGTACTTTTGAAGCAACATCGGGATGAAGCCCCTGAGCCGTACCGTTATACGGAACAAAATAGCCTTCGGGGAAAATGCTGCTGTAATCAGCCTCGCTGTATTCTGCCATTGCTGCTTTAAAATCCATAGCACCGCTTATCACCTGATTGTAAGCGGTTGTTGCAAGTTCCTTCTTTGCCGAATATTCTTCATCAGAAAGAGGAATATACTCTCCGGTATCCTTCTGACCGCCGGTAAGGTTGATGAAAATATAATCTGCTATGCAGTAATTTTCAGAGAAAAAGTTTTTTACATCGGCATCGGTTATCTCAAGAATGCTTCCCTCGGAATACAGTGTTTGGTTAAGCGTCTGTTCCTTAAGATAAAGCACAATAAAGCGTTCAAGTGCCTCTATGTCGGTTTCGTATTTCGAAAGCTCCGCTTCAAGGTCTTTTTTTGAACCGAACTTGTTTGTTATTGCTTTTATTGTGTCCTCAACCGATTTTTTCTGTTCGTCATTAAAATCAATGTTATAGACGCAGTCATGAAGGAATTCCGCCTTCAAAAGTGCCTCTGCCTTTGCCGTGGCGTCGGCACGGATTACATCTCTGTATGTGATTTCCGTACCGGGTATCGACTGGTCCCAAAGTGTCTTATCGGTAATGGCAACAGTACCGTTTTCATGATTACTCATGGCAACCATGAGACACATAAAGCTTCGGTCAACACTTGCCGTAACATTGCCGTTGGGGTCTTTGTAGTCCATGGCAATGTCTGAGCCGTCAGCCTTGCAGCCCTTTACGGCAAAGATTGTTATAACCACAACAAATATAAGCAGAATTGCGGCAATAATGCCGTAAAAAAGCTTGTTGTTTGATTTATTTGATATCTGTTTATCGTTATTTTCAACGCTTTTCATCAAAAGCTCCTCCAAAAAAAGACAAAGACTTCATAAAATATCAATTTATTATATCACTCATTCACCTTGGTTGTATGAATAAATCTTAAATATTTCGGCAAGAAGCGGAGTTACACTTTCTCCTGCCTTCATTTTAATGTTGAAGCAAGGGTCTTTGCCCATCGAAATAAGCACACGTCCTGCAAACTTTGACACAAATCCCGTTGCAATTTCCCTTGTCGGTGCTTCTTTCGGGTAAATGGCAAGAACGCCCTGTCTTTCTTCAATCTTGACTATACCGATTTTTTCGCATCTTCGGCGTATGAGAGCAATGTTGATAAGAGCATTTGTCTCCTTAGGTATGTCGCCGTAACGGTCAAGAAGCTCATCCTTTACATCGTCGGCATCCTCGCTGTCCTTTATTGCCGCAATTCTCTTGTACATTTCAATTCTGTCGGAGGGACGTTTAATGTACTTTTCGGGAATGAAGGCATTAACCTTCAAATCCACCGTACATTCGGTGATTTCCGGTAAAGCCTCGCCCTTTTCCTCAAGGACTGCCTGCTCAAGAATTTTTATAAACATGTCGTAGCCGACACTTTCCATGTGTCCCGACTGTTCGGCACCCAGGAGGTTTCCCGCACCTCTGATTTCCAAATCACGCATGGCAATTTTGAAACCCGAGCCAAATTCGGTAAATTCACGTATTGCCGTAAGACGTTTTACAGCCGTTTCGTTTATGCTTCTGTCACGTCTCCATGTAAAATATGCATAGGCACGTCGGGATGAACGTCCCACACGTCCCCTTAGCTGATGAAGCTGGGAAAGACCGAGTCTGTCGGCATCTTCTATAATAAGGGTATTGGCATTGGGAACATCAACACCCGTTTCGATGATGGTGGTGCAGACAAGCACGTCCGTCTTGCCCTCAACAACATCCTTCCAGGCTTCGGATAACTGCTCCTGACTCATTTTTCCGTGGGCAACGGCAACGACAGCATCCGGGACAATGGCGTGAATTTTTGCCGCCACCTCGTCAATGTCCTCCACCTTGTTGTGAAGATAGAATACCTGACCTGCACGTCTCAGTTCTTTCTTTATAGCCTCGCCGATTACCGACATATCATGCTCAAGCACATATGTCTGAACAGGATGCCTGTCAACAGGTGCTTCCTCAAGGACAGACATGTCACGTATGCCCACAAGTGCCATATTGAAGGTTCTGGGAATGGGTGTTGCAGACAGCGTCAGAACGTCCACCTGCTTTGACATTTCTTTAAGGCGTTCCTTGTGGGTAACGCCAAAGCGTTGCTCTTCGTCGACAATTAAAAGTCCCAGATCCTTAAATTCAACACCCTTGGCAAGTAATTTGTGTGTGCCGACAACAATATCAACGTCACCTATTTTCAACCTTTCGCAAATCTTCTTTGCCTTGCTCTGGGTGTAGCGTGAGAGCATTTCAATCTTTATGGGATAACCGTGCATACGGGAAATAATTGTTCTGTAATGCTGCCAGCAAAGAACGGTGGTGGGAACGAGAATTGCCACCTGCTTGCCGTCCATTACCGCCTTGAATGCAGCTCTGAGGGCAACCTCTGTCTTTCCAAAGCCTACGTCGCCGCAAAGAAGTCTGTCCATGGGACACGGCCTTTCCATATCCTCTTTAATCTCTTTTATTGCCTCAAGCTGACCGTCAGTCTCCTCGTACTCAAAACGCTCCTCAAATTCCCTCTGCCAGTCGGTATCAACACCGAAAGCATATCCGGGGCGTCTTGTTCTTTCGGCATAAAGCGAGATAAGCTCTTTTGCTATGTCCTTCGCCGCCTTCTTTACCCTTGCCTTGGTCTTTGTCCAGTCACCCGAACCCAGCTTTGATACCCTGACGCCCTCACTTTTTCCCGAGAACTTTGACACCTTGTCAAGCTGGTCACAGGGAACATACAAAGAGTCGCTTCCCTGATATTTAAGGGTTATATAATCCCTTGTTATGCCGCCGACAGTCAGAGTTTTTATGCCCTCATATATGCCTATGCCGTGAACATCGTGAACAACAAAGTCGCCGACCGTCAAATCGAGATAGCTTGTCAGCCTGTTTTTTGCCCCGCTTTTGCTTGTCTTTAATTTTCCGACACTCGCCTTTTTGCTTCTGCCCTCGTCACTCTGTCCGTCGCACAAAAGCACAAATCTCGCCTTGGGACAGTCAAAGCCGCGCAAGTTTTCCGCCTTTTCAAAAGGCGTGATGTAGACAAAACCCTTTTGCATTTCGTCAAAAACTATTCTTTCGGCAACAACGCAGGGCACGTTTCTGTCACGCAGTATATTTTCAATGTCGGCACCCTGCATAACACCGCCCACAGCCATTAAGATTCTGTAGCCCGCCTTTACATACCCTTGCAGGTCCTCACTTAGGACCTCAGGATTTGTAACAAGCATTGAGGTATGCTTTGACGCAATCTCAAAGTAGCCCGAAAGGTCAATATCGGGGGTTGATGAAAAGTTGTCTGTCGCTACACATGGACGTGACATAAGCTTGGTTTTAAGTCCCTCGGTATCAAGGCAGAATACGGCATCCTTAATGTCGGCATCACCGCTTTCCGCAAGGGCAACAAGGTCTTCATTAAGTTGCCAGAGATACGCATTAAGCCTGTCCTTTACCCTCGGGTAGTCGCAGACAAAACACGGTCCTTTTGCATAGTCAAAAAGACAGGAAAAGGAGTTATACATCAATGGCAGATATTTGTCCAGATTTGACAAAGTACCGTTTTCAAGGTCTCTTTTTTCCTTTTCAAGACGTTCAAGTGCCTCGGTATTTTTCTTTTTCTTTGCCAAAGAAAGCAGTTTTTCAATTCTCTCGGATATTCTCGTAAGAGCCTCGGAATCGGGCATCTGCTCACGTATGGGAGTTACCGAAATGGCGGCAGCATTTTCCACCCGTCTTTGTGTCATAACGTCAAAATAGCCCATGGCATCAATTTCGTCGCCGAAAAATTCAAGTCTAACGGGGTTTTCATAGTCGGGCACAAACACATCGAGAATATCTCCCCTGCTTGCAAACTGCCCCTGACCTTCAACGGCATCGCACCTTGAATAGCCGTAGGACATAAGGGTTTCGCAAAGGCTGTCCATACTCATTTCGTCGCCTGTTTTAAGTGTTTTTCCGCACGTCATTCCGTCGGCAGGCGAAAGCACGCCGAGTGCCGCTTCGGGTACGGCAATAACTGCGTCGAGCGAGCCCGACATTACAAGTCTCAGCACCCTCAGCCTCTCATATTCCCACTCGTGGCTTGTGGCGTTTATGTTGTAAAAATTGTAGTCTCGTATGGGGAAAACCTCTGTGGCAAGTCCCATTGCACAAAAGGCAGACTTTGCCGAATACGCCGTTTTTTCCTCAGGGCAGATAACAAGAGCACACTCACGTTCTTTTGAGAAGTCCTCCCTGTCGTAAATCAGCGAAGCACACAGCACGTCACGAAGTCCCTCGGAAAGCCCCGTAAGGTAGCAGACACCCTGACTGTATCTGTCGCCCATCCTTTTGAATCTCGAAAGGAGTGAATGTATTTCTTTGTATTCGTTTAAGGATTTTACCATCTGAATGGGTGTTTTCATAAAGATTCTCCTGCACGTGAAATTGCGGACACTTTTGGTGTCCGTGGGGGTATGGGCAAAGGCAGAGCCTTTGCAGGTAAGAAGTAAGAGGTAAGAGTGAATAGGTATTTCACTCACGCATCTTCAGTATTTATTTTACCACAGGGAAAGGAAAAATACAAGGGGATTTTGACAGAAAAAGCAGGCGACCTTTGATACCATTATGTTATTTTTTCAAAAAACACAAGACAGGAGCATAAGGATAAAAGACGTAAACTTGGGTAGATTCATACTTCACGGCTTTTCAGATTATACAGAAAACAGAAAAAAATGTCGCAAAGGAATAAATTTATGTCTGTTGAAATTTGCTGTTATAAGTATAATTGACATATAAAAGTATAAGGAGTGACCCGAATGAACATCAGAAGAAGACAGCTTTTAGGCCCTACAAAAAATGCACCCTGGATGGATATTGCAGCCCTTAACCCTGCAATTCTCGAGTACAAGGATAAAATGATTATGCTTTTCCGTTCAAACGGAAGTGAAGGCAAGGCATGGGACGACCCCGATGCAATTTATCCCATTGCACTCGGCTATGGCTTCAGCACAGACGGTGGTGAAACCTGGGAGTTTGACTATTCCCGACCTGCACTTTATCCCGAATGCGAGCTTGATATTGACAAGGTTTACATCACAAACAAATACGGCGAAAAGGTTGCAAACTTTGCAAACGGAAGTATCGAAGACCCGAGACTCTTTATGATAGAGGACAAGTGCTACCTTACGGTTGCATGCAGACTTTTCCCCATGGGTAACCTTTGGTGGGACAACAGCCTTGTAAGAATGGTTCCCGAATGGGCACACAATGAAAACAACCCCTTCGGCAAATCCGCAAAGGATAATCCCACTGTTACGGTGCTTTATGAGGTTGACCTCGAAGCACTTATAAGACGTGACTACGAAAATGCGTTTTTCTATCTTACACACCTTTCAAATCCCGACTTCGGTCAGAACAGAGATATTGTGTTCCTGCCCGAAAGAAAGATGATTGACGGAAAGCTTCAGTATGTTATGATGGAAAGACCCGTTGAACCCTTCAGAAATCCCTTCCTTACTGCAAAAAAGCCCTCAATGGTATTTTCCGCGGCCGAGACCTTCTATGAATTTGCAAAGCCCGAAAACAAGAAGGTGCTTATTTTGGAGCCCCAATTTGAATGGGAAGCAGACCGAATCGGCGCAAGTGCTCCGCCGCTTAAGATTGACGATAAGCACTGGTTGGTATGCTACCATGGAAAGCAGAATGATGAAGTGGGATACACTCAGAACTTTTTAGTGTTCCGTGACAGAGAAAACGATTTTCCCGAGCTTATATACCACGTAGACGAAAGACTCATAACAGTTGCCGAAGACTGGGAAATGCCGGGCAGCTTTACAATTCCTTGCGTATTTGTAACGGGCATGGTAAAACTCGGAAACAAGCTTTTCCTATCCTACGGTGCCGCCGATGAAAAGGTTGGGCTTATGGAGCTTGACTACAACGAACTGCTTGACCATTTAAGACAGAACGGTGCTGATATTTAACCGAGTAGTAAATTCACCTATATCACAAGAAGCTTCAACGAATTAATAAGGAATAAAAACATGAAAAACATAAAAGAATCTCTCAAAGATAAGAAGGAATTCTTCTTTCAAGGAAAAACAGACAAAAATCCCCTCACCTACGCTGTAAATGAAACAATGATTTTTACGCTGACTTTCTTTGCAGACGGCAAGGCGGTATCGCTTCCTTATGCAAAAGTATCGGTTGAAGGCGATGACGGAAGAAATGACAGCTTCTTCCTTGAACCCGACAAAGACGGTGTATTCACCTTTGAAACAAGTCTTTCCCGTGACGGTTATTTAAGGGTTGTGGCATCACCTTGCGATGAAGAAAAGAATATTATTGAAGATATGCCCCTTTTTGAAGGCGGTGCTGGTGCTGACATTGACAGAATAAAGTGTGAGACAGACGAACCCGACGACTATTTTGAATTTTGGGACAGAGTTAAGAAAGAGGCCGCCGAAATAAAGCCCGAAATCATATTTGAAAAAGAGCTCAAAGTAAATGAAGGCTTTATCGGCAAGGAATATCACTTAAAATCCACCGCAGGCGACTATGCTTCGTGTATTGTAATATGTCCCGAAAACGCAAAGGACAAAAGTCTTCCCATTCAGTTCCATTACATCGGATATGCAGTAACCTCGGTATGGCTTGAGCATTTTCCCGACAGAATACTCGTTTTTGCAAATGCTCACGATATTGAAAACTTCAGAGAGCAGAGCTATTATGATGAGCTTCTTGCTTCTCCGAAATACAAGGACCACGGATTCAGCAGAGAAGAAAATCAAAACCCTGACACTACATACTATAAAAAGATGTATATAAGAGATTTTCAGATTTTCAACTACTTCAAGAATCACGAAAAATCCAACGGTCAATTTATCTTTGCCGGCGGCAGTCAGGGTGCATTCCAGGCGTGCAATATGGCAGTTCACACCGACTATGCCGCAAATTCAAAGTGCGAGTTAATAGTTCCCTGGTTCTGCGATTTGTTTGCCATAGAAAAAGAAAAGAGAATCAGAGGCTGGAGACCCGAGCCTGATGCAGGACTTCGTTATTTTGACACTGCAATTGCCGCAAAGCACCTGAAGTGTCCCGTTTACATAGAAGCAGGTCTCGGTGACTACACCTGTCCGCCTTCCGGTATTACGGCACTTTACAACAATGTAAACTCTCCGAAAAAGATTGACTTTATCCAGGGAAGAACACACTCGTATATACCTCCTGTCAAGGATGTATTCACATTGGAAAAAGAATAACAAAAAGGCAAACCAAAAGCGTGCTATCCATAGGGATAACACGCAATGAAATCCATTCCCAAGAATGGATGAAATATTCGCCTTTGGCAAATGATAAAATAAGTTTAAACAAAACGGAATCCGTTCCTTCAGGAACGGATTCCGTCTTTCGCTTTAAGCGGATATTTCATATTGCGAAGCAATATTTCACCACGTAGTGATTTCACCTGCCGTTTTTCGGCAGATTTCACCGGAGTTCATCATTATATCAAATGTTCATAAAACATTCCCGACAGGAATAAAAGAAAATGAGACAGATTTTGTCATAAATATTTTTTGGCATCGTATAAAGAAAATTCCATATTTTTTTATAAAGGTATTGACAAATGCAACACGATGTTGTATCATTGTGTTAGTACAATAATACAAAGGAGGATGCAAATGGCGTGGAACTTTAACTCGAGAGAGCCGGTGTTTTTGCAGATAGCAAACCGTCTGCGGTGCGACATTCTGAACGGCAAATACAAGCCCGACGAACAAATACCCGCTGTACGTCAGCTTGCCTTTGAAGCATCGGTAAACCCCAATACCATGCAGAAATCTCTGTCGTTTCTCGAAGACGAAGGTCTTTTGTACTCCAAGGGTACAATCGGAAGATTTGTAACATCCGACGGTGAAATTTTGAAAGAAGCAAGAGAAAAGATGAAAAAAAGCTGTATGGATGACCTTATTGCAAGGGCAAAGGAATCGGGCATATCAAAAGATGAACTCATAAACTACATCAGAAAGGCGGACAACATATGAATGACATAGTTTTTAAATGTACAGACCTATGCAAAAGCTACAAAAAAGGTGTTCTTGTGCTTAAAGATCTGAACATTGAATTTCCTGCGGGAAAAATCGTGGGACTTCTCGGACCGAACGGATGCGGGAAATCCACTCTTATAAAGCTTGCGTGCGGTCTTCTTTCAGCCGACAGCGGTAAAATTTACATCTGCGGCAAAGAAAGAAGTGAAGAATCAAATTCACTTATTTCCTATCTTCCCGAAAGAACTTATTTCAGCTCCTGGATGAAGGTAAACGAGCTTTTATCATATTTCTCGGACTTTTACTCCGACTTTGACGAGGCCCTTGCAAGAAAGATGCTTGCAGATCTTGGCATAGACCCCGATGCAAAGCTCCGAGCTCTTTCAAAGGGTACAAAGGAAAAGGTACAGCTTGTAATGGTAATGGCAAGACGGGCAAAAATATATTTTCTTGACGAGCCCATTGCAGGTGTAGATCCCGCGGCAAGAGACTACATTCTTCAGACAATTATCGGAAACTACAACCCCGAAGCCACCGTTGTCATAACAACACATCTTCTTTATGACATAGAGCCCATACTCGACAACTTCTTCTTTATGGGATATAACGGTGAAATTAAGCTTTCGGGTGTTGCGGATGAAGTCCGTGAGGAATACGGCAAGTCGCTTGATGAAATATTCAAGGAGGTGTTCAAATGTACTCAAAATTATTAAAATATGATATGAAAGCCGGCCGCCGCACGTGGTGGATAGTGTCGATTATAATTTCGGCGGCAACGGTTATAGCAGCATTTCTGATGAGATTCTGTGTTGAATACATAGAAAGAGACAATCGCAGTGTTTTCCCGATATACTCAACAATTCTGTTTTTTGTGGCATTTCTTTATATTATGCTTATTGCATACTCCATGTACGGGCTTCTGATTCCTTTATTTATAAGATTCTACAAGCATCTGTACACAGACGAAGGATATCTTACCTTTACGCTTCCCGCCAAGCGTTCGACAATACTTTTATCAAAGACTGTCAGCGTATCTCTTTTCAGCTTAATGTACTTTGCCGTCATTGCAATATGTCTTGCACTTCTTGCACTTGTTGTCCCGCCTTCCGAAGAATCGGGACAGATAATAAATCCTGTTGTATACGAAACTATCATAAGAATAATAGGCGATTTAAAAGAGGAAGGCTGGCTGGGATGGATTATCCTCTATCTCGTTGAAGGTGTTTTGTTCCTGGCTGCCATATGGTTCTTTAACTTGGTGTTGGTTCAATTCTGTATTACCATGGGATCTGTTATTGCAAAAAGACTCAAGGTTCTTGCATCATTGGGTATCTATTTCGGAATAAACACGGCACTTTCTGTTCTTACCCGTCTTCTCACTCTTTGTATACAGATATTCTTCAGCGGTGGAACCATCGAAGTTCTTCAGAACCTGTCGCTGGAACGTTCACAGGTGCTGCTTGCCCTTGTGTTGTTCGGTTTGATTATTGCAGTTATCACAATGAGTCTTACAGTTTACTTTGCAACACGTAATCTTCTCGAGCGAAAGCTCAATCTTGCATAAGGAGGTGCATATATTATGAAGAAATTTTCTAAGCTTTTGTCAATTGCTGTCATAACAGTACTTACATCGATATTTATATGCATCCCTGTATTTGCCGGCACCGAATTTGTGGAATGGACTCTTTCAGAGGACGGCAACACCCTGTCCGACGGTGAGAACACATACGAATTCTATATGACAAATTTCAATTATCATACAGAACGCGTGGCAAATACCTTTCAATACCAAAATCGTTTAATAATTGACGATACGAGATATGAAGTGCGTTCTTATGAAAAAGGCGGACATATTGTCCTTCTCGACGATTATTTCAATCCCGAAAAAGTATATGTTACCGAGCAAGGTAAAAAAGTGCTTGACGGTTTTATAAACGGCAATAACGTAAAGTACTTACTTTGGGACGAATACTACAACGCCGGTGACTTTGACGAGGATATATTATCTGCACTTCAGGATGACTATGCACATACAAAAGAATCCGTAAGCATCAATGTGCAGGAGCTTGTTACCTGGCAATTCCACGAGATAACCAAGCATGACGAACTGTATTTCTTCACCTATACCATGGGCGGAATATATAAAAATCCTTCAACAGGCAAGTTGTTCTATATCGACTACGACAGTCTCGGAAATCAGTATTTTGATGCTGGCGGAAACTTTTCGTACAGAAAAGGATATGTAGACATGCTGGAGCTTGACAGCGATACAACAGAGTATATTCAAGCATGTCTCGACAAAGCCGAAACAATACAACCAGTCTACTCATGGGAAGACAGCGGCATTTACTATGACGAGGAAAAAGCACTTTCTCTTACGCCGGTATTCTACATAGGAATCATTGTCCTCGGATTTGTTTTTCCGCTCGTTTTCCTTGTAATAGGACTTGTGTTCCCGCATGTTAAAAAGTTCGGAAAACCAAAATACTGGTACGCCCTTTCGATTTCTGCAGGCTTGTGGATTATTGTTGCCGTTGTATTTTTGGTTTTGCTTATTTGATAAAATGAAAATCCTGCACTCGTGTGCAGGATTTTTTATATTTTTGCTTCGTGCCTTCTCAAGGTTCGAGCCCTTCTATGCAAAAGAAAAAAGCAAGTCTCTCGACTTGCTTTCTTTGGTGGGGGGTACAGGGCTCGAACCTGTGACCCTCTGCTTGTAAGGCAGATGCTCTCCCAGCTGAGCTAACCCCCCGGGACGCCATCGGGTTTTCCCGACAACGTGACTATATTATCACAAACAAAATCGTTTGTCAAGAACTTTTTCAAATTTTCCGAAAAAAGTTATTTCAGAGTTTGACCGTTTTCCTTAATGACAGTCAAATTCGGTGTCTCTCCGCTAAGAGTTTTTATCCACAACCTTAAACTGCTTCTTGTTATTAACCTTAAGATTTCTCTTTTCGTGTTCAGCCAGAACATCGTCAATCGACAAATCAAGGTCAGAAAGCATTACCTGGATATGATAGAAAAGGTCGGCAACCTCGCCGATAAGCTCTTCCTTTTCCTTGTCACCGCCGTCATTTTTGAGGTTCTTTGCGGCAATAACCGTTTCGGTACATTCTTCCCCTACCTTCTTTAAAATCTTATCAAGACCGCTTTTGAAAAGATAGCAGGTGTATGAGCCCTCCGCATCCTCATGCTTTCTTGATTCTATTACTTCTTCTACCATTTTAAGTACATTGTCGTTCATATCTTTCAACCTTTCTTTTTTACCTCATCCGAGTTGCTGACGCAACCCACCTTCCCCTTAAAATGGGAAGGCTTTTGTTAGTCATTGTTACTAAGGCTTCCCCTTTCACAAAGGGGGAGCTGTCAGCGAAAGCTGACTGAGGAGGTTCTATTCCTCACCGACCATCTTATTAAAAAAACAACTCCTCGATCCCGTATGACATGCAGGACCGGTTTGGATAACCTTAATCAAAAATGTATCATCGTCACAATCCGAGTACATCTCAACAATCTTCTGCACATGACCGCTGGTTGCACCCTTATTCCAAAGTTCGTTTCTCGAACGTGAATAAAACCAGGTGTAGCCTGTTTCCAGAGTCAGCTTCAATGACTCCTTATTCATGTACGCAAGCATAAGCACCTCACCGTTTTCCGCATCCTGGACAATGGCAGGCACAAGCTCCGCTTTCACGAAATATTTGTCTAAATTGTTTGTATCAATTAATGTCTTACCCATATATTTTTGCTCCTGAGATAGTCTTTAACCTCGCCGATTGTCAGCTCTCTGAAATGGAAAAGCGTTGCCGCAAGTGCTGCATCTGCATTTGTTTTTTCAAACACCTCGGAAAAGTGTTCGAGCTTTCCGCAGCCTCCCGATGCGATTACGGGAATGTTCACCGTCTTTGAAATAATGTCGGTAAGAGGAATGTCAAAGCCCGCCTTTGTGCCGTCGGCGTCCATGCTTGTAAGCAGAATTTCACCGCAGCCGAGAGCTTCTACTTCCTTTGCCCATTCTATAGCATCAATGCCCGTGTCTGTTCTTCCGCCGTGGATGAAAACGTGGTACCCGTCGTCAGTGAGTTTCGCATCAATGGCAACCACTACGCACTGCGAACCGAACTTCTCTGCCGCACGGGAAATCAGGTACTTATCCTTCACCGCCGCAGAGTTAATTGAAACCTTGTCCGCACCGACACTCAGAAGCGTTCTGAAGTCCTCAACCGAGGAAATGCCGCCTCCGACGGTAAGAGGCATAAATACGCATCTTGCCGTTCTTTCAACGACGTCAACTATCGTCTTTCTCTGTTCGTGGGATGCAGTTATGTCGAGGAAAACTATCTCGTCTGCACCTTGTGTATTGTAAAACTGAGCCGTTTCAACAGGGTCGCCTGCGTCCCTCAGCCCCACAAAATTTACACCCTTTACTACCCTGCCGTCCTTTACGTCAAGACAGGGGATAATACGCTTTGCTAACACTTACTTTTCTTTCGGAGAAAAGTAAGCAAAAGAACTCGCATTTGTCACCTTTCTCGCTCTCCTTGTTTATCTATATTATATCACTCGATTTTTATTCCGTTTGGTCGGCATAAACGCAACCGACCAAACTCATCGCTTCAAACTTGCACTACACCCAGTGAGGGGAGTTAAGCCTCCACGGCAAAAGAGGGGAAGTCAGCGCAGAGTCGGGATAGCCCGACAGCAGTATTTGTCATTTTGACGGTTTTCGGTATGCCGTCAAAATGACGGTTTGTCAGCGGCAACTTGCCGCCCATCTCCTCTTGTTGAGTGGAGAATTTTTGGTACTTTTGTTTCGGGACAAAAGTACGGAAAACGTACTTCGAAGAGTGCAAGATTCTCCTTACATAACTTTCTGCACTCTATTTCCTTGTTAACTCAATTGCCTCTGCCAGATTCAAAGTACCGTCATAAATTGCACGCCCTGCAATCGCACCGTAGAGGTTCATTTCCTTGAGATTCTTTATATCCTCAATGTTGTGAACACCGCCCGATGCCGTAATGTCGCACTTTACCGCTTTTGACAATGCCGCAAGCTGTTCAAGGTTGGGACCTGCCAGTGTGCCGTCCTTTGAAATGTCGGTAAAGATGATGTTCTTGACACCCTCTTTTTCCATCTCTTTTGCAAATTCGATGTAGTCGACGTCGGAGTCGTCGAGCCAGCCCGCAACACTAACCTTGCCATTCTTAGCATCAATGCCGACGGCTATCCTTTCGCCGTACTTATCAACGGCTCTCTTTAAAAATTCTCTGTCGCGAAGTGCCGCAGAGCCAAGGATTACCCTCGAAATACCGCCGCCGATGTAGGCATCAACAGTCTCCATGTTTCTTATGCCGCCGCCAAGCTCAATGGGTACATTTGTCATCTTCGCAAGAGAATAAAACAAATCACGGTTGACGGTTTTTCCCTCTTTTGCACCGTCAAGGTCTACCATGTGGATGTACTCTGCACCGCAGCTTTCAAAATCCTTGACCGTCTCAATTGCACTGGAAGCTACCTTTCGTGCCGTACCGTATTCACCTTTAAAAAGACGGACACATTCGCCGCCGAGAATATCTATTGCAGGAAGTATAATCATATTTTTCACCTTTTTTCTGTTTCAACAGTGATTTTTTCATCATACGTCAGACCTCATCCGAGTTGCTAACGCAACCCACCTTCCCCAAAAGGGAAGGCTTTTGTTAGTCATTGTTACTAAGGCTTCCCCTGCTTTCAGGGGGAGCTGTCAGCGAAAGCTGACTGAGGAGGTTTTGTCCTTTATTCACAAACACTTCCGTTTCGCAAATTCGCAAAATGCTTTTAACATGGAAAGTCCGACCTTCTCACTCTTTTCAGGATGGAACTGACAACCAAAAACATTCTTTCCGTTGCCTATTACAGCAGGGATTTCCTCGCCGTAAAATGTGTGTGCAAGAAGATTTTTTCTGTCCTCGAGTACCGCCTTGAAGGAATGTACAAAATAAACGTAGTCGCCGTCCTTTGTGTCGGTAAAGAGAGGGCAGTTTTTGTCATCAAGTACAAGGTCGTTCCAGCCCATGTGTGGAATTTTAAGACCTGTGTCGGTTATCTTTTCGCATCTTCCGTGTACAAGTCCGAGTCCCTTTGAAAGACGAACCTCGTCACTTTCGTCAAGTAACAACTGCATACCGAGACAAATGCCAAGGAGGGGCTTGTCCCCTTTTCCGCAAAGTTCGATTATCTTGTCAGCAATGCCGCTTTTACAGAGCATATCCGAAGCATCGGGAAATGCACCGACACCGGGAAGAAGCAGTGCATCCGCCTTTTCCATTTCATTTATGTCAGAGGAAATGTACGCCTCCTCGCCGATAAAGTCAAATGCATTTTTAACAGAATGGAGATTTCCCATCCCGTAGTCAATAATAAGTGTTTTCATCCTACTTTTCTTTCGCAGAAAAGTAGGCAAAAGAACTCGCACTTGTCACCTTTTCTGCTTTTCCTTGTTTTTAAATCTTTGTTTCTCGATTGATACTCCGTTTGCACCGCATAAACGCAACGGTGCAAACTCAAGAAGTTTTTTACATATTTGTTATGCGACATCCGTGGCGGTAATTCTATCTTTTAACACCCCGTGAATTGTCAGCGGCGACCCGCCGCCTTTCGCAGAAAAGTAGGCAAAAGAACTCGCATTTGTCACCTTTTCTGCTTTTCCTTGTTTTTAAATCTTTGTTTCTCGATTGATACTCCGTTTGCACCGCATAAACGCAACGGTGCAAACTCAAGAAGTTTTTTTACATATTTGTTATGCGACATCCGTGGCGGTAATTCTATCTTTTAACACCCCGTGAATTGTCAGCGGCGACCCGCCGCCTTTCGCAGAAAAGTAGGAAAAGAACTCGCATTTGTCACCTTTTCTGCTTTTCCTTGTTTTTAAATCTTTGTTTCTCGATTAGTGTTCCGTTTGCACCGCATAAACGCAACGGTGCAAACTCGTTTTTTTATCAGTATCTTATAATTTCAACTTCACTGCCATCGGGAACCTTAACTTCAACCTCAGTTCCTTTGGGCACACTGAGAGTATACTTTCCGTTTTCACACTTAGCCGCAATAAATCCGCCTTCGCAGGGAACAACGCCTCTTGCATATTCAAGTCCGCAGAGCTTAGGTTCAAATACAATTCCCGTAAAGTTAGGCTTTGTCATTCTGATACCCAGAACATATGCCGAAAGAAGATATGTACAGCCTGTTGCCCATGCGTGGCAAAGAGCATCCCACCACTTGCCTTCTTCTACGGGAACATATTCCCAGCAGGTGTGTGCACCTCTGTCGAGCATTGCACCCCATACACGTCTTATTACTTCAAGACCGCCTTCTTCATCACCGTTCAAAAATCTCAGTTCCGATTCAAAACAGCTCATAAAGGGAGAAACCGCAACATTTCCGCCTCTTACGTCCTTCATGGGCTTGTTAAGAATTGCAGCACCTGCAGGTGTCCACAGCTCACGCTTTATTGTGTCGAGAGCCGCTTTGGTTCTCTTTTCGTCTGCAACGCCGAAGTAGAGAGGTATAAGATTTCCGTCGTGGGAGATGTAGTCAGCCATCTTGTCTACATATGACTGCTTTTCCTCACTCCAGAGTTCATTGTTAATAGCATCCTTTACCTTTTCTGCAAGCTCGTCCCATTCTTTTGCCTTTGCATCTTCACCGAGTTCCTTTGCAAGATAAGACATTGCCGTCAGGCTCTTGTAAAGAAGTGCGTTTAGATACGGCTTGTCGCCGAGTCTGCCTATACCGCACGCCCAGTCAACCTGAGCATAGCCGAAGGTATATGTAGAAATCATGCACATGGGCTGGAAAATAAGGTTGTTGTAGCCCATTCTGTTAATCTGCCACTTGAGGACGGATTCTGTCTGTGCAAAAAATTTCTTCAAAAATTCCTTATTACCGGTTGTTTTGTAATAATATTCAACGCAGACAACACGCCATGCGTAGTAGTCCCACTGATGGCGGATTCTGTTGAAGTCCTCAGAGCTTGCAATGCCGCTTGCCGCCTCGGAATGATTGAGACTAAGCGAGCTTTCCATAAGCTTTTCTTCGCCGAAGGCATAAAGGTCAACAACCATGTCAAGAAGACCGTCGCCCGAGAAAAAGAGCATTTCGTTTCTGGGACAGCTTTCGTATTCCTGCTGCTTGTTTACATGAAGTGTGTACTTGCCCATTTCCCAAAACTTGTTTAGCCTGTCGTCTGAGCAGTCAAACCAGCCTTCCTTCATGTTGGGGTACAGGCACTGGAGAATTCTTACATTTCCGATTTCAACCCTCGCACCCTTTTCAAATTCCACCTTCAAAAGTCTGAAAGCACGGCGTCTTATGTTGAAATCCTTATGTTCGCCCCCATGCAGTTTCTGCTTGATTACAAGTGCCTTTATTATATATGTCCACTCGCAGTCGGGGTCATGGTCAAAGTCAACAATGTTTTCCTTGAAGTCAAAACCAAGAGTAGCGATGGTATCATTTTCTGTCTTATATTCAAATTCGGTAAAGCCCACTCTTGTTGTCACAAAATCGTAGATGATATAGGGTGCTTCATCGCAATTTTCGTCGGAAACATACTTGTCGCCGACAAGAATCATGTTTGTTTTTACTACCTTTTCGGGATACGCGTACTTCGGAACATCCTTTTCTGCATACGTCTTGTATTCTTCTCCGACAGTCTTTGTTACGGCCTCGGGAATTTCTGCCTTGTGGAGCTTCTTTTCAAGCCATACCGTCGCATACTTCCAGAAGTTATTATACTCACCGTCGGTTACAGCCATTGCCTCATCTGCAGGAACATTCTTTCCCTCAACCTCTGTCATCCATGTAGCATCTGTGGGCACAACCAATTTTGTGCCGTCTTGGAATTCAATATCAAATTCCATGGCAAAGCATGAGAAACGGAAGCCTCTGAACTGTGAAATATCCTCTGTTCTGCCCTGAAAATAACCTGAGTCAAGAGTTACTTTAATTTCATTTTCGCCCACAGTAAAAAGGGATGTAATTTCATGGCAGTTAACTCTTTCGGGAGTTCTGCCGTTACCGCTTATAACGAAATTTCCGTTGACATAAAGGGCACAGGAGGAGTCGTTTTCAAAACGCACAACTACACTTTTTACCTTTTTATCGGCATTTATTTTCTTTGTATATGTAATATGTTCGTCCTCGCTGAGAGGTCTCTTGTTGCCAATCCATACAAGTCTCGGTTTTTCGGTATTAATCCACATATTCGCATCCACCTTGGTTATAATTTTTCTTAATTCTAGCATTTGCTTTTTGCGTTGTCAATGGATTTTTAATTCTTCTTACTAATCTCTGTTAAAGGCTTCCTTTAGTCGACATTATTTCATCGGAAACTATTTTCAATGCATCACCTATGCACTTTCCTGCTGACTTGTAAAGTGCCTCTGTCACGTGGTGGTCGTTGGCACCGTACATCTTCTTAAGGTGAAGTGTAATTCCTGCGTTGAAAGCTAAAGCACGCATAAATTCCACAGTCAACTGTGTGTCGTAGTCGCCAATCATGGGAGAGGCAAAATCGGATTCAAAGTAAAGATAGCTTCGTCCCGAATAGTCAAGGGCACACATGATAAGAGCCTCGTCCATGGGCATAAGAATGTCGGAAAAACGCTTGATTCCACGCAGCGTCCCTGCCGCCTCTTTGAGTGCCATACCGAGAACAATGCCTATGTCCTCGACAGTATGATGACCGTCAACAAAAAGGTCGCCGTCACACTTGAGTTCTACATCAAAACCGCCGTGGGAGCAGAAAGAATTAAGCATATGGTCGAAAAATCCAATGCCGCTGCTGCCCTTGAGGCTTCCCTTCTTGCCGTAGTCAAGAATTGTGAGACTAAGCTCAATGTCTGTTTCTTTTGTCTTTCTCTTGATAGTTGCGTTTCTCATAATTACACCACCGTTTTTGTATTTTTAGCACTGTCTGCACAACGCCAAGCCTCCCTTGTATAAAGGGAGCCATTTAAGTGAACTGCTTCAACAAATCAACAACCGCCCTGTTTTCTTCCTCATTACCCGCCGTGATTCTGAGAGCGCCGCCGTCAATGCCGAACTTTCTTATCAGCACGCCGTTATCTCGAAGGTACTTCTGCTTGTTTTCAGCATCCTTATCAGTATAGAAAACAAAGTTTGTGTATGTTTCGTAAGGACTTCCGAGTCCCTTTTCGATTATTTCCTGTCTTAATTTCTGCGCAGAACATGTCAGCTTCTCTGTACATTCGTCAAGAAAAGCCTTTTCACGAAGCAGTATCTCGCCTATTACCTGACTTACACCATTGATGTTGTAGGGACTCTTGACTGCAAAGAACATGTCAGCAAAAGTCTTGTCGGCTACTATAAAACCGAGTCGAAGGGATGCCGCACCCAGAGCCTTTGAAAGCGTCTTCAATACCACAATGTTGGGGTAGTTTTCGGTCTCTTTAAGGAAGCTTTCTGTGTTCTTTATGCTCGCAAAGTCCATGTAGGCTTCGTCCACCACAAAAATCGTGTCGGGACAAGCATTTGCGAGCTTCTGTATGTCAGCCTTTTTCTCGATTCTTCCCGTGGGATTGCAGGGATTTGAGAAAATAACCATTTTAACGTCGTTTTCCTTGACAGCCTTCAGAGCCGCATCAAAGTCAATGGAAAAATCAGATTTCTTTGGACAGCTCACAACCTTCATTCCCGCAAGATTCGCATAGAACGCATACATTGAAAAATCAGGAGTAAAGGTGAGTACACTGCTTCCCACATCGAGAAAACAGTTCATAAGAAGACTGATTACCTCGTCAGAACCGTTGCCCACACCCACGTTTTCAGCCTTTAAGCCGTAGTAGTCGCAAAACGCTTCTTTAAGCCTGCCCGCATTGGGGTCGGGATAGCGGTTGTAATCGAAAGAGGACAGTGCCGCGCCTATTTTTTCTCTTATATATTCGGGAAGAGCAATAAAGCTCTCGTTGGCATCAAGGCGAGCCTTGTAAATACCCGTGTCCACGGCATAGGGTTCGACTGATGATAATTTTTTTGCAAATAAGTTTTTTTTGAACATAAATTTTACCTTTTTTAGTTGCAATTTGTCTCTTTGCCTCCCTTGTGCAAAGGGAGGTGGGTTTTGCCAAATGGCAAAACTCGGAGGGATTGGCAATTGCCGTTCCATTCACAATCCCTCAGTCAGCACAAGGCTGACAGCTCCCTTTACACAAGGGAGCCAATTTAGTTGTTTTCAAAGCGAACTTTAACCGAATTGGCATGTGCCGTAAGTCCCTCGGACTCAGCAAAACGGATAATGTCGTCTTTATAGCTTTCAAGTCCCTGTCGTGAGTAGAATATTACGCCCGACTTCTTTATAAATGTGTCAACCGAAAGAGGTGAAGCAAATCTCGCCGTTCCGTTTGTGGGAAGCACGTGGTTTGTACCTGCAAAGTAGTCGCCCAAGGGTTCGGGGGAGTTTTCTCCGAGGAAAATAGAGCCTGCGTTTCTCACCTTGTCAAGGTCGCCCATGGGGTCTTTTGTTAAAACTTCAAGATGCTCGGGTGCAATTTCGTTTGCCATTTCGAAGGCATCGTCCATATTTTCACATACAATTGCCGCACCGAAAGCGTCAATGGATTTTCCTGCAATTTCGGTTCGCTCTAAATATGAAAGCTGTCTGTCAATCTCAGCCGAAACCTTTTCTGCAAGTTCGTATGAATTTGTTACAAGAACACTGGAAGCCAAAGCATCGTGTTCAGCCTGTGAAAGAAGGTCTGCCGCAACGTAGGTCGGGTTTGCACTCTCGTCCGCCACAACCAAAACCTCACTCGGTCCTGCAATCATGTCAATGTCAACCGTGCCGTACACAAGTCTCTTTGCCGTTGCAACAAAAACATTTCCGGGGCCTGCAATAACGTCAACCTGCGGAATAGTCTCTGTACCGTAAGCAAGCGCCGCAACTGCCTGTGCACCGCCGCAGAGGAATACCCTGTCAACTCCCGAAATGAGTGCCGCCGCCGCAACGGGTGCAGGAATCTTACCGTCTCTGAGAGGTGTTGTCATAATGATTTCGGACACACCCGCAACCTTTGCGGGAATGCAGTTCATAAGCACGCTTGAAGGATATGCCGCACTGCCGCCGGGAACGTAGATACCTGCTCTTCTCATGGGCGTTATTCTCATACCGATTGTCTTGTCGGCATCTTCGTCCAAAAAGAAGGATTTGCGAAGCTGTTTTTCATGGTACTTTCTTATGTTTTCAGCCGCCTTTACCATGGTGTCGTAAAGGTCCTTGTCGATACCCTCCGCCGCCTTTTGTAAATCTTCCTTTGACATTTCAAGCGTGTCTGAAGTAAGTTTTACTTTGTCGAACTTTTCCGTGTATTCGAGTACCGCCTTGTCGCCGCCGGTTCTTACATTGTCGAGTATTTCATTTACCGTGTCAATAACCCACTTTTCGGGGCTTGCGGCTCTCTTTTGTAATTTTGAGAGGAACGAGTCGCATTCGGCTGTTCCGAGTTTGTATATGTTAAGCATTTTCCTCAATTCCTAATTTCCGTTTTTTTTATAAAGTTTCCGCAATGCTGTCAATTATCTTATCAATGCCGTTCTTCTTGAGCTTAAGGCTTGCAGGATTGACAATAAGCCTTGCGCTGATGGGTGCGACATCACAGACAACCTCAAGTCCGTTTTCCTTGAGAGTCGAGCCTGTTTCAACGATGTCCACAATACCGTCGGAAAGACCAAGGAGCGGTGCAAGCTCAACCGAGCCGTCAATTTTTACCACCTCAACGTCAAGTCCGCGGCTTCTGAAATATTCCTTTGTGACATTGGGATACTTTGAAGCAACAATTCTATGACCGTAGCCGTCAAAGAAATCGAAATCCTTTTTGCATGCAAGAGCAAATCTGCACTTGCCGAAGCCGAGGTCGAGACACTCATAAAGATTTCTTCCCATTTCCATTATTGTATCCTTGCCCACAACACCCATGTCGCATACACCGTGGTCGACGTAGGTAACAACATCGTTTGCCTTGGCAAGCACCACTTCAACACCGTCTCCGATGTCAAAGAATAATTTTCTTCCTTTATTGTGAAGCTCTGTGCAGTCGTAGCCGATTTTCTCGAAGATTTCGACAGCCTTCTGTTCGATTCTTCCCTTTGTAAGTGCAATTCTTATCATTCCGACCACACCTCGCTTATTCCGTCGTCGGTAATTTCAACAACCCTTGAAATGCCGCTCTGCTTTGCGTTTTCTATTGCGTCCTTCACATTGTCGAAGCAGGAAAGCACGCATACATCACCGCTGTTTTCAATGTAATTCATAGCCTTTGAAAGAAGACTCATATCGCTGTAGTGTACAAGTATCTTTCTTACTGATTCTTCACCCATTCCTACTGCCCTTGAAAGCTTGTCGGCAACAAGCGAAAGATTTACACCAAAGCCTGTCGCACCCTCACCCTCACCGAAGTTTGACATAAGATTGTCGTATCTTCCGCCGCCGAGGATAACGTCGCCCGTGTAATCAAGATAGCCTCTGAACACAATGCCTGTGTAGTAGTCCATGTCGTTGACGGTGGCAAGGTCGATGGATATATTCTCGGAAAATCCGTTCATGTCAAGAATGTCGTAGACCTTTTCAAGATAGTCGAGTGCATCCTCGGCATCAGCAACGCCGCGGCATAATTCCCTTGCCTTAGCGATAACACTCTTACCGCCGTAGAGCCTCGGAATTCTGCGGATTGTTTCCATTATACCGCTTGCGTCCTCATCCTCACCGAAAAGAACCTCGAGGGATGAAGAATTTTTGGCACCGATATATTTCTTGACCGTCTCCTTTTTATCCTCATCGAGACCGAAGGAGTCGATAAGGGCACGGCAGAAGCGGGCATGACCAAGCTCAAGCTTGTAATTGATGCCGCCGCCGTAGAAATCTCCCATTTCACGAAGGGTTCTTAGAGCCGTTACTATTGCTTCAAGGTCAGCCTTGCCGTACTCTCCGCCGATAATTTCAATACCTGCCTGTGAAAACTCGCTTCTCTTTCCCGAATAGTCGCCTGAAATTCTGAAGACGTTCTGATTGTAGTACATCTTTAAAGGGCGGGGAGCGTTCTTAAGTCTGGTTGCCGCAATACGCGCCATGGGGGTGGTGTTGTCGGGACGGATAACTACAAGACGTCCGCTTTTGTCGGTAAGTTTAAACATGTTTTCTTCGGCGATGGTCTGGCTGTCGAAGTTGAATACGTCGTAGTACTCAAGGGCAGGTGTTGCAACACTGCCGTAGCCTCTCTTTTCATAAAGAGCCGAGATTCTCTCGCCGAGTTTTTTTTCGGTTTTGTTTTCACCAAATATCATATCCCTCATGCCGTCGGGGATATTCTTTCTTCTTATACTCACGGTTTCCTCCGTTTGAATGGACTTGTGCCAAGATTTTACTGTATTTTCACATTTTCACGAGTTTTTATGTTGCTTTAGTGTGATAAAGTGATAAAGCATTAAAATATTAGCATATAATTTCTCGTATGTCAAGGGGTTTTGGATAATTTTTCAGCATATTTTTGTAATTAACAAACGTAAATCACGACCGCCGTGCCCCGGTGGTCGTGATTGGTCAATCGAGCATTGAAACCTAAGTGTTTTATAATGCTTCATTGGTGTTGCAATTTTGTTGCCGCGTGCCTTATAGGCGGCAACAAAAGGTTCGTTGTGCGACACCGATAGTCTGCGTGTCGAGAAATCACCCGCGAATTTGCCTGCGGGTGCTACCCGCTAGAACTTCTTGTAGAGACCCTGTGCAGTGTAAGCCGCAAGCGCATCAACAACAGACTGCTTGTCTTCCTTGTATGTAACACCGTACCACTTAGCATCTGTAGTAAGAGCCTTAACCTTTTCGCCCTTGTTCTTGATCATGCCGTCAATGATTGTGGGAAGGAGGTATTCGCTCTTCATTTCTGTTCCTCTTTCCTTGAGGAAGTCAACAAAGCCCACTTCAAGCTCGTCAAAGAGCTTGGGTGTGCAGCCCCACATGTTCATGGAGCATACTGTGTCTTCGGGATAGTCGTTCTTTGCAGGAATTTCGTGTGTTTCAACAACACTCTTGAGGTAGCCGTTTTCGATTTCGCAGATACCTCTGGATACTGTGCCGTTTTCTGTAACTGTATTTGCGAGCTTGAAACCTACGATACAGAATTCGTTGCTGTTATCGAAGTGGTCCTTAACTACCTTGTAACCGCCCTTGCCGTAGTAGTCATCGGCGTTGATAACTGCAAAAGGTGAGTTTACAAATTCTCTTGCACAGAGAACTGCGTGGCCTGTACCCCAGGGCTTAATTCTTCCTTCGGGAACTGTAAAGGGTGCAGGAATCTTGTCGATTTCCTGGAATGCATATTCTACATCAATCATCTTTTCGATACGCTTGCCTATGATGTTTCTGAAATCTGTTTCGATTTCCTTCTTAATGATAAATACAGCCTTGTCGAAGCCTGCTTCAAGTGCGTCGTAAACAGAGTATTCGAGAATAACCTGTCCGTCGGGACCTACGGGTTCGATCTGCTTGAGACCGCCGAAACGGCTGCCCATACCTGCTGCCATTACGAGAAGTGTCATGTTGTTTGCCATAATAATCTGCTCCTTTTTATGTGTGTATTTTTTTATTTCAAATTGAATGCTGCTTTTGGCTTCCCCTTCGGGAAGGGGGAGCTGTCACCGAAAGGTGACTGAGGAGGTCAATCCGTGTATTATTTCAACCTCATCCGTCAAACCTCATCCGAGTTGCTGACGCAACCCACCTTCCCCAACGGGGAAGGCTTAGTTAGATTGTGTTACTCTAAGGCTTCCTCCGGGAGGAAGGCTTAAATTAGTTCATCCTACGCCTTTGTAACGATAATCTTGATTTCACCATTCTCAGCATAAATACTGATTCCGCTCATCTTGCTGTCGTAGCTTGAAATTATAAGTTCGGACGCCTTGTCCTCGATTTCGGTCTGAATGGTGCGTCTTAAATTTCTCGCACCGTACTTTACCGAGTAGGACTTGTCGGCAAGAATGGAGGGTATTTCGTCTGTATATTCAAGAGCAATGCCCTTTTCAGCGAGAGATGCCGAAAGTTCTCCAAGCATTATCTTTGCAATTCTGATAAAGTCTTCCTTAGTCAGTGAATTGAATGTGATAATCTCATCGATTCTGTTCATGAACTCGGGACGCAGGAATGAGGACAGTGCCTTGTTTGTCTTGTCCTCGTTGGCTTCATTTTCGGTCTTTGAAAAACCTGCGGTATTTGAAGTATTCTGAGAGCCTGCGTTTGTCGTCATGACAATAATTGTGTTGCAGAAGTTTACTTCCTTACCGTGGGCATCCGTAACCTTGCCGTCGTCGAGTATCTGAAGAAGAACGTTGAGTACATCGGGATGTGCCTTTTCAATCTCGTCAAAGAGAACCACGCTGTAGGGTCTTCTTCTGATCTTTTCGGTAAGCTGTCCCGCTTCGTCATAACCCACATATCCGGGAGGTGCACCGATAATTCTGGACACCGCATGCTTTTCCATAAACTCGGACATATCAAGACGGATAAGAGCTTCGGGTGAATCAAAAAGGTCGTTTGAAAGGGTTTTTACAAGCTCTGTCTTTCCGACGCCCGTCGGTCCTGCAAAGATGAAAGATACAGGCTTTATCTTGGTGTAAATGCCTGCCCTTGAACGCTTTATTGCCCTCGTGACAGCACTTATCGCCTTGTCCTGACCTATGATTCTGTCCTTAAGTCTCTTTTCCAGTCCGTCTATGCGGACAAATTCGTTTTCATTTATGTTGCTTGCAGGAATACCTGTCCAGATTTCCACAACAGACGCAAGATGTGCCGGTGTCAGCACAACGTTTTTGCGGTAGTCGGCAGCCTCAAGATAAAGCGAATCGTATACAAGCTCGTTTCTCTTTGCCGCCGCAACCTTTTCAAAGTACTTTTCCTTTTCGGCTTCATCATCCGTCTCGGGTGCATCCTCTTCGGTCATTTCCCTGATCTTTTTAGCTTCCTCGTACTTTGCCTTATACATGTCGCAGTTCTGAACATTTTCGTCATTCAGGGTAAGATAACTTGATGCTTCATCAAGAAGGTCTATTGCCTTGTCGGGAAGAAATCTGTCGGTAATGTATCTTTCCGAGAATATAACCGCCTTTTCGACAGTTTCATCAGGAATCACTATGCCGTGGAATTCTTCGTAGTAACCCTTTATACCCTTTAAAATTTCGATTGAATCCTTAACCGAAGGCTCGGCAACCACAACGGGCTGGAATCTTCTTTCAAGTGCCGAATCCTTTTCGATATACTTTCTGTATTCCGAAAGGGTTGTTGCACCGATAATCTGAACCTCGCCGCGTGAAAGTGCCGGCTTCAAAATGTTTGCGGCATTCATACCGCCCTCGGCATCTCCCGCACCTGCGATGGTGTGTATTTCATCTATAACAAGAATGATATTGCCAAGGCGTTTGATTTCCTCAATCAGCGATTTCATCCTGTTTTCAAACTGACCTCTGAACTGGGTACCTGCCACCATGCTTGTCATATCAAGAAGATGCACTTCATGGTTTCTCAGCTTGTAAGGAACTTCGCCTGCGGCAATTCTCATGGCAAGTGCTTCGGCAATTGCAGTTTTACCCACGCCGGGCTCACCTATAAGACAAGGGTTGTTTTTCTGACGTCTTGAAAGAATCTGTGTGACTCTGTCAATTTCTCTTTCACGGCCTATAACCTTGTCAATCTTACCCTCTCTTGCTTTTGCGGTAAGGTCCTGACAAAATGCCTCAAGATTCTTGCGGTGCTTATCGACCTTTTTCTTTTTTTCCTTTTTTTTCGTGTCACCCTTAGTGTCACCGTCAGCCTTTACACCGTCTGTTTCATTCTTGCGGAAATTATTTAGATTGCCGAAAATGGAGCCGAGATTGATTGAAGGTGCTCGTCCTTCTTCCGAATCGTCCTCTTCATCATCTTCGTAATCGTCGTCATCCTTCATATCAAAGCCGTCGGGATTCATGAGGGCAGAAAAGTCGCCTGATTCAAGAATGTTTTCCATTTCCTGACTCATCAGCTCCATCTGCTCGTCGTCTATGCCCATCTTTTCAAGCATATCCGTAACGGGTTTGATTCCGAGTTCCTTTGCACAGATAATGCAAAAGCCCTCGTTTTGTACATTGCTGCCGTCGGGGTCCATTCGCTGGACAAAAACCATGGCAGGCCTTTTTTTACATCTAGAACAAAGTGTTGCCATTAATATATCCTTTCTGATTGCTTTCGGAAGAAAGCTTTGCGGAGAAACATTTGTCGGCACTTTTTTACCGACACCACGCTGTTACCTGCTTTTTTATTCTACGAAAAAAGCATTGAGATAACAGGGTTAAGATTAAGAAACAACTGATATAAGGTCGTTTTTTTGTAAATGCCCATATAAAGTATCGGGTTTGGCGGAATAAACGGAAGCAAAACTTCCAATATCATGCACAGTACAAACACACCGAAAATACCAAGCACAAATCCCGCGGCAAGTCCGCATACTCTGTTGATTATGTTCAAAACAGGCAGCTTTGCGATTTTACAGAGAATTATTTCGGCTATTTCAAGCAGTATAAATGCCGCAACAAACACAATAACAACACCCAAAGCATTGACAAGACAGCTTGCCGCTTTGTCGGTTATTTTTTCACAAATCTGCTCCTTTGGATTCTCGACTCCTTCTTCAACCGCCTTGCCGTAGCCGCCCTTTATTTCTTCTTTGTCAAAGCCGAATCTGTCAAGTGTTATTGAAAGTGCCGATGAAGCGGCACCTTCACTCAGCACCCCATCAACATATTCCGTGATTTCATTGCCAACCTTTTTTTCGACCGCATCATATATCGGTGTCTGTTTCAAAAGTGTACCGACATGCGGACCCAATGCCGATGCCAGAAAAAGTGCAATGAAAAGAGAAAAACATGAAAAAAATGTCTTGACAAAGCCTCTTTTGAAGCCAAGAAATACCGACAAAGCCATAATCAAAATAACAATTATGTCTATGGCATAAAACATTTTTTGCTTTCCTCCTTTTCCGATACGGGGTATTTACGGAAAATTCCCCAACTATCATAGTTATACATTTATATTATAACACCGATTATATGATAAATCAACACTTGTTTCTACTATATTTTTATTTATTAATACATCTTTTACATTTCAGAACGGTAAAAGGAGCTACTGTTTAACAAGCCTTTAATGGATTTTGATATTTTGATTAAATTGCCAAAAAACATGTTGACTTAACAAGTCAAAAAATGTATAATTAGGTTGTATATTTACAAACTTTTATCTATGCATCCCCATTACAATCACAGAAAGGAATTGATGCAGATTTGAAACAGAATTTCTTCAAAAGCAACATCTCCCTTCGCATAGCAGTATGTCTGCTGCTTTTTATACCTCTTATAATAGCAATCATATACGGACTTAACGTCGATCCCCTTTCGGTAACACCCGGAAACCTCGAAAAAGTAACGGTTACCACACCCGAAGGTTCGAAATTCAACATAACCGACAAAGAGTCGATTGATTTCTATACATCGCTGACAGTTGATGCTACGGACATTTCAGCCGACTTCCGCGATCTTACAAAGGAAACTCCGTATATAATCACATTTTTCGAAAAAAACAGCGATCCTGTTGAATATAAGCTTTACACCCATGAAAAAACAACCGACTATGTGTGTATAATTCCCGAAAATCAGCATTTTCTTCTTTCACAGCAGGTTGCATCAAAGCTTATATCGCGGCAGGAATTCAGTAAAAAAACCGACCTGTCAGAGGTTCTTCCCGTTGTGAGCATGTCCGCCTTCGGTGTAACAACAAACCTTGCGGCTGACAGTTGTGAATGGACTTACACTCAGGAAGACGGATCAAAGGCGTCTATTTCTGTTCCGTCAGGCGGAAAGACCAATCCCGTAGTTAAATTCGACCTTACCGAAAACGGTCTTCCCAAATTTAATTCCGACAAAAAGCCCGACAAGGTTACCATCACAATTTTACCCGAAGACTCAAACGAACCCATATATGAAGGAACCGTTGAAGACATCAAAAATTCAAACCGTCTCACATACACTCACGATGCAAAGCTCAAAGCAACCCTGGTCGCTGAATGGTTTGAGCTTGAAGGTGCAGAATTCTTTGGCAAGTCAACCTACAATTTTGACCTTCTGTTTGATGTGGCACCCACATACAGAGTTGTTGACACAAAGGCACTTCCTACAGGTGACTTTACAGTTCTCAGAATAACAGACTTCAATGACGGCGAGCTTCTTACGATTGTCAACAGCATGGGCATTCCCGAAAAAGTAAATGTATACAGCCTTGCAGACAGCGATGTGAAAATAACATTTATTCCTTTGGGCTCAACCCTCGGAACTGCCACACACAAGCTTACTTTAAAGACTGACCTTGGACAGGAATTTGATATTTCCGTATCAACGAAAGAGCCTGACACCGCATACGGTTCTCAGATGCTCCTTATCAATGAAGAAACAGACAGCAATCTCAGTGCGGCATTCAGTAAGGCAGCTCTTACCGAAATTGATGAGCTTGTTCAGAAGTACACAAGCGAAAGTACAAATGAGATGCTTTATGACGGTGCATTTGCCTACCCCACAGGTTCTTCAAGGGTAGTTGACGGCGGTGCTTCCTACGGCACAACACGTACTGTATTCAGCATAAACAGTGCACAGGAATCCTACATCAGTATGGGTCACGACCTTGAATGCATGACCGACCAGAACATTGTTGCCGCAAACAACGGTAAGGTTGTATTTGCCGCAGATACAACACTTTTCGGAAAAACTGTCATTATCGACCACGGCTACGGCATCCTCAGCTACTACGGCAACTTAAGCTCCATCAATGTAAAAGCAGGAGATATGGTTGAAAAGAAAAACTCCATAATCGGTATTGCAGGTTCAACAGGCTTTGCGTGTGCCGACACGGGCGTTTCGGGAACAACCAAGACAATGTGCCATTATGCAGTATCAATGAACGGTGTGTTTGTTGCTCCGAGATCTGTATTCAACGGCATATTCATCAAGTGATTTTAAACATAGTACTGCACCGTATAACAACGGTGCAGTTTTTTATGTGATGATACTTCAAGTTGCAAAAAATACAACCCAAAGTATCTTGAAAAGCGTCCCGAAAGGTGATAAAATAAGAAAAAAACAACCATGGGGTGAAAAGTATGAATACAGGCGAATACATCAAAAAACTCCGTAAGGATAAAAACATGACAAGAGAACAGTTCGGAAACATTTTCGGCGTGTCGGGTCAGTCGGTGCAGAAGTGGGAAAACGGCCAGAGCCTTCCCGAAACTGCAAAGCTCATAAAAATCGCACAATATTTCGGCACATCGCTTGACGATATGCTACTTTCCCGCGACGCAAGAGTCGTTGAAATCATTAAGGAAAACAAGCAGGTTAAACCCGAATACGAAAAAATCCACGTCTGGGAGGACTATGCCTTTGACGTGATGGACGAATACAAACACAGTATCGAAGAAGGTCTCGACATAGAGGTATACAGCGAGCTTTTTAAAGCAGTTGCGGCTCTTCCCAGAAACGAAGTCCGTCAGAAGCTGGGCGACGTTATTTTTGATATTGTCTCAAACGCAAAGCAGGTTGAAGGCTATAAATACAATGAACCAAGTGACCTCGAATCCATAAAGGCACTCAGAAAGCCTTATCCCCTTTCGGGCAAGGTGGACGAAAAGACACTCTACGATAAAATCCACGGTGCATGGGTGGGCAGAATCGCAGGCTGCTTCCTCGGCAAAGCAGTTGAAGGCATCAGAACAAACGAGTTTGTGCCATTCCTCAAAAAGACAAATAACTACCCCATGCACAGATATATTCTTTCGACAGACTGCACAGACGAAAACTGTGAGGGCATGAATTACCGCATAGGTCCGAGAAATGTCTTTCCCGATACACTCGATTATATGCCCACCGATGACGACACAAACTATATGGTTATCGGTCAGCTTGTAGTTGAAAACTACGGCAGGGATTTCACACCCGAAAACATGATGGAAATATGGTTGAAATATCAGCCTAAAGACGCCTACTGCACAGCCGAAAGACGTGCTTTCATCAACTTCGTGGCAGGCTTCAGACCTCCTCATTCCGCGTCATACAAGAACCCCTACCGTGAATGGATAGGCGCACAGATAAGAGGCGACTACTTCGGCTACATAAATCCGGGTAACACCGAAATGGCTGCCGAAATGGGCTGGCGTGATGCTTGTATTTCCCACGTAAAGAACGGTATCTACGGCGAAATGTTCGCAAGTGCCATGATTGCGGCGGCGGCTCTTACAGATGACGTTGAAAAAATCATCCTTGCAGGTCTCGGCGAAATCCCCGAAACTTCCCGTCTTTACGAGTCTGTAATGACAGTTATTGACATGTACAAATCGGGCAAGAGCAGCGAAGAAGCATTTGATTATATACACTCTGTATGGGACGAATACACAGGCCACGGCTGGTGCCATACAATCTCCAACGCAATGGTTGTTGTCGCATCCCTTCTTTACGGTAATGGAGACTTCGGCAAGTCCATCTGTCTTTCTGTGCAGACGGGCTTTGACACCGACTGTAACGGTGCAACGGTAGGCTCAATACTCGGCATGGCAGGCGGCTACGATTATGTCCCCGAAGAATGGAAGGCTCACCTTTGCGACACACTTGAAACAAGTATTTTCGGATATGAAAGGGTTAAGATTTCCGAGTGTGCAAAGAAGACAATGGAACATGTAAAGCTTTAAATATCAATTATCAAATAACACGACCGTCAAGATAAAGACGGCCGTGCTTTTTTTGCATAAAAATAACCCCTTGCACCGTTTTTCGATGCAAGGGATGGATGTGTTTAACATATACACTTTGTGCGTCTCACTGCTTCATGACCGCACCCTTGTCGGCACTGTCAACAAGCTTTGCATATCTTGAAAGCCAGCCGCTCTTGATGTTGGGTTCGGGCTTTACATAAGCCGCTTTTCTCTTTGCAAACTCTTCTTCCGAAATATCCGCATTGATTGAAGCACCCGGTATATCAATATTGATTATATCACCCTCACAGATAAGACCGATTGGACCATCGCAAGCAGCTTCGGGAGATACGTGACCGATGGAAGCACCGCGGGATGCACCCGAGAAACGTCCGTCAGTAATGAGAGCTACCGTCTTGTCAAGCTTCATACCTGCAAGGGCAGAGGTGGGATTTAACATTTCTCTCATACCGGGGCCGCCTACAGGACCTTCGTATCTGATTACTACAACGTCACCGTCTACAATCTTACCGCCGTAAATTGCCGCGATTGCTTCGTCTTCGCTGTTGAAGACTCTTGCAGGGCCTGAATGCTTTAGCATTTCGGGAGCAACTGCACTTCTCTTTACAACACAGCCTTTAGGTGCAATGTTGCCCCAGAGAATCTGAATGCCGCCTGTTTCGCTGTAAGGATTGGTGATGGGACGGATGTTTTCTTCATCCTTGATGTATGCACCCTCGATGTTTTCACCCACAGTCTTGCCTGTTACGGTGAGAGCTGAAGTGTCAAGTAAATTCTTCTTTACAAGCTCTGCCTGGACTGCAGGAATACCGCCTGCCGCATCAAGGTCGGAGATGTGTGTGTGACCTGCAGGAGCAAGGTGACAGAGATTGGGCACTCTGTCGCTTGTCTTGTTGAAAAGCTCAAGGTCAAAATCAACACCTGCTTCGTTTGCAATGGCAAGAAGATGAAGTACGCTGTTGGAGCTGCATCCGAGTGCCATATCGCAGGCAAGGGCATTGAGAAGACTCTTTTTGTTGACTATCTGACGAGCCGTAATTCCCTTTTCAACAAGGTTCATAATTGCCATACCTGCGTGCTTTGCAAGCATAATTCTTCTCGAAGATACCGCAGGAACGGTACCGTTGCCGGGAAGGGCAATACCTATTGCTTCACAGAGACAGTTCATGGAATTTGCCGTATACATACCTGCACAGCTTCCGCAACCGGGGCAGATATTCTTTTCGCATTCTTCAAGATTGCACTCGTCAATCATGCCTGCTTTATAAGCACCCACTGCTTCAAACATCTGTGAAAGGGATGCGTTGTGTCCGTTATATGTACCGGGCATCATGGGACCGCCTGAGCATACTACTGCAGGAATATCCATTCTTACTGCTGCCATAACCATGCCGGGAACGATTTTGTCGCAGTTGGGGATAAGCACAAGACCGTCAAATCCGTGTGCCATAGCCATTGTTTCAACGCTGTCGGCAATGAGTTCACGGCTGGCAAGGCTGTATTTCATGCCGATGTGTCCCATGGCAATACCGTCGCATACGCCTATAGCGGGAACGAGTACGGGTGTACCGCCTGCCATTCTTATGCCTGCCTTGACTGCGTCTGCAATCTTGTCAAGGTGGATATGACCGGGAACTATTTCGCTGTGTGCACAGACTACACCGATAAGAGGTCTTTCAAGTTCTTCTTTTGTGTAGCCCATAGCATAGAATAAACTTCTGTTAGGGGCACGTTCTGCACCCTTTAATACGTTATCACTACGCATAAACATTTTCCTTTCTGAAAAAGGTTTTCAAACAAAATTTGGGGAACATACAGTCCCCCTTGTAAATTTTTGAATAGATTCAATACAGGCTTCCCCTATACATAGGGGGAGCTGTCACCGCAAGGTGACTGAGGAGGTAGATGGATGGTTGCTTTCACCTGGTCTGTCAAGACCTCATCCGTCAAAATCTTTGATTTTGACACCTTCCCCTGAGATAGGGGAAGGCATAATTTCAATTCAAGCAACGCTGACTATTTCTTTAACCAGCTCATCATCTTTCTGAGTGATGCACCGACCTTTTCGAGGGGATGTTCACTTTCAACGCGTCTTGTTGCAAGGAACTTGCCGCGTCTGCCGCTGGAGAATTCTGTCATGAATTCAGAAGCGAATGTACCGTTCTGGATTTCAGAAAGAACCTTCTTCATTTCTTTTCTTGTATCTTCGGTAATGAGTCTCTTACCTGTTCTGTAATCGCCGTATTCAGCTGTGTTGGAGATGGAGTATCTCATCTTAGCAAAGCCGCCTTCATTGATAAGGTCAACGATAAGCTTCATTTCGTGGATACATTCAAAGTAAGCCATTTCGGGTTCGTAGCCTGCTTCAACGAGTGTGTCAAAGCCTGCCTTCATGAGTTCTGTTACACCGCCGCAAAGAACTGCCTGTTCACCGAAGAGGTCTGTTTCTGTTTCTTCTCTGAAGCTTGTTTCGAGAATACCTGCTCTGCCTGCGCCGATACCGGAAGCGTATGCAAGTGCGTAGTCCTTAGCTCTGCCTGAGTAATCCTGATATACAGCGATAAGAGAGGGAACACCTCTACCCTGCTGATACTGAGTTCTAACTGTATGGCCGGGGCCCTTGGGAGCTACCATGATAACGTCAACGTTTGCCGCGGGCTTAATGAAGTTGAAGTGAATGTTGAAGCCGTGAGCAAACATAAGAACGTCGCCTTCCTTCATGTTGGGAGCAACCTTTTCGTTGTAGATGTCTGCTGCAAGTTCGTCGGGAACGAGCATCATAACAAGGTCGCCTGCTTTTGCAGCATCTTCAATGTCCATAACCTTGAAGTTGGGGTGGTCTGCCGCAAATGCTGCTGCCTTTTCCCAGTGACCGCTGCCGGGTCTGAGACCTACTACTACATTAACGCCGCTTTCAGCGAGGTTCATGGAATGTGCATGTCCCTGGCTTCCGAAGCCGATAATACTTACTGTCTTGCCGTCAAGAAGACCGAGGTTACAGTCTGAATCATAATACTTTGTAATCATTTTGTTTTTTCTCCTTTTGTATATATCAAATTTATTATTTACTTAGTCAAGTGTATAAGAAACCTTGCCTCTTTCAAGTGCCGTCACACCTGTTCTGCAAAGTTCGAGAATACCGAACTGCTTACAATCCTCAAGAAGTGCGTCAATTTCTTCGGGCGTACCTGTAAACTCAAGTACGAGAGTTCCGACGGAATGGTCGATGATGTTGCAGCCGTATTTTCTTGATACTGCCTCAGCCGCCGCAATTTCCTCGGCACTGTTCATTTCAAGCTTTAAAAGAAGCAATTCACGAAGAAGGCTGAAGGAAGGCTCAACGGCAAAAATCATCTTTGACTCAATGAGCTTGTCTGTCTGACGTATAATCTGTCTGAACTTTCTTTCGTCACCGTGGGTAACGATTGTTATTCTTGATATTTTGGGGTTATCTGTTGTTGAAACATTAAGGGAATCAATGTTGAAGCCTCTCTGGCAAAACAGAGATGTGATTCTACTGAGAACACCCGAGTTGTTTTCAACAAGTAATATTAAATACTGTTTTTCATCCACTGTGTTTTCACCTCCGGGAAAAAGAGTTAGGAGTTAGGAGTTAGAAGTTAGAAGTTAGAAGTTAGAAGTTAGAAGTTAGGAGTTAGGTGTTAGGGGGGATTTGCCGAGGGCAAATATTCTTTATTATATAGCCGAGCCCTATTCCACTTTTGAACTGTCTGATTAAAATTCTGTTTGAGTTTGGTCGGTCGGATTTATGCCGACCAAACGGGGTTACTTAAGCGACCACGAGGGCTTGCTTATTGCGAAACTTGCCCGTGATACGCCTGCGGGGGCTCCCCGCGGGGGCTCCCCGCTAGCCGATGATGGTGTCTTTGTATGTGCCGCCTGCAGGAATCATGGGATATACGCACTCGTCAGAGTCGATATCGCATACAATCCATACGGGACCTTTTATTGTGAGAGCCTTTTTGAAAGCTTCTTCAAATTCTGCAATGTTTGAAACATTGAATCCGCAGGCACCGAAGCCCTCGGCAACTGCAACATAGTCTGTCTTTCTCTGAGGCTCGGATGCCGAGTATCTCTTGCCGTAGAATACGCCCTGCCACTGATGCACCATACCGAGAACCTTATTATTGAAGATTACGGTAACGATGGGAAGCTCGTAGGAAACTGCCGTGCAGACTTCGTTCATGTTCATGTGGAAGGAACCGTCGCTTGTGATGTGAATTACGGGTCTCTTTTTGTCAGTACCCACACACGCACCGATTGCCGCACCGTAGCCGTAGCCCATGGTACCAAGACCGCCGCTTGTGAGGAAGCTGTTTGCGTCAACGTGCTTTAAGAACTGAGCCGCCCACATCTGATGCTGACCGACGTCGGTAGCAAAGATTGCTTCTTTGCCTGCAATGTCGCACATAGCATGCATAATCTGATGAGGACGAAGTACCTCATCGCTGTCTACGGGGATGTAATCGTGTGTCTTCCATTCCTCAATTCTTGCCTGCCATTCGGGATGTGTCTTCTTCTTTATAAGAGGAAGAAGCTTTTTGAGAACGTCTTTTACGTCACCGATTACGGGAGTGTAAACGTTTACATTCTTGTTCATTTCGGAAGCATCAATATCAATGTGAATAATCTTTGCACCGCCTCCGAATTTGGAGGTGTTAAGTGCAACTCTGTCGGAAAAACGTGTTCCGATTGCAAGCATTACATCGCACTTGGAAGCCGCTTTGTTTGCCGTAAAGCAACCATGCATACCGATAAGACCGAGATTATTCTTTTCACCGTAGCCGAGAATACCCGCCGCCATAAGTGTGTGTGCCGCAGGAATGTCAGCCTTGGAGATGAGTTCTCTGAGTTCTTCACCTGCACCCGAAAGACGAACACCGCCTCCAAAATAAATGAGAGGACATTCGGATTCGTTTATGATGTTGGCAATACTCCACCAGTCATTCTGTACCGTAGGAGGCATGATTTTCTGCTGTGCCGGTTCTTCTGCATATTCACAACTATTGGCTGTAATATCCTTAGGAATGTCAATAAGTACAGGGCCGGGTCTTCCCGATGAAGCAATTCTGAATGCCTGTCTTAAAATATCGGCAAGGTCTTCAACTCTCTGTACTGTAAAATTGTGCTTTGTAATCGGAAGAGTTACACCTGCAATATAGACCTCCTGGAAGGAGTCACAACCGATAAGGCCGGTAGGAACATTACATGTAATTGCAACAAGAGGAACTGAATCCATGTATGCCGTTGCAATACCCGTAACAAGGTTTGTGGCGCCGGGACCGCTTGTTGCGAAAACAACACCTGTCTTGCCTGTAGCTCTTGCGTATCCGTCTGCCGCATGGCAGGCACCCTGTTCGTGGGCTGTCAAATAATGTGTAATTTTATCACTGCACTTGTATAGTGCATCGTAAACATTGAGTGCGGCACCTCCCGGATAGCCGAAAACTCTGTCTACACCCTGTTCCATAAGAACTCTTGTGATTATTTCTGCGCCTGTAAGAAGCATAATTTATACCTCCAAATATAGTAAAAGCCTTTGTCTCAAACAAATAGAGACAAAGGTCATAAAAACACTCTGCGGTACCACTCTGATTGCCGGAAAAACCGACCGCTTACCTTGTAAAAAGGTTCTGTTTTTAACGGTAACAAACCGTCTGCGCCTACACAATAATCTTTGTTACCTTCGGGCAGAAACTCGGGGATGACTTTCATAAAGCTCTTGCGGTGCCTTTCACCTGCGGCATCCTCTCTGTGGGCAGTTTTCTTTACTACTCTTTCCCGTCAAAGTCTTTTTTCGAAATATTTTTTCATTGTACCCTATGCTAACACACAAAAAAAAATTTGTCAAGAGGTTTTGAAAGAAAATTTATTAATTTAGCGTAATAAAGTGACTTTTTTAACATTTAGGCAAAAAACTACTTATATTTATATATAAATTGCTATGTCAAGTGCTCTTTTTTGTGAATACAGTGGAATGTGATTATTGTAAGCCGACGCGAATAAACTCAATCCGGCATGTCAATAATAACCACAAGAAAACAAAACGGAGTGATAAACATGGAAGCAATCAAACGAGGAGATATTTATTACGCAGACCTTTCTCCCGTTATCGGTTCGGAGCAAGGCGGCATACGTCCGGTACTTATAGTTCAGAACGATGTGGGCAACAGGTACAGCCCTACTGTTATTGCCGCCGCCATTACCTCTAGAACCGATAAAAACAAAATGCCCACCCACATTGACGTACTTGCAGATGAATTCGGACTCGAAAAGAACTCCGTAATTCTGCTTGAACAGATACGCACGCTTGACAAAAAAAGGCTCCGTGAGAAAATGGGACATCTCGACGAAGCCGTAATGAATAAAGTAAACAGCGCCATAAGCGTAAGCTTTGGACTGGAGGGATAAATCAGCAATCAGTTTGTCTTACACGAAACAATAATGTATCCGTTATTGCCTCCGCTCAAGGTGTAAGGGTAATTCTTGGGCACATAAATCTCGGCTTCATTGCCGCTGACGGCTTGGGAGTAAATCATATAGCTTTCTCCCGAGTCGGTTGTGAAATTAAGACGTGCACTTTCGGGCGGATAGCCTTTTAGCATCTCAAGGTATTCTTCAAGGCAAAGCTTGTTGGTGTACATATAATATGCATGCTCTTTACCCACGTATCTGAAGTGCCACGGCTCATATGAAATATCGGTTATCTGAGTTTTGTCCTCGGGATAGCGAAGAATATAACCGTATTTGTAGCAATTCTGGTGAACCCACGCATAATCTCCCGTACCGTCAAAATCGTAGATAACACTATTTCTGTAGATTTCAAAGTCAAAGGCAAGACCCGTATGATGCTCGCTGTGACCGGGAACGGTGGCAATTTCAGGGCCTTTTTCTTCATAAACCCTCTCTTGGTCTTCATACGAACGGTATGAATCAAGAAGATATAAATCTCTTATTCCCGTTTCCTGTGCAAAGGCTGCCGTCATGTCATTGAGTGCATTCATTGCCTCGGTTGTCAGCGTTTCATATGCAGGGTAAGAAACAACGTAATTGCCGTCGGTGTATCCGCTGAAGTTTACCTGCTCCGCCTTTGCAACACGCATGGGCGACGGATCAAAGGTGTATGCTAAGTCATTGTTTACCAGTATGAGATTGCCTGCCTTTGTATCTTCGTTTGAAACCTTGATTTTATCAAAGTTGTTTTTCATGTCGGTTTCAATCGCCTTTATGTTTTTTTCGGCTTCGGCGGTAATGGGATTTACCGCAACAAAAGAATCCTTTGTAATCACCTTTTCCGGGTGCTTTGTTATTATTTTTGAGAATAATACAATCACGGACACTGCCAGAGCGGCAACGGCAACAACACATAACAAAGTTGACACCGAAACAGAGGTGTCCTTTAATGAACGGTTATCCGCAGGACGCTTTTTGTTGCCCGACGGTTGTTCAGTCTTTCCGTTTTTTGACATATCGGGACGTTTTGGATTATTATTCATTTAATTCAGTCCTTCATTGAGATAAATCTACGTGAATATTATACAACATTATTTTGTCAAAATAAAGAGAAGAAAATTAAGTTTACAATTTATTTTACTATTGAAATAATGTTTTTTTATGTTATAATAGTAAAGAAAGCACACACTTCAAGAAAGGATTGAAATAATCGTGGCAGACAAGAACGAAAACATAAAAATTGCAGCCCAGAACAAAAAGGCATACCACGACTATTTCGTCGAGGACACATATGAAGCGGGCATTGCCCTATCGGGTACTGAAGTAAAGAGCATACGTCAGGGTGCTGTCAACATGAAGGACTCCTACTGCCATGTTGAAAAGGGCGAGATGATTATGTACGGCGTACATATCAGCCCCTACGAAAAGGGCAACATTTTCAACAAAGACCCGAGACGTGAAAGAAAACTTCTGCTTCACAAAAAGGAGATAATGAAGCTTTTCGGTCTATGCGGTAAAGAGGGTTACACGCTTATTCCCCTCAAAATGTACTTTTCAGGCTCCAAGGTTAAGGTTGAACTTGGTCTTTGCAAGGGTAAAAAGAACTACGACAAACGCGATACCGAGGCAAAGAAACAGGCAGCCCGCGATATAGAACGTGCCATGAGAGAGAGAAACAGGTAAGTTAGGAGTTAGAAGTTAGGAGTTAGGAGAGAGTTTGGTCGGTCGGGTTTATGCCGACCAAACGGGGTTGTTTGCGCGACACCAAAGGTTTGTTTGTTGCAAACATATGCCGTGAATTGCCTGCGGCGGCTCGCCGCTTAGGAGTTAGAAGTTAGGAGGAACGACAATGCTTTACATTGAAGAAACAATAAAACTTGACTTTACAAAAATCGACGCACCCGACGAGGGACATGAAACAATCTTCAAGCTGTACATACCCAACGAGCATGAACACGTCAGCGTTTACACACCCAAAAGACCTACCGTCATAGTACTTCCCGGCGGAGGATACGCAATGACAAGCTCACGTGAAGCAGACCCCATTGCACTCAAATATCTTGCAAGAGGCTTTAACGTTGGTATTCTCTACTATTCCTGTATGCCCTCGGTTTATCCCGTGGCATTGCTTGAGGCACTTTCTGCGGTTAAATACGTAAGAGAAACAGCCGACAAGTACTTCGGCGACCCCGACAGAATTTATCTGTGCGGCTTCTCGGCAGGCGGACATCTTGCGGCATGCTGCGGCACACACTGGCACAGACAGGAAAGCGCTGAATATTTCGGAGATGTTGAAAGTGTAAAGCCCAACGGACTTGTGCTCTGCTATCCCGTAATAACCAGCGGATGTCATGCCCATGTAGGCTCCTTCAGAGCAGTGCTCGGCGATAAGTATCCCGATGAAAAGTGGCTCGATTATCTCAGCCTTGAAAAGCAGGTTGATGAGCATACGCCTACGACATTCATTTGGTCTACTTTCGGCGACAAGGCTGTTCCCTGCGAAAACACAATGCTCTTTGCCGACTCTCTCAGAAAGCAGAACATTCCCTTTGAAATGCATATTTTCGAGAACGGTCCCCACGGCATTTCCACTGCCGACAAGGTTACAACTCCCATGAACTATCCCCTTCGTACAAGACGCTGGATTGATATGTCGGCTGACTGGATTGAAGAAAAGGCGGAAAACGCAGACTACATTATATACAAGCAGTAAGACATTTAAAGGCAGGCATAAACGCCTGCCTTTTTTCCGACCAAAACTCCTAATTATTTACAGGTATTGAAGCGATTTCTTTTGCATAGGATACTAACACAGTATCATGCGAAAGGAAGATTATTATGTCACACGGCAACACACCTTACAATAACTCAGAGGACACAAAATACAGCTTTAAAAAGAAAAAGCAGAAGGTTTATGTCAACATTATTGACGGCATTAATTATGACGGCAAATCGAACACCGATCCCTTGGGTATGTACACCGGTGTTCCCGAAGACCCCTTTGACACACCTGTTCAGGATGCGGACGATCTGTAATGTAGTAAACACCGATTGACAGTCAACATTTAATTCTGCAAAAACGCTTTTCTTCTTGACTTTTGGGAACATTTGTGCTATAATATAATTACGGTAATTTACGGCTGCGTACAGAAATTATCGGTATATACGTTTTAAGACGGTACATTGATTTTCACGGAATCGGTGTACCTTTTTTTATTCAGAAAAAAGAAAGGAGAAACAGATGAATATCACAGTCGAAACAATTATTACTTTGTCGAAAATAATAGGTGCGGCAGGCATAATCCTCGGTGTTATTGCCGCATTTATAAAATGGTTGTCGAAGCAGGAAAAGCAAAGTCTTGACATTGAAAAACTGCACAAATGCCATGACGAGGATCTGAAAAGTGTTCAGGAAGAGCTTTGCGTAGTCAATTATGCTGTTCTTGCATCACTCGACGCACTTATACAAAGAGGCTATGGCGGAAATGTTGCCGAAGCACACGGAAAGCTGCAGAAGCATATAAACAATAAAGCACACAAACAAAAAGGAGAATGACAATGAAGAAATTTACATCAAGAAAGTTTTTAACGGCGCTTGCAGGACTTATTACGGGCATTTTTCTCATAATTGAAGGCAATATCACAGAAGGTGCCACAACAGTTGCATCGGCGGTTATCGCATACTGTATTTCGGAAGGATATGTCGATTCAAAAAAGCTGAAAAATGACATAGAAAAGAATCTTAATGAATAGCTGATTAATGAGGTGAAATATATGATATCATGCTTTAAAGGAAAATTCAAAGTGACAAGCACACGTTCCTACCGCACACTGGGAGGCAAAAACGAGTATCACGCAGGTCTTGACCTTGTGGCACTTGAGGACAAAAACATCTATGCCATTGCCGACGGCATTGTTGATGCAACCCCTTACGAAAAAAACGGCTTTGGCTACTATGTAAGGCAAAAGCTTGACGACGGCAGACGTATTTATTACGGACACATGAAAACAGGAAGCTTCACGGTAAAGAAAGGTCAGTACATAAAAAAAGGCGACAAGCTGGGTGTTATGGGTTCCACAGGAAGCAGTACTGGTGCACATACACATCTTGAAATAAGAGTGCCGGGTACGAGTAAAGAAAGTCTCGACATATGTGATTTTACCGGGATTCCCAATGAAATCGGCACATATGACGCATCACTCATAACACCCGAAATTGCAGCTGAAAACGTCAGAAACAAATGCGGCTTTGAAGAAGCAACAATGCAATATCTCAGTCAGTACAAATATGCAGATGACTTATTTTTAAAGCTATGGAAGGCGATGGAATAAAAAGTGCAAAATAGCACTTAATGTGAAAAAATTTATACTTCTTTTTAGGAGTTTTCTGTTTTCTATTGAAAAAAATGCAAGGCTTTGTTATAATAGCTGTGTAAATTAAATATCCGAAAGGAGAACTCACTATGAGCCTTGCAAACTACCCTTGGAAGCAGAGAGGTCTCAACATTTTCGCACCAATTCCCGAAGATGTTGACAGATTCTGCAACTTTATCGAAAAAGAACTTGTTCCCGACGGAATCGACACGATTCTTCTCATCATAAGATATAACTACATGTTCGAGAGCCACCCCGAATGCCGCGGCGAAGCTCCTCTTACAAAAGAGGACATCAAGAAGATGCTCTCTGTTTGCCGCAAGCATAACATCGAGCTTATCCCCGACATGAATCTTCTCGGTCACCAGACAGTGCAGGAATATTCCCGTCCCGACGGGCTCTTAAAAGGTCATCCCGAGCTTTCCGAAACACCCATTGAAGAAAAGCCCGAATACTGCTACAGCTTGTGTCCCACACATCCCGACGCTATGCCCATCGTTCTTGACCTTATGGACGAAATTATGGATGCATTTGAAGCAAAGTACATGCACATAGGCATTGACGAAGTATTCTACATAGGCATGTGCGACAGATGCAAGGCAACAGGCAAAACCAACGGAGAACTTCTTGCCGAATGGTGCAATGCTCTTGCAAAGCATATCAAAGAAAAGGGAGCTGTACCCATGATGTGGGGCGACAGACTTCTCAACTCCTTTGATTTCGGCTACGGCCCCTGGGATGCCAGCCAGAACGAGACATGGACGGCAATTGACCTTCTCGACAAAGACTTCATCATCACCGACTGGCACTATCACAACTGGAGTCACTTCCGTTCGGTTGAAGTATTTGCAGAGAAGGGCTTTAAGATGTGGCTGTGTCCCTTCAACATTGCAGAAAATGCAAAGCTTTTCCTTGACTATGCTAAAGAACACGGCTCCGACAACATCTTAGGTGTTATGGAGACGACATGGGTTCCCGCAAGAAGCTTTATGGACGGTATGGAGGAAAAGGATGTTGAGGACGACGGTACATGGCACAAAGACGGAATGCGTCACATAAGACGTTGCTACAACTGGTTATTCAGACCCGAAAAGTTTGATCCCACTCCCATTCACGAAGAAGAATAATAAAACACACCCCATCCCCGAAGTTCTATTGCTTCGGGGTGTTTTTTTTTATCAAAAGACAATTTTTTCAAAAATCCTTGCAATATACAAAATGTTGTGGTATAATACAATATAACTACTATTAAGAGGAGACAATGCTCATGAAATGTCCCATTTGTGCACATCCCGAAAGTAAGGTTCTCGATTCACGCCCCTCCAACGAAGGTGCAAGCATCAGAAGAAGAAGAGAATGTCTTGCCTGCCAGAAAAGATTTACAACATTTGAAACTATAGAAATTATGTCCTTCATGGTTGTCAAGAAGGATAAGACACGTGAGCTCTTTGACAGAAGCAAGGTAAAAAAGGGTATTGTACGTGCGTGTGAAAAAAGACCTGTTACCATGGATCAGATTGAAAATGCCGTTTCTGAAATTGAACAGCAGCTTCTTGCATCCATGAGAAGTGAAATCCCCTCAACAGAAGTCGGTGAGCTTGTAATGGACAAATTAAAGGACCTCGACGAGGTTGCATATGTCCGTTTTGCGTCTGTATACAGACAGTTTAAGGATATCACGACCTTCAGAGATGAACTCAATAAACTGCTTGACAGCAACAAGTAAACACAATCACTTTACGGGCGGAAAACAACCGCCCGTTGTTTTTTGTGTATTTTTTCAAAAAAAGCGGCATAATAACTATGCATTTCAAAAAATAGAAAAAAGTTCTTGACAAACCATTTTGTTTGTGGTATATTAGTTAAGCTGACTTTGTGTGCGTACACATTTACAAGCCAAATGCCCCTGTAGCTCAGCCGGTAGAGCACTAGACTTTTAATCTAGGTGTCCGGAGTTCGATTCTCCGCAGGAGCACCATGAAAGAGAACGCGATTGCGTTCTCTTTTGTTTTTCCATAAATTATATTGTAAAAATAGCTAAAAAAAAGTGGAAAAGTAAGGCAAAATCATCCAAACCGCCCTTTTTAAGGCTTTGGGGTAATTTTTTTCAAAAAAAGCCTTGACAATTCATAAATATCATATAGAATATAATAGTATAAATTTTAACGTTTTGTCCCCTAAAACCATAAGGGACAACATGGAGGAACAAAAATGAGTTTAAAGAACTACAAGGAAATTGACACAAACAAGGTGGAAATGAACATCGTTATTGCAAAGGATGTTTTTGAAACAGCAGTAAACAATGTTTTCAGAAAGAACGCAAAGCACATTTCCATTCCCGGCTTCAGAAAAGGTAAGGCTACACGTGGTCTTGTTGAAAAGTTCTACGGCAAGACAGTTTTCTATGAAGATGCTATCAACGATCTTCTCCCCTCTGAAATTGATTCTGCAGCTAAGGAAACTCCCTTCAAGATTGCAGGTATGCCCGAAGTTACAGACGTTGACTTCGAAAACGAAGAAGGTGTAGTTTGTGTTGTTACATTCGTAAGATACCCCGACGTTAAGCTCAGTGCTTACAAGGGACTTAAAGTTCAAAAGGTAACTGTTGAAACAACAGATGCTGAAGTTGATGCTGAACTTGAAAGAGTAAGACAGAGATACTCCAGAACTATTGCAGTTACAGACAGAGCAGCACAGAACGGCGACACAGTTGACATCAACTATGAAGGTTTCATCGGCGATAAGGCATTTGAAGGCGGCAAGGCTGAGGGTCACAAGCTTAAGCTCGGCAGCGGTGCATTCATTCCCGGTTTCGAAGACCAGATCGTTGGCAAGGAAACAGGCTCTGAATTCGACGTTGTTGTTACATTCCCCGAAGACTACGGTGCAGAAGAACTCGCCGGCAAGGAAGCAACATTCAAGTGCAAGCTTAACGGCATCGAATTTGAAGAACTTCCCACACTTGACGACGAATTTGCAAAAGATGCTTCTGAATTTGACACACTCGCTGAATACAAAGCTGACATTAAGGCAAACATAGAAAAGAGACATGCAGCAGAAGCTGACGTAAGACTTGCAGAAGAACTTACAAAGGCACTCATTGCAAATGTTGAAGCTGACATTCCCGATGTTCTTGTTGACAAGGAACAGGATATGCTTGTAAGAGAATATGACTACAACCTCCGCGCACAGGGTCTCAGTCTTGAAATGCTCACAAAGTACACAGGCATGAAGGCCAGCGATATCAAGGAAAGATACAAGGATCAGGCTGTTGTCAACGTTAAGAAGCAGCTTGCTATCGATGAAATCGTAAAGGCTGAAAAGGTTGAAGCTTCCGAAGAAGACATCGAAAACAAGTACAAGGAAATGGCTGAACAGTTCGGCATGAAGGTTGAAGACGTTAAGGCAAGAATCACATCCGATGACCTTGCACTCGACGTTCAGTCCATCAAGGCATTCGAACTTGTTAAGGATGCTGCAAAGGTTACTGAAAAGACAGTTACTGCAGAAGAATTCGCTAAGATGAATGCTCCTGAAGAAGCAGAAAAGCCTGCTAAGAAGACAACTGCAAAGAAGTCCACTAAGAAGGCTGACGGCGAAGCGGCCGAAAAGAAGCCCGCAGCTAAGAAGACTGCAGCTAAGAAGGCTGAAGGTGAAGCGGCTGAAAAGAAGCCCGCAGCCAAGAAGACTACAGCTAAGAAGGCTGAAGGCGAAGCAGCTGAAAAGAAGACTACAGCAAAAAAGACTACTACTGCAAAGAAGACTACAAAGAAGGACGCTGAATAATCCTTTTACCGTCTTAATGGCAAAGTCTTAAATAACAAAAGAGATTTGTGCGTGCAGGAGTATCTGTACGCACACTTGCTTTTCACGAAGAATTACATTTTTCGACTTAAATCATTTTGCACTTTTCATTTTAAATTTATTAAGAAAGGAAGTATTACTATGCCACTCGTACCAATGGTAGTAGAACAGACAGGACACGGCGAACGCTCTTTTGATATCTACTCCCGTCTTCTCAACGACAGAATCATATTCCTCGCAGACGAGGTGAATGACGCAACTGCATCCCTTGTTGTTGCACAGCTTCTCTATCTCGAAGCACAAGACCCCGACAAGGACATCGACCTTTATATCAATTCTCCCGGCGGCTCTATTTCCGCAGGCATGGCAATCTACGATACAATGAACTTTATCAAGTGCGATGTTTCCACCATTTGTATCGGTATGGCTGCAAGCATGGGAGCATTCCTGCTCTCAGCCGGCACAAAGGGAAAGAGAATCGCCCTTCCCAACAGCGAAATTATGATTCATCAGCCTCTTGGCGGCATGCAGGGTCAGGCAAGCGATATCAAGATTCACGCAGACCACATTATTCGTATCAAGGAAAAGATGAACAGAATCCTTGCCGAAAACACGGGCAAGCCCTATGAACAGGTTTGTCTTGACACAGACAGAGACAATTTCCTTACTGCTGAACAGGCACTTGAATACGGCATTATCGACAAGGTAATCGACAAAAGAATCTAACGGAAGGAACAAGATTAAAACCAATGGATAACAACACAAAGGTCTGTTCCTTTTGCGGAAAGAAAGAGCTTGAAGCAGGAAGACTTATTTACGGGCCCGGCGGTGTAAACATCTGTGAAAGATGCGTATATCTCTGTGAAGAATTACTCGACGGCATGGAGCTTGATGATGAGCTTGCCGCAAAGGAAGCCGAAGACGAGCTTTCAGAGCTTTCACTTGAAACACTTCCCCGTCCCAAGGACATAAAAACCGAACTTGACAAGTATGTAATCGGTCAGGAAAATGCAAAAAAGACACTGTCCGTCGCCGTTTACAACCACTACAAGCGGCTTCTTCACGAGTCTACCCGTGACAAAGACGATATTGAAATCGGCAAGAGCAATGTGTTGCTGCTTGGTCCTACAGGTGTGGGAAAAACACTTCTTGCCCAGACTCTTGCAAAATTCCTAAAAGTCCCCTTTGCTATCGCCGATGCCACCACCTTGACCGAAGCAGGCTATGTGGGTGAAGACGTTGAAAACATTCTTCTCCGTCTTATTCAGGCAGCTGACTTTGACGTAAAGAAGGCAGAACGCGGTATCATCTACATTGATGAAATCGACAAGATAAGCCGAAAGAGTGAAAACCGCTCAATAACCCGAGATGTTTCGGGTGAAGGTGTTCAGCAGGCACTTCTTAAAATAGTTGAAGGAACCATAGCAAACGTACCTCCTCAGGGCGGCAGAAAGCATCCCAATCAGGAGTTTATTCAGATTAACACAAAGAACATTCTCTTTATTTGCGGCGGTGCTTTCGACGGCATAGAATCGATAATCGAAAAGAGAGTCGGCGACAAGACAACTCTCGGTTTCGGTGCAAATGTCAAGACAAAGGCTGAAAAGGAAAAGACGGATCTGCTTAGTCTTGCAGAGCCCGAAGACCTTGTAAAGTACGGACTTATTCCCGAAATTGTAGGCCGTATTCCCCTTGTGGTTGCACTTGAACACTTAGACCGCGAGGCTCTTATCAAGATTCTTACCGAGCCTAAAAATGCACTGACAAAGCAGTACAAGAAGCTGTTTGAAATGGACGGCATAAAGCTTTCCTTTGACAAAAGAGCTCTTGAATCCATTGCCGAAAAGGCACAGGAACGAAAGACGGGTGCAAGAGGCCTTAGAGCCATCATTGAGCCTGTCATGACAGATCTGATGTACGAGCTTGACAACAGCAAAGATGAGCTTAAAATCACAAAGAGTCTTATTGATAAAAAGGCAGTAAAAACAAAAGAAAAATAAACGCAATATGAAACCTGCACTCATAAATGGGTGCAGGTTTTTGTTTATTGGTGTATAAGAAAAGCCCCGAAGCATAAGCTTCGGGGCATAATGTATTTGGAATTAACCGTATATCATTTCTGTAAGTTCTTCGTCTGTATAATAATATTGGAGATACTCCATATAATTTATAGGACTGATAAGACTGCCGTCATCAATGTCATCGATAAACTTTTCCTTACCTGCCTTACCGTTGGATCTGTAGAGTTCATCATCTTCGTTTATGAAGTAAACGAGGCTTTCGTCGAGAACAACCACGCTTCTTACATCACTTGCTACTTCTACAGTCTTCTTACCGTCGAACTTTGAAAGTGTGTATGTACCCTTATTTTCATTGTAGTCTTCACGGAGGTAAAGAGTTCCGTCCTTAGCCGCAGACCAAGCTATACCGTAAAGGTCATCGGAAGCCTGAACGAGCTTTTTGCCGTTATATACGGAAAGTTCATCGTGCTTCTTGCCTGAAACTACAGCAAGATTTCCGGATGCTTCAAGATATGCCATTTCATATACGTCATCGGCAATTTCAACTTCCTTACCAAGTCCGTTCTTGGTTACGTTATACTTCTTAAGAGTACCGAGTCCATTGTCCTTATCAACGTCTTCAATTACATAAAGAACACTGTCGTCAGCAACATAGAGCATGTCATCTTCATCAGACAAATCAACTTCAGTTACCTTGTTCTTGTTACGAACATAGTAAGTGTAGTCATATTCGGTTTCGCCCTTGTCTTCGTTATACTCTACTTCATAAACGCCGAACACTTTCATGTTTTCATAATCAACAGTATCTGTGCCATGAAAATCGCTTGCAAGTTCGGTAGACTTTACACCATCAATGTAGTAGAGAGAATATGTTGTTTCATGTTCTTCCTTATCTTCCTTGAAGGTTTTAGCAAATATTTCTTCCTTGCCTTCTTCACCGTACGTATATACTTCAGATACATCTTCAAGGATTACGCCGCCGCTTTCCTTGCCGTTCTTATAAAGAACGAGTTCGTCATCTTCGTTAACAACATAAATCTTGCTGTAGTTATCTAAAGTAGTCCAGTCCTTAACACCGTCAGCAATCTTTTCGGGCTTCTTACCCTTGCCCACGTTGCAAATTGACAACTGGTACTTTGTAGAACTATCAAAGTTGTCTAAATATTCGTAGTATTCTTCATAAGAATCAAATTCGTCGCTGTCCTTAGGTTCTTCGGCCTTTTCAAATTCATAAATAAAAATCTTCTTGCCGTTGTCGCTGAAGAAAGCATTTGCACCTTCTTCGTTATCGGAAAGTTCGATTTCATATTTACCGTTGGAGTAGAATACTTCACCGTCTTGGTTCTTGTAGATTACACCATTCATATCGGGAGCAATCTCAATGCTGTCGGAATCTACGTCTTTACCAAGCTGAACTGCCTTATTCTTAAGGTTGGCCTTGAAAAGCTTATCATTCTTGATATAGAATACGTTCTTGCCGTCGGGTGTGGGAATATACCAGGAAATACCGCTTTCGATCTTTACGTTGGCACTTTCATCCTTTTTGGATGTAGCTCTGTAATAGAGATCGTATTCGCCATTATCAGCATCCATACCAAAGAAGAGAGTCTTACCGTCCATGGAAAGCATAGCTCTTCCGGCGTAGTCATCTTCATCAGCTACGAGCTTACCTTCTTTATCTTTAGCAGCAAGAAGGAATGTTTCGCCGTCTGTTGTATAGAAAAGAGGTGTCTTTGCAAAATCAATCTTCTTTCCGCCGCAAGCATTTACGCCAATGAGGATAAGAACAACGAGAACAATTACAGCAGCCGCTGCAATACCAATCTTAAGGAAAAGACCTTTATTGGACTTCTTTTCAGGTGTTTCGGGTGCGGGTGCAACGGGAGCCGGTACGGGTTCAGCAGCCACAGGGGTCACGGAAGGAGCTGCTTCGAGTTTTGTGCCGCAAGATACGCAGAAGCTTGTACCTTCATTATTTACAGCACCACAATTTGGACATGTCATAAATTATCCACTCCATTCATAGAATTTGGTTAAGGCTTTTGCCTATTCCTAAATAAATTATAGTACTATTCGACAAATTTGTCAATATCCAGACACAAAAATAACACATTTTACGGCGTTTTTTTGTTATTATTTTCATCATTTTTTATGTTGTTTTCGTTCTTGCCGATTGCAAGTACTTTTTCAAGTGTTATTCCGTCAACGCAGGCAAATTCAAAGTCGGACAGTTGCGGAAACATCTCTCCTACACTGTCAGGCTTTTCAATAAGAATAAGCTTTTGACTACGCTTCACTCTTTTTATAGCATATTCAAGCTTTGCCGCCACCTTATAATCATCTGTCTGCCACAGTGCCATTATCTCCACGGGCTTATGCGAACGCATATACTTTGCGTGGGAGGGTCCTTTGCCCTGTGCGTGATTCTTAATGCGTTTTTCAATATCTTTTGTTATGCCTGTATACAGGCTGTCGTCGTCACAACGGACTATGTAAATATATGCCATATTACCTCTGTTTATGATAATGCAAATCCCTTGTGCCGTTTGACACAAGGGATTTTTTGTTATTGTTTGTAAATTCCAATTACTTGGAAACCTTCATGTTTTCGCACTGAGGATACATTGCATCTTTATTATCTACAACCATTGCATTTACTGTAATTGTACCTGCGTCTGCCAAGCAATCAACGGGAACTGTAACACGTGTTACTCTGTCAGAGCCTGCAAGGTCTGCAAAGTCGACATCTGCAAACTTATTGCCTGCCGATGTACCTAAAACAACGTCATATTCTGTTGTATCAGGTCTGTAAACTTCAACAACTACGTTACCTGTAATTCTACCGTCAGCATAGCTAAGTCCGCTTGCATCAACATCAAGGATTTCAACCTTTGTAGCATCCGATACAACTGTAAGATTTACAACTACAGGAGCGGGGATGAAGGCTGTATAAGCTCTTCTGATATAACGGATAATCTTTACACTGTCTTTTTCTGTACCAGCGGATTGTCTTGTTGTAAGTCTTCCTGTACCGGATACAAGTTCAGTAGTTGCTGTGGGCTCTGTGCCGTACTGTTCTTTATCTGCAACAATCTTGTAGATAGCAGGAGCAGAACATGTATTGGCATTTGCCGCAGATGCTTCTGCACCAACATTTACAGTTGCACTTTCAACATTTGCTGTTTCGCCTGCAAGGTCGCCTGTTGCGTTGCCGTTGAGAGCACCGGTATTATAACAATTTGTAATATTAAGTTTAATGGAAACGTAACCTTCACCTGCCGCAGCTGCTCTGCCGACGATACCGCCTGCAACACCGTATGTGGAAGTAACCGCACCCGTGTTATCACAAGCAGAAACAGTCATTTCGCCGCTGTCAGAAACTGCAACACCTGCAATACCGCCTACATATGCGTATTCGCCTGTAACTGCACCGTTATTTGTATCATTTGCAATATCAGCATCAATAGTTGCACCTGCAATACCGCCTGCTGCACAAATGCTGTCACCGCTGGAGAAGTTTTCTACTGAAACGGTTGCACCGTTTTCGCAGTTCACTATGCTGCCCTTATTGAGACCTACAACACCGCCTACATAGCAGTCATTAACAAGTGCTGTACTTTCGCCGCCGATTGTACCTGCAACACGGCAGTTATTAATATTACCTGTGTTATAACCTGCGATACCACCGATTGATGCATCGTAGTATGTTGCTGTACCGTAAACATTACCGTAGTAACCGTTATTTGTAAGAGTACCGCGGTTGAGACCTACAACACCGCCTACATTTGCACTGTAAGAGGTTGCACCTGTCACTGTTACATAGCTTGCACATGTTGAGATTGTTGCATCTGTACCGAGGCAACCTACAAGACCGCCCGCTGTATTCATGGCCTTTGTTGTCTTACCGATTACGGAACCTGAAGCAATACAGTTAGTAATTGTAGTTGTGCCTTCTGCTTTTCCTGCAATAACACCAGCATATTCATCGGATTCCACAAGTGCAAAATCAAAGTTTACGTTTTTGACTGTTGCTCCGTTAAGAGTTGCAAAAAGACCGCCGTTTGCACTGTCCTCGGTCACATAAAGACCGGTGATATAGTAGCTGACATATGTGTTTGCGGTTGCCTTTGCACCGTCAAGTGTACCTGTAAAGTTTTCAATAGGTGTCCATGCTTCGGCACCGTTTGCTTCCGTGATAACACCGTCCTCAAACGTGAAATCGTTTACATCATTAATTACGATATCTGCACCGAGTTTGAAATAAGCAGATGAATTGTTCATCAACTTGAGTTCTTCGGCAGACGTAATCACATAAGGGTCAGCCGATGTGCCGGTACCCGTATAAGCTGCCGCAGGAATAGCCACTGCTATCACAAGTGCCAAGAGTATTAACGCTTTGCGAAGAGTCGAAAATTTCATAGCAAATACTTCCTTAAATATTATTTTTATTGCTATTTACGCAATTATATACAATAGAAGTATATCACAAACCTAAAACATTTGTCAACACATTTATTTGAAAACAATCTTTTCCGAGTTTTTTTGTTGAAACTGCTCATATTCCTAATTATTTTTTTGATATAATGCCCACACATTCTGTGTTTACACTTGACTTTTAAGGGTTATAATGATAATATGTATAAGGTACAAAACAATCTCACGGGGGCGTAAAGGTTTCGACGGGGATTTTGAAATATGCTAAGCGGGCAGGAATGCAGGCGGCCTTAAAGGACTGCAACTTAAATATAAACGCTAACAATAACAGATTAGCTTACGCTGCGTAACTAGCGCGTCATCGACTTCGGAAGTACCGCGGTCCGAAACTCGGTGTCACATTAGCGGTGAACGTGAACACCCCTAAGCTTTGCAGGGTGTCATGACTTAATGAAGCTACTTTTTTCTGCAGTTCGTTTGTTGTCAGCAGTAAAGGGGAATTTTAACAGCAAACTACGCTCGTAGAAAGGTGTATGGATGGGTTTTCGGACAGGGGTTCGACTCCCCTCGCCTCCACCAAGCATTTTCACGATAATCGTGATTTTATAAGTCAATCCCACATAGAAAAGCTTTGTTTCTATGTGGGACTTTGCTTTTTGTGGGGGGTGAAACTGGGAAATGGGTGAATTTATATGTTTTTGGTAAATTTAGGGGTGTGACCGTAACCAACCCCTGTCGGATGTGGTAAGTTGACAAAGTTTGTTGATGGGTGTAAAATATGAATACAGTTCTTCTAAATCAAAAGTTAACACCATTAAAATCCCAAATTTTAAAGGAGACTACCGTCATGAAAAAACATTTAATTCTATTTGCAACAATTCTAATGCTCATTTACTGCTCACTCTTCGTTTATGCCAACGAATATGATGCTTTTGAAATCCCATACAATTCTTCATATAAATACGGGGTGTTTAACAAATCAGGAAAAACCATCACCTCAAATACATATCTCTATGTCGGCAACTATCATGATGGTTTAGCTAAAGCCAAAGACAACCTCGGATGGCTTTATATCGATACATCCGGAAAAGTTGCGTTTAGAGCGTCTTTGTGTTCAGAAGTAGGTGATTTTCACGAGGGATTAGCTAAAGCAAAAGATAGCATTGGTTGGAAATATTTCAATACCAAAGGCAACGTGGTTTTTTCGGCAACATTATGCTCTGAAGTTGGTGACTTTCACGATGGTTTGGCTAGAGCAAAAGACAGTATTGGCTGGAAATTCTTTGATAAAACAGGCAAGGTTGTATTTAACGCATCTCTTTGCTCTGAAGTTGGCGATTTTCACGACGGTTTAGTTAGAGCAAAAGACAGTGTTGGTTGGAAATTCTTTGATAAAACAG
>SVRI01000001.1:0-194453 GCA_015064895.1 Oscillospiraceae bacterium | reverse complement strand
TGGAAATTCTTTGATAAAACAGGCAAGGTTGTATTTAACGCATCTCTTTGCTCTGAAGTTGGCGATTTTCACGACGGTTTAGTTAGAGCAAAAGACAGTGTTGGTTGGAAATTCTTTGATAAAACAGGCAAGGTTGTATTTAACGCATCTCTTTGCTCTGAAGTTGGCGATTTTCACGACGGTTTAGTTAGAGCAAAAGACAGTGTTGGTTGGAAATTCTTTGATAAAACAGGCAAGGTTGCATTTAACGCATCTCTTTGCTCTGAAGTTGGCGATTTTCACGACGGTTTAGTTAGAGCAAAAGACAGTATTGGTTGGAAATTCTTTGATAAAACAGGCAAGGTTGTATTTAACGCATCTCTTTGCTCTGAAGTTGGTGACTTTCACGATGGTTTAGTTAGGGCAAAAGACAGTATTGGTTGGAAATTCTTTGATAAAACAGGCAAGGTTGTATTTAACGCATCTCTTTGCTCTGAAGTTGGTGACTTTCACGATGGTTTAGTTAGGGCAAAAGACAGTATTGGTTGGAAATTCCTAGACAAAACAGGAAAAAATGTGCTTACTGTTTCTGGTGCAAAAGCTGTATCAGATTGTTGTAACGGATATATCATATTTTCGAATAGTGGCAGTGGTGACATTGGTATCATTAATAATAGCAGTAACAATAGTAGTAATAGCAGTGAAGAGTATCTAAAACATGTAGATCCGCCATCTCTTCCACCACGGTATGATGCATCAAAATTTGTAGTAACGAACTCAACAATTATATTAAACGGTGAAAAACAAAGTTTTTCTGTGCCCACAATCTCTTATCTCGATAGGACGCTTGTGCCCATGAGGGAATTGTTTGAAAAATTGGGGACAGAAGTTATATGGAATAATGAAAACAAATCTATTACCGTAAAAACACCAACAAAAGATATTTTCATGATTATAAATAACCAATTTGTAATATCCAGAGGACATACCTTGGTAATTGATGTTCCACCAATGTTGTATAATGGTAAAACGGTTGTCCCTTTAAGATTTGTTTGCGAGCAATTGCACCTTGATGTTGAATGGAATGGGAATAATAACACAATAACTTTAACTTCAAAAGGCGATGTAACTTTGGGTGAAATAACCGAATTCGGCTTAACTTACTACGGTGAAATAATAAACGGAAAATACTTTGATGGTGTTTGCGACTTGTACCATGGTACAGGAGAAAATAGAATCAAAGATTATAGAGGCTGGGTTTATTCTGACGGTTACAGAGAAGCAACTATTGTCTATGATGCCGATGGTAATATTGAATCATATCTACCAGTAGACAATACCGGAATGTATTATGGTCCTCTCACAACAAATGATACCAATAACAGTCAAACATATTTAGGCAATATTACTAATGGAGTGCCTGATGGTTATGGATATGTGGAATTTGACAGCGGAGATTATTATTATGGTTTCATTAAAAATGGGAAGAAATCAGGACAAGGCGTCTATGTTTGGTCGCACAATTCTCAATATTCTTTCTTTTATAGTGGAGAATGGGAAAATGATCAGGCAAATGGTTTTGGCACTCATGTTTGGAAAGATGGAACATTCCACATAGGAAACTTTAAAAATGGCATTCCTAACGGTTATGGTATGCGTTATTACCCAAACGGGACAGTTAATTACGATTATTGGACGTAGGGTAATTCAATTACACAAATGCATGTTATTACTCCACGTCCCTTCCCATTCCCGCGTCACCCTATGGCTATCGTCGCCATTACGGCTCTCACACCCATCTCACCCAGCCAATCCACACCCCTCATGACGTGAAAATGAGCAGTTACGGGTCGCCTCCACCACTCATTAACACGGAAAGTGTTATTTTACAGAATGCGCCTCATAGTCAACATTTACTGGCTATGAGGCGCATGGCTTTTTGAGGGGTTGGATGGACTTTGCAAAACAAGTTTGCAAAAACAGGTAAAATTAAGGGGGATACGTATTTGCACGGTGTCCGTTACGATAATAAAAAGTTTTTATGTTTTATTGTTATACGGTATTTACTTTTAAAGTACTTTGTGCTATAATGCCCATGTAATTTAATATCCACACAAAGTGTCGTCCGTACCGCAGAGAAAAAGGTACGGTCGGTGAAAAGGGAACGCGGTGAGAATCCGCGACGATACCAGTCGCTGTATGCATTCAAGAAATAAACAACGGCGAAAGCCGGTCATTGGGAAACTGAGAAGGCTTGTTTATTTCGCTTGAGAATGTAAGTCAGAAGACCTGCTTTGATACTTTTTCCGTACGTGATTTTTCATAGGAAGAGGTTTTCTGTTCGGCGCTGAACTTTGCTGGTAAAAAAACGAAGTTCTCAGGGCTTTCTTTGTTATTGTCTTTTTGCCAAAACGGAATGTGGTGTACGGGAAAACTGCCGTAGTAACTTGATTGTTACTGCGGCTTTTCTTTTTGCCCGATTTTGGAGGTGATTGCCTATGTCCCGGTATTGGCATAGAAATAAAAACAAAAATTAGAAAGGAAAATTAAAAATGAATTGCACAAAATTTTTATCACTGTTTCTTTGTTTGATTATGCTGTTTGGCATATTTCCGATTTCATCGGCGCCGATGCCTGTAATGGTTAATGATTCAGAAATCAAGGAAACTTTTGACTTTGAGGTTGGTGCTTTGTTGGCCGATGAAGAGGGCGATGCTGAACAAAATGATGTTTCAGATGTTTTTAGCATAATCAGTGAAGGCATAGGACTTTCTGCAGCATATCTTGGTGATGAGCTTGAAGAATTTCATCGTAATGGTTCAGTTGCCTATGGCCTTGAGTGGCATGTTATTTCTCTGCTCAGAGCCGGAAAGACAATTAATGATGAAATACTTCTTGAGTACTACAATTCATTGGTTGAAACTGTTAAAGGGTGGACTGTTGAAACAACTCCCACAAATATTGAAAGATGCGCTCTTGCAATATCGGCTATGGATAAAGACATCACAGATGTAGACGGCGTAAATTTAGCAGAGCTCATTTACAACAACGCTGCGCTTGAAACGGGATCCAATAAACTGGTTTTTGCACTTCTTGCCCTTGACGCAGCAGGTGTAGAAATACCTGAAAATGCGCTTTGGAGCAGAGATGCAATTATTACCGAGCTTTTAAAGTACCAAACATCAGACGGAGCCTTTGGCCTTGCTTTAGATAACCTTGTTTCTGATGTTGATATGACTGCTATGTGTATTCAGTCGTTAGCACCCTATACAGGATTTGAAAACGTAAATGATGCTGTAAATGATGCGGTTGAATACCTTAAAAGAACTGCTTCCGAAGAATTTGATTACTTAAATAATGCATACTCAACAGCCCAGGTTTTGTTGGCACTTTCGTGTCTTGGAATCGATGTTACAGATTCTGACAGTGGTTTTGGAAACGGGGAGGATGAAAACATTGTTACTGCTCTTGGAAAATACAAGAGTGAAAACACAAACGGATATATCAGTGAAAACGGTGTTGTTTCTTCATCTGCAACATATCAGGTTATTCAGGCGTATGATGCATACAGAAAAGCATTCAAGGAGAACCTTTCCTACTGGGACTTTTCCGTAAAAGGACAGATATATGATGATGGCGGAGAAAACGAAGGAGAAGCTGATAACGATGAACAAGAAGCAGCTTCGGCAAACGTTTATGTTACTTTGGTTTCTGATGCAAGTGTTGTTACAGACAAAAACGGAGAATATGTAGCTGCAGCCAAAGTTACAGTTGCAGACCTTGACAAAAACGGCATACATACAGTTGATGAGGTACTGTATGCTGCACACGAAGCCTACTACGATGGTGGTGCACAAGAAGGATATGCTTCGCAAAATACAGCACATGGCTTGTCAGTTGCAAAGCTTTGGGGCAAGGGTAGCCTTGAAGCACCTACATCGTGCGGATACTACCTTAATAACAATAGCTGTTGGAGTCTTGCCGATGAAGTAAAAGAAGGCGATTATATTGTTGCTTTTAATTACTATGATACAATCGGATGGAGCGATTCTTATGCTTATTTTGATGTAAATACTACAGAGGTTAATAAAGGCAAGACAGTTACTTTGACCTTGAACTGCCTTGGATATGATGCCTCATGGAATGTTGTTTCATCACCCTGTAAGGGAGCAAATGTGGAAATTCTTGGAAGCAACAACAGTGCACAGAAGGTATTAACTACAAATAAAAACGGAAAGGTAAAGATTAACTTTCCGAAATCAGCGAAAGCCGGAGATTATTATGTGGTTGCATGCAAAGATGATAACAGCATTGTTCCGTGCGTTTGCAGAATAACCGTTAAGGATACAAATAATACTGTAGGTTCAGGCACTGCCAAGGACATTAAGGTTTATATCAAGATTTCAGATCCCGAGGGTGAAACATACCTGAAAAAAGTGTCGTATTCGGTTAAAAAAGGAACGACAGCTTTCGAACTTCTCGAAAAAACCGGGCTTGATATTGATGTTTCTCGCAGCGTATACGGAATGTATGTTTCGGGAATTGAAGATCTGGCGGAATTTGATGAGGGAGAAGGAAGCGGATGGATGTATCGTGTAAACGGAAAGTTTCCGAGCATTTCTTCGTCTATGTATGCTCTTTCCAAAGGAGATTATGTTGAATGGCTTTATACAAGGGACTTTGGTGAAGACTTGGGACAATCAAAATCTTCAGGTGTTTCTTCGTCAAAATCAGATAAAGAAGACGTCGAGCAAGAAATAACAGATGTTCCGCAAAATATCGACAAAACACAGGAAGAAGCGCAGAAGAATGTTTTCGGTGATACAACATTTGCAGATGTGAAATCAGATAATTGGTACTACGATTCGGTAAAATATGTGTATGAAAATAATCTCATGCAAGGCACGGATAACGGATTTGAGCCGGACAGCAATATGTCAAGAGCAATGCTTGTAACGGTTCTCTACAGAATGGATAATGGTACCAAGAGCGAATACACACATCTTTTCAGTGATGTTTCCAAAGAAAAGTGGTATGCTGATGCTGTATCATGGGCAGTTTCAAATGGTATTATAAAGGGTGTTACCGAAACTGAATTTGCGCCTGACAGTGATGTGTCAAGAGAACAGATGGCTCTTATTATGTATCGTTTTGCCAAAATGAAGGGCTATGATGTAAACGGCACGGAAGATGTTTCGGCATTTTCCGACGTTGATAACGTAAGCGAGTGGGCAATCGATGCCGTAAAGTGGGCAAAAAATCATGAACTTATAAATGGTACCGATAAATTCTCTTTGTCCCCCAAAGCTTCAGCAACAAGAGCACAGATAGCAACAATTATTATGCGTTTTTGCGAAAACCTGGCAAAATAAATCTTATTTTAATGGCATAGGACAGCAGAAGCAATCTTCTGCTGTCTGTATTCGATATAAATCGGGAGCGTAATGATGAAAAGAATAATAAGCGTATTTTTGTCTTTGATAGTGGTTTTTGGGATATCGGCAGAGGCTGTTGAAAATTATTCGCAAAAAGTTGACAACCTTACATTGACGGTTGGTAGTTTTTTATTTGAAACGGTAAAAGAAGCGGTGCCAAACTCAATCGGCGGTGAATGGGCAGTGCTGGGACTCTCCAGAAGCTGTCTTGATGTACCAAGTGCTTACTATGAAAGCTACTATGACAACGTAGAAGAATACGTAAAAAACAAAAACGGTGTACTCAGTAAAAATAAGTACACCGAGTATTCAAGGGTTGTAACCACCCTTTGTGCCATTGGTAAGAATCCGGAAAATGTTGGCGGATATAATCTCATAACACCGCTTCTTGACTATGACAGCGTTATAAAGCAGGGTATAAACGGTCCTTCATGGGCGCTTATTGCACTTGATGCGGCAGAGTATAACAATGACGAAATAAGAACGAAATATATAGACCTTATTCTTTCCAGACAGCTTTCTTCGGGAGGATGGGCACTTAACAGTTCGGTGCAAGAAGCTGATGTGGATATCACCGCAATGGTGCTGACGGCTCTTTCGTCTTATACCGATAATAGCAAGGTGAAGCAGGCGGTTGATAAGGGACTTTCGTATCTTTCCGGCATTCAAAAAAGCGACGGAAGCTTTGGAGAATACTCCGAAAGCACATCTCAGGTAATTGTTGCTCTTTCAAGTCTTGGTATATCCCAAAAAGATTCAAGGTTTGTCAAGAACGGAAAGACAGCAGTTGATGCACTTATGAATTTTCACATAAAAGGAAAAGGCTTCAGGCACACAAAGTCTGACAAAGAATCAAACCTTATGTCAACAGAGCAAGGTTTTTATGCCCTTGTAAGTCTGAAACGGTTAGAGACGGGAAAGAGTAAGCTTTTCGATATGAGCGACGGTATTTCTATATTGGGCAATAATGCAGGCGGTGACAGAATCGGGATAAAGTACCCGAATAAAACCTTCAGCGATATTAAGAATCACAAGTATAAGTCTGAAATTGAGGCACTCTGTCAAAGAGGCATAATAAACGGAATGACTGAAAATACCTTCTCGCCTGATTCCACCATGACAAGAGCAGAATTTGCAACAATTACTGTTAGAGCCCTCGGACTTGAAGCAAAAGGAATAGATGTCTTTTCTGATGTGAAAAAAACTGACTGGTACTACGGTTTTGTGGGTACTGCTTATGATTACGGTATAATCAAGGGTGTGTCTGAAAACCGATTCAACCCAAACGGCACAATTACCCGTGAAGAAGCGGCGGTCATAGTAGAGAGAAGTGCAAAAATCCTCGGTATTGATAAAACTTATAACGAAAGTGCCGTAAGAAATGTGCTGTCGCAGTTTACCGACTACAAGACCGTTTCCACATGGGCAAAGGAAGGACTTGCTTTCTGTTATGACAAAGGAATTCTTGACGATTCGGCAATTAAAATAAATCCTAAAGAAGCGGTAAAACGAGGAGAAATTGCGTATATGCTCTATAACTTATTGAAAGAGGCAAATCGTATATGAAAAGAATAACAGTTTTATTTTTAACTTTACTTGTAATATTTACTTTAACATCCTGTAATGACAATACAGAGCCTGTACCTGTAGAAGTTCCCGAGGGTAAACCCGAGCCTGTAAGTGCTGAGGAAACAGTAATAACAGATAAAGAGCTTACCTGTACTCTCTCGGTAAGATGCGATACAATCCTTGATAATATGTCCGATTTTGACAAAGACAAGACAGACATTGTACCGAAAGACGGTGTAATCCTTGGTGAAACAGAGGTTGTATTCTACGAGGGAGAAACGGTGTTCAACCTTCTTCGCCGTGAAATGAAGAAGAACAAAATACATATGGAGTTCAACGAAGTACCGATGTACGAAAGCGCCTACATTGAGGGTATTGCAAACATCTACGAATTTGACTGCGGAGAGCTTTCGGGATGGATGTACAAGGTAAATGATTGGTTTCCCAACTACGGCTGTTCACGTTACAAGCTGAAGGAACACGACAAGGTAGAATGGATTTACACCTGCGACCTTGGCAGAGACATCGGCGGAGACTACTCACAAAGAAACGGAAAAGACAATGAATGAATTTAAGATGTATCACCCATTGGTGAATTTTTCATACTTTGCGTATGTTTTAGGTCTTGCCTGTACAGGGATGCATCCGCTGATGCTCGCCTTATCGCTGTTCTGCTCTTTTTTGTATATGTGTATTATAAACGGCAAAAAGGCACTTCACAGCCTTGCGTTTCTGCTCCCCGCAATGATTCTGACTTCTCTTATCAATCCTCTTTTCAACCACGAGGGAATGACAATACTCGGGTATCTGCCTGACGGAAATCCGCTAACCTCGGAAAGCATAATCTACGGACTTTGTGCCGCTGCAAGTCTTGTGTCGGTGCTGTGCTATTTCTCCTGTTTCAGCTCTGTTATGACAAGCGATAAATTTATGTACCTGTTTGGCAAAGTTATACCGTCGTTGTCACTTATTCTTTCCATGACACTGCGATTTGTTCCACTGTTTTCCGAAAGACTGAAAAAGACAGCGGAAGTTCAGAAGTGCATCGGTAAGGGACTTGACGAAAAGGGTGTTTTCAGGAAAATCAAAAACGCCCTGCGAATACTTTCGATAACCGTAACGTGGGCGCTTGAAAATGCAATTGATACAGCCGACAGTATGAAAGCACGGGGCTACGGAACGGGAAAAAGAACATCCTTTTCCAACTACCGCATTGAAAAGCGTGACATAGCTGTGCTTTTGTACATACTGTTTCTCGGCACATATGTAATTATTGGAAATATCTCGGGGCAGACGGATTTTTCCTTTTATCCTGTGATTAAGTCCACGCCGATTACGATGTATTCAATCAGCGTTTTTGTCAGCTACTTTTTACTATGTATGACACCTGTAATAATTGAACTATGGGAGGTGAGAAAATGGAAATATTTAAGGTCGAGAATCTAAGCTTTGCTTACCCCGAAAGTGGCGAAAATGCTATAAGTGGTTTGAGTTTTACCATAAACAACGGCGAGTTTATAACCCTTTGCGGAAAATCGGGATGCGGTAAAACAACACTTCTCCGTCTTCTCAAAAGCTCTCTTTCACCTGAAGGCAAAACAAGCGGAAGTATTATATATCTCGGCAGAAATCTCCGTGAGCTTTCACCGAGAGAGGACGCACAAAACATAGGTTTTGTTTTCCAGAATCCCGAGTTTCAGCTGTGCTGTGACAAGGTGTGGCACGAGATTGCATTCGGTCTTGAAAGTCTGGGACTTCCCGAAGATGAAATACGCCTTCGTGTTTCCGAAACATCCTCCTTTTTCGGCATTTCTGACCTGTTTCACAAAAAAGTAAGCGAGCTTTCGGGCGGACAGAAACAGCTTGTATGTCTTGCATCTGTTATGGTAATGAAGCCGAAAGTGTTAATCCTTGACGAGCCGACCTCAAGCCTTGACCCCATTTCCGCAAAGCATTTTATAGAGGCGGTAAAGCGGGTAAACACCGAAATGGGAGTCACCGTCATAATGTCGGAGCAACGGCTAAATGAGGTACTTCCCATATCCGACAGGGTTGTTGTTATGGATGACGGCAGAATATTTGCTGACGGAAGTGTAAGTGCGGTTGCAAATACACTTTTTGAAGAAAGGCACGAAATGTTCTCCGCCTTCCCGCCGCAGATGAGAATATATGCAAGTATTGAGAATGGCAGCGACTATCCCATATCCGTCAAAGACGGCAAGACGTGGCTTACAGAGTATTCACAAAATCACACTCTTTACCCCGAAAGAATAAAAGCCGACACACAGCCCGACACCACAAAAAAAGCAGTTTCTCTTTTCGAAGTCCATTTCAGATACGAAAAGAATTCAGGGGACGTGCTGAAAGGTATAAGTCTTACCGCATACAAAGGCGAAATACTTTCAATCCTCGGCTCGAACGGTGTGGGTAAATCAACGCTTCTTTCTGTAGTTTTGGGTATTCGCAAAGGATATTGCGGAAAGGTGAAAACAGACGGCAGAATATCCTATATGCCGCAGGATGTGACAAGCCTGTTTGTCAAAGATACTGTAAGAACTGACCTTTTTGAAATCACAAGGAACGAAAACGCCGTTATGAAAACAGCCGAGCTTTGTGACATTCTGAACCTTCTTGATAAGCACCCCTATGACCTGTCGGGCGGTGAAAAGCAACGTGCGGCACTTTGCAAGGTACTGCTTACAAATCCCGAAATTCTCCTTCTTGACGAACCGACAAAGGGTATGGATGCTCATTTCAAGGAAAGCTTCGGAAAGCTCCTGCACAAGCTTAAAAATGACGGCATAACAATTATAAATGTGTCCCACGACATAGAGTTTTGCGCTTCCTTTTCCGACAGGTGCGCTCTTATGTTTGACGGTAAAATTTCATCTGTCGTAACGCCGAAAAGCTTTTTTACAAAGATGAACTATTACACCACAGACACCGTACGAATGGCAAATAATATTCTTCCCACGGCAGTAACGGTAAATGATGCAATTTCTGCTTTGGGCGGTAAGAATTTTGAGTCTGAAAAGAATGACAGCGATAATTCTGACGGCGATAAATTACCACCTATAAGCAAAAAAGAAAAGGACTCAAAGGGATTCACCTTAAAGTCCTTATTACCGCTTATTTTTGTATTGCTTGCCGTTCCGTTTACTGTTTATTTCGGCATAAAGCACCTTTCTGACAGGCAGTATTATCTTGTAAGCGGTATCGTAATTGCAGAAATACTTTTACCTTTTTTACTTATGTTCGAAAGACGAAAGCCAAAGGCAAGAGAAATTGTAACGCTCTCCGTTCTCTCTGCAATATGCGTTGCAGGACGAAGCATATTCTTTATGGTACCCCAGTTCAAGCCTATGGCGGCAATCATCATAATTTCCGGTGCTTGTCTTGGGTATGAATCGGGAATGATTGTGGGTGCAGTATCTGCATTCGTTTCAAACCTTTTCTTCGGGCAAGGTCCGTGGACTGTGTGGCAGATGACGGCATTCGCACTTATCGGTCTTGTTTCGGGACTTGTATTCGATTCTTGTAAGGTAAAAAAATCAAAGACGGCCTTATGTATTTTCGGCTTCTTTGCAACATTCCTCATTTACGGCGGAATACTGAATCCCGCATCGGTACTAATGATGAACCCCGAGCCTTCGGCAAAGCTTTTGCTTTCTTCGTTTGTCGCAGGTTTTCCCTTTGACCTTATACATTCGCTGTCAACGGTGGTGTTTCTGTTTGTCTTGGCAGAGGCATTTGTCGGGAAAATTGAGAGGGTAAAGATCAAGTATGGGCTTATGACTGATTAGTACCGCACATATTCATTATCGCGTCCGCTTATGGATATCAAAGCCGTCACGGGTGCGTCATCCGTCCTGTCCAGCCAATCCACATCCCTCTTGACGTGAAAATGAGCAGTTACGGGTCGCCTCCACCAGCGGCAAAGTGCCGTTCCAAACTCAGGACTATATCTTAGTCTTGAGTTTTTTCTTTTTGTGCTCGAGTGGTGTCACGAATCTTTCACCATTTTTATGTTAAAACACCTTGACCGCCATAACGTTTTATGATATAATACGTGGCAATGCGAAGAACTCCCCTTTGGAAAGGACTCATCATGACATCCAAGAAGAACTACAAAAAAACACTTATAGCCTGCTATCTGGGATTTGTAACACAGGCAATAAGTGCAAATTTTACACCATTATTATTTCTCACATTCAAGAACACTTACGGAATAACACTTGAAAAAATCGCCATGATTCCCATGGTATTCTATCTGACACAGCTCATCGTTGACCTTGCGGCAACAAAGTTTGCCGACAAAATCGGATACCGCACCTGTGTTATTTTGTCTCAGATTGTTTCATCGGTCGGCCTTATATCAATGGTATTTTTGCCTGAGCTCTTACCCCATCCTTTTGCGGGAATTATCATTTCGGTTGTACTTTATGCCGTAGGCAGCGGTCTTATCGAGGTTTTACTCAGCCCCATTGTTGAGGCATGTCCCTTTGAAAATAAGGAGGGCGTAATGAGTACATTACATTCCTTCTACTGTTGGGGTGCGGTGGGTGTCATTTTAGGCTCAACTTTATTCTTTGCTCTTTTCGGTCTTGAAAATTGGAAGATTTTAACCGTTATCTGGGCACTCATTCCCTTATACAATACACTCAACTTCATAAACTGTCCCATCGAAAAATTGAACAGTGACGGCGAAAGCATGGGTGTCAGAAATCTCTTAAAAACACCCATATTCTGGCTCATGATACTGCTCATGATTTGCACCGGTGCATCGGAAGCTACCATGGCGCAGTGGGCATCGGCGTTTACCGAGTCTGCCATCGGTGTTTCAAAAGCCGTCGGCGACCTTGCAGGGCCGTGTCTTTTTGCCATGTTTATGGGAATTTCCCGAATGATGTACGGCAGGTTCAGCGAAAGGCTCAATCTCCGTAAGATTATGCTTATCTGCGGCATTATGGCGGCGGGCTGTTATTTGTTGGCATCCCTGTCGGCTTTACCTGTTTTAGGTCTAGCCGGCTGCGCACTTTGCGGTCTTGCCGTCGGCATTATGTGGCCCGGCTCTATCAGCATTTCTTCAAAAGCATGTCCGGGAGGCGGCACTGCCATGTTTGCTTTTCTTGCATTGGCAGGTGACCTTGGGGCTACGGTAAGCCCTGCAATGGTGGGAAGCCTTGCCGAAATGGCAGGCGGAAATCTCAAAACGGGATTACTTGCCGCAACAGGATTCCCCGTGGTGTTGGTTATTTGCCTGATTGTACTTGGCAGAGTGCGGGTTGTAAAGCGTAGATAGGAAGTAATCTTGAATTGCTAAGTTTTCCAACCAATTCTTTCGACCTATCCCCGCCACCCCGAAAAAACCTCAAAAATTTCAAAAAACCTCTTGACTTTATCAAATTAACGTGATATACTTTATGACAACAAATCACAAAGGAGGCAGAAAAATAATGAAAAACAAGTTTTATTTTTACTTTTATTATTTTAAAAAGGGCTGCCCGTCTTCTGTGATTTCCGAGGATTAATTCCTTTGGTCGGATAAAAACGGACAGTCCGCATTTGCTATGCTTTTTTAGGCTTAGAGGTGCGGACTTTTTATTTTATCACAAGCAAAACATTTATTTTCAGAATCGAGGTACTCAAAAAATGGCAATGACCTTCCACAGAAAACTTCCCATCCCTCAGGAGGTTAAAAAAGAATTTTCCTTAACACAACGCATGGAACAGGTAAAGGCAGAACGTGACGAAAGCATAAAGGCGGTGTTCGAAGGCAAGTCCGACAAATTTATTCTTGTTATCGGCCCCTGCTCTGCAGACCACAAGGAACCCGTGCTTGAATATATTTCCCGTCTTCGCAAAATTCAGGAGCAGGTTAATGACAAAATCATTATTGTTCCCCGTATCTATACAAACAAGCCAAGAACCACCGGTCAGGGATATAAGGGTATGCTTCATCAGCCCGACCCCGAAGCAAAACCCGATATGTACAAGGGTATAGTAGCAATCAGAGAGCTTCATCTTGCAGCACTTCGCGATTACGATTTCTCATGTGCCGACGAAATGCTCTATCCCGAAAACTACCGCTACCTTTCCGACCTTCTTTCATATGTTGCCGTTGGTGCACGTTCCGTTGAAAATCAGCAGCACAGACTCACAGCCAGCGGTATCAGCGTTCCTGTAGGCATGAAGAATCCCACAGGCGGCGATATGAGTGTTATGATGAACTCCATCGTTGCGGCACAGTCGAGCCACACATTCCTTTACAGAGGCTGGGAAGTAACAAGCGACGGCAATCCCTATTCCCACGCAATCCTCAGAGGTTATGTTGACTACGCAGGAAGAAGTGCTTCAAATTACCACTACGAAGACCTGCTCAGAGTAAAGGAACTCTACGAAAAGTCAAATCTCGTAAACCCCTCTGTAATTGTAGACACCAACCACAACAACTCGGGCAAAAAGTACCTTGAACAGGTTCGTATTGCAAAGGACATTGTTCACAGCAGAAATCAAAATTCCGACATCAAGAGCCTTGTAAAGGGACTTATGATAGAAAGCTACCTTGAGGACGGTGCTCAGGGCACAGATGAACATGTATTCGGCAAGTCCATCACCGACCCCTGTCTCGGTTGGGAAAAGACCGAGCAGCTTATCCTCGACATCGCAGACAAGCTTTAAGAAAATCAACAAAGGTGAGTATAAATGAGTAACAAACTGGAAGAAGCAAGGCAAATCATAAATCAAGTGGACGCTCAGATGGCAGAACTGTTTGTCAAGAGAATGAGAGCCGCCGAGCTTGTTTATGAACACAAGAAAGAGTACGGTCTGCCGATCCTTGACACAAAGCGTGAGGCTGAGGTTGTGGAAAAAAACTCGGTACTCGTTGAAGATGAAGTGCTCAAGGGTTATTACATCGACTATCTCAAACACATGATGTCGGTGTCCCGTGCATATCAGCACCGTCTGCAGAACGGTCTAAAGGTCGCATACAGCGGAGTTGAAGGTGCATTTGCACACATTGCCGCAGGCAGAATTTTTCCCGACGGCAACCGTATTTCCTACAGCGATTTCAAGGCGGCATACAACTCGGTAGTAAACGGCGAAAGCGATGTTGCCGTACTTCCGATTGAGAACAGCTACGCAGGTGAAGTCGGTCAGACAATCGACCTTATCTTTTCGGGCAACCTCTACATTAACGGTATTTACGAGCTTGAGATTCATCAGAATCTTCTCGGCATTCCCGGTGCTACGGTTGATGATATAAAAAAGGTAACAAGCCATCCGCAGGCACTGAGCCAATGTCACGATTACATCAAAATGCGCGGATTTGAAACGGAAGAAGCAAACAACACAGCCCTTGCCGCAAAGTCGGTGGCAAATCTGAATGACAAATCCTACGGAGCAATCGCAAGCATTGAAACGGCTGAGCTTTACAATCTGAAGGTAATTGAAGCCAATATCAATAAAAGCGGTGAAAACACCACCCGCTTTGCCGTTCTTTCAAAATCACGTGCAGCATCTCCATCACTTTCAAGCACAGTACTTATGCTCACCGTTAAGCATGAAGCAGGTTCACTGGCAAATGCCGTAAGCATTATAGGTAAACACGGCTTCAACATGACAGCCCTTCGCAGCCGTCCCATGAAAAAACATTCATGGCAGTACTATTTCTACATAGAAATAGACGGTACGGTAAACAGCGAAAACGGTGCAAAGATGCTTGACGAGCTTGGCAAGGTATGTGACAGGCTCAAGGTTGCGGGAACATTTTCTCCCCATACGGAAATATAAGGATGAAGAATATGACAATACATATGAATCTCGGCAAGGACAGTTACGATATAATTGTAGAACGAAATGTTCTTGCACAAGCAAACAGACATTTGAATCTCGACAGGCGTGTTCTGGTTGTAACCGATACAGGTGTTCCCGAAAAGTATGCAAAAACAGTATGCGATATGTGTAAAACCGGTATAATCTGTACTGTCGAACAGGGAGAAGGCTCCAAGAGCATTGAGGTGTTCTCAAAACTGCTTCAAACAATGCTCGACAACGGCTTTTCAAGAAATGACTGCGTCGTTGCAGTCGGAGGCGGTGTTGTCGGAGACCTTTCGGGCTTTGCGGCATCTGCCTACATGAGAGGAATTGATTTTTATAACATCCCCACAACCCTTCTTTCGCAGATTGATTCTTCAATCGGCGGCAAAACAGCCGTAAACTTCGGCGGTGTAAAGAATATTGTCGGAGCATTCTATCAGCCTAAAAAGGTGCTGATTGACCCTGAACTTCTGGCAACACTCGACAAAAGGCAGATTTCCAACGGACTTGCCGAGGCCGTCAAGGTGTCTCTTACAAGCGATAAAGAGCTGTTTGACATATTTGAAAACAAAGATATCGAGCAAAACATGGACGAAATAATAATCCGTTCCCTCAATATTAAAAAGAATGTTGTTGAGCAAGACGAGAAGGAATCAGGTCTTCGCAAGGTGCTCAATTTCGGTCACACGGTAGGACACGGCATCGAAAGCAGTCAAGGGGCCGAAAAACTCTACCACGGTGAATGTGTAGCTCTCGGCATGATACCCATGTGCGGTGAAGAAATACGCGAAAGAGTAATAAAAGTACTTGAAAAGTGCAATCTTTACCGCGAAATGGAATATGACTGGGAAAAGATTACAAACGCAGCATTCCATGACAAAAAAACCGACGGAGACACCGTCACGGTAATAACAGTAAACGAAATAGGCAGCTTTGAAATGAAGAAAATGAACTGTCTCGATGTAATCGGGATGGCAAAAAGCTGTCTGAAAGGTTGATAAGTATGAAGAATACATTCGGATACAGTGTGGCTGTAACCCTCTTTGGTGAAAGCCACGGCGAATATATAGGAGCAGTCATTGACGGACTTGCACCGGGAATTGAGATTGACAACGAATACATTGCCCATATGCTTACCCTCAGACGTCCAGACGGCAAAATATCAACCCCGAGAAAGGAAAAGGATGAGTACAGAATTGTAAGCGGTATTGTCGGCAATACAACTACCGGCACGCCCCTTACCATTCTCATTCCCAACGAAAACGTAAAAAGCGGCGACTATTCCGAAATGAAAACCCTTGCCCGCCCCTCTCATGCCGATTATACTGCTGAGTGCAAGTATCACGGATATCAGGATTCCCGCGGCGGCGGTCATTTCAGCGGCAGAATTACCGCAGCTCTTGTTGCGGCAGGTGCTGTATGCAAATGTGCCCTTGAAAAGAAAGGAATATATATCGGAACACATGTCAAACGCTGTGCATGTATCAATGACAGAGATTTTGACAATTTCAAACAAGATATTGACGCAGTAAACAAGAAAACCTTTGCCGTGCTTGATGACAAGTGTGAAAACGACATGGTAAATGCCATTATCGAAGCGGCATCCGAAGGCGACAGCGTCGGAGGCATTCTCGAAACTGCCGTTATAGGCATGCCTGAAGGTGTAGGCGAGCCTTGGTTTGATTCGATTGAAAGCATGCTTTCACATATGATGTTCTCAATTCCTGCCGTTAAAGGCATAGAATTCGGCAAAGGCTTTGCTATATCCGATATGAGAGGAAGCACTGCCAACGATCCATTCAGAATACAAGACGGCAAAGCAATTACCGAGACAAATAACAACGGCGGTATCAACGGCGGTATCACCAACGGTATGCCCATTGTTTTCAGGACGGCAATTAAGCCCACAGCCACCATATTCAAAGCTCTGGACACAATAAACTTCAAGGACATGACAGATGCGGTTCTTGAAGCAAAGGGCAGACATGACCCCGCCATCGTTCACAGAGCAAGAATCGTACAGGATGCGGCGACTGCAATCGTATTGTGCGATGCGTTGGCAATGCGTTACGGCACAGACTGGCTTAAATAAACAAAGCAGGTAAAAAACAAATGAAAAAATACGGATGTATCGGCAAAAAGCTCACCCACAGCTTTTCAAAAGAGATTCACTCTCATCTTGCCGATTATGAATATGAGCTTATTGAACTTACAGAAGATGAAATACCGTCTTTTTTCGAGAAAAAGGATTTTGAAGCAATCAATGTGACAATACCTTACAAGCAAACCGTCATTCCCTATCTCGACTCTGTAAGCGATATAGCAAAAAGAATAGGTGCCGTAAACACCATAGTCAATAAAAACGGTATTCTTTTCGGCTACAACACCGACTATTACGGCATGAGCAGGCTTATTGAACGTATAGGGCTTGACCTCAAAGATAAAAAGGTGTTGGTGTTGGGTACGGGCGGCACAAGCAAAACCGCAAGAGTTGTGGCATCGGACATGGGTGCTTCAACCGTTCTGACGGTAAGCCGCACAAAAACAGATGAATTTATCTCATATGATGATGCGGCAGTTCTTCACAGCGATGCAGAAATAATCATCAACACAACCCCCTCGGGCATGTATCCCGACTGTGAATCAAAGCCTTTGGACATTTCTCATTTTGACATGCTCGAAGGAATTGCGGATGCCGTTTACAATCCCCTTTGCACAAACCTCATACTCGATGCAAAAGAAAGAGGCTTAAAGGCCGAAGGCGGTCTTTACATGCTTGTCATGCAAGCAGTTGCGGCAGTTGAAAAATTCCTTGATACTGAAATAGACATGGATACGGCTGATAAAGTGTTTGCCTCGGTCTATGCATCAAAGGAAAACATAGTCCTTACAGGGATGCCCGGCAGCGGCAAAAGTACGGTCGGCAAGCTTATTGACATTGACGGATACGAATTTGTCGATACAGATACGGAAATTGAAAAACGTTGCGGCTGCAGCATAAAAGAACTGATTGCATCAAAGGGAGAAAAATACTTCCGTGATCTTGAAACAGAAGTTATAAGAGATGTTTCATCAAACAGCTGCAAAATCATATCCACCGGCGGCGGTGCAATACTACGTCCGGAAAATGTACGGTATCTTAAACGAAACGGTAAGCTGTTCTTTATAAACGCAAGTCTTTCAAGACTTGTTGCAACCGATGACAGACCCCTATCGGATACCGAGGATAAACTCAAAAAGCTGTATAACGAAAGAATGGATATATACAATGCAACAGCAGATGTAATTGTTCCCGATATGGAAACGCCGGAAGAAGAAGCCGAATATATCCTCAACAAACGAATGGAGCTGATACTGTGAAGATACTTGTTATAAACGGTCCCAATCTCAATATGCTCGGCATAAGAGAGCCCGATCATTACGGCAAGGAAACATATGCGGATCTTGTGAAAAAAATACACAACCACTGTGACAAAAACGGTGTGGAGGTTGAGACTTTCCAATCCAACCACGAGGGTGCTCTTGTGGACAAGATACAGGAAGCATACGGAAATGCCGACGGTATTGTCATAAATCCCGGTGCTTATACCCACACAAGCATTGCAATTCTTGATGCCGTAAAATCCGTCAGTATCCCAACGGTTGAAGTGCATATCTCAAAGGTTGAGGAACGTGAGGACTTCAGACAGATAAGCTATATCCGTCTTGCCTGCGTTAAAACGATTACAGGTCACGGGACAGACGGATATCTTGAAGCAATTGACTTTTTAACAAAGGAAACCGTAAAAAAATGACAGCAACATTCAAAAGGTGTGTATTACACGGAAAAGCAGATGCACCTCCATCCAAGAGCATGGCACACAGATATCTTATCGGTGCCGCTCTTTCGGGAGAAAAATGCATTCTTTCGGGTGTCGATTACAGCGAGGATATCCTTGCAAGCATCGATTGTCTTAGAGCACTTGGTGCACATATTACAACGGATGAAGATATTGTCACGATTGATTCTTCGGAGTTTATGAAGGTGGAAAAGCCCGTTCTCAAGTGCAGAGAAAGCGGAAGCACCCTTCGTTTCTTTATCCCTCTTGCACTGTGTCTCGGTAAAGAGGTTACTTTTCTTGGCAGTGAGCGTCTGTTTGAAAGACCGCTTGGCATTTATGAAGAGCTTTGCCACGAAAAAGGCTTTACATTCAAAAAGGACAAAAACTCCGTAACCGTTTGCGGGAATCTTCAAAGCGGCACATACAAGATACACGGCAATATCAGCAGTCAGTTCATCACGGGGCTCATTTTTGCCCTGGTGTATCTCGGCAAAGACTCGTGCATTGAAATAATCCCGCCCTTTGAAAGTGCTTCTTATATCAATCTTACAATTTCGGCACTGAAATCCTTTGGAGCAGATGTCGAGTTGACAGACAAATATACAATCGTAATCAAAGCATCAGAAATGAACGGCTTTTCGGGCAAAATTGAAGGAGACTACTCCAATGCGGCTTTTCTTGATGCCTTCAATCATATAGGATCGCAAATTGAAATAGGAAACCTTTGCCCCGACAGTCTTCAGGGGGACAAGGTGTACGGCAAGTACTTTGAAATGATTTCAGACGGTACCCCTACCCTTGACATTTCCGACTGTCCCGACCTTGGTCCCGTGCTCTTTGCCCTTGCGGCATTAAAAAACGGTGCGGTTTTTACGGGAACAGACAGACTAAAGGCAAAAGAAAGCGACAGGGGTGCTGCAATGCACGCTGAACTTTCAAAGCTCGGCAAAGGACTTGTTTTCGGCGACAATACAATCACCGTTCCAAAGCAATCGCTCGAGTATCGCGGCATTCCCATCGACGGTCATAATGACCACCGTATTGTTATGGCAATGTCCGTTATACTCACAAAGACGGGCGGTGTATTAAACGGTACACAGGCCGTAAGAAAAAGCTATCCTTCCTTCTTTGAAGAAATAATACGGCTTGGAGCAGAGGTAGAATTATCATGATAGTAGATGTCAGCAAAAGAATACTCATAGTAGGTCTCGGTCTTCTCGGCGGAAGCTATGCAAAGGTGCTGAAAAGATTCGGATTCCATATAAGTGCCATAACCCTTGAGCAAACCTCTATTGACTATGCACTTAAAGAAAACATTATCGACGAAGGCTCAACAGAGCTTGATGAAAGAATAATAGGAGAAGCAGATCTTGTAATCTTTGCACTCTATCCCCATGTGTTTGTGGAATGGATTGAAAAAAACCAGTCCCTTCTCAAAAGCGGTGCTCTTATAACCGACGTCACGGGTGTAAAAGGAAGTATTGTATATCAGATTCAAAATATGCTTCGTCCCGATGTTGAGTTTATAGCGGCACATCCCATGGCAGGACGTGAAGTGTCGGGAGTTGAAAACAGTACCGACAAGCTTTTCATCGGTGCGAACTATATAGTAACCCCCACCGACAAAAACACACCCGAGGCAATAAGCACATGTCTTGAGTTGGGAAAGCTTCTCGGTTTTTCCAACGTCACAACCCTGTCCCCCGAAGAGCACGATGAAATGATAGGATTTCTTTCACAGCTTACCCATTGTATTGCCATTACGCTTATGACATGCAATGACAAGGAGAACATGGAGAAATTCACGGGTGACTCATTCAGGGATCTTACAAGAATCGCAAGAATCAACGATCTTATGTGGAGTGAGCTGTTTGTGGCAAACAAAAAACCTCTTCTCGAACAGATGAATCTGTTTATAGATAAGTTCAATGAACTTAAGAACATGCTTGAAGAAGAAGACATTGACGGTATGAGAAAGATGATGCGTCACTCTACCGAAAGACGTGCTTTGTTTGATAAAAAATAAATAAATGAAACGGCAGGTAGTTATCCTGCCGCTTCTTATTGCATAACAAAGGCTGTCCCTTGACAGCACATTCTCATTCTGTTAAAATACAAGAGGTGATATTATGACGAAGGTTTTCTCCTGTCCCGTATGCAAAGAACATCTTTTTTGTGAAAACAGAACCTACAAATGCCCAAACAACCATTGCTTTGATATGGCAAAGGAAGGCTATGTAAACCTGCTTGTCGGAAGCAAAAGCACCGACTTTTCGGGTGACGACAAACAAATGGTTTCATCACGCACCCGTTTTCTTGACGGCGGTCATTACGAGCCTTTAAGGAATTCTGTATGCCGTCTTCTCAAAAAATATGTGCCCGACGGCAAAAAGCTCCTTGATGCAGGCTGCGGTGAAGGCTATTACACAAGTGCATATTCAGAGCTTTTCGAAGATACTGTCGGAGTTGATATATCAAAAAGTGCCGTCAGGCATGCATCAAAAAGATGTAAAAATGCTTCATTTGCAGTAGGCTCGGTATATCATCTTCCCATATCCGATAAATCCTGCGATGCTGTTGTCAACTGCTTTTCGCCCAATGCCCCCGATGAGTTTTTAAGGGTTCTTGCTGACGGCGGTTATCTTTTTTATGTAGTGCCTGCACCGAGACATCTTTGGGAACTCAAGTGCATACTCTACGAGAAGCCGTATGAAAACGAAGAAAAAATCGAGCAGTACCAAGGATTTGAATATATAGGTGCAGAAAAAACAGGAAATGTCTTTACCCTTGATACAAGGGAAGACATAGACGCCCTTTTCCACATGACACCTTACACATGGAATACACCCGATGACGGCAAGGAAAGGTTGTCAAAAGTTGAAAGTTTATCTGTTACCGCAGACTTTACAATTCACATCTACAGAAAAAAGTAGCGAATAGTAATATTATATGAGCGATTATTCTCTTGACTTTGACACTGTTTCGGTGTATTTTTATTATATAAGGAAGTGATACCATGAAGGCACTTGTTACTCTGCCGAAAAACGAAATGTTTGACACATTCTTTCCCAAGGAAAATATAGAATACGCAGAAAGTCTCGGCGAAATAATATGGAATGAAAATGATGTTCCAATGCCTGTTGAAGAAATAAAGGAAAAGATCGCCGACTGTGACGTATATGTTACATGCTGGGGTTCCCCCGCACTTACCAAAGAAATCCTCGACTGTGCACCGAAGCTCAAGCTTCTTACCCATGTGGCAGGCACCGTTGTTCCTTTTGTTACCGACGAAATGTGGGACAGAGGAATACGTGTAATATGCGGAAATGACTTTTTTGCAGAATCTGTTGCGGAAGGTACTGTGGCATACATGCTGTCAGCCCTCAGAATGATTCCGTTTTATTCGACCCAGCTCAAAGAAAAAGGTATCTGGGCAGGCGGAAATGACCCCAGCGACAGCCTTATTTACAAAAAAGTGGGTCTCATCAGCTACGGTGCAATTGCAAAGCATCTCGTGAAAAAGCTTTTGCCCTTCAATGTTGAGCTTCTTGTTTACGACATTGTGGACATTCCCAAGGAAGACATGGAAAAGTACAATTTCAGGCAGGCTTCCATTGAGGAAATATTCTCTACCTGCGACATTGTTTCGGTACATACTCCTTTGAATGAAAAAACACACCACCTTATCGATGACAGACTTTTGTCCATGATGAAAAAAGGAAGTCTTTTTGTAAACACATCAAGAGGTGCTGTTGTTGACCAGCAAGCACTTACAAAACATCTTGTAAACGGCGACTTCAATGCCATGCTGGACGTACTCGAAAAAGAACCTATTGATAAGGATGACGTTCTTCTTACTCTTCCGAATGTTCTTCTCATGCCACACAGAGGAGGTCCCACAATCAATCTCAGACAGGTTATTACAAAGGCGCTTCTGCTGGAAAGCAAAGAGTTTGTAGATGACGGAAAAGAGCTTCTTGCCAAAGACGAAATTTCCGCAGAAAGAGCAAGGCTCATGTCCAGAAGCTGATTGATACTTTCAGAATATACGCAAAAATCCCCGACACCTTCCGGTATCGGGGACATTTTTATTCTATTATAATTCAACCCATTCGCCGTCGTGGTCGTGACCGTAGATAAGAGCTTCTCTTATCTTCATGCAGTCGAGTGTCTGCTGTGAATCAAAGGGAAGGTCGCCTGTTTCGAAGAACTTTAAGATTTCTTCCATGAGTGTTGTGAAGTAGCCTGATACAACGGGCTTCTGTTCGCCGCTTTCCACACCGTCATCAGCATAAACCGTGAAAGGATATCTGGGGGAGTAGATAAGCTTTGCACGGGTGCCGTCTTCATACATAACAGTACCTTCGCTGGTAAGACCTACAGTTTCAACCTTGCACTTTACAGGCTTCTTCTGGCAGATTTTTACGAGCATTTCAACCTGATGGATAATGTATTCTTCAAAACTTCCGCCGGGGCCTGTGATGATAACGGACTTTACATCTGAAAGTGTGCCGTAGTATTCGAGTTCATCAGCATATCTGAGAGCAGATGTGGAGAAGAAGGGAGCATTTCCCGCCTTGCCTGCTTCAAAAATCTTTGCTGCAGTTGCATAGTCGGGAGCAAATGTCTTGTCGATGTAAGTTCTCTTGCCGTACTTAAGAACCTTTTCTGCATAACGAAGGTGTGTTTCGGGGTTTGAGGGAGCGAGAACAACAATCATGTCACTCTTTTCGCAGAGTTCTTCTATGCAATCGCACTTCTGAACGCCGTTCTTTTCGCACCATTCGTCAGTTGTAACACCATCAACGGGGCTCTTGTCGATTTCTGCCCATGCGTATGCCACTTCAAATTCATAGCCGAGCTTTTCGCAAGCATCTTTCATCCATGCAGGATAGTTGTTTGCGTGCCATTCGCTGATATAATAATCAACAAAACCTATCTTTTTCATAATTATTTTTCCTTTCAAAATTCAGGAATGAGTTTGACCGCTTGGATATACACCGTGAATTGCCAGCGGGTGCTACCTGCTTACTTTGTAAAAGTAACCTTATCGGCATCAAGTTCCTTATGAGCGTCAGCAGACTGATAGAGCATATCGAGAAGCTTTGCACTTTCGAGTACATTGTCGATGTTACCGCGTGTCTTAACGCCTGTGTCGATAGAATCGAGGAATGCCTTGTCTTCAGCGAGGTACTGGTTGGGAATGTCGTATTCGGGATGTTCTGTTTCGAGAGTCTGACCGTCGAATACCTGAATCATGCCCTGGTACTGAAGTCTTGCACCCTTCTTGTCGCCGAGGAAGTCTACGTACATTTCGCCGATGTCAAGGTTCTGTGCCCATGCACCGTTGAGGGAGATGGAAGCCTTGTCTGTTCTTACATAACCTGTTACATAGTCGTCAACGTCGTTTGTACCTTCAAGGTTCATTGTGTCTTCTGCCCACATGCTACCCTTGTATTTGTAGGACTTCATATCCTTTGCCATTTCGCAGTATGTATCGCAGGTTACAGTCTTAAGCTTTGCACCGCCGAGAACATAGAGAATGAGGTCAAGGAAGTGTACACCCCAGTCAATAAGTGCACCGCCGCCGGATGCTGCCTTTGTTGTAAAGTCTCCGCCGAGACCGGGAATGCTGCGGCAAGCTCTGAAGGAGCAAACGATGTGGTAGATGTCACCGAAGTCACCGTTCTTGTACATTTCAGCAAGCTTTTCAACAGATGCATGGTGTCTGTTACATACACCGATGTTGAGGATTTTACCCTGCTTGTCAGCTTCTTCCTTCATTTCGCAGGAAAGAGCATAGTTTACGGTAATGGGCTTTTCGCAAAGAACATGCTTGCCCGCTCTGAGAGCATCCATTGTTACTGTGTAGTGAGCAAAGTTGGGAGTAAGTACCCATACCGCTTCTACTTCGGGGTCATTAAGAGCTACTTTGTAGTCAGTGATTACGTTTTCGATTTTGGGAAAATCTTCCTGAAGCTTTTTAGCCTTGTCTTCGAGAAGATCGCAACCGTACTTGATTCTTACGTCATCGAGCTGGCTGAGTGCGGGAAGATGAGCGTTTCTTGCGATTCTTCCGCAACCTATAATTGCAACAACTTTCATTATTATTTACCTCCATTTTTGGGATTCAACCCATTATTACAACCACATTATATACACACATAACGGGAAAGTAAATATTATTTTTTTGTATAGTTTTAATTAATTTTTGTGAAGTGATAGAATATCGCGATATTTTTATGATAAATTTTAATTATTTTATTGAAATGTAAGAAAAAACATGATAACATATACGTGGAAAGGAGATGACGGCATGGCAGCTACACACATACTCGACCTTGCGAATGTAGCCGAAAGACATAATGTATTCGGAAAAATTTGTCTTGTGCAAATAGGAAGACTTGAATGTTCTCCCGGTCATCTCATTCACAGGCACACACACCTCAATTGGTTTGAACTCACCTGTGTCACCGACGGCGAGGGAGAAATCTACGGCGGAGACACAAAGGTTGATGTTAAAAAAGGCGACATATTTCTTTCCTTTCCCTGTGAGGTACATAAAATCACATCCTCGGTTGAAAACCCCCTTGCCTTTGACCATTTTGCCTTTTATACTACAGACGAAGAATACAAGGAAAGACTTGAAAGGCTCATGGCAAGCTATTCAAATCCCCAAAAGCGTGCCTTCAAGAGCTATCTTATCAAAGAAATGCTTGACGGATGCATAAATGAGATTCTCAGAAAAGCTGATTTCAAGTTGGATTATCTTGAAGCTGCTTTCAGCATTATACTTCTTGAAATTCTCAAGATTTTTGAGGTTAAGAGAGACGTGGGATTTATATCCGACGGCTCGTATCAGGATTCCGAAAAGATGTGCAGAACAGTCAAAAACTATATAGACACCCATCTTTTCTCCATCGGAAGTCTTACCGAAATTGCCGACCTGTGCGGCTACAACTACAGCTATCTTTCCTTCCTTTTCAGAAAAGTGACGGGAACCACACTTTCCGACTATTACAAGTCCAAGAGGTTTGAAAGTGCGAAACTAATGGTAAGGGAAAACAGACTTAAAATAGGAGAAATATCAAATCTTCTTGGATATAATTCGGTATACGCCTTCAGCAAAGCATTCAAGGATGAATTCGGTATGTCGCCAAAGAACTATTATAAGTTTGTATCCGGTGAAAACAACAAATAAAAAGGAACGGTGCTCCAGCACCGTTTTTTTGCTGTTTGATTGACAAAATCGGCAAAACATGATATATTTTATTTAGAAATTTGCAAAAGGAAAAGAGGAATAAAAATGTACAAACCAACCCCCGAAGAAATTGCAAAGGTAAAGGGACTCGGATTTCTTATAGACAAAACAACAATGTGTCACTTCAATGCAAGAGTTTTAACCGTTAACGGCAAGATAAGTGCGGAAAAGATGTCCTGCATTGCCGAGGCGTCAAAAAAATTCGGCTCGGGAGAGTGTGCCTTCACCACACGTCAGACGGTGGAAATACAGCACATCCCCTATGAAAACATACAGCCTCTCATTGATTATCTCTCACAACACGACCTTGAAATCGGAGGCACGGGTCCTAAGGTAAGACCCATAGTTTCCTGTAAGGGTACAACCTGTCAGTACGGTCTTATCGACACATTTGCTCTCTCGGAAAGAATACATAACGAATTTTATAAGGGTTATCACGACGTAAAGCTTCCCCATAAGTTCAAGATTGCTGTGGGCGGTTGTCCCAACAACTGCGTAAAGCCCGACCTTAATGACCTTGGTATTATCGGTCAGAGAGTTCCGTCAATTGACCTTGACAAATGCCGCGGATGTAAGGTATGTCAGGTTGAAAAGGCTTGCCCCGTCAAGTGTGCAAAGGTTACCAAAGGCAAAATTACAAAGCCCGAGGGTGAGTGCAATCATTGCGGCAGATGTATAGGTAAATGTCCCTTTGATGCGGTGGGAGAAAAGACTGTCGGCTATAAAGTATATGTTGGCGGCAGATGGGGAAAAAAGACTGCAAACGGCAAACCTCTGACAAAGCTGTTTACAACAGAAGACGAGGTTATGCGCCTTGTCGAAAGTGCAATTCTCTTTTTCCGTGACAAAGGACAGGCAGGCGAACGCTTTGCCGATACAATTGCAAGAATCGGCTTTGAGGAAACCGAGAGGGTTCTTGTCTCGGGTGAAATGCTAAAGAGAAAAGACGAAATACTTACAAAATGAAAAGAATACTGAGCTTTATCCTGCCCGTTTTATGTATGGTTCTTGTTTTTATATCATGCGGAAAAAGGCAGGAGGTATCACAACCGTTTTATGCCTTCAAAGACGATTCGGGCATTGAAATATCCCTTGCCCAAAAGCCGAAAAAGGTGGCGGTATTGTTTTCGTCCCATGCCGAAATGGTACTGCTTTCGGGCGGAAGTGTTGACATTACGGTGGGTGAAAGTATTGAAAGGGGTTTTGCCAAAGAGGGTACTCCCCTTGTTGATTCGGGTGCGGGTAAAAGCATAAATGCCGAGCTTCTCATATCCTACGCTCCCGATTTTGTAATAGGCTCATACGACATTGCCGCTCACAGAGAGTCGGCGGAGCTTTTGAGAAAAGCAGGCATTCCGACAGCGCTCTTTCACGTTGAATCCTTCAATGATTATCAAAGAGCAATGGGTATTCTTTGCGATGTTTTCGGCTGTGAAGAGTACTACAAAAAGAATGTTTCGGACGTGAAGGAAAACATTGTCAAGGTTTTATCATCCGTTCCCAAAGGTGAAAAGAAAAAAATTCTCTTTGTCAGATGTGCCTCATCCTCAAAGGCTACAAAGGCAAAAACAAAGAACGAAAACTTTGTGTGTGCAATGCTTGATGAAATGAACACCTACAACATTGCGGAAAACGCGCCCGTACTTCTCGACGGACTGTCGGTTGAAGAAATTATAAAAGAAGACCCCGACTACATTTTCTTTTCGGCAATGGGAGACGAGAATGCGGCAAAAGAGTATATGACGGGTGTGCTTGAAAGTGATGAATGGCAGACTCTTTCTTCCGTAAAAAACGGAAATTACACATTTTTGGACAAAGACCTGTTCCAGTATAAACCCAACAACCGTTGGGACAAGGCGTATATAACATTGGCGGAGCTTTTATATGGAAAGCAGTAGAAGAAACTTGAAAAACACAATACTCTGCGGCATAGTGCTTTTGGTGCTATGCCTTTTGTCTTTGCGGCTAGGCTCTGCCAAAATGACATGGCAGGAGTTTTTCAGAGCACTGTCCGACACAAATAAACAAACGCCTTTCGGGGTTATTCTTTATTCGGTAAGGCTTCCGAGAATTGCAGGTGCAATAATCTCGGGTGCAGGTCTCGGTATGTCGGGTGCCATTCTTCAGACGATTGTCGGCAACAAAATGGCATCGCCAAATCTTGTGGGTGTAAACTCAGGTGCAGGCTTTGCCGTGATTGTATCGCTTTCTCTTTTTCCGTCTCTTTTTGCATTCACCCCCTTTTTTGCAATGGTCGGTGCCTTTGTGGCTACTCTTTTCATAATCGGTTTATCAAAAAAAATCGGCATGACAAGAAACACGGTAATTCTTGTCGGTCTTGCCTTAAGTTCGATTCTTTCGGCTGGAATATCACTTGTGACACTTCTTGATTCGGATATTCTTGTGTCATACAATGCCTTTTCCATCGGCTCTTTGTCGAGTGTTTCGTTTGACGACTTATACATTCCGTTTTTCATGGTTGTTTTATCCTTGATAACAGGACTTATCATGGCAGATAAGCTTGACATATTGACCCTCGGCGATTCGACGGCACACAGTCTTGGTATAAACGTAAATAGAACAAGAATGATTTGTATGCTTGTTGCTTCGGCATGTGCTTCGGCGGCGGTAAGCTTTGCAGGACTTCTCGGCTTTGTAGGTCTTATGGCACCCCACATTGCAAGGTTTTTCTTTGACGAAAGGGCAAAGCATATGATACCGTCCTCTGCCGTTATCGGTGCCGTTCTCGTGGTGATTTCAGACCTCATGGGAAGAACCCTGTTTTCGCCGTCGGAACTGCCTGCCGGAATTTTTTTGGCACTGTCGGGAGCACCGTTTTTCCTCTTATTGCTTATTGCCGGAAGGAGGAATCACAATGCTTGAGATTAAGAATCTGTCAGCGTTCTACGGCGGAAGAAAAGTGCTTGACAACATAAGTCTTGCCTTTGAAAAGGGCAGCTTTCATGCCGTTATCGGCAAAAACGGCTCGGGCAAGTCTACTCTTGTAAACTGCATTGCGGGCATAAACAAATACGTCGGAAGCATAACGTACGACGGCAGTGATGTGTCATCCTTTTCTTTTGCAGAAAGGGCAAAAAGGATATCTCTTCTTTCTCAGCACGTTTCTCCCGTACCCTTTACCGTACGTGAGATGGTTTCCTTCGGAAGAAACCCCTACGGCGACATCAAAAAAAGCGGCGGAACGGTTGATGATGCTCTTGAAATGGCAAATATTATGCATCTGTCCGACAAAAGAGTTGATAAAATATCGGGCGGAGAAAGACAGCTTGCATATTTTGCAATGAATCTCTGTCAGGATGCAGACATTATGATATTCGACGAGCCGACGGCAAATGCCGACATTGATTTTGAGGCAAAAATCCTTTCCTGTGCAAAGCAAATGTGCCATAGCGGCAAAACAGTAATATGCGTTATGCACAATCTGTCACAGGCGGTAAAATTTGCCGACAGAATTGCAATTCTTGATAATGGAAAATGTGTTTTTTTCGGCAGTAAAGAGACTTGCCTTGAAAAAGAAATGATAGAAAATAATTTCGGTGTCAGACGTTTTGATTCAGACGGTGAAATTTTCTTTTCTGTATAGAGAATATAAGAAAACCGACCTTTGCGGTCGGTTTTTGTTATTTTGAATTTTTGCGCCGGACTTTGTTGAGGTGTCTTTCAAAGCTTCCGCTTGAAATGAACTCCGCAAGAGTATACTGCTCGAGTACAGGTACCGTACAGGAGTATTTTCCGATTGTTTCGCCATATCGAGAAAGCAGTTTTTCGGGAAGAATCATGTATCCCATACGGAATGACGGAGACAGGCTCTTTGAAAAGGTGTTAATGTATATTACCCTTCCGCCGTTGTCCATACTGTACAACGAGTCAATGGGGTTCCCGGGAATGAAAAATTCGCTGTCAAAGTCGTCTTCAATTATGTATCCTTGACGTTTTTCAGCCCATGCAAGGTATTCATATCTCTTTGGTGCACTTGCCGTTACGCCCGACGGATAGCTGTGAAATGGCGTGACGTGAAGAACATCAATGTCTGCAGAAGAAAGGGCATCTTTTTCTATGCCGTCATGTCCCATTTTTAAAGGAACGGGAGTTATACCAAGTCCCTCGTAAACGGTTGTTATCTGGGAATAACAGGGGTTTTCAACACCGTATATTTTGTCACGTCCGATTATTTTCACTGCCGACTCATACAGGCTTTCTGCACCTGAGCCTATAATTATACAGGAAGGTTCGGCATACATTCCCCTGTATCTCAAGAGATATTCCGCAATGGCGTTTCTGAGAACGGCACATCCTTCGGAGGGACTTCTGTTGAAAAGCTCTCTTCCTTTTGCAGACAGCACCTTTCGGACGGTTTTACTCCAGACCGAATATTCAAACGAATCGTTTTCGCCCTTTTCGCAGTCCTCAGAAAGCAGGGACAGGCTACTCTTTTGTTCTGCTTTTGTGTAGGTTGGTATATAATGAGTTTCGGCAACGAAATATCCGCTTTTTTCCACAGGTTTTACATATCCTTCGTCGATGAGCATTTTGTAGGCATTTTCGACCGTGATAAGGCTGTAGCCGGTTATATTTGCCATAATTCTCTTTGAAGGCAGCTTTTCGCCGCTTTTGTATTCTCCGTGATTTATCTTGTTTTTTATGGCCTTGTACAGAGCAATATACTTTTTATCCTTCATCTGGTCTTAAAAAAAACTCCTTTTTTGGCTATTTACTTATTTCCAATTTGTATTATAATATAAAAAAAGACGGTTGTAAAGAGTATTTTTGAGGAGAACAAAGCTATGGAACATAAGATTCTATTCAGATACCCCCTCGGCAACGAAAAGAGAAGATGGAAGCAGGACAACTTTGTTCTTTCCTCATTTCAGGGCAAGGGTGAAAACAAGAGAAACGCAGTAGAATACTGGAAGGAATCGGGACTTACCTGCGTAGAGCTGGGATGGGCAGACCACGAAGAAGCCTGGGAGGTTGTACGCCTTTGTGAAGAGGTGGGACTTGATCTTATTTTCCAGGACTTCTCTGAATTCGGCGGAATGCAGGAGTGGCACAGAAATGATGTCAGAAGTGACACTATGGCAAAGGACATTGCCGATAAAATAAGACCTTGGAAGAGAACCATAGGCTACTATGTATGGGACGAGCCGTTCAAAGACGACCAGCTCGAAGAGACACGACGTCAGATTGACATGATTGAAAAGGAAGACCCCGAGAGACTCGGATTTACGGTGGCAATTCCTTCATACAACAATGAATATACATGGATAAACGGAGAATTTCCCGCATATCTTAGACGCTATGCCGACATAATCGAGCCTGCAATTCTTTCACTTGACTACTACCCAATTGGCATTGAAGGTTGGACAAAGCTCGGACAGCTTGACAACTCGAGAATGTGGCTCGACCTTGAGATGATGAGAAAAATCTGCCGTGAAAAGAAGCTGCCTCTTTGGTTCTATTTCCAGTCTTACGACCTTCACAAGCGCGGCAGCGGCTTTACATTCCCCATGGCAAGAATGATGATGTATGCGGCATGTCTCTACGGTGCAAAGGCACTTCAGAACTTCACCGCACCCCATTCAATTACCAACATGAAGGGTGACAAGGGACAGTATTTTGACGAGTTCTGCGTAATCAACAGAGAGTTCCAAAAGCTCGGCAACACTCTTATGGCTCTTGACTCAAAGTTGGTGCTTCACTCATCCGACTTACTTACGGAAGCACTTGACACATACAAAGAAGGTATGCCCACAGACACTGTTGCTGACAGCAGTATTCTTGACGGTACTCTTCCTGCAAGAACAAGCGTAGGCGAGCTTCACGACGAGTACGGCAATAAATATCTTCTCATACTCAACCGCGACTATGAAAAGGATGTATTCTTCACCCTTTCACTCAAAAACGACAGCCGCCTTTATCTCGTTGACAGAAATGACGGCAGACAGAAGCTCATAAAAGAGGGCACAAAGGAAATCTTCTGCCATCTGAAAGCAGGTGACGCAACACTTATACGTGTTCAGGACATGAAAGAAGAAGCTTTCACAATAGAATACAGGCTTGACAAATAATTTTACACTCGGAAAAGAGGAATTATAATGGATTTCAAGAGAATACTTACAATACAGGACATATCCTGCGTAGGGCAGTGCTCACTTACCGTTGCACTTCCCATAATCTCGGCATGCGGTATTGAAACAAGCGTGCTTCCCACTGCCGTTCTTTCTACCCATACCGGCGGCTTTACCGGCTTTACATTCCGCGACCTTACGGATGACATTCCGGATATTCAGGCACATTGGCAGAAGGAGGGCATCGACTTTGATGCAATCTACACGGGCTATCTCGGCTCGACAAAGCAGGTCTCTTTTGTAGCAGATGTTCTCGACAGCATGGGAAATAAAAACAGCGTAAACATAGTTGACCCTGCCATGGCCGATAACGGCAAGCTCTACTACGGCTTTGACGACGAATTTGTGGCGGCAATGAGAACCCTTATTCCCAAAGCCGACTATCTTCTTCCCAACATTACAGAGGCGTGCTTCCTTGCAGGTGTTCCCTACGAAGACAGACACGACAGAGAGTTCCTAGAAATGCTTGTGAAAAAGTTATACGATCTCGGTGCAAAGAATGTAATCCTCACGGGCGAGAGCTTTACCGAGGGCAAGACAGGCTTTGTTCTTTATGACGGCAAAGACTTCTGTGATTATGCCCACGACAGAATTTCAAGAGGCTGTCACGGTACGGGAGACATTTATGCCTCGGCATTTACCGGTGCACTTATGAACGGCAGAAGCGTCTACGACTCTGCAAAAATTGCCGCAGACTTTGTTGTTGAAGCAATTAAGTGTACTCAGGCAGACCCAGACCATACATACGGTGCAAGATTTGAGCCGGTGCTTTACAAATTAAAGCAGATGATTTAATTGATGAGGGATTATGTATACAATAAAGAAAAAGGGTTCGGAAAATATTCCGACAATTACAATTACCGACTATATTGATCCTAACGGATACTGCCCGAAAATCGTATTTTCGGTGACATATTCGGACGAGGGTTTTCATGTGCACTACGATGCCTATGAAAAGAATCCAAAAAGGGTTATGACTCAACATTTTCAGCCCGTGCACCTCGACAGCTGTCTTGAGTGGTTTATCAACTTTGACCCCGAGCATACTTCAAAGTACATAAACTTTGAAATAAATGCCAACGGCGTTATAAACTTTTCCTTCAGGGTTGACAGAAACAACGACGAAAAGTTTACCGTCGAGGATGCGGAATGCCTCGGAATAAAGACGGAAATTCTTGAAGATAAATGGACTCTCGACTATACCGTTCCCTTTACCTTCATAAAGGAATACATGCCGGAGTTTGAACTGAAAAAAGGTGCAGTACTTCCGTCAAACGTATACAAGTGCGGTGACGAAACAGAAGTCGAGCACTACGGCTGCTGGAAAATGGTTGACAGACAAAAGCCCGACTTTCACAAACCCGAATATTTCGGGAAAATGATAATCGAATAAAGTAAAAACCGTCAGGTGCTTTGCCTGACGGTTCTTTATATCCTTAAAGTTCTTTTTTGAAAGGTTTGATTGAAAAAATACAGACCACAAGTCCGATTACGGAGCAAAGCAGCCATGTCACCATAGTGCCCGACCAACCGAAACGGGTTGTAATTGCGGCAATACCGTATGTAGAAATGGCAGAGCCAATGTATACGGACGAATTTATCGCACCTGTAACAAAGCTTGTTCTGTTGAATCTTTCAAACTTGGCAACGGAAATTGACGTATACATAAAGTTGATTGCATGGGTAGCGGCACTTGCCACCATGAGCATTACCGTCGAAATTGCAGGGTTTCTTGTTCCCGCAATGCAAAGCACAAGACAGCATGCGGTACATACCGAGAAAAAGAGTGTTGTACACTTGGCTTCATTTTTGAGTATCTTGCGGTAAATTGTTGCAGTAAAGAAGGATATTATTATGGACGCAATGGGAAGTGCAACACCGGTAAGAATGGCACTTGACGAGCCAAATCCAAAGGTGTCCTGCATGTATGTGGGCATCCATGTGGTTATACCGTCACGTAAAAGCCCCTGGAATATGTTAGTGAACATAATAAGTAAAAGAAGAAGAAGTGCTGACTTTGTAAAGGAAATTGCGTTTCCTTTTTGCACAGTTTTTGCAGAATAATCTTCAATTTCAACAGACTGTGCGTGTTTTTCGATTCCAAAAATCCAGAATATCCATATTAATGCTACAATTGTTGCAATTACTGCCGCACCCCAGAATACAAACTTCCAACCTGACAGCGAAATGACAACGGGACTTACTGCATAAACAAATATGGTACCAAGGCTTGAACCGAAAATGACATAAACAATATTTAAAGAATAATCATCCTTTGTAAGATATCTTGCCATGATTTTCACAAGAGGAGGCCACATGAGTGCCTGTGCAAAGCCGTTGATGCTCCATGTCACCGTCATAAGCACAACCGAGGATGAAACAAACGGCAACAGTATGTTCATGGCACTCGTGATAAGCAGTCCGCAAAAAACAATCTTTTCGGGACTGAATTTATCACCGAGAACACCGCTGATAAGCTGTCCTACGCCGTAAACAATAAACAAGCCTGTCAGAGGTATTGATGCGGCAGGCTTAAGATAGCCTTCACTTTTCATTATTTCAACAAGAACCGCCGAATAGTTGATTCTTGTCAGATAGCTAACAAAATACACAAGTGAGCACATGAATACAAGTGCTCTAATATACTTCTTCTGCGTAATCTTTTTTACTGTTGTGTTCATGTCATACCTTCTTTATCTTTGCTACCTTTGGTAGTATAGCACCGTTTTTTGGATTTGTAAAGTACAAAACAAAAAAACGACAAAAACCACGGCTGCCTTTCGACAGCCGTAAACATTTTATCTTTTTCTCCATGTGGAAGGGATAAGTGCAATAAGAAGCGGGAATATTTCAAGTCTTCCGAAAAGCATTGCAAAGGAAAGAACTATCTTTGAAAAGTCGGAGTACTGTGCAAATGAACCCATAGGGCCTACAACGCCAAAACCCGGACCTATATTATTGAAACAGGCGGCAACTGCCGAAAAGTTTGTTTCAAAATCAAAAGGTGCCTCTTCAAAGGACAATAAAAGAAAAATGAAAAAAAAGCATACCATATAAACAGCAAAGTAAGTAGTGACACTATGCTTTGTGTGGTCGTCAACTTCTTTTCCCTCGAATTTTATGCTCACAACAGAGCGAGGATGAATCATTCGCTTTATTTCTCTAAAGCCCATTTTGAATAGAAGTATAACTCTTGATACCTTTAGACCGCCCGCGGTAGAGCCTGCACAGGCACCTATGAACATAAGGATGAGAAGTATAGTTTTTGAAAGATTCGGCCATAGGTTGAAGTCAGTGGTTGAATATCCTGTTGTTGTCATTATTGACGACACCTGAAATGCAGCTGTTCTTATTGTATCCGACAAAGAAGTAAAAGCAGGACTTATATTGACAGAAACAATTACGATAGATGTTATGACAATACCTAAGTAAGTCCAAAGTTCCGTGCTTTTTAATGTCGAACGAAATCTTTTTATTATCAGGAGAAAATACAGATTGAAGTTTATGCCGAAAATAAGCATAAATACTGTGATTATCCACTGTGAATAGGCTGAATAAGAAGCTATGCTGTCGGCTTTCAAACCAAAACCGCCGGTGCCTGCTGTTCCGAAAGTATGAACAACAGCCTCAAACAAATTCATTTCGCCGCACCATAAAAGCACTATCTGCACAAGCGTCATGACAATATACATGATGTAAAGCACCTTTGAGGTATCCTTTGCTCTCGGCACCAACTTTCCCACAACAGGTCCCGGCATTTCGGCTCTCATAATGTGAATTGCCTTATCCGAAATGTTGTTTACAAAGGCAAGCATGAAAACAAGAACCCCCATGCCGCCTATCCAATGGGTAAAGGAACGCCAAAATATAATACCGTGGCTTAATTCTTCAACATTTGTAACAACCGATGCACCTGTTGTTGTAAAACCGCTGACAGTTTCAAAAAGAGCATCGAAAAAAGATGGTATTTCACCGCTTATAATAAATGGAAGACAGCCTATCAGCGATGCAGAAACCCATGCAAGAGATACAATCAGAAAGCCTTCCTTTGCATACAGTTCCTTGCTGTAATTCTTTGTGGCAAAACGAAGGACGGTACCTATGGAAAAGGACAAGCATGCCGAAATGATAAATGCAGCAATGCAATTGCTTTCCTTATATATTGCCGAGACTAACAGAGGAAGAAGCAGTATAACCGCCATTGCCTGTAAAAGACGGCCTGTTATACCGAATACTATTTTTCGGTTCATATTTTCTCCCCTTCCTAAGCAATAATATCCGATAGGTCGGAAAGAATATGCCCTGCCGCAAGTACAATAACCTTGTCACCGGGAAGAATAATGTCATTACCTGACGGTATAATCGGCTTTCTGCCGCGTACAATACCCGCTATGAGAACATTTGCCTTAAGCTTCATTTCTCTTAATGGAACATCTGCATATTTGAAATCAGAGCTGACATTGAATTCAAGCACCTCTGCCTTGCCGTCTGCAACCTTGTAAAGTGTTTCAACATTACTTCCGATGGAATTGTGAAGTGCTCTTGCATATCTTGAAAGAACATCCGACACAGATTTCTGCGGTGAAACTATACATTTAAGACCAAGCTTTTCCGATGTCTGTGCAAGCTCGTTTCTGTTGACCTTTGCTATTACTGTGGGAACCTTCTGCTCCGATGCAAAAAACGCACTGAGAACATTTACTTCGTCAGAGCCTGTAAGCGAGATAAAAGCATCGCATTTTGTTATTCCTTCCTCAAGAAGAACCTCAGGCTGCATACCGTCACCGCATATCATTGTGGCGGCAGGCACACGGTTTGAAAAGCTGTGACAAATCTCCTTGCTCCAGTCAATAACCTTTACCTTCACACCTGCCTGAAGAAGTGCTTTTGAAAGGTAGTAGCTCACTCTGCTTGCCCCAAGTATAACAACACTCTTTGGCATCTTCTGAGGCATACCCGCACTTTTCAAAAGCTTCTGAAGCTCTGCATGGGGTGCAGTAACGCCGATTCTGTCGCCGACTCTCAGTTCAAAATGGCCGTCGGGAATAAAGACGTTGTCATCACGAAGAACAACGCATACAAGATAGTTGCCGGGAAATTCCTTACGCAAATCAATAAGATTCATTCCTGCAAACGGAGAGTCTTCTTTTATGTACATTTCGACAATCTCAAGGTTTCTGCCTGAGAAGGTTTCAACCTTTACCGCAGAGGGAAACGAAAGAACATTGAATATATCGTGAGCCGCAAGAAGGTCGGGATTCAATGCAAGAGATATGTCAAGATTCTGCTTCAAAAAGCCGAGACTGTCGTCGTTGTATTCGGGGGTTCTTATTCTTGCGATGGTATGCTTTGCACCCATCTTGCGTGCTATGAAACATGCAAGCATGTTCATTTCGTCAGAGCCTGTGACAGCGACAAAAAGCTCTGTGTCCTCCATACCTGCTTCGGCAAGAGAATCCGAATCAACACCGTTTCCGCAAAGTCCCATAACATCGTACTGTGTAGATACTTCTTCCACAACAGAGCTGTCCTTGTCCATTGCAACAATGTCATGTCCTTCGCCGGTAAGGCTGTCAATTATTGTTGTACCGGTTCTTCCGCAACCGAAAATAACAATTTTCATAGTAATTCCTTCTTCCGGAAATAATCTTCTGTATGCACCACATTATAACACATCAATGTGCCGATTGCAATGCCATTTTTTCGACATTTATTATTAGTTAAAGAATACCCGCTTCTTCATGCTCTCATAAAAGTTTTTGTCGAAAATGTCCTGTGACGGACAGTTTTCGTATAAAAAACGTCTCATGTCGTAGCAAAAAGCACATCTTGTGGGATAACCGTTTTTTGCAGCAACAAAGCCTTTGGCTTTTGCATATTCGTAAAGTCCCTTTGTACCCGATTCAAGCAAAGACGCAAAAACAGGATATCTGCTTTCCGGTATGTTCGTTTCAAGATAATCCCTTGCCTCTGCAAAAATCCCCGTACATCTCGATGGAATTGCCCTGCCGTAAAGGTCAATGTGACAGTGATGAGGGTGTGTCAAAGACGGACACTCTTCGTCGGTCGCCCAATGTTCATAGGAACGTTTGGGGTATATGCTGTCTGCAAAGCATAGTGCTCTGCCGTTTATTCCGAGACCGTATTCCATCGCAGTTTGTACTATATAATCTTCACCAAGCACCTCCATGAGCTCCTCCTTCGTATGAGTAACGGTAATGTCAAGAGCCGAAAGACGCTTTAAAAATTTCTGCTGCCATATAAAATACTCAAAGCCGAGCTCGTCCAAAAGTCCGCAAAGCTTTAAAGGCAGCTCCAGCGGAACAAATTCAATGTGAAATGGGTCAACCGAAACCATAATTGTGGAAACACCGAGTGCTTTAAGCATTTTGAGTTTTTCCTTTGCCGCCTTTTCATCACGACACCAGAAGGCATTTGTTTCAATGTAATCTATGCCTATGCCGAACTCATTAAGAGCCTTTATAAGCATGCAAAGAGCCATAAAATTGATGAAAGGTTCACCGCCGCCGATATGTACGGAATATGTTCCGGCCTCCTTGAGAAGACGTGCAATTTCCTCAGCCTTTTCCTTTGTTATATATTCTTTAGAACATGACGGGGATGACGCAAACATGCAATGCTCGCACTCAGCCGTGCAGTTGTAATTTGTAATTATGCCCGAATAGACAGGAGTCTTCATTAAAAACACCCTTTCGCATAAATGGTTTGTATTTATTTTACCATAAATACAGATAATGTGCAATAAAAAAATCACCGCTGTCGATACTTGACAGCGGTTTTGTTGTGTAAAACGAGTAACTGAGTTTGACCGCTTGAATATATGGCGGTCAAATGGTGTTTCATTCGGGCAATAGACATTTAGCCCAAATCACAAAATGTAGTCTCGAGTTATTTTCTTTTTTGCTTACTTTTTTCTTTTATCAAAGAAAGAATCAAATGGGACGTCGAGGACGCCGTCCCCTACAGGAATAATGAAAACTTAAACCGAGTTTGACCGCTTGGATTTATGGCGGTCAAACGGGGTTTCACTCGAGAACCAATTATTTAAATAAAATTCAAAATACAGTCTCGAGTTATTTTCTTTTTTGCTTACTTTTTTCTTTTATCAAAGAAAAAAGTAAGTTAGTCAGGCTTCTTTTCTAATTTGAGAGGATAGTCGCCGAGCTTGTTTACCTTAAAGCCGTTAGCCTTATACTCTTCGTAGTCAAAAGCTTCAAGCTCGTCAATGGCAAGCTTGTGGAATTCGTAGAAGTTCTTCCACCATTCGTAGCCTGTGCCGAGGTCTGCATTAAGATATGCGTCAACTATGTCGCAAGCCATTGCAGGAGCAACATAAAAAGCACCCATTGCAAGTACGTTTACACCGTTGCCTGTAATTGCACGAAGTGCCGCAGGAACGCTTTCAACAACACCCGCATGAACGTGGGGACACTTGCTTGCCGCAATGTGAATACCCATGCCCGTTCCGCAGAAAAGAAGTGCTCTTTCGTATTCGCCTTCGGAAATCATGGCACCTACTCTGAGGCCTACTCTGTGGAACATGAGGTCTGTGTCATCGGGGTCGGAGTCGGATTTAACACCCATGTCAAGAATCTTCCAGCCCTTTTCTCTTAAATGCTCGCAAACTGCTTCTTTGAGAGGAAATCCTGCAAAGTCAGCACCTACAACGATTTCCTTGTCCTTTATCATTTTCATAATGCGTTCTCCTTACTTTATAAGTAATTGTAAATTTCACCGCTGTCGGAGTTTGACAGCGGTGAAAAACATAATCGAGAATTTCAGATTTGTTATGCACCGTCAAAAGCATGGTGCCAAATTCTTTTTTCAGCAAAGAAAGAATCAAACGGGACGTCTCAAACCGAGTTTGACCGCTTGGATTTATGGCGGTCAAACGGTGCTTCATTCGGGCATCTGACATTCTGTTCAAATTCCAAAACGAAGTCCCGAGTTATTTTCTCTTTGCTTACTTTCTCTTTTTATCAAAGAGAAAGTAAGTTATCTGTTAGCAAGAATGATCTTTGTGAGTTCAACGGGATCAACAATCTTGCCGTCCTTGTAAACTCTCATGTTACCCGAAGCGATTTCGTCGATAAGAATAACTTCATCGTTGTTGTAACCAAATTCAAACTTGATGTCCCAGAGGTCAAGACCGATTCTCTTAAGATCGTCTGCAACAATCTTTGTAATCTTTAAGGTCTGTTCCTTCATGCTTGAGAACTGTTCGGGGCTCATAACGCCGAGAGCTGCAAGACCTTCGCCTGTTACGAGGGGATCGCCCTTTTCATCGTTCTTGAATGTACATTCAACATATCCGCCTTCAAGAGGAGTACCGTCAGCAATGTATTCGCCGTATCTTCTGATGAAAGAACCTGTTGCAACAAGTCTGCAGATTACTTCAAGACCGTGACCGAACACCTTGGCGGGAAGAACTTCCATAGTAGCATCGTCAATGTTGGCAGATACATAGTGAGTCTTGATGCCCGCCTTCTTGAGAAGCTCGAAATAGTGGATACTTGTTTCAAGGTTAGCCTTACCGATACCTTCAATTGTGAGACCAACAGAGTTTTCACCGGGATCAAAAACGCCGTCCTTACCTGTGCAGTCGTCCTTGAACTTGAGCATTACATTGCCGTTATCAAGAGCGTATACGTCTTTTGTCTTGCCTTCGTAAATCTTTTTCATAAATAGCACTCCTTTAGAAGTATGAATTAAAATTTATCACAGCTAAATAATATCACAATTTTTTTTACTAGTAAATATTTTTTTTAAAAAAAATTCAAGATTTACAAAAAATACTTTTTTTGTCCTTCAAACAACCGTTTTTTAGTGCAATTTTTCCTAAAAATGCTTTACAAAATATCTGTAAAATGCTAAAATACAGGTAAATAAACCGTAGGAGGTTTTGGTTATGAGCCATAATTTCAAAGGCGTATGGATTACAGATGATGAATTCTGCAATCTTCAGCCGAGAAACATTTTTCACAGAGAAAAGGATAAAATGAATATCGACTGCTCCGAGCACAGAAACAGACATATCCTTTTCAGAAAAAAGTTCACTCTCAACAAAACAGGCAAGGCTTTAATGTTTATTTCCGGTGACGACTATTATAAACTTTATATCAACGGTGTATTTGTGGCACAAGGTCCTGCTCCCTGCTATCATTCAAACTATAACTATAACGTCGTTGACGTTTCGGAATATCTGAATGAGGGTGAAAACCTTATTGCCGTACATACCCTTTACCACGGTCTTATCAACAGAGTGTGGCAGAGCGGAGACAACAGACACGGTCTTATCTTCGACCTTGAAGTTGACGGAAAGTGCGTGCTCTGTACCGATGAAACATTCCTTACAAAACCCCATGATGCCTTTACCGAAACACATACTGTCGGATATGACACCCAGTTTATGGAAAAACAGGACTCAAATTCAAAAATGTTCGGTTTTGAAGGATGGGACTTTGACGACTCCGACTGGTCATTTGCAAAGAAGAATAATTTTGCCGACCATACACTTGTAGAGCAGAAGTCAAAGATGCTGGTGTTTGAAAAGGCAGAGCCGGTTGTATCCGAAATGAGAGGAAACACCCTTTATCTTGACTTTGGCATGGTTTATGCAGGCTACCTCTGCATGAAAGCAAAGGGAAACAAGGGTGACGAGCTTACAATCAAGTGCGGTCAGGAGCTTCTTGACGACGGAACTGTAAGATATGAGCTTCGTGCCAACTGCAAATATATCGAGCCGTGGATTCTGTCAGGGGCCGAAGACAGCCTCGAATGGTTCGACTTCAAGGCGTTCAGATATGTCGAAATAGATATACCCGAGGGTGTGGAAGTTTATGATATATACTTCAATATCCGCCACTATCCCTTTGAAGCTGCAAGTGCTCTTAAGCCTGAATACAAAGGCAATAAAGACCTTGAAGCTATATGGAAGCTTTGCGAGGATACCATGCACTATGCGGTTCAGGAGGTAATTCAGGACTGCTGTGAAAGAGAAAAGGGCTTTTATGTCGGTGACGGCTGTTACACGGCACTTACCCACATGCTTTTAAGCGGCGAAGACAGCATTGTAAGAAAGCTTATAGACGATGCCTTCTATTCCTCTTTCATCTCCGAAAGCCTTATGACCTGCCTTGACGGCTCTTTCATGCAGGAAATTGCCGAGTTCTCGCTCATGGTTGTGCATCTTGTTCTCTGGCACTACAGAGTAACGGGAGATAAGGAATATCTCGAACAGAATTATCCCAAGTGCGTAAAACTTCTTGAGGTTTACATAAGAGACTACGAAAGAGACGATGGGCTTATCAATGTTACGGATAAGTGGAATCTTGTCGAATGGCCACAAAACTACCACGACGGCTATGTGAAAATCGACAACGACACCAAGGGCTGTGCAGAACCTCACGTTGTAATGTGCGGACATTACCTTGAAGCAATAAGCAGTGTCAACAAAATTGCAAAGGCACTAGGCAAAGAACCCTACCGTGACATGACAGAGCTTTACAAGGCGTTCCTCGATGCATTCTACGACAAGGAAAAACACGTATTCACCGACTCTTTAAGTTCGGACCATGTAAGTATTGTCGGCAATCTCTACACCTTCGGCTTCGGTCTCTGTCCCGACAAGGAATGTGAAGAAAACATACTTAACATGCTAAGGGAAAGAAAGATAAGCTCGATTGCCCTCTTTACATATTTCCCAACGCTTATGGGACTTGTAAGATGCGACAAATGGGATGACCTCAAAGCCTGCCTTCTTGACGAGGGTGCATGGAGAAGAATTGTTGCCGAAGGCGGTACAGTGACCTTCGAGGGCTGGGGCAAGGACACAAAGTGGAACACATCCCTCTGCCACCTCACAATGAGTGCTGTTGCTCCCTTCCTTGCGGATGTTGATATAAAGAAGATACTTGAATAACTTACTTTTTTCTTTGCTGAAAAGAAAAAAGTAAGCAAAAAAGAAAAGAACTCGGGACTTCGTTTTGGAATTTGAACGGAATGTCAGATGCCCGAATGAAGCACCGTTTGACCGCCGGTCGGGAAAGCCCGACAGCAAAACCACGGGAAAGATTTGATAAAAAAAGCAACAAGCCGTCCCATCGGGACGGCTCTTTGTTGTATTCAGCTTTTTCTCAATTCTTCAAGCTTTTTATTTACAGCTGACAAGGTTTCTTCGGGAGTCTCTGTATCCTTTGCCGCCATTTCCATGGGACAAAGACCGTCGCCCTTACGGTTGACTATTGCCTCTGTTATTACATCATAACTATATTCTACGCCGTATTCTTCAAACACCTTGACCGCACCCGTACTTATAGTTTCTGCGTGTACGTACTTGAGACCAAGGAGTACAAACAGCATTGCGGCAGCCTTTCCCACAATTTTATCGGCAACTGCACCTTTAGATAAATCCTTTTTATCGTTGCAGAGCGAAGCAACAAAACCTATGCCCTTGGCACTTGAAATAATTTCTTCGTTTCCGGACACATAGGCAAAAACAGCAGAAGTGTCTTTTATTATGTTTTTTGCTTTTTCAAGATAAGTATTCTTTTCCATAATCCTCTGTTTCTAAATGCGTTAAGCTTCGGTTTTCGCATAATTCTGTACTCTGTCTTCCGGTTGATTGTATCACATTTCACGGATTTTTGCAATATAAATTTGAAAAATAGACATAAACGCTATTTGTTCCGTACAATTATTTTGTATATTCTCCCGAGTTGACTTTATACGGCTAAAGGTATATAATACATAAGCAAAATAAAATATATGTTGAAGGGAACTATTCTTCATGAAAACATTCAATCCAATGTTGTTCAGCTGTCTTAAGAATTATTCCAAAGGTCAGCTGGTTAAGGATATTATCGCAGGTATAATAGTTGCGATAATTGCACTTCCTCTTTCAATCGCCCTTGCCATAGCTTCGGGTGTAGGTCCCGAAATGGGTCTTTATACTGCAATCGTTGCAGGTTTTCTTATTTCATTCTTTGGCGGCAGTACTGTTCAGATAGCAGGACCCACCGCGGCATTTGCAACAATAGTTGCGGGAATTGTGGCAACAAACGGTGTCGGCGGTCTTGCCGTTGCAACAGTTATGGCAGGTGTGATACTCATCATTATGGGTATATGCCGCTTCGGTGCACTCATTAAGTACATACCCTACACAATCACAACAGGCTTTACCGCGGGTATTGCCGTAACAATCCTAGTAGGTCAGCTCAAGGATTTCTTCGGTGTAAAATATATGAACGGTGAAGCCCCCATTGAAACAATCGAAAAGATTGAGGCACTCATCCACAACTTCGGTACGGCAAATCTTTGGTCTGTTATCATTGGTGTTGTCTGTCTTGTGGTTCTGTTTGTTTTCCCCAAGATTACAGATAAAGTTCCGGCATCCCTTATTGCCGTTGTTATCGGTGTAGGTGCATATTTCCTTCTCGGCAACAAGGTTGTGACAATCGGCGATCTTTATCCCGATATCAAGGGCGGTTTACCCAAGTTTACTTTGCCCGATTTTTCACTTTCGAACATAAAAGCACTTCTTCCCGATGCATTTACAATTGCAATTCTTGCGGCAATCGAGTCGCTTCTTGCATGTGTAGTTGCAGACGGCATGGTAGGTTCAAAGCACCGTTCAAATACAGAGCTTATTGCTCAGGGGATTGGTAACATCGGTTCGGCACTCTTCGGCGGTATTCCCGCAACAGGTGCCATTGCAAGAACAGCGGCAAACGTAAAAAACGGCGGCAGAACTCCTGTTGCAGGTATTGTTCATGCAGTAGTGCTTCTTCTTGTAATGCTTGTACTCATGCCATATGCCAAGATGATTCCCATGGCAACAATTGCGGCAATTCTTATTCACGTTGCTTACAATATGTCCCAGTGGAAGCCCTTCTTACGTCTTGTTAAAACTGCTCCCAAGAGCGATATACTTGTACTTGTTGTTACATTCGTACTTACAGTTGTATTTGACCTTGTCGTTGCAATCGGCTTCGGTCTTGTTATTACTGCGGCACTCTTCTTAAAGAGAATGGGTGACGAATCAAAGGTTAACAAGTGGAAGGATGCAGAAGATGACAGGCACAAAGCAATCCCCGAAGGAACAAGCGTATACGAGCTTTCGGGTGCACTCTTCTTTGCAGTTACCGATTCACTTAAGAATATCGTCACCGATGATACCACGAAATGCCTCATTCTGAGAATGAGTGCCGTTACTTCACTTGATGTTTCGGCACTTCAGAGTCTTGAATCTTTAGTTAAAAAGTGCGGTCGTCAAGGCATTTCCGTGTTGTTGTCCCATGTAAACGAACAACCCATGAAGGTTATGGAAAAATCGGGATTTGTGAATATCCTTGGAAAAGACAATTTCTGTAACAACATTGACGATGCCCTTGCAAAAGCGGCAAAAATAGTCGAAAAGGCATAAACAAAAGAGCAGACAAAATCGTCTGCTCTTATTCTTTGCTTAATCCGCTTTTTTCTAAAATACGGGATACAGGTGCAAACAACACAAGCATAATAATAAAATTTGAAATGCCGTGTATTAAATCAAACGGTATGCCTGCAATCCAGTAGGTTATAGCCGAGGCAAGACCCGCATCGGGATTCTGCGACGTTGAAATAAACAGATACGGGAAGGAACACAGAAATCCGAACCCGAGACCGAAAAACCCCGAAAGTATTGACATTGCAAATGCACTTTTAAACTTGGAAAACAGTAATGTCAGAAGAAACAGTATCGGCCAGACATATACATATGCCAACACCCACATGAGGTTAAAGCCGAAAATCATAATTTCTATAAGTATAAATGCAGGGATTGCAATAAATATCTTTTTGCCGAAATACAAAGTGAATATTATTATGAAAAAAGATGTAAGCTCAATATTCGGCAATTGCGCCAGTGCAAGCTTTGCCGCTTCGATAACGGCTATCATAAGACCGACAATTGCTACATCCTTTGCTTTTGAGCCGCTTTTCATCATTATGCCTTCGTATATTCAAATCTGAAGCAATCGCCGTCTGTCACGGGCTGTTCCGATATGCCGTAATTACCGTATCCGTCATTTACGTAAATTGCCCAGTATGCACCGTCAAGATTATAGTCGGCTCTGACACCATTGATAACCATTACCATTCCGTCTTTTGTTTCAAATTTAAGGCCGTCTGCTTCTTTCATTGCCGTTTCAAGAGTCTCCGCCTTAGTTTTTATCTTATATTCCTCAGAACCGTCCTGGTACACAACCTCAACAGTTATCTGCTTTACACCTTTCTGCAACTTCTGACCAAATATCAAATACACTCCCGCCATTAATGCTATGGTCAGTACAATGGCACAAATTGCTATTATTTTCTTTTTCATATTTATCACCGTCCGCCAAGATTATATCACATCAGAAATAAAATTTCAATATTATAACAAAAAAACACTGCCGTAAGGGGTGTTTCTTTAGGAATGAATAAAATTTGAAGGCGTACTGCGGTACGCTTTTTTATACATTTGGGAGTGTTTCGTCACTGCGGTGGTCGGGAAAGCCCGACGGCAAATACACGGGGAATACTCGCAATAAGCGGACTTTAGTTGTCGCATAAACAACGTCTTTTATTTGTTCTTTTGTCCCGAAACAAAAGAACCAAAAATTCTCCGCTCAAAAGGAGAGATGACTCGGCGGCGAGTCGCCGCTGACAAACCGTCATTTTGACGGCATACCGAAAACCGTCAAAATGAAAAATATTGCTGTCGGGCTTTCCCGACCCGCGGCGGCTTACCTCTCACAACGCGGGTAAGTAATTACTGAATTTTAAACTCTCATTTTCGCGAAAAAGTCTAAAGCATAGCCTTTGATACACTGCTTGATATTATTCAATCCAATAAACTGAATATACTTCAAGTTAGCACCAACACCAAGAGAGGGGAGTTAAGCCGCCACGGCGAAAGAGGGGAGGTCAGCGGAATGAGGGCGGCAGTATCATTGAAATTGGTAGAATCCAAATTTTGACGGCTTCGTAGAAGTGTTTGGTTTCATTTGTCCTAGTCAAAATTTGCCTTTTTGCACTTTGCTTTTCCCGAATGAGCCATCCCCTCTTGTTGAGTGGAGATTTTTTGGTACTTTTGCATCGGGGCAAAAGTACAGAAAAATAACAAAAAGTCAGCAAGCAAAAACTTACTGACTTTATTCTTATCCCTATGTGAGGACACCTTTATACAGTGTTTTTGATATTTCAATTACACTTCTCGCACTTACCGGTGCAGTATATTTCCGTCACATCAACACCAAAGCCTTCGGGTATTTTCATACACGGCAGTTTCGTGTCAAAATCATATACCTTTCCGCAGGATTTACAAAGAAAATGTCCGTGAATATCGGTACAGGCATCGAACCTTGCCTGCTGTTCCTCAATGGTGATGGTTTTAATAACCCCTTCAGCCGACAACAGTTTCATCGTGTTATATACAGTAGTTTTGGAAAGCGTCGGCGCTTCCGGTGACAGTGCCGAATATATTTCATCTGCCGTGGGATGCGTCCGGTGTTCTCTTAAATAATCGTAAATCAGAACTCTTGTAAGTGACGGGCGTATTCCGTGCTTTTGCAATATTTCTGCTGAAGTCATATCTGACACCTCTTTTCATTTATTTGTATTGATTACAAAGTTATTATAACAACAACATTGGCATTTGTCAAGAGTTTTGTGATAATTATTTATAATTTCCCCAAAAAATGAAAACACGGCAAAAAAAATCCGCCCCGTTTTTTCGGGGCGGACAGTATTATAAAATACTTTGTAAGAACTGTTTTGTTCTGGGATTCTGAGGATTTGTGAAAATCTCATCGGGAGTTCCGCTTTCGGCAATTACACCGTCACACATAAAGAGAACGCGTGTTGCAACTTCCTTGGCAAAGCCCATTTCATGAGTTACACAAACCATCGTCATACCATCGTTTGCAAGCTTCTTCATAACATTAAGAACTTCACCTACAAGCTCAGGGTCAAGTGCTGAAGTTGGTTCGTCAAAGAGCATAACCTCAGGCTTCATTGCAAGTGCACGGGCAATTGCAACTCTCTGCTTCTGACCGCCGGAAAGTTGGGAAGGATACGCATTTGCTTTGTCGGCAAGTCCAACCATAGCAAGAAGCTCCATTGCTTCTTTTTCTGCTTGTTCCTTGGGAAGCTTAAGAAGCTTTATGGGAGCAAGTGTTATGTTTTCCATAACGCTCTTATGAGGAAACAGATTAAAGTGCTGGAAAACCATACCCATCTTCATTCTTAGCCTATTGATGTCACATTTTTTGTCGGTAATGCATTCATTACCAAACCAGATTTCACCGCTTGTGGGTTCTTCCAGTCTGTTAAGGCAGCGAAGGAATGTGGATTTACCGCCGCCGGACGGTCCGATAATTACAACCTTTTCGCCCTTTTTGATATGTTCGTCAATGCCGCGAAGCACCTTGATTTCGTCATTATCGCCAAAATCCTTACATAATCCTCTAACGGTTATCACCTTTACGCAGCCTCCTTTCAAGAATTGATACAAGCTTTGAAAGGCCAAGTACAAGAATAAGATATATGATTGCAATTGCAACTAGAGGCATAAAGCTTGAGTATGTAATCGAACGAATCTTGAGACCTCCGAGAGTAAGATCTGCAACACCGATATAGAATGCAACAGAAGTTTCCTTGAGGAGTGTGATAAATTCGTTTGCAAGTGACGGAAGAACTGCTTTGAACGCCTGAGGAAGAACAATATGATACATAGTTCTTATATAATTAAAACCAAGGCTTCTGCCCGCCTCCATCTGTCCCTTATCCACCGACATTATACCGCCTCTGACAATTTCCGACACATATGCACCGGAATTAAGACCAAAGCAGATAATTGCCGAAGGAACGCTTCCTACACCTGCCGGCAGAAGGATAACAAAGTAAATAATAAGCAGCTGAATCATTAGCGGAGTGCCTCTCATGACTGACAGATACAGTTTACATATCCATGCTCCGAAATCAAGTGCACCGGTTGTATCATTTGTTACTCTGATTACAGCCACAACAAAACCGATGACAATACCAATAATGAGAGACGCAAGAGTAACAAGTATTGTGTTTTTTATACCGTCAACAATATACATGTATCGTGGTCTTCCCTGATCTTCTTCAAGGAAATTTCTTACAAATGAATCCTTAACGGAATTAAGCCATTTTACCGCAGGGATACTGGGATCGGGCTCAACATTCTTTTCGTAGTTATTCAAAGTAAAGCATTCTATAATGCCGTTTTTATATGTACTGTTATTTTTTACCGAAACTTCTTCACCTTCAATAGTACATGTTTCAGCATTATTGATAAGCTCTACCGCCTTTCTGTAATCGCCGAAAATAGCATTTATTACTTCGTCGGTATAATAAAGCTGATAATTATTTTCCGATATTTCAAATATCTTGATAACAACTCTCTTGTTTGACTTTTCAGCTTTCTCAATATCCTTGTTAAAATCATCAACGATATTCTGTCTGATAAGAGTGGAGTTGGGCTTCATTATCTGTCCTTCTTCGGCTCTTTTCTGCTCGTATTCATATGCAAGACCAAAATATCTGTCAATATTCTGAGAAACTATATCATAAAGGTCAAGTGTTTTTATTTCACAGTCAACAATAAAGCTTTTTTTCTCGCCTTTTTCGACACTCTTTACATCAACCTCAATGTTTTCGGCAAGATACAACGCCGATAACGCCTGCTCTTTGGGAAGCTCGGCTATTTTTTCTTCAATAATCGCCTTTGTATCATTAACTGTAAGCTCCTTGCTGACCCTCATGGCAAGACTTTGTGCTATTACTACATATATTACAAACACAATTGCCGCTAAAGCCAAAAGTGCTAAAAATATGTTCTTTGTTGTCAACAGCTTCTTTTTTTTCTTTGTGTTATTCACGGTAAATCTCCATATACATCGCAAACGGGAATGAAGCTCATTCCCGTCCGCAATATCAAATTAAATTGAAATCAAAAATTACTTGATGTACTTTGCGATAATCTTATCAACTGTACCGTCAGCAATGAGTTCATCGATAGCCTTGTTGAGCTTTTCGAGAAGTTCTGTGTTTTCCTTAGCTACGCAAATTGCGTATTCTTCATCAGCATAGGATGTCTCAAGAATAACAAGACCTTCATTTGCTTCAACGAGTGCCTTTGCGGGCTGGTTGTCGATGATTACGCAGTCCACTGCACCGCCCTGAAGAGCCATAACTGCTTCGTTACCGTTGGAGTACTGAACAACATTGTCAGAACCAAAATCGTCTGTAGAATAAATGTCGCCTGTTGTACCAAGCTGTACGCCTACCTTATAAGCTGCACCTTCTGCATAAAGATCATCAACTGTGGTGATGGGGCTACCTTCCTTAACGATAATAGACTGAACGCCTGTAGCATAGCTGGATGTGAAGTTAACGCTTTCAAGTCTCTTTTCGGTAACAGTCATGCCTGCCATACCGAAGTCAACAGAGCCTGTTTCAACAGCTGTAAGGATGGAGTCGAACTGCATATCCTTAATTTCAAGTTCCATACCGAGCTTTTCAGCAATTGCAGCTGCAATTTCAGCATCAATACCTACGATCTTATCACCTTCGTAGTATTCATAGGGCTGGAAATAAGCGTTTGTTGCCATAACAAGCTTTTCTTTTTCTTCGATGTTTGCATCGCTTGCGGATTCTTCAACCTTACCGCAACCTACAAAGCACGCTGCGAGCATAAGAACTGCAAGTGTGAGAGCTAAAACTTTAGTAAATTTCATGATTAAAATCTCCTTTATTATAAATTTACATATTGATTATATTCGGTCAATTCAAAAAAGTCAATAGTTTTGATACTTTTTTCACACTTTTAATGCATAAACAAGATTTATGCAATGTTTTATGCATCTTTTTTCAAAGATTTCAGAAATCTCAACAGTAAAAAAAGCGATACGAATATTGACAAGACCTCTGCAATAGGTGTCGCAACAACAATACCCGTTTCCTTAAAATATCTTTTAAGCAGGAACATAAGCGGTATATCAAATATTCCCTTTCTCATCATTGAGGTTAAAAGTGAATAGAATTTTCTGCCCGTAGCCTGAAAGATTGTATTCATAAGATATGTCATTGCGCAGAACACAACGGCAATGGCAAGTGTGGGAAGCAGTTTAGTGCCTGCGGCAACTGTTTTGGGCTCATCAATGAAAAACTTCATTATGGGTTCGGGAAAAGTACGGTAAACAAGGGTACACATCACCGAAAAGGTTATGGTAATACCAAAGGTAAAAGCAACCACCTTTTTCATGCGGTCATAGTTTTTCGCCGCAAAGTTATAGCCGATAAGCGGAAGCACACCTTGTGTCAAACCCATGTTGATGTTAAAGGCAAGGGTATTTGATTTTTTTGCAATGCCAAGCCCTGCAACAGCGGCAGAACCATAATCACTCATGAGCTTGTTTGCCGCAATATTTGAAACCATTGCAAGGCAGGTAGAAAGGCAGGCAGGAGCACCCGTTGCAAGTATTTCGCCCGGCACATTGCCTCTTAATGAAAAATCTTTGGGATTTAAAGTGAAAACGTCTTCCTTCGATTTTATAATATAAATAACAAACACAATTGCAGATGCCGTATTTGACAGCATGGTGGCGATTGCCGCACCTGCGACCTCGTGCCCTTTGGGAAGAATGACAAACATAAACAACGGGTCAAGGGTGATGTTAAGAATTGCACCCATGGACATGACAAACCCCGAGACCTTGGCCTTCCCTACAGAACGTACAAGATGTCCGAAAAGTGCCGAAAGCATTGTAGGAACACCGCCGACTACAATTGTCCAGAAAAGGTATTCAACTATATATTTTTCGCTGGATTTGTCACCGCCGATAATATATACAAGATTCTTTCCGAAAAAGAATATAATTACCGAATACAGGACTGCCGCCGCCACAGAACCCCAAAGTGCAAAGGCAAATGCCGATTTTGCATCTTCTTGCTTTTTTGCACCCAGGGAACGTGATATTACACTCGAACCGCCAATACCGAAAAGATTTGAAAGCCCCGTCATTACAATAAATAACGGCATGGCAACAGAAACCGCCGCCACTGCTGCCTCGTTATTTGTTCTTCCAACAAACCACGTATCGGCAAAATTGTATATAATTGTCAATATCTGAGATATAACGGTAGGCACAACCAATGTAAGAACCGCTTTATATACGGGTGCGGTTTCAAAAAGGTAGGTGCGTTTTGTGTTTTGGGTATTCATTTTTTGCCCTCTTTTTATGTTTTTACAAATAATATCTTTCACGGACAGTCGGGGACGCCTGTCCCTACCATAGGCGACCCATTGTTGTCGCATAAAGAGTAAATCCCAACCGCCGTTGTTTGGCGGTCGGGATTGGATAACCGTGCAACAATAATTTGTTTAAAGCCGACACAATGTCGGTGTCGTATTTTGTTGCCGCGAGCCTTAAAGGCGGCAACAAAAGATTGGTTTTGCGGAAATACCATTTGCCAACTGTAGACATTGCCTGCGAAGTTCTTTTCTTTTTGGTTACTTTTTCTTGTAGCAAAAAACTCCGAATGTACTACTGAGTTTGACCGTTTGGATTTATGGCGGTCAAACGATACACCTTTCGGGCGCCAAGCATCGGAAACAAGTCCAAATATATAGTCTCGGGTTCTTTTCTTTTTGATTACTTTTTCTTGTAGCAAAAAAACTCCGAATGCACTACTGAGTTTGACCGCTTGGATTTATGGCGGTCAAACGATACACCTTTCGGGCGCCAAGCATCGGAAACAAGTCCAAACATATAGTCTCGGGTTCTTTTCTTTTTGATTACTTTTTCTTGTAGCAAAAAAAACTCCGAATGTACTACTGAGTTTGACCGCTTGGATTTATGGCGGTCAAACGATACACCTTTCGGGCACCAAGCATCGGAAACAAGTCCAAACATATAGTCTCGGGTTCTTTTCTTTTTGATTACTTTTTCTTTTCAGCAAAGAAAAAGTAATCCCCGCCACGGCCGTAGATTTGCATTGAAGAAACCCTGCTCTCGCAAGGGTGGTGTCCTACCTTTGGCTCTGTGCTACCAGCATCCGAAATTTTCCGGTCCTTTTCCGACCTGTTTCATTCGGGGAGCGGGAAAATACGGGAGGTCTGCATCCTGCTTTCGGGACAATCGGACTCCTGTTTCTAAATGTGGGTTTATAAACACAAATCATACGTGAAGGGCAGGTCGGGATAGCCCGACAGCAAACTCACGGGCTATCCTCGCAAAAACCAAAGCTATCGATGTCGCACAAGCGGCACCGTTTGCGTTGCATACACGCAACAACGCAAACTCATTAAGAATCAAGCAAAAAGTTCAGAAGCAGAATGAGGCTCAGCAATGAACCAAAACGAAGATTTAAGTCAGCAAATCAACCACAATTCCTAACTCCTGACTTCTAACTCCAAACTCTCAAAGAAAGTATTCTCTTTTTGAGCAAAGATTATTCTTCGGGTTTATCAAGTGCATCGTGATCGATGTCAGACATAAACTCATCCTCAAAAGCATCTGCCGCCTTGTCGAATTCGTCATCATCATCGATGGTAACAAGAACTTCGTCGCCGTCTTCATCTTCTGTAAGCTTAAGAATAACGTATTCATCATCCGTGCCTTCTACGGGAAGAAGTGCAACGTATGTCACACCGTCAAGTTCAAGACTGCCGATAAGTTCAAAATCGCTTTCGTTGCCGTCTTCATCTGTAAGAGTAAATATTTCCTGTTCAAATTCAAGTGTTTCGTCTGCCATTATAAAAATCCTCCGTTCTTGGTGGTATAACTTATTTTATATCATTTTGACTTTGTTGTCAATAGATAAAGCCGCATTTAATATGCCAAAATGCACGCATTTGCGACATTTTTCGGCTTTTTTCTTTAACCTTTTACCTTTTTCCAGTATTCCTTAGCCGCATTTTCAGCCTTATTATCGCCGTATTCATAGTATACCCTGTCCTTTATGTCGTCGGGTAAATACTGCTGAGGATAGTAGTGATTGGGATACGGATGAGGATAAACATAGCCTGCGTTTTTATTTGCCGAGGGCTGCATGGAATCACGGATATAATCGGGCATGTTTCTGCCAAGTCCGCGTCTTACGTCCTCTGCAGCAAGGGCATATGCATCATGTGCGGAATTGGATTTGGGAAGTGTTGCAAGGTATATTACAGCCTCGGCAAGAGGAAGTCTTGCTTCGGGAAGTCCCAGCTGTACTGCATTATCACAACAAGCCTTGACCACACACACCGCCATGGGATGTGCAAGACCAATGTCCTCAGAAGCAATTACAAGCAGTCTGCGTATGGGCGACAGTAAATCTCCGCCCTCAAGCAGTCTTGCAAGATAAAAGAGTGCCGCATTTTCATCAGAACCGCGTATCGACTTCTGGAACGCCGAAAGCAGGTCGTAATGCTCATTTCCGTCTTTATCAAGCTTCAGTCCAAAGCCGTTTATTGACTGTTCGGCAAAATCCTCTGTCATTTCTCCGCCCGATGCACTGTAACAAATTTCAAGAGCACCCAGCGCACGTCTGACATCGCCGTTTGCCGCCTGTGAGATATAATCGAGTGCCTTATCCCTCTCAGTTTCGTCAAAATCCTTTTTTGTGTTCTTTTCATCCAGTATGGAAACGGCACGTACAAGTGCCTTTTTTATTTCACTTGCCTTACAGGGCTTAAATTCAAACACACTGCATCTTGAAAGCACAGCGGGATATATCGAAAAATAGGGGTTGTCGGTGGTAGAACAAATAAGGGTTATTCTGCCATCCTCAATAAACTCGAGAATTGTCTGCTGTTGTTTTTTGTTAAAATACTGTATTTCATCAATATAAAGGAGTATACCGTCCGAGCCGAAAAGTGTATCGGTTTCTCCGAGTACCTCTTTTATATCCGAAAGAGATGCGTTTGTGGCATTGATTTTTCTGAGTGTCATGCCGCTTTTCTCGGCAATAATACGTGCAACGGTAGTCTTTCCCGTACCCGACGGGCCGTAGAAAACCATATTCGGTATTTTCCCGCTTTCGGTCATTCTTCTGAAAAGGCTTCCGTTTGACAAAAGATGCTCCTGACCTATCACTTCGGACAAATCCTTTGGTCTTACAGAATCTGCAAGCGGTGCCATAAACTATCACCTCCCGCGGCTTGTTGCCGCATGTTTTTCACCTTATGTTTCCGATTCAATAACTTCGCCGTTTATAAGCATATCGGACTTTGTTACAATGTCTTCAACAAGTCGTCTCTCGGTCTTGAAACCGCCCTTGCCATCGGCAATCATATAGCAGTTCATTGTGGATTCGGAGTAGAACTCATACACAAGCTTTGATGAATTCTTGAATGTAACCGTAAACGTCAACTCATGCTTGAGTTCATCTACGGAAGCTCCTTCAAGCGAAGAATAGCCGCCGATTGTTATATTCATAAGTGAAATATAGAACTGTCTGAATGACTGCGTATCAATCGTCTTGGATGAGTTGGTTTCCGTAACCTTAAGACTTTCACCGGAGCCTTCAAGCTTGTAGTTATACACCTTATCGCCGTATTTTGCCTCTACCGAAGCAATTTCGTTGATGTTATACTGGAACACCTGAGGCTGGTATAAATCTTCAAGCTTATAATTCAAAAACATCAGATTTTCCGGAGGAACCAAAACAATCGTGTCCTGATATTCGCTGTATATACAGTAATAATACATGGACTCATATTCCTTCGGTGCACTCACATCCAACGTATAATTATTTCCGCCGTAGGAGAAGGAAATGTTGGCTATTGGTGCATCAAGTCCGTAAAACGCCCTTACTTCATCAATGTTTTCCATTTTGGAAACACCGTATTCCACGACCATAAATCCGCTTAGTGCACCAACCTGATTGAACATGTCGTAAAGTGTCGTAATGCTCAGAACATGTTCGGGTTCGGGATATGTCATTTTATGAAGCTGATTTGCATATACGCCAACCTGTTCTTCTTCCGCAAGAATACGGCAGGCAAAGAAGGGTTCTCCGTTCTTTGCAAGTGCAAACTTTTCAAGATAGGCTCTGTTGTTTTCTTCAATAGGTCGGATGACCACGGGACTGAGGAAGTTCTTTATATCCATAAGAAGGACGGATATTGAGCTGTCCATGATATAAATGCTGTCTTTATCGGCATGCTTCATGTAATATCCGCTTCCGCTCATTACTTCGTTGCCAATATATACCGTCTCTGTCTTTCCCGATTTATCCGTCACCTTAATTTCGGCAGTACAGTTGCCCTTTTCAAGACCGTAGTCCGAAAGCTTTTTGGGATTCTCAACATACGAATTTGCAAGCATATATCTTGCCTGAAACAACAACTCGGATACCATCTGCTCGTCGTAGAGATTTTTCTCGGCACCCTCGAAAAAGAAGCCTCCGTCATAATTGTAAATTGAAAGCTTGCCCGTCTTTTGGGTAACAGTCACACGCAGGATGTTTTCTTTGGGAATTTCCTTGAAAATAAACGGTCTTTCTTCAACCTTTGCACCGTCAAGATTAAAAGTATAAAGAACCTCTTCATTATCTCCTTTTTTTACATTCCAATCGTTTTTTTCTGTCCCGTTTGCCATGGATTCAATGCGTGAGCTTATCGGCTGTCCGTTGGCATCATAAACGGTGGAATAGACATAGTCGCCCCTGTCATTAACGGCATAAACCACGTGTTCCTCCTGCTTTAGCACTTTAGGAAGAATGATACAAAGTGCAGCAAGCACAACTATGGCACATGCAAGAATTATAATAGTAATCTTTTGTTTTGCCAGCAGTGTTCTGGCTTTTTTCTGATTATTTTCCATTAAAATATTTCCTCTTGATAAATACCGCAACACCAATAATTATTATGACTGTCGGCACAATTACCGCAAGTCTGATTGCCATATTTTTAACCGTTTCCATGGGGACATCAATTTTGGTTTCATCAAGTACCTTATAATCGATGTCTACAATAATCTTATCGTTACCCATGGTAACAAGCATCTGCTTGAAAAGGTCTCCGTTTGCTGAAGAACTTGTTTCAAGGTTTAACAAAAATCCTGTTGAGCCGCAAACTATAACGTTTCCCGACACTTCCTTGTTATTTTCAATTTTTGTATACTTTGAAAGTGTCATAATAGGTGTGTTTGCTGCAGATTTTTCTCCGTCTTTAGTAGTCACCTGCACCCCGCCGTCGGAAACAGTCATGACAGGTGTGATATTGAATCCGTCATCATTTTCCTTCGGAATGTTAAGGGCACAGGAATAATAGAATACAGGAGGAAGTCCTGCGCTGCTTTCGCTTACAGGCTTATGCATTGCATAGCCTGCAGAGGCGGTATCATTTATAGCATAAGAGCCATAGAAAGCGTAATCTGAAAGTATGGTTGAAGGGTCTTTAATATACTGTAGATTATCCACCTCAACGCCAAAGCCGTCGGAAATAAGAGAATAGAGTTCGGGAAGCTCTTTGCAGTTATTCATAACTATGGGATCAAGGAAAAACATTACATTTCCAAGGTCGTTGACAACATAATTAAGAAGCTTTGCCGATTCGTTTGCCGCATTATTATCACTCGAATCAGTATTGCTCATGCCTACAAAATCACTCACAGGGTCGCACACAAGCAAGAGATCATATGTGCCGAGCTCTTCCTGCGAAATTGTCATGAGGTTGACATCGGATACTTCATATCCGTAATCCTCAAGGGTATGTTTTACAGAATCGAGTGAAAGTTCATTATGGCCCGTAATCATGCCTGCTCTTAGCATACTTTCGCTTGTTCTTGCAGTTGAAAGAATAGCCGATGTAATCTTGTATTCGCCGTTGAATGCAAACAGCTCGCCATACTGATTTCTCTTATACATCTGCTCTTTATCATAAATAACAGATCTTCCGTTGGAAGGACAGTGAATAATAATGCTGTTTGTATCTGTCATATCTGCACTGGATTTTTTAAACTGGTTAAAATATGCAGGGTCAGACTTTCTGTCTTTGAATATGACAGTGACATTGTTAAACTCTTTTTCGTAGCTTTCCGCCAGCATTTTCACTGAATTGAGCATGTCATCCTCTGCACATTTGTCGGCAGGCTGGCTGAAAATGATTTCTACGGGTTTGTCTACATTTTTCAATGCATCCCTTGTAGCATTGGAAACGCTGTAAAGCTGTTTTGTTGTCAAATCAACATACAGTCCGCCGGTCTTTGAATCAACAAAGGATACAAGTACGTTGACAAGGATTATGGCGGCAACAAAAACCACCGTAAAAACAAGTGCGGATGTGCCGTATTTGAACTTACGGGATGTAAGAACCTTCTTTACTGACATGTTTTTGTTACTGTTCTGATTGTTATTGTTCTGATTATTGTTCATATCATTCACCGCCTTATTCCCAACGTCTCTTTTCGTAAACCCTGACGGTAAGGAATAGGAATATCGCAACAAGGCTTACGTAGTATATAACGGCAGTAATATCAAATATACCTCTTTGGAAATTACCGAATCTGTCAAGAATGGAAAACCACTTTAGTATTACTCTTATAACTTCATTTTCCACACCGATAATCAACAGCTGTGAGGCAAGGATAAAACCAAAAGCACCAATCGAAGCAACTGCCGCAACAATCTGATTTTCCGTAAGAGATGAAATAAGAATACCAATAGCAATAAATGCCGCTCCTATAAGAAGCACACCGAGAATGCATACGGCAAATGTGGGAAGATTCATCTTTTCTATTACGTATACCTGCTTTTTTGCCATGTTGTAAAGGGATACAACATTGAGAATTGATGACACACCCAATGTCACGGCAAAAATGGTAAATGCAGCGAAAAACTTTGCCGAAACTATACCGAGAAGGCTGACGGGACTTGTCATAAGTATCTGCTCGGTTTTCAGCTTCTTTTCTTCTGACATCAGCTTCATTGTAAGAAGCGGGATAAGAACAACAAAAAAGATAAGCATAAACATAAAATACGCCGAAGTGTCGGTAGAACCGAGAAGAAGTGTTGTTGCAACAAAAAGTCCGCCGGATATTGCAAAGAATATCGCAGAAAATACATAACCTATGGGCGATGTAAAATACGCCATCAGTTCTCTTTTATATATAGCGCTCATGCGTTACCCTCCTTTTTGTTTTTATCGAGAATTGCTATAAATACATCTTCAAGGCTGGAATAGAAGCCTTCAAGACCTATCATTGGATAGTCATTCTGTGCAAGAGCGTGGAATATGGATGCTCTCACGTCCACATTTGTCTGTGCCTCCACAAGGAAGGATGTGCTGTCGGCATCTCTTTCGGGAAGTATGCTGACACTGACGACACCGTTTACATTTTGAAGTGTTCTGAGCACTTCGTTTCTGGGGCCGCACGCCTTTACACGCATTTTTCTCATACCCGTGACAGCTTCAAGCTCACTAGTCTTTTCATCGGCAACAATTCTGCCCTTGTCTATAATTACAACTCTGTCGCATACTGCATTTACTTCGGGAAGTATGTGTGTAGAAAGAATTACTGTATGATTCTTACCCAGCGAGGAAATAAGCTCTCTTATTTCAATAATCTGCTTGGGGTCAAGACCAACCGTAGGTTCATCAAAAATGAGAATGTCGGGAGATGAAATGAGTGCCTGAGCAAGACCGACTCTCTGTCTGTAACCCTTTGAAAGCTGGTTTATTGGACGCTTGAAATAGTCGCCTATGTTCAGTATGTCAACAATTTCATTGATATGTGCTTTTTTATTAAGTGTACACTTTTTAAGGTCAAAGACAAAGCCCAGATATTCCTTTACGGTCATATCAAGATAAAGCGGCGGCTGTTCGGGAAGAAATCCTATGTGCTTTTTTGCTTCCATGGGATTTTCAAGAACATCGTAGCCTGCGACCTTGACTGTGCCGCTTGTTGCGGAAAGGTAACCTGTTATAATGTTCATGGTTGTTGATTTTCCCGCACCGTTAGGGCCAAGAAAACCTACGATTTCACCTTTGCCTATATTAAGACTGATATCGTCTACCGCAGCCTTGCCTTTTCCGTATCTTTTGACGAGGTTTGAAATTTCAATCATTGATTTACTCTTCTTCCTTTCGTTTTAAACTGATTTATCGTAACACTTTAATGTGTATTCTGCGTGAAAATTTATGCCTTATCTCCCTGAAGAGCATTTCTTCTTGTCATTTCTGCATCTATGGCATTGAGAACCTCAAATTTACGTATACTCCACAAAGGAGATACAAGATCCTCACGTTTTCCATCACCCGTCAGCCTCTGCATGACAATTCTTTTGTCAATAAGCTCTAACTGGTCGCAGATAAGGGAAACGTATTCATCCTTTTCAAAGGTGAGAAATTCACTTCTTTCGTACATTTCAGCACACTTTGTGCCGCGTATTACATGAAGCAGGTGTAACTTCAACGACCACGGTAAAAGCTCGGATACCCGCATAACGCTTTCGTTCATCATATCGACCGTTTCAAAGGGAAGCCCGTTTATAAGGTGAACGCACACGTCGATTCCGAGATTTTTGAGTGTATTAAAGCTATCAAGAAACTCTGCGTAGGTTGACTGTCTGTTTATAATCTCACCCGTTTTGTCGTGTACCGACTGAAGTCCTAGCTCAACGGTAAGATATGTTTTCTTTGAAATCTTCTCAAAGAGTTCAAAACATTCTTTTGTTATGCAGTCGGGTCGGGTTGCAACGGACAGTGCCACAACATCGGGCTGTGAAATTGCCGCATTATAGAGGTATTCCAAGCGTTCTATGGGTGCATATGTGCCGGTTCCCGTCTGGAAGTACGCCATGTATTTTGTGTTCTTCCACTTTTTTGCCATCATGCCGGCAATGTCGGAAAACTGCTTGTCTATGCTGTCGCATGCCTTTCCCGCAAAGTCGCCGGAAAGAGCACCCGAACAGTATATACATCCGCCGGTGGACTTTGTGCCGTCACGGTTGGGACAGGAAAAGTCGCCCGAGAGTGGTATCTTTGCAATCTTGCACCCGAACTTGTTTTTAAAGAAGTAATCAAGGGTGTGATAGCGTTTGCCTAAGTATAAATCTTGCATATGTCTTCCTTGTTTTTTACCACATGTCAAACCTCATACGTCAAAATCGGAGATTTTGACACCTTCCCCATGCTTTGGGGAAGGCTTTTGGTTAGTTTTTGTCACTTTAAGGCTTCCCCTATGTGTAGGGGGAGCTGTCACCGCAAGGTGACTGAGGAGGTATCGCCCCGCTAAATGAAATACTTATATACTTCATTCTTCGGAACTCCTCTGTCCTTGGCACAAGCCTTTATGGCATCCATTCTGCGAAGCCCCTGCTTTTCGTAAAACTCAACGTGTTCTTCTATTGTCATATTTTCGAAGAAACAACCGCCGTCATTTTCCTCGGCACCCCCGACAATGACAACATATTCGCCTCTCGGCTCACGTGTTTTGTACATTTCAAGTGCTTCTTCAAATGTTGTTACAACTATCTCCTCGTTGAGTTTTGTAAGTTCCCTTGCAAGACAAACTTTTCTGTTTCCCCACGCCTTATACATTGTCTCCAACGTCTTAACCAATCTGTGAGGTGCTTCGTAGAAGATAACCGTCTTTTTGTCGTTTTTATAGTCGTCGAGGACTTCGTTCATTTCTTTTTTGTCGGTGGGCAAAAAGCCTTCAAAGGAAAAACGTCTTGATGGAAAGCCCGATGCCGAAAGTGCAGTAACAAATGCACACGCACCAGGTACGGGAATAACCTTTATGCCGTTTTCTTTGCACAGCTTTACAAGGTCTTCACCGGGGTCGGATATGGCAGGAATGCCCGCATCGGTAACAATGGCACCCGTCTCGCCGCTTTGCAGTCTTTCAAGTATCTGCTTTCCCGCTGCAGCCTTATTGTGCTCGTGATAGCTGACAAAGCTGTTTTTTATATCAAAGCAAGACAAGAGCTTTCCCGAAACCCTGGTGTCCTCTGCCGCAACAAAGGAAACATTTTCAAGAACGTACTTTGCTCTTTCGGTCATGTCCGAAAGGTTGCCTATGGGTGTTCCCACCACATAAAGCACACCTCTTTCAATTTCGTTTGCCATTATTCCTCGGTCTCCTGTGAAAGATTCTGTTCTTCCATCTTTGCTTCAAAGGGTGTTTCAGCCGTATCTGTCACGGTTACATCTGCAACAGAATCATTTTCTGCCACCGCCTCAAGGCTGAGCTGGTCCTTCTGAGCCTTGGTTGTTTCTTCCCCGAGAAGAAGTTCTCGTCTCTGCTCCTTAATCTGCTGTGTAAACATACTGAGTTCAGGAACTTCATCAAGGTCATCTATCGTTTCAAGTCCGAAAGTCCTTAGAAATACGGTTGTTGTACCATAGAGCATAGGACGTCCCGGTGCATCGAGTCTGCCGACTTCTTCAATGAGACCTTTATCGCAGAGCGACATAATAACCGACGGCGATTCGATACCTCTGACCTTATCTACAAGTGCACGTGTTGCAGGCTGATTGTATGCAATTATGGCAAGAACCTCAAGTGCTGCACGTGAAAGAGGCTGATTGTGACGGATTGTAAGTGCATTTCTTACAACCTGTGCATACTCGCTCTTTGTTGCAAACTGTGCATGTCCGTCTAAAATAAGAAGCTCAAAGGCACTCTTTTCATATCTTCCGAGCATGGAGTGGAGAAGCTGGGGAATCTGCTTTTCTTCGGCACCGATTGCCTCTGCAAGCTTGTCAAAGGATATGGCACTGCCGTATGCAAATATTGCCGCCTCTGCCGCCCTTATAAGATACTCTTCGTCATGTATAAGCTCTGCCTGATAGGTTCCTTTTATTGCCATTATATTTACCTCGTTTTTTGAAGTTTTCTACATATTAACCCATTATCCATAGAATTATATCACACTTTACAAAAAAAATCAATACCCCGCAATTTATCTATTGACAAATATCCGATTTTGAGGTAAAATATCCTCACGCTGGTGTGGCTCAATGGCAGAGCAGCGGTATCGTAAACCGCAGGTTGCAGGTTCGACTCCTGTCACCAGCTCCAGTCGAGAACCTCGACACGCAATTTCGCGTACCCTCTTTTGTGGGTATGCGATTTTTGGTTCTCGCGTCAAATGTTTATAACAGTCAAGCAAAGAAACACCCGAAAGGGTGCTTTTTCAATTTATGTCTGGAGGAAATTATGAAAAAAGCTACAGTAATAATACAAATACTTTTCGCCCTTTTCGGCACATTTTGCCTTTTTAACGGCGTGATTATTTGTAAATACTAAAACAACTTCCCCGATGTCGGCGTTTGACATCGGGGAATAACTTTATTCGTGAATTATAGATTTGTTTAACACCGCCATACTGTCGGTGCTAAATTCTTTTCTCTTTGCTTACTTTCTCTTTTCAGTAAAGAGAAAGTAAGCGGACAGCCGAAAGCTGTCCGCTGAAATTATGCATTTTTCTGATTACTGAACGTTCTTCTTGCCGACTGTTGCCTTGAGTACAAAGAGTGTACCGATTGTCAATCCTGCCGCAACGGGAAGCATGATGTATACGTTCTGTACAAAGCCTGCAATAACATAGCTCACAAAGGAAATTGCAGCAACGGTTATCGCATAGGGAAGCTGTGTGGAAACGTGGTTTACATGGTCACACTGTGCACCTGCACTGGACATGATTGTTGTGTCGGAAATAGGTGAGCAGTGGTCGCCGCAAACTGCACCTGCAAGACACGCTGACATACTCATAACACCGAGAGGGCTGCCTACAGGGAAGATTGCTGTAACGATGGGGATAAGAATACCGAATGTGCCCCAGCTTGTACCTGTAGAGAATGCAATAAAGCATGCAACAACAAAGATAATTGCAGGGAGGAAATTTTGGAGACCGCTTGCATTTGCAAGGGCTTCTTTTACGAATGTATCGGAGTCAAGAAGACCTGTCATATTCTTAAGTGAGGTTGCCATGGTAAGAATAAGGATGGCGGGAACCATTGCAATAAAGCCCTTGGGAATACATTCCATAGCTTCCTTGAAAGAAACAAGTCTGCGTGCAACAAAGTAAATAATAACAAATATAAGTGTTACAAGACCGCCAAGAGGAAGACCTATTGTTGCGTCTGTATCACCAAATGCAGCAACAAAGCCCTTGCCGTCAAACATTCCGCCTACATAAAGGAGTGCTACTACGCATACAGCAATGAGTACGATAATAGGAATGATAAGGTCAAACACTCTGCCCTTTGTGTTGGATGAAGCTTCTTCTGTTTCAACAGCCTTTTCGTTTCTGGAAGTGAAAAGGTCGCCATTCAAAGCATTTTCTTCGTGGAGCTTCATTGGGCCGTAATCAAACTTCATAAGTGTAAGACCAATGATAAATACAAAGGTCATAAGGGAGTAGAAGTTATAAGGAATTGCCTGTACGAACATACCGATACCGCTGACACCTTCGGGTGCGTATTCGGAAACTGCTGCCGCCCATGAAGAAATAGGAGCAATCATACAAATGGGAGCTGCTGTCGCATCGATAAGGTAAGCAAGCTTTGCTCTTGAAATCTTAGCTTTGTCTGTAACAGGACGCATAACTGCACCGACTGTGAGGCAGTTGAAATAGTCGTCGATAAAGATAAGTACGCCGAGTGCAAAGGTTGCAATAGATGCACCGACCTTTGTCTTTACGTGCTTTGAAGCCCATTCGCCAAAAGCACGGGAGCCGCCCGCCTTGTTAAGCAAAGCAACAACTGTACCCAGGAAAACAAGGAAAATGAAAACGCCTGCCGTTCCTGCAACAGCTTCAATAAGTCCGTTTTGTACAACAGAATCGACTGTTTTTACAACATTGAACTTCGAAGCAAGAAGACCGCCTGCAAGAATACCAATGAAAAGTGAAGAATAAACTTCCTTGGTAATCAGTGCAAGACCGATAGCCACTACGGGCGGGAAAAGTGACCACAATGTGCCGACGGGACTCATGATGTCGCCTGTCAAAAAGCAGACAACAGCAAAAGCAATTACCACAGCAATTATGGCAATGTTAGAAACTAAGTTCTTTTTTTGCATGGTTTAAAACCTCCAGAATTATTTATAAAATAAAAAGACTGCAGCAAAACACTACAGTCCATTATTTCCAAAAAAGAAATGACCGATATAGCGCTCCACATAAATAAATGTGACAGAGATAAGGATATTTTCACATATCTCCGACGGCTTTGTTTTCGGAAACGCTGCCATCTCGGCGACTGCACCTACTTTTCATCCATAGCCTCCGAAAGCGGAAGAAAAGATAATTGTCAGACGCACCTCTAATCAGGTTGTATTTAATTTACTTAAAAATTGTATACTATTTGTCAAAATTCGTCAAGTGTTTTACGGTAATATTAACATCGTGTTAACATATCACTCGACATCATCAATGACAAGTGTCATTTCATCGGGCTTTTCCTCTGAAAACTCAAGTGCCGAAACAAATATTTCCTCTGCCCTTGAAATTCTGCTTTCGTCGTTTGTATAAAGCGTTGCAATGACTTCGCCCGATTTCACTGCGTCACCCGTCTTTTTTGAAAGCACAAGCCCTGCCGACAAGTCAATAACATCTGCTTTCGTCTTTCTGCCTGCACCCAGTTCGCAGGAGGAAAGTCCTATTTTTTCTGCATCCATGCGGGCTATGTAACCCTCACGGGTGCTTTTTATTTGATATTCAAACTTCGCCTTGGGGAAAAGGTTTGTATCATCTGCATAATCTGCGTTTCCACCCTGACAAGATATCCATTCCTTGAACTTCATAAAAGCAGTGCCGTCATCTATTGCCTTTTCGCAAAGCAGCTTTGCTTGGTCTGTGCTTATATTCTTAAGGCTTGCCACAAGTCCCGAGGCAAGAGAGACGGACACCTCTCTTATATCGCCCTTTGTTTTTCCCTTGAGAACGTCGATAGCCTCAATTACTTCAAGAGAATTTCCGACAGCAAAGCCGAGAGGAACATCCATGTTTGTTATGAGTGCTTTTGTGTTACGTCCGCACATTTTGCCTATCGTAACCATACCTTCGGCAAGTTTTTTTGCATCCTCTACCGTTTTCATGAAAGCACCGCTGCCGCATTTTACGTCAAGCATGATATTCTTTGAGCCTGCCGCAATTTTCTTACTCATTATACTCGAAACAATAAGAGGAATGGAATCGACTGTTGCCGTAACGTCACGAAGGGCATACAGCTTTTTGTCGGCGGGGGCCAGGTTTCCGCTCTGTCCGCAGACACAAAGACCGCACTTCTTTGAAATCGACATAAATTCATCGGGAGTAAGCTCGGTTTTATAACCGGGGATTGATTCCAGCTTGTCGACAGTACCGCCCGTGTGACCGAGGCCTCTGCCCGACATCTTTGCAACAATTCCGCCGAGAGATGCAACTATGGGTGCAACAATAAGCGTTGTCTTGTCACCCACACCTCCGCTTGAATGCTTGTCACAGGATAAATCACCGAATACCGACAGGTCAACCGTATCGCCTGACTCTGCCATTGCCATGGTAAGGTCGGTTGTTTCTCTGTCGGTCATGCCGTTAAAGATTACAGCCATACAAAATGCCGACATCTGATAATCCGGAATACTGCCGTCGGTAAAGCCTTTGACAAGATATTTTATTTCATCACAAGATAATTCTTCGCCGTGTTTTTTCTTTGTAATCAAATCGTAGATGGTCATATTTTTCTGCCTCCGCAAAATAAGGCTTCCCCATTTATGGGGGAGCTGTCGAGCATGGCGAGACTGAGGAGGTTTTAACATTTTTTATTAACCTCATTCATCAAGCCTCATCCGAGTTGCTGACGCAACCCACCTTCCCCGGAGGGGAAGGCTTTTATTCCAATTCAAACCCAAACGGCAAAAGCTCGGAAAGAGTATATTCCTTAACGTTATCCTTTGACATGACATAAATCTTAAAATCTTTACCGCAAAATTCCGACAAAACCTGTCTGCATACACCGCAAGGGTAACAGAATTTATCGGAAAGCTCGCCTTTGGGGCTTCCGCATACTGCAATTGCCGAAAATTCACGTTTGCCCTCGCTTACTGCCTTGAAAATTGCAACCCTCTCGGCACAAACCGTGGGAGAATAGGACGCATTTTCGATGTTACAGCCTGTATAAACACTTCCGTCACTGCATAAAAGTGCCGCACCCACCTTGAAATTCGAGTAGGGCGTGTAGGCATTTTTTCTTGCTTGTTTTGCCAAGTCGCAGAGTTTCTGTTTCATATTATTTCTCCTAAAAAGCTGTCACCACAAAGGTTATATTCAACGCCGAGATACTCGGCAATGCTTGCGGCAATATCCGAGAAAGTTTGTCTCGTACCGAGATTTTTCGGTTTTATTTTCTTGCCGTAAACCAACAAAGGAGTATATTCTCTTGTGTGGTCGGTGGAAATGTCACCGGGGTCACAGCCGTGGTCGGCGGTGATTATGAGAAGGTCGTCGTCACGGAGCTTTGGTAAAATATTGCCGAGGTGCTTGTCAAATCTGTTCAGCTCCTCTGCATAGCCGTCGGCATTGTTTCTGTGACCGTATGAGGAATCAAAGTCCACAAGATTTATAAAGCAAAGACCGTGAAAATCTTCGTCAAGCATTTTGAGTGTCATTTCCATGCACTCGGTATTTCCGTGGGAATCGGTATCTTTCGTCACACCGACCGAGGCAAAAATATCGTTTATTTTGCCGACGGAAATGCTGTCAAGACCGTTTTTCTTTATCAAATCAAGTAGTGTTTTCCCTGTCGGTTCAACCGAGAAATCACGGCGGTTGTTTGTGCGTGTAAACGCACCGACCTCACCCACAAAGGGCCTTGCAATTACTCTGCCAACAGCATGGTCACCGACTAAAATCTTTCTTGCTATTCTGCAATATTCGTACAAGGTTTCGACAGGAACTATATCTTCATGTGCCGCAATCTGAAAAACGCTGTCGGAGGATGTGTAGACTATAAGTGCGCCTGTTTTCATGTGTTCTTCGCCGTAGTCTTTTATGACTTCCGTTCCCGAATAGGGTTTGTTGCAGAGAACCTTTCTTCCCGTCTGTTTCTCAAATTCGTCGAGGATTTCCTTGGGAAAGCCGTCGGGGTATGTGGGAAAGGGTTTTGAAAGCTGCAAGCCTGCAATTTCCCAATGACCTGTTGTTGTATCCTTTCCTGCGGATTTTTCCATACATCTGCCGTATGCACCGAGGGGATTTTCACACGAACCGAGATAGGAACAGCCCTCTATTTCGGAAAGTCCCATTCTTTTCATATTCGGTATGTCAAGAAGTCCTGTTTTGTGGCAGGAAAGAAGTGTGTTTGTGCCCTCGTCACCGTAAAGATGTGCGTCGGGAAGTGCTCCGATGCCGACTGAATCGAGGACAATTAAAAATACGCGTTTCATATTAAGTGTATCACTTTCTTTTTCGTGTAAACTATAATTATTTCTCTGTACTTTTGTCCCGAAACAAAAGTACCAAAAATTCTCCACTCAAAAAGAGGGAGTGGCTCGACACCGATTTCGTGCAAGCTTTTGTAAAACCGAGTCTGCGCTGATCCTCCCTCTTTTGCCGTGGAGGCTTAACTCCCTCCATTTGGTGTCTGTGCAAAATCTATTGTATAATTTTCCGACCGTCGGTGTTTGATGGTCGGAAAAAGCTTCAACCGTGAAATAAATCTTACGGTTTGTATCACAAAAACATCGGTGCGGATTTCTTTTCTTCTTGCTTACTTCTTCTTTTCCGAAAAAGAAGAAGTAAGGGCAACCTCCAACGCCAGCTTCATCATATCGGTAAAGGTTGTCTGTCTTTCCTCGGCTGATGTGCTTTCGCCCGTCAGAAGATGGTCGGACACGGTGCAGATAGCAAGAGCCTTCTTTCCGAATCTTTGTGCTGTCATATAAAGTGCCGCCGCTTCCATTTCAACGGCAAGAACACCCAGCTTTGACCACTTTTCGGTATTTGTATTGTCGTCATTATAGAAAACATCAGTAGAATAGAGGTTGCCGACGTGAATGTTAAGTCCCATTTCGTTTCCGATGTCGTATGCCTTTTTAAGAAGCGAAAAGTCTGCAATAGGGCAAAGATTGCCGTTAAGACCATACTGCAAAGCAAAATTTGTATCGGTGCAGGCACCCTGACCCAGAACGATGTCACGGATGTGTACATCCTTATTCATACCGCCTGCAGTGCCGACACGGATTATGTTTTCTACACCGAAGAAGTTGTAGAGTTCGTATGCGTAAATGGAAATAGACGGCATACCCATACCGCTTGCCATAACCGATACTTTTTTGCCCTTGTATTCGCCTGTATAACCCTGAATACCGCGCACGTTATTGACAAGAACGGCATTTTCAAGGAAGTTTTCTGCTATAAATTTAGCTCTTAGGGGGTCGCCGGGCATAAGAACTGTTTTTGCAAAAGCTCCGTTTTCTGCCGCTATGTGAGGTGTTGCCATATACATATCTCCTTTTTAGTAAACTTAATACAATCCCTCAGTCTCGCAGTTGCTCGACAGCTCCCTTTGCACAAGGGAGCCTTTTCAATAAGCCCTCCTTGTGTAAAGGAGGGTGTCAGCTTCAAAGCTGACGGGAGGATTGTTTTCTCCAAAATCAATATCCGCCATTATCCTGATTTTTAAGTATTTTTACAATTCTGCTTGTGCCGAGTCTGTCTGCACCAAGAGAAATAAACTTTTCTGCATCCTCTATTGAAGAAATACCGCCTGCCGCCTTGATTTTCACGTGCTTATCTACGTTGTCGGCAAACAGCTTTATGTCGTGGGAAGTCGCACCGCCTGTCGAAAAGCCTGTGCTTGTCTTGATAAAATCGGCACCCGACTCGGATACGACTTTACACATCTGTACCTTTTCTTCATCGGTTAAAAGACAGGTTTCAATAATAACCTTCAATGTCTTGTCGCCGCAAGCAGATTTTATTTCCTTTATTTCGTCAAGAATTTTATCGTAGTCACCCATTTTAACGTCGCCGATGTTGATAACCATGTCGATTTCATCGGCTCCGTTTTCTATTGCGTTCTTTGTTTCAAAAACCTTGGTCTCCTTTGTTGAGTAGCCATTGGGAAAACCAATAACAGTGCATACAAGAACATCCTTGCCGTCAAGGTATTCTGCGCATCTTTTCACAAATGACGGTGCAACGCATACAGATGCCGTGCCGTACTTTACCGCATCGTCGCAAAGTGTTTTGATTTCTTCCCATGCAGCACCCTGTGCTAAAAGTGTGTGGTCTACTTTTGATAATATGTGTTTCATAATTCTTAAATCTCAATTCTTGTAAAATTCCTGTGCAATTTTTACACTTTCCATAGCATCCTTGCCGTAAAAGTCTGCCTTAATCATGTCGGCGTACTCTTTGTTTAATACCGCACCGCCGACCATTACCTTTGCGCAAGGTCTGTTTTGGTGTAACAGCTTTATGGTTTCTTCCATGGCGGGAACGGTGGTTGTCATAAGTGCAGAAAGTCCGACAAGATTGCACCCCCGTTTGTTTGCCTCTTCCACTATTACCTCGGGTGCAACGTCTCTGCCGAGGTCATACACCGTAAATCCGTAGCTTTCTAAAAGCACCTTTACTATGTTCTTGCCGATGTCGTGAATGTCGCCCTTTACCGTTGCAAGAACAACCCCCTTTGATGTGTCAGCCTCACCCTTCGGCAATTTCGCCTTAATTTGGTCAAAGGCAAGGGAGGCACTTTCGGCACTCATAAGAAGCTGGGGCAAGAAGATTTTACCCTTTTCAAAGCCGTCGCCGACTGTATTCAGGGCAGGTATAATTCTGCTGTTGATTATATCGAGAGGATTTTCGTTTTCAAGAAGCTTCTTTGCAATATCCCTTGCATTTTCACGAAGACCCTTTACTATTGCACCCTCAAGGTCATCCTGCTTTGTGTCGGGAACCGCCACTTGTGCAGGTGCGTTTTCAGCCGACTGTACATAGCCGATGTAGCTTTCAAAAGATTCGTCCATGCCGTTCAAAGCACAGAAAGCGTAGTAGGAATCCATCATACCCTTTGAAAAGGGATTCATAATGGCACAGTTAAGACCGTTTTCAAGCGCCATTGTGAAGAAGGATGAGTTTATGGTCTCACGGCTCGGAAGTCCGAAGGAAATGTTGGAAACGCCAAGGCTTGTGTAAAACCCGTTCTGTCGTAACAGTTTTATTGATTCGAGAGTCACCCTTGCACTGTCCTTGTCGGAGGAAACAGTGAGTGCAAGCGGGTCAACGATTATATCCTTTTTTGAAATGCCGTAACTCTTTGCACGTTCTGCTATTTTTTCTGCAACGGCAAGTCTTTCTTTTGCTGTTTTGGGAATACCCGATTCATCAAGGGTTAAGGCAATCAGCGTTCCGCCGTATTTTTGCACCAGAGGAAGTACCGCATTCATGCTTTCCTCTGTGCCGTTTACGGAATTTATAAGAGGTTTGCCGTTGTAAATCCTCATTGCTTCTTCAAGTACTTTGGGATTTGAAGAATCTATCTGCAAAGGAAGGTCTGTCACAGCCTGTATTTCCTCAACCGCCTTTTTCATCACGGCGGCTTCATCAATTTCGGGAAGACCGACGTTTACATCGAGTATATCTACATTCTTTTCCGCCTGCTTTACGGCTTCCGAAAGAAGATAGTTCATATCATCGTTTCTCAGTGCTTCCTTAAGTTTGGCTTTTCCCGTGGGATTTATTCTCTCGCCGATAAGAGTGGGCTTTTGTCCGACAGTTATCGCATGGGTATATGACGAAACAACCGTCAGATTCTTCTCTGTCGGTGCACTGTAGGGTAAATCCCGTGTCTTATAAACAAGCTTCTTTATGTATTCGGGATTTGTTCCGCAGCAACCGCCGAGGATTCCTGCCCCCATTTTGGCAAGAAGTGCACATATGTCGGAAAACTCTTCTGCCGACTTGTCAAAGGTAGTAACACCGCTCTTTACAACGGGAAGCCCTGCATTGGGCTTTACGATTATGGGGGTAGATGAATACTTTACAAATTCTTCGACTATGGGAATCATCTTGTCGGGACCGAGTGAACAGTTCATGCCGATAGCATCAACGCCAAGGCCTTCAAGCATGGCGATCATGGCAAGAGGTGAAGCACCCGTCATAAGCTTTTTGGATTCGTCATAGACGTTGGTGACAAATATGGGAAGAGTCGAGTTTTCCTTTGCCGCAACCACTGCCGCCTTTGTTTCAAGGCTGTCATTCATGGTTTCGATAAGGATGAGGTCCGCACCGTTCTTTACGCCCTCAATTACACTCTTTGAAAAGATTTCAACCGCGTCTTCAAAGCCAAGATCTCCTAAGGGTTTTAAAAGTCTTCCCGTAGGACCGATATCGAGAGCTATGAATTTGTCGTCGCCCATGCCTTCCCTTGCTTTTTTTGCACAGTCAAAAGCTGCACAAATCAGCTCTTTGTAATTATCGTACTTTTTGCAGTTTACCCCAAAGGTGTTGGTGGCAACAATATTACTTCCCGCCTCATAATAGCTCCTGTGAAGCTCTGTAACTGCATTCGGGTTTTCTATATTCCATATTTCGGGAGGTGTACCCGAAGGCAAGCCCTTTGCCTGAAGCACAGTACCCGTTCCGCCGTCGAGGTAGATTCTCTTTTTATAAATCAGTTCTCTAATATTCATTTCAATTCCTAACTCCTAACTCCTAACTCCTAACTCCTAACTCCTAACTTCTAACTTCTAACTCCTATCTCCTAACTCCCAGCACCGCCGTAATGCTTTTTTGCGGAACCATGAGATTTGTCTCAGTAAGTGTAATGCCGAGCAGCTTTTCTGCATTAAGTGCCGACAAAACATCCCTCTGTACCGAAAGAGGTACATCACCGTAACCGGGAGAAAACCTCGGCTTGCAGGGAATATTACCCTTTATCATGTCTTCGGCAATATCGCACACGCTTTCTGCAAGGGCAGAACCGACGGCATCGTATATAAAGAAATCCGCAGAAGACAGTCGTGACATCTTTGAAAGAAGCCTTTCGACGCCGTGTCCGAGGGTGACGGCAAATACAAATACCTCTTTGCAACCTGACAGATTCTTTGCCAAATCACGGCTTTGAAAACTCACAAAGGGAAGCGTGATTTCATCGCCGTCTGCCACAACAGGCACCTTTATAAAACAAGCCTTCGGTGTGCTTTCTGCCAGCACATCATTTACAGCTTTTTCGTATACCGAAACATCAAAATCACCCGACACAGACAGCCGCCTTTTAAGCTCTTTTTCATCTATACCGACTTTTTCTTTGTCGATTGAAAAATACGAAGGTGTATACATTACTTTATAATCTCCGACACGTTGCTCTGAATAGCCGCGGCAACTTCGGGCTTGTTCATGGAGTAAACGTGAATTGCGTTTATTCCGTTGGCGTACAAATCTATAATCTGGTCGGTGGCATATGCAATACCCGCCTGACGCATGGCATCGGGATTGTGTCCGAATTTGTCAACAAGAGCCTTAAATCTCACAGGCATAAATGAACCTGAAAGCTTAATTGCACGTTCAACCTGATTTGCATTTGTGATAGGCATAATACCCGGAACAATCGGCACGGTTATACCCGCTTCACGAATTTTATAAAGGAAGTTATAGAGCAGGTTATTATCAAAAAACATCTGGGTTGTGAGAAAATCACAGCCTGCATCAACCTTTTCTTTAAGGTACTTTATATCCTCGTGCTGATTTTCGCTTTCGGGATGAATTTCCGGGTAGCATGCACCTGCAACGCAGAAATTTTTGTCCGCCTGCTTTATTTCTCTTACCAAGTCAACTGCATGGCGGTAGTCCCATGTGCTTCTGTCACTCTTTTCAAGTTCGGGTGTAAGGTCGCCTCTGAGTGCCATGATATTCTGTATGCCCGCCTTCTTTATTGCCTCAATTCGTTCCTTTACCGTCTCTTTTGTAGAGGAAACGCAGGTAAGGTGTGCAAGGGTAGGCACACCGTAGTTTTTCTTTATGTTTTCGGCAATCTCCAAGGTATATTTACTTGTGCCGCCGCCTGCTCCGTAGGTGACGCTCATAAATGAGGGTCTGAGCTTTGCGATTTCCTCTGTCGCCGTCTTTACGCTCTCAAAGGATGTGTCTGTTTTGGGCGGAAACACCTCAAAGGAAAGGGTGGGTTTTCCTGTCTTTATAATGTCGATTATTTTCACCGTCATCACTCTTTTCGTGAAAAAATATTTATACATGGTAATTATAGCATAGGCTTTTTATATTTACAAGAGAAACAACAAAAAAACTCAGCTTAAGTGTGTGCTTTTTGGAGAGTGTTTCGCCTCTGCAGAGACGACCTTCTTTCGGCCCGCCCCGAAAGAAGGCAAAGACGCTCCACTCAAAAAGAGGGGATGGCTCATTCGGGAAAAGCAAAGTACAAAAAGGCAAATTTTGACTCAGACAAATGAAACAGGCTACTTCTACGAAGCCGTCAAAATTTGGGCATCTTCAAACTTAAATGATACTGCCGCCCGCCTTGCGCTACCCCCCTCTTTCGCCGTGGTGGCTTAACTCCCCTCTCTTGGTGTTGGTGCAAATTTGAATTAAATTCGGTTGGTTGGATTAAATGTGGTTAAACTGAGTTTACCAAACTAAGCCTGATACAGTTTCGCGGAAATGAATGCTTAAATATCTGTAAACACTTACCCGCGTTGAGAGAGGTAAGGCACCGCGCCAAAGGAGAGAAGTCAGCGTAGGTTGAGATTGCGAAAGCTTACATATTGCGAGCCTGAGTCTTGACCCCACTCGTGGTCAAGACGAACCTTTTTCGACGATGCTTAACCTCAACCGAGCCCTCTCTCCTTTTGAGCGGAGAATTTTTGGTTCTTTTGTTTCGGGACAAAAGAACAAATAAAAGACGTTGTTTATGCGACCACAAGTGTTTGTTTTTAATCCGAAATACCCCGTGCATTTGCCGTCGGGCTTCCCCGACTTGTTTCGGGACAAAAGAACGAATAAAAGATGTTGTTTATGCGACACCTACAGTCTGCTTATTGCGAGTATTCCCCGTGCATTTGCCGTCGGGCTTCCCCGACCACCGCAGTGACGAAACACCGCTATACGTACAAAGAAAGGCGTACCGCAGTACGCCTTTCTTTTTAATACCTTTTTACCAATACTTATACTTTTTCCTCTTAACCACAAGAAAGAACACCGTTATTGCCACCGCCGCAACTTCTGCGGCAATTATCGAAAACCATATGCCGTCGAGTTCAAAGAACAAAGGCAATATCAGCACCGCCAACACCTGAAAGACAAGGGTTCGAAGGAACGCCATGATAGCAGAGGTAAGTCCGTCTGAAAGTGCCGTAAAGAAGGCTGAACCGAATATGGCAAGTCCGGCAAAAAGAAATGAAAAGGAATATATCATAAAGCCTCTGAGAGTCATATCCATAAGTGCCTTGTCGTAGCCAACAAAAATATAGGAAAGAGGATATGCACATACTTCTCCGAAAATGAGCATTGCGACCGAGCACACACCGATAACCTTAAGACTTTTTTTAAGAAGACTTTTCAACTCATCATGGTTTTCAGCACCGTAGTGATAGCCGAAAACGGGCGCCATACCCGTGGCAAATCCGATAAACACGGCAATGAAAATCATGTTGACGTACATAAGCACGCCGTATGCCGCAACTCCGTCTTCACCGGCATACTTCATGAGCTGGAAGTTGTAGAGAATGCCCACGAGTGAAAAAGAAATGTTGCTCATAAGCTCACTCGAGCCGTTGGTACACGCTTTCAGCATCCATTTGCCCACATACTTTGTCTTGACAAGCCTTAAAAGACTTGTATTGGGTCTTGAAAAATAGACAAGCGGAACAACACCGCCGATAAACTGGCTGAGAGCCGTTGCAGCCGCAGCACCTACTATTCCCCAACCAAATACCGCCATGAAAAGTGCATCTAAAATCATGTTGGCAAAGCCCGAAACAAGCGTCATTACGAGTCCGAGCTTTGGCTTTTCTGCCGTAATAAAGAAGGTCTGAAACTCAAACTGAAGCATATACGCAGGCGATGCCACAGCTGTAATTGCACCATAAGTGATACAATGCTTTAACATCTCACCTTCGGCGCCGAGAAGGATTGCTACCGGCTTTATAAGCAGTATCCCGGCAACCGCCATAACCGTGCCGAGTATAAGTCCCGCATACACAAACAGCGAAAACTGTTTTTCTGCCTCTTCTTTTTTGCCCTGACCGAGAGTAAAGGCAACTATGGCACTTCCGCCTGCCCCCAGCATAAAGCCGAAGGCACCAAGAATCATGAGGACCGGCATTATGAAATTGACTGCGGCAAATTCTGTTTTGCCCACAAAGTTTGACACGAAAAATCCGTCAACAACACCGTATATTGACGTAAAAATCATCATGATGATTGACGGCATTGTAAAACGCAGCATTCGTTTTATATCAAAGTGGTCCGAGAGCTTGATTTCCTGTTTCATAATGTCCTCCTTTCTGTCACCAAGGGGTAGTATAGCCAAATAAAAAATTAATGTCAATGGATAATGTGTAAATAAAGAAGGAGCACACAACGGTGCTCCCTTTAAAGGCTTATTTCTTTTCAATCGTGATAATTCTACCTGTATCTCCCGTCTTTTCAAAGGTTATGTCGTACCTCTCATCGGGAAGTGCAAAGGTAATGTTTTCACTCCATTCGGCAAAGATTACTCCGTCTCTGTCAAAGTAATCATAGAAGCCGACGGAATACAAAGAATCATCGTCGAGAATCCTGTACATATCAAAATGGAATATAGGCATTTCTCCTCTGTACTCATTTACTATTGCATAGGTCGGACTCTGCACCCTTGCACCCGGGCAAAGCATCGATGCCACACCTCTGACAAAGGCAGTTTTTCCGCTTCCGAGGTTGCCGAAGAATGCTATGAAGTCGCCTTTTTTAAGATTTTTTGCAAACTCGGCGGCTATTTTTTCCGTGTCTTCCTCAGAATTAGAGGTGTAAATCCATTTGTTTTCCATATTATCTCTTTTCTTCAATTTCCCGACTGTCGGTGTTTGACAGTCGGGAAAGGTTATACTCGTGAAAAAATGCTTTTTACAGCTGATATAGAATCGTAGCTGAATCCTTTTCTTTTTGCTTACTTTTTCTTTTCAGCAAAGAAAAAGTAAGTTAGAATAAACCAACTATAATTCCGTCGTCGTCGATATCAATAAGCTCTGCCGCTGGCTTCTTGGGAAGACCGGGCATTGTCATAATTGTGCCTGTAAGTGCAACGATAAATCCGGCACCCGAGCTGATTCTTACTTCTCTTACATTAAGAGTAAAGCCGGCGGGACGTCCGAGAGCCTTCATGTCATCGGAAAGTGAATACTGTGTCTTTGCCATACATACAGGATAGTCCGAGAAGCCGAGTTCTTCCGCTTCCTTTATTGTCTTGAGTGCCGCGGCATCAAAGTTCACCGACGCTGCACCGTAGATTTCCTTTGCTACCTTTTCAATCTTTTCTTTTATAGGCATATTAAAGCTGTAAAGAGGTGTAAAGTCTGCCTTGCCGCTGTCTGCAAGTCTTACTACTTCTTCTGCAAGTTCAATTGCACCTTCAGAACCCTTTTCAAAGCCCTTGCATACGATAGCCTTTACGCCCTTATTTTCGGCTACTTCCTTGATTACCGCGATTTCTTCATCAGTATCTGCATAGAAGTGGTTGATACATACTACAAGGGGAACATTATACTTTTTAAGGTTGTCAATGTGGGCTTCAAGGTTGCAAGCACCCTTTCTGAGTGCTTCTGCGTTTGGAGTCTTTAAGTCTTCTTTTGCAACACCGCCGTTGTACTTGAGAGCACGGCAGGTTGCAACAAGCACGATGGCGTCAGGTTCGAGTCCTGCCATCTGACATTTGATGTCAAGGAACTTTTCTGCACCGAGGTCCGCACCGAAGCCAGCTTCTGTAACGCAGTAGTCAGCAAGACCGAGAGCCGCCTTTGTCGCCATAACGCTGTTACAGCCGTGGGCAATGTTGGCAAAAGGACCGCCGTGTACAAGACAGGGTGTGTGTTCGATTGTCTGAACAAGGTTAGGCTTCATTGCGTCCTTAAGAACAGTAGCCATGGCACCGACGCCGCCGAGTTCTCTTGCAAATACAGCCTTGCCTTCATATGTGTAGCCGACAAGAATGTTGCCGAGTCTCTTTTTAAGGTCGTCCATGTCTGACGCAAGACAGAGAACTGCCATTATTTCGGAAGCAGCTGTAATATTGAAGCCTTCTTCTCTCATTACACCGTCAGCCTTGCCGCCGCAGCCTACAACTACCTTTCTGAGTGCTCTGTCGTTCATGTCAAGAACACGCTTGAAGGAAATTCTCTTGGGGTCAAGTCCGAGAGGGTTGCCCTGGTGAAGGGAATTATCAATCATTGCAGAAAGAAGATTGTTTGCTGTTGTTATTGCATGGAAGTCGCCTGTAAAGTGAAGGTTGATGTCTTCCATGGGAAGCACCTGAGAATATCCGCCGCCTGCGGCACCGCCCTTGATACCGAATACGGGACCGAGGGAAGGCTCACGCAGAGCAAGTATTCCCTTTTTGCCGATTTTGGCAAGCGCCTGACCTATGGCAATAGACATTGTTGTTTTACCCTCGCCTGCAGGTGTGGGGTTGATGGCGGTAACAAGGATAAGTTTACCCTTCTTATCGCTCTTTTCGATTTCACTGAGAAGCTCGCCCGAAAGTTTAGCCTTATATTTACCGTAAAGGTCAAGCTTTTCAGGATCAAGTCCTATTGATTCTGCCACTTTTGTGATAGGTTCCATTACTGCACTTTGTGCAATCTGAGCATCTGTAAGCATTTTTGTTTCTCCTTTTTCTTATATGGCATTGGTCTCCGTATATTATTCATTCGTTATGCATAATTATTCAAGCATCGGAAACATAATCAAATTGACATAATTTCTGTTTTTTATCAAAAAACAAATCTCTGTCGAATTAAGTTTCATTTTGCGTCTGAATCTGCAAAACTGCTTAATTCAAGGCTTTTCAAGGTTAGTTTTTCACAATATCCACAGAGTTTTCCACATTTTTGCACATTGACAAGCCGATTTTTCCACAATTATTATGTAAACCGCGTGTTATGGGAAAGCACCGAATAATTATAAATGTCAATAGTTTTTGCAAAATTTAAATTGTTAATTTTTATATTTTATGCAAATTTGCGAAAACCGCGTAAATGCGTTGTTTTTGCCGTTTTAAATGCAGGCAAAATTTACCGCAAATTCACAATCAGTTGTTCCAGTATTTTCTGTCAAGACTTCTGAGTTGGACGGCTCTTGCAACATGATGCTTTTTTATGGTTTCGCATCCTTCGAGATCGGCAATTGTTCTTGACAGCTTGAGTATTCTGTCATAGCCTCTTGCCGAAAGTCCAAGTCTGTCGAACGCCGCCTTCATAACATCACTTGCCTCATCATCAAGAACACAGTATTCTCTTATCATTGCCGGTGTAAGATGAGCGTTGGCATAAATTCCCGTACCTTCATAACGCTTCATCATTATTTCCCTTGCAGCAACAACTCTGCGTCTGATTTCATCGCTTTTTTCGCCGTCAGACTTTTTCTGAAGCTGTTCAAGGGTAAGGGAACCCACCTCTATCTGCACATCCATTCTGTCGAGCATGGGACCCGAGATTTTGGAAAGATAATTCTCACGAGATAAAGGGGTGCAGGTACATTTCTTTGTGGGGTGTCCGAAATATCCGCATTTACAGGGGTTCATAGCACAGACAAGCATGAATTTACTTGGGAAATCATATCTTCCGCTTGCCCTTGTTATTGTCACCTTGCCGTCTTCTATGGGCTGTCTTAATCCATCGGTCGAATCCTTGGTAAACTCGGGAAGCTCATCAAGGAAAAGTACACCGTTATGGGCAAGACTCATCTCACCCGGGTTCGGAATTCTGCCGCCGCCAACAAGGCTTACCGCCGACATTGTATGATGCGGTGAACGGAAAGGACGTATTGTTACAAGGGATTCGTTTTCGGGAAGGATTCCCGATACCGAATGTATTCTCGTCGTTTCTATTGCTTCTTCAAAAGACATAGGAGGCAGTATTCCGGGAATACGTTTTGCAAGCATGCTCTTACCTGTACCGGGCGGACCGATAAGAAGAACATTATGCATACCTGCCGCCGCAACCTCAAGTGCGTGCTTGGCATTTTCCTGACCTTTAACCTCTGACATATCGTTGATAAGAGAATATGATTTTTCGAACATTTCTTTCTTATCAACAACCGTTTTATCTATTTTCTCAAAACCGAGAAGGTGTGAGACAAGCTGTCTTACATTATTTACACCGTAAACGTCAATACCGTCAACAACCGCCGCTTCTCCCGCATTTGCCGCAGGAACAAAGATTTCTGAAAGTCCCCCGTTCTTTGCCGCTATCGTCATGGAAAGAACGCCTCTTACGGGTCTTATATCCCCCGAAAGGCTTACCTCACCTACGAAGCATTTGCCGTCGGTATCGGCACTTACAAGCATATTACATTTGAGTATCGACAAAAGAATTGCCACATCAAAGGCTGTACCCTGCTTTATTCTGTCGGCAGGTGCAAGATTTATCGTAATATTGGAACCGGGAAACTCAATATCGCTGGATTTTATTGCCGCCTTTATTCTGGAATAGGATTCCTTTACGGCAGTATCGGGAAGACCTACAAGGTCAAATTTCCCCATGGAGCCTGACGAAAAACACTCGACATCGACAACAAAGCCGTCAATACCGTAAAGACAGGCTGATTTAATACATGATGTCATATACGCCACCTCCTACAATATATCATTTTAATTGTATCACCATACGGTGGATTTTTCAAGAGGTTTCGTCAAAAAAGTCCCCTGTGCAGATTTTTCTCCGCACAGAGGAATAAAACCGTGTTGATTTTTAGACTATTTGCTGTTGATTACAAGTCCACCGGAATTTGTAAATCTGTATTATAACCCTTTACAAAGCTCCCGTTTTATGCTACAATACATAATGAATTATTATGAAAACAGGTGAAAGCTCATGAATGAAAAAACAAAAGCTTCAAAATACTTAAAAAAGGTACTCAAGCCTTCAAGATATACAGGCGGCGAACTTAACGAGGTCATCAAGGATAAAGATGCCGTTGACGCAAGATTTGCCTTTTGTTTCCCCGATACATATGAAATCGGTATGTCAAATCTCGGTATCAAGATTCTATATGACTGCTTAAACCGCGAGGACAACATCTGGTGTGAAAGATGCTTTGCCCCCTGGCCCGACATGGGACAACTGATGAAGGAAAAGGATATATCGCTTTATGCTTTGGAAAGCGGTGATGCCCTTAAAAACTTTGACTTTGTGGGCTTTACGCTTCAGTACGAGCTTTCATACACGAACGTTCTCTACATGCTTGACCTTGCAGGCATCCCCCTTTACTCAAAGGACAGAACCGACGAGCATCCCATCATCATAGGCGGAGGCCCATGTTCCTACAACCCCGAACCCGTGGCAGATTTCTTTGACATATTCAGCATAGGCGAGGGTGAAGAAAGCCTTGTTGAAACGGTAAAATTATATATCGACTACAAGAAAACCCACAAAAAGTTTGACAGAAACGAGTTTTTACGTCTTGCCAGCCACATCAAGGGCAACTACATTCCCTCTCTTTACGATGTAAAATATGACGGCAAGGACGGCTGGGTTTCATCGGTAACTCCAAAATATGACGACGTACCTGCACTTGTTGAAAAGAACTGCATTACAGACTTTGACAATGCACCTTTCCCCGAAAAAGTGCCTGTTCCCTTTACCGAAACAGTCCACGACAGGATTATGCTTGAATGTGCAAGAGGCTGTATGAGAGGCTGTAGATTCTGTCAGGCAGGCATTATCTACCGTCCCTACCGTTCACGCAGCTTTGAAAAACTCAATGAGCAAGCAAAGAGCCAGTATAAATCATCGGGATATGAGGAAATGTCCCTCTCATCCCTTTCAATAAGTGACTACCCTTGTCTTATGGAACTTGTTGACTCCTTAAAGGAATGGACAGACAAGGAAAAGGTTTCCCTGTCACTTCCGTCCATGAGAATTGACTCTTTTGAGGCGGAAATCATGAAGAAGGTTCAGGGTGTCAGAAAAACAGGTCTTACCTTCGCGCCCGAAGCAGGCACGCAGCGTCTTCGCGATGTTATAAACAAGAACCTTACGGAAGACGACATTCTCGGCGGATGTAAAAACGCATTCTCAACAGGCAGAACAAGTGTAAAGCTGTACTTCATGAACGGCCTTCCCTCGGAACGAGATGAAGATATTGAAGGCATTGCAGGTCTCGGTCACAAGATTGTTGACCTATACTACCAGAGTCCCGACAAGCCAAAGGGCAGACCCGTTGAGGTTACAATTTCCGTTTCCTGCTTTGTACCTAAGGCGCACACACCCTTCCAGTGGTTCGGTCAGGATTCACTCGAGGAGCTTGTAAGAAAACAAAAGCTTCTCGGCTCATCAATCCACTCGGGTAAAATCCGCTACAACTGGCACGAAGCAAAGGTTTCACGCATTGAAGCAGTATTTGCAAGAGGTGACAGACGTCTTTCAAAGGCTCTTGAAATAGCATATAAAAACGGCCAGTTCTTTGACGGCTGGGATGAACATTTCAGCTATGACAGATGGATTTCTTCCATAGAAGAAGCAGGGCTCGACCCATCCTACTACGCAAACCGCCACATAGGCTACGACGAAGTTCTCCCCTGGGCACACATTGACTGCGGCGTTACTCAGAAGTTCCTCCTTTCCGAAGCAAAGCACGCGGAAAAGGAAGTCACAACACCCGACTGTCTAACAAAATGCTCTGCTTGCGGTGCGGCTAAATTTGGTGCAAAATTGTGCACAGAAAGATGCATTTGATGTTACTTTTTCTTTGATAAAAAGAAAAAGTAACCAAAAAGAAAATGATTTCGGGACCATGGTTTTAATTAACACAAAGCATATGATGCCCGATTGAAGCACCGTTTGACCGCCATAAAGGCAAGCGGTCAAACTCATCGGACACCCTTTTGCACTCATTTTGATGCCCGCCTTATCGGCATCAAAATGAAACTCCACTCGAGAACCTTACAAACCAAATACAAATTTCAATGAAAAGTTGACAAATGCGAGTTCTTTTGCCTACTTTTCTGCGAAAGAAAAGTAGGAGGAAATTATGTCTACACACAGAATTAAATTTGCAAAAAGAGGAAGTCTCATATTTGTATCTCACCTTGATTTTGCCCACTCTTTTACAAGGGCGTTAAAGAGAGCCGAGCTTCCCGTAAAATATTCAGAGGGATTTTCGCCCCATCCAAAGCAGGTGTTTGCACTGCCGTTATCTGTCGGCATGGTTGGTGAAAACGAGCTTTGCGACATTACTTTAACCGAGGAGTTTTCTCATGAAGAGGTAAAGGAAAGACTCGAAAATGCATTCACCCATGAAATCGAAATCAAAGAAGTTTACAGTCCCGAGCTTAAGATGGGCAAGGTAAAAAGTGCCAAATACGAGCTCATATTTGAAGGACTCTCTGTCGGAGTACAAGAATTAAAGGAAGCCCTTTCAAATCTTGCACCCGTTATGAAAACAACCAAAAGCGGCAAGGAAAAGGAGCTTGATATAAAGAGCATGGTATACGGCTATGACGTCAAAGACGACAATGGCAAAACCACGCTTTTCCTCACCCTTGCGGCATCGGGCGACAGTTACTTAAATCCCGACCTTGTTCTTGTGTCAATGAGAAATTCGGGGCTTGATATTCCCGATGAATACGACATCACAAGAACAGACATACTCTTTGAAACCAAGTAAAGAAGGAACATTTATGGAATACATAGCAGGAAAAATTGACGTTGCCGTAGTCGGTGCAGGTCATGCAGGCATAGAGGCTGCTCTTGCCAGTGCCCGTCTTGGCTGTCAGACTGTTCTTTTTACAATCAACCTCGATGCTGTCGGCAATATGCCCTGTAATCCGTCAATAGGCGGCAGCGGTAAAGGACATCTCGTTTGCGAGCTTGATGCTCTCGGCGGTGAAATGGGAAGACAGGCTGACAAGGTTTGTATGCAGTCACGTCTCTTAAACAGGGGTAAAGGCCCTGCTGTACATTCACTCAGAATGCAGGCTGACAGAAACAAATATAAAATCCTTATGAAGCAGGTTATCGAGGACACCGAAAATCTCACGCTCCGTCAAGCTGAAATTGTAGATATCCGCCGTGACGGCGACGAATGGCTTTGCGTTACAAAGTACGGTGCCGTATGGCAGACAAAGACGGTTATCATCTGCTCAGGCACATATCTCGAGGGCAGAATTATCGTTGGCGACGTCAGCTTTGAGGGCGGCCCCGACGGTATGTTTGCGGCTGTAGGTCTTACAGATTCACTGAGGAACCTCGGCGTTCCCATGATGAGATTCAAAACAGGCACACCCGTAAGAATCCACGCCGATTCCATAAACTATGACGTACTTGAACGTCAGGACGGCGACGAAATCCCCGAGCATTTCTCGGCAGATACCGTGAACTTTGAAGAAAACTTAAAGTCGCTTCCCTGTTATGTCTGCTACACCAACGAAAAAACCCACGAAATTATAAGAAACAATATCCACCGTTCCCCTCTATATTCCGGCAAGATTCACGGCGTAGGTCCGAGATACTGTCCGAGTATTGAGGACAAGGTAATGCGATTTGCCGACAAAAACCGTCATCAGCTCTTTGTTGAGCCGCTCGGTTACGACACAAAGGAAGTGTATCTCCAGGGCTTTTCATCATCCCTTCCCGAGGACGTTCAGCTTGAGATGCTCCATTCAATTGAAGGTATGGAAAATGCAATCGTTATGCGTATAGGCTATGCCATTGAATACGATTGCTGTGACCCGTTATCATTAAAAGCCTCCCTTGAATTTAAGGACTTTCCCGGACTTTTCGGTGCCGGTCAGTTCAACGGCACATCGGGATATGAAGAAGCGGCAGTGCAGGGACTTATTGCAGGTATCAATGCCGCAAGAAAAATATACGGAAAAGAAGAATTTACCCTTTCGAGAGATTCCTCATATATCGGAACTTTAATTGACGACCTTGTAACAAAAGGTACAAACGAGCCCTACAGAATAATGACTTCGAGAAGCGAATACAGACTTCTTCTGCGTCAGGACAACGCCGACAGAAGACTTACTCCCCTTGGCTACGAAATCGGTCTTATAAGCGACGAGGGATACAACAGATTCCTTGAGAAAAAGGCTCTCATCGACTCGGAAGTTGAAAGAATAAACTCAATTCATGTAGGTCCCACTCCCGAGGTTTTAAAAATCTTAGAAGAACACAATTCTACCCCCATAACAAACGGCATAAGTCTTGCCGAACTTTTAAGACGCCCCGAGCTCAGTTACGACTGTCTTGCACCAATCGACAAAACACGTCCCGAAATCACCGACAGAAAAGTCAAAGAGGCGGTTGAGGTTGAAATCAAGTACGAGGGTTACATTGCAAGACAGATAAGAGAGGCAGAACGCTTCAAAAAGCTTGAATCAAAGAAGATTCCCGACGATGTTGACTACTTTGCAATCACAGGAATCAGAGCCGAAACAAAGCAGAAATTATCTCAGGTAAAGCCGAAAAACATCGGTCAGGCATCGAGAATTTCAGGCGTAAGTCCTTCGGACATCCAGGTGCTGATGATATATTTCAACATCATATAAACAAAAAGGAGGTACATGATGATATATACAACACCATCTCAGCTAAGAGAACGTCATAACAGCATTATGTCCTCCTATAAAAACACCATTCCGTTTTACAAAAGGGGCTCATTCTTTTGTCTGATGAGAATTGTTATTTTCATTGCATGGTGTATTGTCTGGCTTGAGTCGGGAAACAGATATCTGAATCTTGACTATGTATACTATGACACAGCCGACGCAAGACTTTTGATTATCCCCATGTTACTGTGTACGATTGGTCTTTTTGTCATAAAACCCTATAAAATCTTTACTACATACACCTTTTACGGCAAAATAGAAAAAATCGAAAAGCAAAGTGCCGAGCTTGTTACCAAGGACAAACAAGGTAAAAAAGTTGTCATCAAGCGAATGCACATGGTAATGTACGATGGTTACAACATAATCACCGTCAAAAAGAAGGGTGGCAAACGCACCAAAAAGATAAAAGTCCCCAACCTTGCCACCTTTGACAGGCTTTACGACCTTGATTCATCGGTTTCGGTAATAAACGGAGTAAGGTTTCCCGTACCCATGAACAAAAATGTTGTACCGTCGGGAATGTGCCTTTGTACCAAGTGCGGCTCTTTTGAAAAAAACACAAGAACCCGATGCAGCATGTGTTTCACAACATTGTGGTATAAATAGCAGGAGGCTGTTATGACGGATTTCTATAAAAAACTTATAGAAAAATCGGGCTTCGATGAAGCTCTTGTACGTCATGCTCTCGATTTTACAAAAAACACAAATATCAATGAGTTTACACGTCTGTTTTTCGATACAGAGCCATTTTGCGTCGAAAAGACAGGCGTTTTGTGTTTTGACGAGGCATTTTATCCTTATGAGTTTTATGATAAATTGAAAACTTTGGGTTTGCCTTTGGAAACGGCATCCTTGCTAATCTATATTCTTCTGCTTGAAGAAGCTTACAGCGATTTTAAAGCAAGAATGGATAATTCCGATATCTTTTACGACACTGTAAAAAGAATATCCGATTCTTCAAAAGAGTATTTCAAAGCGAATGGAAAACACGGTCTCTATGACTATCATTTTCTCGCAAATTATGTAAGAGGAAATATTATAAGGCTGGGTGAATTTGAATACCAGTATGGTAAATATGAGGGTAAAAAAGCAATTATATTTCATTTACCCGACGGTGCCGACTTGTCAAAGGAAAAACGGATTTTTTCATACAGCCTTGCAAGGCAATACTTCGGCACATATCCCATAATTGCCGACAGTTGGCTGCTTTATCCCGAACACAAAAAAATGCTGTCAAAAGACAGCAGAATCTTGGATTTTATGAGTGACTTTGATATTATTTCAACCCACGAAACATGTGATTATTCCGAGCTTTTCCACGTATTCGGACGTCTCTCGGATTTTTCGTATGAAAATCTGCCAATGGAAACGTCGCTTCAGAGAGCGTATGCCGAGAGGGTGAAAAACAGGCTTCCGATTGGTTCGGCAACAGGTATATTGAAGTATTAAAACGAAAAACAAGCGGGACGTCGAGGACGCCGTCCCCTACCACAAAAATCGCAGATGTCGGCGTTTGACATCTGCGATTCGCTTTATCCGAGAATGTTCCATCCGCTTAGCACTTTTAAGGGACAGTGATTAATTCAAAAGGTCTTTGCCTACTTTCTCCTCAAGAAAGTAGGTCTTTTTATCAAAGAGAAAGTAACTATTCTTCTACTACCGTAACAGTTTCCATCTTCATATCAAATCTGGGTCTGTCCATGCCATCGGTACCTGTTGTTGCAATTTCATCAAGTGTTTCAAAACCTTCCACAAGCTTGCCGAATGCGGCATACTGACCGTCAAGATGAGGTGCATCCTTATGCATGATAAAGAACTGGCTTCCTGCAGAGTTGGGGTTCATGCTGCGAGCCATGGAAATAACCCCTCTTGTATGCTTAAGTGTATTCTTTACACCGTTTGCCATAAATTCACCCTTGATTGTATGACCGGGACCACCCATGCCTGTGCCTGTAGGGTCGCCGCCCTGAATCATAAAGCCTTCGATTACTCTGTGGAAGATAAGTCCGTTGTAGAAGCCTTCCTTTACGAGCTTCACAAAGTTTTCTACTGTTATGGGTGCAATTTCGGGGAAGAGTTCAAGCGTCATTACGCCGCCGTTTTCCATTGTGATCTGTACTTTCATTTCAATTATCCTCTCTTCATTAGTAAAAAGGAGCCGAAGTTTATCTCGGCTCCTTTTTTATTTGTTAGTCTTCGTTATTTTCGCTGTCAAGTGCCTTTTCAAGAGCAAGAAGAAGCTCATCTACATTTGTATCTGCATCATCTTCTTCATCGCCTTCAAAAGAAGCATCTTCGTCAGCATCCTCTGCAAAAGCAGCATCTGCTTTGAGTGCTTCAAGACCCATCTTGAAATCCTGATACTTGTTTTCGGTTTCAGGCATATCAACCTTGAGTTCATTACCGTTTTCATCAGTAACTTCAATGTCTCTGTACATGGACATACCTGTACCTGCAGGAATGAGCTTACCGATGATAACGTTTTCCTTAAGGCCGATAAGATGGTCAACCTTACCGCGGATAGCCGCTTCTGTAAGAACCTTTGTTGTTTCCTGGAAGGAAGCAGCAGACATGAAGGATTCTGTTGAAAGTGAAGCCTTTGTAATACCAAAGAGTACGGGAGAGCATGTAGCTTCTGCAATACCAACCTCGCCGTCAGCAAGTCTCTTTGCGATTTCAGCATTCTTTTCTTCGAATTCAACAACGTCAACAAGCGAGCCGATAAGCATATCAGTAGAACCGGGATGCTCAATCTTAACCTTTCTTGTCATCTGACGTGCGATAACTTCAATGTGCTTGTCGTTGATTTCAACACCCTGGAGACGGTATACACGCTGTACTTCCATAATGATGTAGGAATAAACTGCGTTAAGACCGTTGATTCTAAGGATGTCGGCAGGGCTGATGTTACCTTCTGTGAGGCTCTGACCTCTGACTACGCTGTCACCTGTCTGCACAACCATTCTTGTGCCGTAAGGAATGAGGTAAACCTTTTCTTCGCCGTCTGTGCCTGTGAGCTTAACGTGTCTTGCCTTCTTATCTTCGTTGATGGTGATTTCACCGTCAAAGTCTGCAACAACGCTTGTCTTCTTGGGCTTTCTTGCTTCGAAAAGCTCTTCAACTCGGGGAAGACCCTGAGTGATATCGCCGCCGGCAACACCACCGGTATGGAAGGTTCTCATTGTAAGCTGTGTACCGGGTTCACCGATAGACTGAGCAGCAATGATACCAACTGATTCACCGATGTTTACAGGATTACCGGAAGCAAGGTCGGCACCGTAGCAGTGTACGCAGCAACCGTGCTTTGCATGACAGTTGAGAGCCGAGCGAACGTGTACTCTTTCAATACCTGCTGCCACAATCTTTTCAACTTCATGCTCTGTGAGCATTGTATCGTCCTTTGCGAGAACTTCACCGGTCTCAGGATGAACGATATCATCTATGATATATCTGCCGATAAGTCTGTCGGAAAGGGGTTCAATGATTTCATTGTTATCCTTGATGGTTTCAACCCAGAGACCAACCTTGTCGTGACAGTTTTCTTCACGGACAATTACGTCCTGAGCAACGTCAACAAGACGTCTTGTAAGGTAACCCGAGTCAGCAGTTCTGAGCGCTGTATCGGCAAGACCCTTACGTGCACCACGGGCAGCAATGAAGTATTCGAGGATGTTAAGACCTTCACGGAAGTTTGCCTTGATGGGAAGTTCGATAGTCTTACCTGATGTGGATGCCATAAGGCCTCGCATACCTGCAAGCTGTCTGATCTGCTTGATAGAACCTCTCGCACCGGAATCCGCCATCATCTTGATGGAGTTGAATTCGTCAAGGTTTGACTGAAGTGCGTTTGTAACGTCCTTTGTAACGTCTTCCCAAACCTTGATAACACGTTCTCTTCTTTCTTCGTTGGAGAGAAGACCGCGTTTATACATCTTGGAAATAACGTCAACCTGCTTTTCACCTTCTGCGATGATAACCTTCTTCTGAGGAGGAACGGTCATATCGTATACGGAGATGGAAATAGAACCTCTTGTTGAGTACTTATAACCCATAGCCTTGATTTCGTCAAGGAGCTCTGCTGTTCTGGAAATACCATGGTACTTGATACAGCTGTCAACAAGCTGACCGAGTTCGTCCTTAGTAACAACGAAGTTGATTTCAAGGTCGAGTTCGTTATCTTCATTTCTTTCGATGAAGTGGAGATCCTGAGGAATGGGCTGGTTGAATATAAGTCTACCGAGTGTACAATTGATGAGCCCCTTCTTAACGGTGCCGTCAGGTCTTGTCTTTTCCATCATAACCTTAATGGGAGAGTGAAGACCGAGTTCACCTACAGAGTAAGCCATCATTGCTTCGTCGAAGTTTCTGAATGTTCTGTAAATCTCGTTGCCGTTTTCATCAATTCTTACGTCACCGGGTTCGCCGTGCTTAAGAAGTGTGAGGTAGTAAGCACCGAGAACCATATCCTGAGAAGGAACGGTTACAGCCTTACCGTTAACAGGCTTCAAGAGGTTATTTGCAGAGAGCATGAGGAAGCGTGCTTCTGCCTGTGCTTCTGCAGAAAGGGGTACGTGTACAGGCATCTGGTCACCGTCAAAGTCGGCGTTAAACGCTGTACATACAAGGGGATGAAGCTTAATAGCTCTGCCTTCTACAAGTACAGGCTCGAATGCCTGAATGGAAAGTCTGTGAAGAGTAGGTGCACGGTTGAGAAGTACGGGGTGATCCTTGATTACATGTTCAAGTGCATCCCAAACTTCGCCGTTTACTCTTTCAACCTTCTTCTTTGCGTCCTTGATGTTGGAAGCCTTACCTGTTTCAACAAGTCTCTTCATGATGAAAGGCTTGAAGAGTTCGAGTGCCATTTCCTTAGGAAGACCGCACTGGTAAATCTTAAGGTCAGGACCAACTACGATAACAGAACGGCCGGAATAGTCAACACGCTTACCGAGAAGGTTCTGACGGAATCTACCCTGCTTACCGCGGAGCATTTCGGAAAGAGATTTTAATGGTCTGTTGTTAGGACCTGTAACTGCTCTTCCGCGTCTGCCGTTGTCAATAAGGGCGTCAACAGCTTCCTGAAGCATTCTTTTTTCGTTTCTTATGATGATTTCAGGGGCATGAAGCTCCATCATCTTCTTAAGTCTGTTATTTCTGTTGATAACTCTTCTGTAAAGGTCATTAAGGTCAGATGTAGCAAATCTGCCGCCGTCGAGCTGTACCATAGGACGTACATCCGGGGGAATTACGGGAACTACATCAAGAACCATCCACTGAGGATTGTTGCCGGAAACACGGAATGCTTCAACAACTTCGAGTCTCTTGATGATTCTTACTCTCTTCTGACCGACTGCAGTTTCAAGTTCTGCCTTGAGTTCTGCCGAAAGTGCTTCGCAGTCAAGTTCTCCAAGGAGTTCCTTGATAGCTTCCGCACCCATACCTACACGGAAGTCATTTCCGTAGTATTCGTATGCCTTCTGATATTCCTGTTCTGTGAGAATCTGCATCTTTTCAAGACCGGTACCTTCACCGGGTTCAAGAACGATGTAGTTTGCAAAATATAGAACCTTTTCGAGATTTCTGGGAGAAATATCAAGAAGAAGACCCATTCTGGAGGGGATTGCTCTGAAGTACCAGATGTGTGAAACGGGGCATGCAAGTTCAATATGACCCATTCTTTCACGTCTTACCTTGTTGGTGGTAATTTCAACGTGGCACTTTTCGCACACCTTGCCCTTATAACGTACTCTCTTATACTTGCCGCAATGACATTCCCAGTCCTTTGTCGGACCAAAGATTTTTTCGCAGAAGAGACCGTCTCTTTCAGGCTTTAATGTTCTATAGTTGATAGTTTCGGGCTTCTTAACCTCACCGTGTGACCAAGAACGGATCATTTCGGGGGAAGCAAGACCGATTTTTATCGCTTTAAATTCGTTGCGTTCATTTTGTCCCATTATTTTTTCTTTCGCTCCTTTTCTGTCAAATTCCGAGCATTAGAGATTGTCGGGATCGTTTTCGCTATAGAAGTCTGCGTCGCTGTCGAAATCGTCATCAAAAGATTCTTCTTCGATTGCTTCGCCGTTTTCATCTTCCATATAGAAGCCTGCCATTCCCTGTCCGTCGTTTACGCTTTCGCCGATATCTTCAACAACAACATTTCTCATGTTTTCGATTTCTTCGGCACTGGAGTCCTTGAGAACGATTTCGTTACCTTCATCGTCAAGTACTCTTACATCCAGTGCAAGAGACTGAAGCTCGCGGATAAGAACCTTGAAGGATTCGGGAACACCGGGAGTGGGGATATTCTGACCCTTGATGATTGCTTCATAAGCCTTAACTCTACCGATAACGTCGTCAGACTTAACGGTGAGAATTTCCTGAAGTGTATAAGCTGCACCGTACGCTTCAAGAGCCCAAACTTCCATTTCACCGAATCTCTGACCGCCAAACTGTGCTTTACCGCCGAGAGGCTGTTGAGTAACGAGGGAGTAAGGACCTGTGGAACGGGCGTGAATCTTATCGTCAACAAGGTGATGGAGCTTGAGGTAGTACATGATACCTACCGTTACAGGGTTATCAAAGGGTTCGCCTGTACGTCCGTCATAAAGTATGCTCTTACCGTCAGGACGCATGCCTGCTTTTTCAAGACACTCTGCGATATCCTGTTCGTTTGCACCGTCGAATACGGGAGTCATAATCTTCATACCGAGCTTTCTGGATGCAATACCGAGGTGTACTTCAAGTACCTGACCGATATTCATTCGAGAAGGAACGCCCAGAGGATTAAGCACGATATCAAGAGGAGTACCGTCTTCGAGGAAGGGCATGTCTTCGGGAGGAAGGATACGTGAAACGACACCCTTGTTACCGTGACGGCCCGCCATCTTATCGCCGACGGAAATCTTTCTCTTCTGTGCAATATATACTCTTACAACTTTGTTTACTCCGGGAGGAAGCTCGTCGAGATTTTCTCTTGAAAATTCTCTTACGTCTACTACAATACCGCTTTCACCGTGAGGAAGTCTTAAAGATGTATCTCTTACTTCTCTTGCCTTTTCTCCGAAGATTGCTCTGAGGAGTCTTTCTTCAGCGGTAAGCTCTGTTTCACCCTTGGGTGTAACCTTACCTACAAGAATATCGCCTGCATGAACCTCGGCACCGATACATACTATACCGCCTGCTGTGAGGTTCTTGAGTGCGTCGTCGCCGACATTGGGAATATCTCTTGTGATTTCTTCGGGACCAAGCTTTGTATCTCTTGCTTCGTGAGAGTATTCTTCAATATGAATAGATGTATAAACATCGTTTCTTACAAGTCTTTCGTTAAGGAGAACCGCGTCTTCGTAGTTATAACCTTCCCAGGTCATAAAGCCGATGAGTGCGTTCTTACCGAGGGAAATTTCACCGTTGCTTGTTGCAGGACCGTCGGCAATAACCTGACCCTTTGTTACGGTTTCACCCTTAAATACGATAGGTCTCTGGTTTACGCAGGTACCCTGGTTACTTCTCTTAAACTTGATAAGGTGATAGTGGCGTCTGTTGCCGTCTTCTTCACGGATAACGATTGTGTCGCCGCTTGCCTTTTCAACAACGCCGGCTTCCTTTGCACATACAACAACACCCGAGTCAACGGCTGCCTTGTATTCCATACCTGTACCGACAATGGGGCTTTCTGTCATCATGAGAGGCACTGCCTGCTTCTGCATGTTTGAACCCATGAGTGCACGGGAGTTGTCATCGTTTTCGAGGAAGGGGATACATGCTGTAGCTACCGATACAACCATCTTAGGCGAGATATCCATGAAATCTACTCTGTCCTTTTCGACTTCTGTGATTTCTTCGCGGATTCTTACCTGTACTCTGTTGTTCTTGAATGTACCGTCTTCATTAAGGGGTTCATTCGCCTGAGCAACTACGTACTGGTCTTCAACGTCGGCTGTCATATATACAACTTCGTCGGTAACAACGCCTGTTTCCTTGTCTACCTTGCGGTAAGGAGCTTCGATGAAACCGAACTTGTTGATCTTTGCATAAGTGGAAAGATAAGAGATAAGACCGATGTTAGGACCTTCAGGCGTTTCGATAGGACACATACGGCCGTAGTGTGTGTAGTGTACGTCTCGAACTTCGAAGGATGCTCTGTCTCTGGAAAGACCGCCGGGGCCGAGAGCTGAAAGTCTTCTCTTATGTGTAAGCTCTGCAAGGGGATTGGACTGGTCCATGAACTGAGAAAGAGGAGATGAACCGAAAAATTCCTTTATTGCAGAAACAATAGGTCTTATGTTAATGAGATTCTGAGGAGTGAGGTTTTCGGTATCCTGCATGGTCATACGCTCTTTTACAAGCTTTTCCATACGGGTAAAGCCGATTCTCATCTGGTTCTGGAGAAGCTCGCCTACAGAGCGGAGTCTTCTGTTACCGAGATGGTCGATATCGTCAACTGTACCGCAATGACGGGAAAGACAAAGCATATAGTTAACCGATGCATAGATATCTTCACGTGTGATATGCTTAGGAATGAGTTCAAGTCTTCTTTCGTTAAAAGCAGCAATAAATTCTTCTTCATTGGAAGTTGAAGAGAGAATTTCAGCAAGAACTTCAACATTAACCTTTTCTTCAACCTTGAGAGAAGAAAGGTCGTAGCCTTCGGGAATTACGCCGAGTTTTGTCATGTCCGCCATCTTGTTGGTGAACACCTTGAATTCCTGAGCCTTGTCGTCCTGAGTGAGAAGATATACTTCTGTTACACCTGCATCTTCAATTACCTGAGCATCTGCATTCGAAAGAAGCGTGCCTTCATCAAAGAGAATTTCGCCTGTAAAAGGAGAAGCAACAGGGCGTGCGAGCTTAAAGCCTGCAATTCTTCTTGCAAGCGCCAGCTTCTTATTGAACTTGTAACGTCCTACTGCAGAAATATCATATCTCTTTGCATCAAAGAAGAGATTGTTGATTAATGTAATAGAGCTTTCTACGATAGCAGGGTCGCCGGGACGAAGCTTTCTGTAAATTTCTTTTAAGGCTTCATCCTGTGCAGATGTACCCTTCTTTACAGCTTCGCTTTCCATGAGATCCTTTGCCATTGTGGCATTAAGCTTTTCGTCTTCACCGAATACTCTCTTGAGGTCTGCATCCGTACCAAGACCGAGTGCACGAAGGAATACGGTTACGGGAAGCTTTCTGTTTTTATCTATACGAACATAGAAAATGTCATTTGCGTCTGTTTCGTATTCAAGCCATGCACCTCTGTAAGGAATTACAGTTGCAGCATGGAGGCGCTTACCGGACTTATCATCATTTGCTTCATAATAGATACCGGGAGAACGCACAATCTGCGAAACGACTACTCGTTCCGCACCGTTTATTACGAAAGTACCCTGTTCAGTCATGAGGGGGAAGTCGCCCATAAATACTTCGGATTCCTTAACCTCGCCTGTTTCCTTGTTGGAAAGTCTGACGGTTACCTTCAGGTGTGCCGCATAGTTAACGTCACGTTCTTTGCATTCCTCAACGGAATACTTGGGTGTCTTATCGATTTCGAAATCAACGAATTCGATGAAGAGATTGCCTGTGTAGTCCACAAGGGGAGAAACGTCTTCCAATACCTCTCTCATACCCTCTGTAAGGAACCATTCATAGGATTCCTTCTGAACCTCGATTAAGTTCGGCATTTCAAGCTTTTCGTCGATTTTGGAAAAGCTGTAACGAATGTTGTTACCGAGTTTGTAAGGTTTTACCATCGTATGAAATCACTCCATTTCATCTTCTCAATCGTCATTGTTTTTTCGGGTTTTATGTGTCAAAAGGCGATTCCTCGACACACTACTACTCGATTATAATGCAGTATATAACTTTATCACCTTTTTTCTCGTTTGTCAAGAAGTTTTTTGGAAAAAGTTATATTTGTTTACAATTTTGACTTTTTTGATAAAATTTCAATGGAGTTTACCTATTTTTTATATATAGAGGTCACTAATACGACTCAAGGCTGTTTTTTGATAATGTCATTCAAAAAGAGTGTATATTTCTTTTAAACAGCCCTCGGGAGAATATTTCCACATGTCCATGTGGCTGCTGCTGAACATATACCCCGGATTCCACATGTTTTCCGCATCTTCCACGATGCCCACAATAACAAGTTTTATTTTCATCTTTTCGGGAATAATGCTCTTTATGTATACCGCCGCCTTCTGACCGGCACTGACACCGTCACAAAGTTCTGCGAGTCCGGCAAGATTTGGTGTCAGCTCCACAAAGATACCGTACGGCTCAACACTTCTTACAATGCCGCATGCCGTTTCTCCCGGTTCAAACAAGGACGCGTTTTCCTCCCAAGTTCCGAGAAGCTCTTTGTGTGTAAGTGTTACCCGACATATATCCCGTTCAATATCCTTCACTACGCACTTTATCATTTGTCCGCATACAAATCTCTCGTCGGGATGTCCTATTCTCGACACCGATATGCAATCAATTGGTAAAAGTCCTACAACGCCACACCCCATATCACAAAACACGCCGAAGCTTTCCATGTGTGTAACCGCCACTTCCGTCACATCCCCGCAGTCCAGGGCAGATATTTTGTTTTCACAGCATTCCATCTGCGCCTGTCTTCTTGATAACACCACAAGAGTTTCATCATTCTCCATCTGTATATCCGTGACTTTAAAACACACTTTTTTTCCGACACGTGTAATTATTGCAATGTCCTTGATTCCCGTATTTGCAGGATTGTAAACAGTTTCTTCACGCGGTATCAGACCTTTACAAAAACCGAAGTCTACATGCAGGTTGTGTTCAGAGTCACACTTTACGGCAGTTGCCTCAAGTATGATTCCGTTGTCCATGGCATATTCAAGTCCTGCCATGCACGAAATATATTCCTTATTCTCATCACTGTCATAAAGATATCCTTCAGGAAGATAAACATTCGCCATCTAATACTACCTCCGCCTTTAAATTTTCGTTTGTTTACTCCCATTTTATTAACGAATACCGTTTTTTATTCCCGTTTAATTGCAACAATTTAAGCAACAGTCTAATATGAACTGTTCTTTTTTGTTAAATGTGTATAATTTTTTTGCCGTTTTTTGTGCATTCCGAAAAATATTAAAATTCAAAAAAATATGATTGATTATATTTAATTTTAGTGATATAATATGTTGTAATTATAGGTGGGTAATTTTTTATTGTCCATTACTTTCACATCAGTTTGGGAGGAAAACACCATTATGAAAAGACTAATCGCAATCATCCTCGCATGCTTACTCGCCGTTTCCGTATTTACCGGCTGTAAAAATGAGGAACAAGAGGAACTCAAAGGCGCTAAGGTTTCAATGTACCTTACCACGCTTCCCGAGTCACTTGACCCTGCAGGTTTCTACACAACACAGGATGACATCAGACTCATGGGTCTTCTCTATGAAGGTCTTACAACCGTAAATGAAAAGGGCAAGCTTGAAAAGGCTCTTGCAAAGGATTGGGAATATGATTTTAACGAAAAAACAGGTAATCTTGAACTTCTTATTTCCCTTGAAAACTCAAGATGGTCCGACGGTAACGAAGTAAAGGCTGAAGATTTCAGATTTGCTTGGCAGAGAATTCTGAGACCCGAGAACAACAATCCCCATTCCTCACTCCTTTATCCCGTCCTCAATGCTCAATCGGCAAAGGAAGGATATTGCAGCATTGACGATGTCGGTATTGTTTGCCAGGACACAAAGGTTCTTATGATTACATTTGATAAGAACTATGTAAACGAAGACGACTATTCCAAGGGTGAAATCAAAGATAAGGTTGAATACTTCCTTTCCCGTCTTGCAAGCCCCGCACTTGTTCCTCTTCGCCAGGATGTTGTAGACGATGACACACACGAATGGTGCGAAAAGAACGGCTCAAGCTACGTTACAAACGGTCCGTTCAAGATTAAGTCGTGGAACTCCTCTGAACTCACATTCGAAAGAAACGTAAACTACAGATGTGTGGGCGACGTTGAAGGAACTGCGGATGACAAGATTGTAAAGCCCTATCAGATTATAACCTTCTACGAAAGCGGTGCCACAGCAGAAGATCAGGCAGCTGCTTACGAAAAGGGCGAAATCAACTATCTCAACCTAAACTCCGCTTCCGACGAAACAGTTAAAAAGTATGACAAGGACATCGAAACAGAAAACCTCTACTCTACATATTGCCTCTACCTCGATATAAATAACGACACATTAGGTGACGCTTGGGTAAGACAGGCACTCTCGGTAGCACTCGACAGAGAAGCAATTGCAAAGGGTGTATACGGCGAGCCCGCAACAGGTTTTGTTCCCACAGGAATTGATGATGCTACCGCAAAGACCGATTTCCGCAAAAAAGGCGGCGACCTTATTTCTTCCAAGAGCAATATTGATCTCGCACTTTCATATCTCGAACAGGCAGGCGTAAATCCCAAGGGCAAAATTATTGCAATTGACGTTTCCAAAACACGTGAGGATGACATCTTCATCGCCAACAAGTGTAAAGAAGCCTGGGAAGCACTCGGATTCGTAGTAAGAGTAAACACCGTAACTCAGGGTTATATAAACAGCAAGAGAAACGGCACATATGAACTTGACAAGAACAACAAGCAGGGTAACATCGTGTTTGCATCGGTTCTTGCAGCAAACCTTCAGTCAACTACAACCGATGCTTATTCCGTTCTTACTTCCTTCTCCGGAAAGTATAGCGGCGGTGCTTTCGATCTCAGAGACGAAGACTTTACATATCCCAGCCACGTAACAGGATTCAACGATCCTAACTACGATGCATACTGCGATGCATTTGTAAATGCAAAGAATACAAAGAGCAGAACAACTGCAATGCACAATGCAGAAAGCTATCTCATATCTCAGATGCCTGTAATCCCCGTAGTATTCAATAACGCATACTATGTGTCTCAGGATCTTTCCAAATATGAAACAGACGGTTTCGGAAGATTAATCTTCACTGAACTCAAGCTTGACACTTATGATCCTGACGAAGAAAGAAAAGCTCTTGAGGCTGAAAAAGAAAACAAGTAATCACTAACATTACAGGCTTCATGTCTATGCGGCATGAGGCCTTTGTTTTAGAAGGAACAAACATGAGCGAACTATTACAGAACCACAATTTCAAATTCCAAAAAAAATATGGGCAGAACTTTCTTCAAGACGTAAAAATTCCCCGCAGAATTGCCATGGAATGTACCTCTTTCGTCTTTCCCGAAGGGGATGTTGTTCCCGACGAAAAAGCAGACAGCCTGATACTTGAAATAGGTCCCGGTGCAGGTATTCTCACAAAGGAATTGGCAAAACGCTTCAAGAAGGTTGTTGCGGTTGAAATAGACACAAGTCTTGAAGGTGTTCTCAAAGAATCACTTGAAGGATACGATAATATCGAAGTTGTTTTTTCCGATATTATGGATATCGACCTTGTGCCCTTTCTTAATGAAAAAAGAAAAAGAGAGGACGGCACTCTCATGCCTGTCTCGGTCTGTGCAAATCTGCCCTATTATATTACAACTCCGATTATAATGAAGTTGCTGGAAGAATATCCCGAATTTAACTATATTACCGTAATGGTTCAGAAGGAAGTTGCCGTTCGTCTGTGTGCACCTGCAGGAGATTCCGAATACGGTGCAATAACAGCACAAATCAATCTCTTCGGTAAAGCAAAAAGACTCTTTACGGTGCCTTCCGGATGCTTTTATCCGCGTCCCAAGATTGACAGTGCGGTTATAAGAATTGAGCTTTACAGCCAGCCGAAATACGACAATGACGTTGCGAAGGAAACATCAAGTGTAATAAAGAACGCCTTTGCGATGCGCCGTAAAACCCTCTCAAATGCCCTTTCGGGTATGTATCCAAAGCTTACAAAAGAAGAACTCGGAAGTATTATTGCAGAAACACTCGGTAAGGGTTCGGATGTCAGGGGTGAAAAGCTGACAACAGACGAATTTGCAAAGCTTTCTCAGAGGTTAAAGGATTATAAATAATAAAAGGACGGCTAAGCCGTCCTTCTTTTTATCCCAAAAGACCGAATAAATTGAAAAGATTCTTTTCTTTTTTCTTTTCCTCTTGATTTTTATCCTCTACATAGTCCGCCACATTGCAAATCATCTGTGCGCCTTCTGCACGGGAAAGCTTCTTGTCAGCAGAAAACACACCCTGCACGTCGCCATTAATAATTCCGAGACTCGATAAGGTATATACGGCATTACCTGCCCATACGGGAATATCCGATGCGTCCTTGTACGAAGGAAGTGCATCACTCTCTTCACTCAGACCAAGTATTCGGCTTGTAATAACCGCCGCCTCCGCCCTTGACACAGAGCCGGTTGATTCAAAGTTTACGGTGCCGTCTCCATTGTCATAACCTGAAACAATACCTTTGTCATAGGCATACTGGGCATAACTTTTGATGTTTGCGGGAATCATCTTATCATCCGCAAAAACAGTTTTTGTTACAACGGGAATATCCTTTTCGTGTCCCGTCATAATAAGAGACAACGCCAGAAAATCTCCCCTTGTCATGTCATTTTCGGGCATAAAGCAAAGCTTACCGTCTACCCTTTCACCCGTCATAAGACCGGTTGATGCCATCTTAACGGCAGAATTGTGTGCCCAATGATTTTTCATATCATCAAAATATATTTCTGCAGCAGGTCTGGAAACCTTGACCTGTACAGTGGTTTCCTTCGAGCTGTTTCCGTACACATCGGTTGCCTTATAGCTGAAAGAATCGGAGCCTGTATATTCCGACAAAGGTCTGTATACAAGCTGTCCGTCGGCGCTTACTCTTACACTGCCGTTGTCGGGATAGTCAACTATTTCAAGAACAATACTGTCGCCCTCGGGATCTGCCGCAAGTGCCCCTGCAAAAACGGCAATGTTTTTCTGGGTTTCAACCGTCATGTCTGCCGTTTCGGGTGCATGGTTGATATCCGACACTATACTAAGGTAAACGCTTGCTTTTAAATCATTAGATTTGAAAACAATTGCAGCTTCACCTTCGTATCCCGATTTCGATGAGAAGCACAGCTCTGACATCTCATCTCTTGAAATTGTCTGCCCTTCTTTAACCGCAACACCCGACAGCATCAAAGTTCCCGAATCCGGTTTGGGAAGCTGTGCCACAGTCACCTCTTTTACGCCGCTTCCCATAAGCGAACTCAAGTCGTCCGGAGTGAAGCCAAGACTTGTTCCATCGGATATGCAGCGTCTCATTTCAAGTCTGTCTGCAATAATATCCATAGCAGGCGATAACCTCGCACCGACACCGATGCACAGTAAACAAGCCAATATAAGTGCAATTATAACTCTCTTTGTCATATTACTCTTCCTTTCTTTTATGTTTGCACTTATTATTAGCCTGTTTTTTCAAATATATACAAAAAAGGCAACCCTATTAAAGGTTGCCTTGAATAATTTATTTGTTATCCAGATACTTGATTGCCGCAAGTGCCGCCACAGCACCGTCTGCCACGGCTGTGGTCACCTGGCGTATGTCCTTCTTTCTGCAGTCACCGGCAACAAAGACGCCGCTTGTTTCTGTGAGACAATCTTCGAGCGAATCGGCATAGCCTCTTTCGTCGAGCTTCAGCACATTTGCAAAGGCTTCGTTCTGAGGAATAAGACCGATTGCCACAAACATGCCGTCAACATTAAGTGTAATCTCTCTTGAATCTGCCGTTTTTTCAATTACAATGCCCGAAAGTGTTTCTTCTCCCACAATGCTCTTAACTGTCGCACCGAGGATGATTTCTACATTTTCCTTTGCTTTGAGCTGTTCCTGAAGCTTTGCTTCGCCTGTAAGAAAATCAAGGTTCTGTACAACATATACCTTTTTTGATGTCTCAGCAAGAAGTATTGCTTCCTGCAGTGCGGAATTTCCGCCGCCGATTACGGCAACATCCTTGCCTTCATAGAAAGCACCGTCGCAAACTGCACAGAAGGATATACCTTCACCTACAAACTTTTCTTCGCCTTCAAGTCCCAGCATTCTGTGCTTTGCACCCGTTGCAATAATTACGGACTTGCCTGAATACTCACCGGAATCCGTTACAACCGTCTTTATTTCGCCGTTCTTTATTTCGAGAACTTCGCAGCATTCAACGTCAGCACCCTGCTCGAGTACCTGTTCAACCAGCTTTTCGGCAAACTCGTTGCCCGAAACCGAGAGAAAACCGGGAATGTTTTCAACCTTTGGCGAATAGGTAATCTGACCGCCGAAGGAGCCTTTTTCGAGAACGCAGACCGTCTTGCCCGCACGTCTTGCATATAGAGCCGAAACAAGCCCTGCAGGACCTGCTCCTATTACAATAATGTCATACATATAATTTGTCTCCTTGTATAATGTAACACCCGACCACCGTCGTTTGGCGGTCGGGTGTGGCTAACCGTGAATTCACGGAATGTTTTTTGCAAAAGCTGTGTCGGTGTAGCAATTTTCCTCACCGCTTGGATTTATGGCGGTGAGGAAAAGGATAGTTGCGCGACACTAAACGTTGTCTTTTCATTTGCGATTACCCGCGAAATTGCCAGCGGGTGCTACCCGCTTATGCACCGAGCATTTTCTTAATATCGGAAACACCTGTGAACTTCTGAGCCTGACCGTCCTTAACAACAACAAGTGTAGGTGCCTGCTTTACGCCGAGAGCTGTAGTGAGCTCTGCGTTTTCGTTTGCAAGAAGCTTAGAGTATTCTACGCCTGCCTTGTCAAGAACAGAGCATGCAATCTTGCAGTTAGGGCATGTTGCTGTTGTAAAGAGATAGAAGCCATCCGCCATTGCGTTACTTGTCTGCATTTCTGCTACTGCCTCCTGTATGGGATTCTGTTTCTTTTCCATAACAGACGCAGCAATGTTGTAAACCTTTCTGTCCTTGTATTCCTGGCTCTTGCCGTCGTTCCAGTTCTGAACGGGGCGGTAGTAACCTGTAATACGGCTGTAAACTTCAGCCTTTTCGCCACAAGTAGGACAAGTGAATTCTTCGCCTGCTATGTAGCCGTGGTTCTTACATACGGAATATGTGGGTGAAAGTGTATAGTAAGGGAGCTTGTAGTTTTCAGCAATCTTCTTTACGAGATTAGCTGCAGCCTTCCAGTCGGGCAATTTTTCGCCGAGGAATGCGTGGAATACAGTTCCTGATGTGTAGAGAGTCTGGAGATCATCCTGAATGTCAAGGGCTGTGAAGATGTCTTCTGTGTAGCCAACAGGAAGATGTGAGGAGTTTGTATAGTAAGGTGTATCTTCTTCGCTCTTTGCAGCTGTGATGATATCGGGATAGTGCTTCTTGTCATGCTTTGCAAGACGGAAGGATGTGGACTCAGCAGGTGTAGCTTCGAGGTTGTAGAGGTCGCCGTACTGTTCCTGATAGTCGGAGAGTCTTTCTCTCATGTGGTTGAGAACGTCCTGAGTGAACTTCTGAGCCTTTTCATTGATGAGGTCGCAGCCAATCCATTTTGCGTTGAGACAAGCTTCGTTCATACCAACAAGACCGATTGTGGAGAAGTGGTTGTTGAATGTGCCGAGGTATCTCTTTGTGTAGGGATAAAGACCGGAATCGAGAAGCTTTGTGATAACTGTTCTCTTAACCTTAAGTGAACGAGCAGAAATGTCCATAAGTCTGTCAAGACGAGCATAGAAGTCTGCTTCATCCTTTGCAAGGTAAGCGATTCTGGGCATATTGATTGTAACAACACCTACAGAACCTGTGCTTTCGCCGCTTCCGAAGAAACCGCCGGACTTCTTTCTGAGCTCACGAAGGTCAAGTCTGAGTCTGCAGCACATGGAACGTACGTCACTGGGTTCCATATCTGAGTTGATGTAGTTAGAGAAGTAAGGTGTGCCGTACTTTGCTGTCATTTCAAAGAGAAGCTTGTTGTTCTCTGTTTCGGACCAGTCAAAGTTGGAAGTAATGGAGTAGGTAGGAATAGGATACTGGAAGCCTCTGCCGTTGGCATCGCCTTCTACCATGATTTCGATAAACGCCTTGTTTACCATATCCATTTCCTTCTGGCAGTCCTTGTACTTGAAGTCAACTTCCTTGCCGCCGATGATACAGTTAAGTTCTGCCAAGTCATTAGGCACTACCCAGTCAAGAGTAATATTGGAGAAGGGTGCCTGTGTACCCCATCTTGAAGGTGTGTTTACACCGTATACGAAGGACTGGATGCACTGCTTAACTTCTCTGTAAGAAAGGTTGTCAATCTTAACGAAGGGTGCAAGGTATGTGTCAAAGGACGAGAATGCCTGTGCGCCTGCCCATTCATTCTGCATAATACCGAGGAAGTTAACCATCTGGTTGCAGAGTGTTGAAAGGTGGGATGCAGGAGCAGAAGTAATCTTGCCGGGAACACCGCCGAGACCTTCCTGGATAAGCTGCTTTAAGGACCAACCTGCACAGTAACCTGTAAGCATGGAAAGGTCGTGGATGTGAATGTCTGCATTTCTGTGAGCAGAACCGATTTCATCATCATAGATTTCAGATAACCAGTAGTTAGCTGTAATGGCACCGGAGTTGGAAAGGATAAGACCGCCTACAGAGTATGTAACGGTGGAGTTTTCCTTAACTCTCCAGTCATTTACGTTGATATAGTTGTCTACAATTTCCTTGTAGTCAAGCATTGTTGCGTTGAGGTTTCTGATCTTTTCTCTCTGGCGTCTGTAGATGATGTATGCCTTTGCAACATCGTCGTAGCCTGCCTTGATAAGAACAGATTCTACGCAGTCCTGAATATGTTCGACAGAAATCTTGCCGTCTTCAATCTTAGGCTCAAATGCAGCCGTAACCTTGAGTGCAAGGAAGTCGATAATATCAGAATTATACTGTTTCTGGCAAGCGTCAAATGCCTGGCTGATAGCTGTGCTGATTTTGGAAAGGTCGAAGGAAACTAATTTTCCGTCTCTTTTTACTACGTTATACATATTCATTCTCCTTATAAAAATGCCTGTTTCGGGCTGAGCAATGTTATCTTACCATAGATATTGTGCTTTGTCAAGAGGAAAACATCAAGATATTGTGTTTTTGGTGTTTTTTGCCACTTTTGCCCAAAGGCGTGATTTTACAAATTTGTAAAACGACGTATTTACGTCATTTTCTGGCTCGGACTTTTTTTGTCAGTTGTCATTTTCAACAAAAAACGAGGTTTTTTTGCCAAAACCGACACCTTTTCGGGCACAAAATATGCCACTAAATTTAGTGTTCAAACACAAAATATAGTATTTCGGACACAATATATAGGCGAAATTACAATTTTGTAAAAAGAAAGACACCATTTTCATGGTGTCAGTATCTTATACTCCGCGGGTTTCTGTATTCTTAATATGCCATGTGCAGACATTTTTCATACTGTCAAGTGTTTCCTTGTCAACAGCAGACAGTCCGTCCTTTATTAAATCGCCCGAATCAACAAAGCTCTGGAGGAAATATCTCTTTGCACCCGATATCCACTGAGCAATTCTTTCAATATCAGAAAGGGTGTGATATTCTTTGACAACGGTTGTGCGGAACTCGTAGTCAATACCGCTTGTCATTATAAAAGAAACGCTCTTTTCGATTTTTGCCATGTCAATGTCAATGCCCGCCGTTTCGGAATATTTTTCCCTGCAGTTTTTGATGTCCATGGCAACGTAGTCTACAAGACCTTCCTCTACAATCTCCATGAGCTTTTCGGGACTGTAGCCGTTGGTGTCAAGCTTTATTGCATATCCCATTTCCTTGATTGCCTTCAAGAACTCTTTTATATCCTTTTGAAGTAAAGGTTCACCGCCTGTTACGCAAACACCGTCAAGAAGTCCTACCCTTTTCTTGAGGAATGCAAGCACTTCATCCGCCTCATACTTTTCACCCTCGTTTACATCTAATACAAGCGATGCGTTGTGGCAAAAAGGACAACGGAAATTACAGCCGCCGGTGAAGATTGTGCAGGCTGTTTTTGTGGGATAGTCGAGAAGGGTGAGTTTCTGGAGACCTTTTATGAGCATGGGACGTCTTCCTTTCGGGGATTTTTTAATAGTATAGCACGGAATATGCTTTATGTCAAACAAGATAATAAACAAAAATTTCCCCGATGTCGGAGTTTGACATCGGGGAAAGGTTATTTACGCGATTATAATGCTTGAATCAGCACTTCGACGCCCCGCGGCTTTGCCCGCGGCGGCTCGCCGCTTATTCGTAGAGAGCGGAGAGCTTAACAAGTCTTGCGTACTTTTCCTTAGCCTTTTCTTCAGCCTTTGCGAAGAGTTCTTCTGCTCTTTCGGGGAAGGACTGAGCAAGTCTTGCGTAACGTGTTTCGGACTTGATGAAGTCAACGTAGGAAGCTGTGGGTTCCTTGCTGTCAAGTGTGAAGGGGTTCTTGCCTTCAGCCTTGAGTGCAGGATTGTATCTGAACATCTGCCAGTAACCTGCTTCAACAGCCTTCTTCATTTCGTTCTGGCAGTTAGTCATACCGCCCTTAACACCGTGCATTTCACAAGGTGCATAGCAGATAACGATAGAAGGTCCGGGGTAAGCTTCAGCTTCGGAAATTGCCTTGAGTGTCTGGTTCATATCAGCACCCATAGCAATCTGTGCTACGTATACATAGCCGTAGGACATAGCGATCTGAGCAAGATCCTTCTTGCCGATTGCCTTACCTGCTGCTGCGAACTGAGCAACCTGACCGATGTTGGAAGCCTTGGATGCCTGACCGCCTGTGTTGGAGTAAACTTCTGTATCGAATACCATAACGTTTACATCTTCACCGGAAGCAAGAACGTGGTCGAGACCGCCGAAACCGATATCGTATGCCCAACCGTCACCACCGAAGATCCATACGGACTTCTTGGAGAGGTACTGCTTTTCATCAAGGATTGCTGGAGCTACGGGACAACCAGCAGCTGCTGCCTTTTCAAGTTCGACAACGAGAGCCTTAGTAGCTACATCATTTGCCTTACCGTCGTTTACTGTATCAAGGTAAGCCTTTGCAGCTGCCTTGAATTCGTCGGAAGCCTTGTCAGAGGAAGCCATTTCAGCAACCTTGCCGATGAGCTTTTCTCTGATAGCCTTCTGACCTGTGTAGATACCGAGACCGTGTTCAGCGTTATCTTCAAAGAGTGAGTTACCCCAAGCAGGACCGCGGAGGCTATCCTTATTTACTGTGTAAGGAGTAGCAGGTGCAGAGCCGCCCCAGATAGAGGAACAACCTGTAGCGTTGGATATGTACATTCTTTCGCCGAAGAGCTGTGTAACGAGTCTTGCGTAAGATGTTTCTGCACAACCTGCACAAGAACCGGAGAATTCGAGAAGGGGCTGATTGAACTGGCTGCCCTTAACGGATGTATCTGCGAAGGGTGTTTCCTTCTTGGAGATGTTAGCAACTGCATAGTCGAATGCTGCCTGCTGATCCATCTGTGTATGCTGAGGAACCATCTTGAGAGCTCTCTTTTCGGGCTTTGTGGGACATACGTCAACACAAACGCCGCAACCCATACAGTCAAGGGGAGAAATAGCGATTGTGTACTTGTAGCTTTCGCAACCCTTACCAATCATCTTTGCTGTGAACTTAGTAGCACCGGGAGCCGCGAGAGCTTCTTCTTCAGTCATTGCAAAGGGTCTGAGTGTAGCGTGAGGACATACGAAGGAACAGTTGTTACACTGTACGCAGTTTTCGGGAATCCATTCGGGAACCATAACTGCTACGCCTCTCTTTTCGTAAGCGGTAGAGCCCTGAGGGAATGTACCGTCTACATAAGGAACGAATGTGGAAACAGGGAGATTGTCACCGTCCATGAGGTTAACGGGAAGTACAACGTCTTCAACGAAGTTCTTGAGAGATTCTCTCTTGTTTTCAACTGTAACCTTCTGAGCGGATGCATCTGCTGTCTTCCAAGCCTCGGGAACGTCAATCTTAACGATAGCGTCAACACCTGCGTCGATTGCCTTGTAGTTCATTTCAACAACAGCTTCGCCCTTCTTGAGGTAGGACTTCTTAGCCATGTACTTCATGTGTTCTACAGCTTCTTCGATGGGCATGATGTTAGCAAGTGCAAAGAATGCGGACTGGAGAATAGTATTTGTTCTCTTACCCATACCGATTTCTGCAGCCTTGTCGATAGCATTAACGATATAGAATTCAATATTGTTGTTAGCAATGTAGCTCTTTACTGCGCCGGGAAGGATAGCGTCGAGTTCTTCGGGCTTCCACTGGCAGTTAAGAAGGAACTTACCGCCGGGCTTAACATCGTTAACGATCTTGTAACCCTTGAGGAGATAAGAAGGTGTATGACAAGCAACAAAGTCAGCCTTATTGATGTAGTATGTGGACTTGATAGGTGTATCACCGAATCTGAGGTGAGAAATTGTTACACCGCCGGTCTTCTTGGAGTCATACTGGAAGTAAGCCTGAATGTACTTATCTGTATAGTCACCGATAATCTTGATGGAGTTCTTGTTAGCACCAACTGTACCGTCGCCGCCGAGACCCCAGAACTTACAGGAGATTGTACCTGCGGGAGCTGTGTCGGGAGCAAAGGATTCATCAAGAGAAAGGTTTGTAACGTCATCAACGATGCTGAGAACGAAGCCGTTCTTAGGTTCAGCAGCATTGAGGTTTGCGTATGTAGCGAAGATGGAAGCAGGAGCAACGTCCTTGGAGCCGAGACCGTATCTACCGCCAACAACCTTAACATCGTTTACGCCGTTTGTAGCAAGAGCTGTAACAACGTCGAGGTAAAGGGGTTCGCCGAGAGCACCGGGTTCCTTTGTTCTGTCAAGAACAGCAACCTTCTTAGCTGTCTTGGGAAGTGCTTCGATAAGCTTATCTGCACAGAAAGGTCTGTAAAGTCTTACCTTGATAAGACCAACCTTTTCGCCGTTTGCGTTCATGTAATCGATAACTTCTTCGATTGTATCACATACAGAACCCATAGCAACGATAACTCTGTCAGCATCAGCTGCGCCGTAGTAGTTAAAGAGCTTATAGTCTGTACCGAGCTTAGCATTAACCTTGCCCATGTATTCTTCAACGATTGCGGGGAAGTTATTGTAATATGTATTACAAGCTTCTCTGTTCTGGAAGAAGATGTCGCCGTTCTGAGCAGAACCTCTGAGAACAGGGCTTTCGGGGTTGAGAGCTCTATCTCTGAACGCCTTGATGGAGTCCATATCAACCATTTCCTTGAGGTCTTCTGTTTCCCAAACTTCGATCTTCTGAATTTCGTGGGATGTACGGAAACCGTCGAAGAAGTTGAGAACGGGAACTCTACCCTTGATAGTAGCAAGGTGAGCAACAGCACCGAGGTCCATGATTTCCTGAGCGTTGGACTCAGCCATCATAGCATAACCTGTCTGACGGCAGGCATAAACGTCGGAGTGGTCACCGAAAATGTTAAGTGCATGAGAAGCAACACATCTTGCGGAAACGTGAATTACGCTGGGAAGAAGTTCACCTGCAATCTTATACATGTTGGGGATCATAAGAAGAAGACCCTGGGAAGCTGTATAAGTAGTTGTAAGTGCACCGGAAGCGAGTGAGCCGTGAACTGCACCTGCAGCACCTGCTTCTGATTCCATTTCAACCATCTTTACTCTTTCGCCAAAGATGTTTCTTGCGGGTTCGCCAAAGATGTTCTTATCTGTAGCGGACCATGTGTCTGTAACTTCAGCCATGGGGCTTGAAGGTGTGATGGGGTAAATAGCCGATACTTCTGTAAACGCATAGGAAACGTGAGCCGCAGCGGTATTACCGTCCATCGATAACTTTCTTCTGGACATTTTTATATTCCTCCTGATTTTATTGTAACATACTGATACTCTTATATCATAGCACTTTTTTTATCAATTGTAAATATGTAAAATCGACAATTTTTAAGGTATTTTATGAAATTATTGTAACATTGTGAATATTTTGTCATGCAATCGGCTATGCAACACATTTTTACTATGTTTTTGAACATTCCTGCAAAAAAAGTCCCCGCACATGAGTGCGGGGACTAAAAACATAGCTTTTTTATTAATTAACGGGATAAAGACCGCCGATATCAATGATGATGTCGCCATCTTCAATGTCTGTGCCTGTATCAACACAAGCGATGATTTCCTGAACATAAGCCTTCTGACCGTCGGAAAGATATTCATAATCTTCGCTGTTCAGGAGTTCGGTTGCAATATCGTAAAGTGTCGCCTTCATTGTTTCGCCGTAGATATATGTGTCGCCAACCTTATAGTAAGGACGGCAAACGATGTTTGTCTGTACATTCTTTTCGTTAAGAGGAATGTTGTACATTACCGCAGAGAAGAGATATAATTCATCGTTAGTCGAATCAACAAATCTGTCGTAGCCCTGACCATAAGCATAACCGGACTTTACATAAGTACCAATCATGTCATAAGTAAGGTTATCAGCGCTGCCGATAGCAGTAAGAACCTTATCGGATTCAGTTGTCATAAGAACGCCGACTTCTGTTACTTCGTGACCGGAAACGTTTCTGGAAAGAGCATTGTGACCCATTTCAGCGAATCTGAGACCGCTTCTGTCTTCACCGCCATATGTTTCTGTACGGTCTCTGAGGTTGATCTTATCAGAAGCAAGAACACCGTTTTCGTGAACAAGTGTTGCCTTTGTACCGTCTACATAGTATGTCTTCTGAGCAGTTTTGCCTGTGTTAACTGCAACGTAACCAACAGTTGCGGGAACTTCGTAATCGCCTGTTGTTGCTGCTGGTTCAACCGAGCCGTCCTGGAGGTAAATCTTGTCACCTACAGTTACCGGGATTGTAAGAACAACTGCTTCGGGGACTACGTTGTTGGCGAGTGTTATATTGTTCAAGGAGGAATCGCTGGGATGCTTATAATAATTGTTTTCAACGTTTAAGTAACGCAGATAATCAATCTTAAAAGATTCACTGGTAAAATCTTCCTCAGTTTTGCCGGATGCAAGCTGGAAATAGAATGCAAGCACTACTGTGTTATCAAGATAAATGTACTTGGATTCTGCACTGGGTGCATAATACTCATCAACAGAAACACTGTTCATTGTGCCGGCATTTGTATAGGTAGCTGCCAGAATCGTTCCTTTGTTTCTGCCGGATGTAACCGGGGCGAAAGGAGACTCGGGATACTCATTTATATCTGCCACGTCATCATATTCCCAATCATAAGGAACAAATATATCAGCATCGTATGTGAATTTCGCCTGAAGACCTCTAAAGTTACCCTGAACTTCCTTAAGAAGAGCATTATCATAAACAATATTCGTATCTGTCACGCTAAATGTGATCATATATACGCCTTCTGCTTCTTCAGTTGCTTCTGCCATATCAACAGTAAAAGCGATTTCAGCAAATGCGCTTATTGACATTAATGTCATAATCGCAAGAATGGCAATAAAAATTCTCTTTTTCATTTCTTTCCTCCGTTTAGTCAACAACTGCAACTGCATTGTAATTGTTTACAACAGATGACAAATCATCGAAGTCTACAGTTCCATCACCTGTAACATCTGCGTCATCAAAGCTTGCGTTATAGTTATTCACTATAATGGCAATATCGTCAAAGTCAATTTTGTCATCCGCCGATGTATCACCGCCGATAATCGCAACATCCTTGCCGCTAACATCAGCGTTTACTGCAAAGTCGTTATCTGTGTAAGAAAGATGATTCTTGACATTAACCTTAAATGTGTATGTTCCTTCGGGAACTTCAATTGAGTAAGCACCGTTTGCAGAAGTTACTGTAAATTCATCTTCGCCGTTTGTAAGAGTTACGGTTGCTTCATATGTTGTACCCGAGTCTGTCGAAACAGTACCCGAAACAAAGAACGTATTTTCACCGAGGTAACCGAGAAGAATGGGAGATGCGCCGGCTCCGCCGAGATATACGGTTGCGGGTTCTTCGTTCTTAGGAATCCAGCCGTTAAAGCTCACATCACCATTGCTGTTTGCTGTGCCTTGATCAATATAAAGAACAGTGTCTTCTGAAATCACAGGGGTTTCGTCTTCTGCATACACACCTTCAACTACGAGAAGTGCATAATAATTACTTGCTGTTCCCTCTGTGTAGGAAACATTGTATGTGCCGTCATCTTCAGGCGTATATGTTACTGTTTCAGCAAAAACCGAAACCGACATAATTGCCACGAGTACAAGCAACATTCCCAATACTCTTTTCATGTTTTTTCTCCTTAAATATATGTAATTTTTATTATTAACTGATTAAACAAACATCTTAAAGAAAGGCGACACTGCAAATTCCATTGCACGAAGTGCATCCTTTTCTGACTGCCTGTCCGGATTCCAGGCTTCACCTGCAAGTATTACACCCGACTTATACTCTTCAAAGTAGTAGGTGTTACACCCGATAATGCTGTCTATATCATCAAAAGCAACATATGTTGTACCATTGACTATAAAACAGGAATTGTCAAGTGTCTTTGCGTTTTCTCCAATAGACATCACGCTGTCCTTTGTCGAAAGCCTGTATTCCTTTTCGCCTGCCTTCATCAGAACCGTTTTGGTTTCGTGCTCCCACGAAACATCCACGCCGTAATACTCTAACACAAAGCGAAGAGGAATATAAAATTTGTTGTCGCTATATACCGGGGTTATTGTCTTGTCGTCAGGTCTTATCACCGTCAGAACTCCGTCACACGCAGCTGCGTAATTAAGATTCTGAAGATATACCGTTCTTTCCAGCCTTTGCTGTTTTGTCATCTCCGCCTGCTCAGGCATAAGCTCCGAGCCATCGGTAGAAACATCGGCAAAGACAGTGCAAAAAGAAGATAACACCGCAAGGCACACAAAAACACCGCTCAAACGCTTGATGAGTTTTCTGTTTTTCATACACCGCGTTCCTTATTTCATATTTATATGGATATCCATCCTGTCTATCATATAATACCATCATTGTGCAAGATTGTCAAGCATTTTTTATACAAAAAAACATATTTGTCACTTTTAACAATAGATGGGCATTGTTTTTTTACACGGGTTGACTTTTATCTCAACATGTGGTATATTCACATTGAAAACACACTATGGAGGGATACTCATGTCAAACAAGATTATAAAGGGTTGCTCCTTTCACCATGTGGCACTGCAGACATCCGATTTTGACAAGTCGTTGAAATTCTATACAGAAGGTCTCGGATTTGAGATTTACAGAACATTTACTGCAAGCTCGGGAAAGCATGTTGCACTTATAGACATCGGTGAAGGGAGCTATTTTGAAATCTTCTCCGACGGTGAAATCAAGGAAGACAAGAGGGATTATGCCGGAAGATATTTTCACCTTGCACTCAAGGTGGACAACGCAGTCGAGGCATATGAAAGAGCATTGGAATACGGCGGCGAAGAAATGGGAAAATACCCGAAGGAAATGGAGCTTCCCACAACCCCTCCCATGCCCGTAGTCATCGGCTTTATTAAAGGTCCCGATGGTGAAGAGCTTGAATTCTTCCAGCTTAGATAAAAGGGTTAAGAATAATGAAAAAAATATTATTTGTCACATTATTTATTTTGCTTTGTCTTTGTTCATGCAAATCAAACAGGCAGAATATTGCAAACAATCCTGAAAACAATCCTGAAAACACTCATGCAAACACACCCGAACCCGTTACCGAAACACCGTTATACGAGATTGACGAACAAATAGTAAAAAAATGGGTAGACGTAAAGACCGAAAAGATTCATGAATATACCGATGATGGCTACTATTATGAATACATCAACGAGAATTTCACCTATGACAAAACGCGTTACTTTACGCAAAACGGAAAGATTTATTATTATCTTGACGGCGACACACCCGACATGAGTACAGGCATAGATTATGAATTCAACGGTGAAAACCTGATAATCGCAGGCGAACTCGAATACAAACCATTAAACATAAAAACTTCCATAGAAGAAATGGAGCAGGAATGAAAGAAGTTACATTATATACAGACGGTGCCTGTAGCGGCAATCCCGGTCCCGGCGGCTGGGGTGCAATCCTCATTTACAAGGACTACAAAAAGGAAATGTCAGGCGGCGATAAAGAGACAACCAACAACAAAATGGAGCTTACCGCGGCTATCGAAGGACTGAAGGCACTCAAAGAGCCTTGCCGTGTAAAGCTGTATTCCGATTCAAAGTATCTGATTGACGGCATCACCAAGGACTGGGCAAGAAGTTGGAGAGCAAAGGGTTGGAAAAAGTCCGACGGCAAGCCTGCCTTAAATGTTGATTTATGGGAGCAGATTCTTACGCTTGACGAATACCATGAGATAGAGTACATCTGGGTTAAGGGGCATGCGGGAAATCCCTATAATGAAAGATGTGATAGGCTGGCTGTGGCGTTTTATGAGGGATTGAAATAATAGGAAAAGCACTCGATTTTTGTCGAGTGCTTTTCTTATATTCTGTACTTTTGTCCCGAAACAAAAGTACCAAAAATTCTCCGCTCAAAAGGAGAGATGGCTCGGTTGGGAGAAGCAGACAGCTAAAAAGCAAATTTTGACATGAACAAGTGTTACTTTTATTCTTCTACGGATGCGTCAAAATTTGGTCTATCAATAGTCGCAGTGTTTCTGCTACCCAACCTGCGCTGATTTCTCTCCTTCGCCGCGGAGGCTTACCTCTCACATTTGGTGTAGTGCAAAACTATATAAAATTCCCCGACACCATTGTTTGGTGTCGGGGAATAATTGTAATCGTGCAAATAAGATTAGACTTTTCACCTTTGAAACATCGGTGCTAAGCTCTTTTCTCTTTGCTTACTTTCTCTTTTTATCAAAGAGAAAGTAAGTTATCTCTTGGAAAGAACTTCTGCTTCGTACTTCTGAACTTCATCAAACCAAGCCTTGTCAGCAGCAACGCCCTGTCTTGCACAGTATTCTGCCCAGATATCGCCGAAGGGAAGTGTCTTTACTTCTTCCTGCATAACGAGAAGCTCTGTGAGCTTGTTTTCGTCCTGAAGTGCCTTGAGTGAAGCGTTGGGAGTACAAAGTGCGGAAAGGAGAGCCTTCTGCATGCTTCTCATACCAATAACCCAAGCAGCAATTCTGTTGATGCTTGCATCGAAGTAGTCAAGTGCGATGTAAACTCTGTCAAGTGCATCGCATCTTACGATTTCCTTAGCAATTTCCTTTGTTTCATCGTCAAGGATAAGTACGTGGTCACTGTCCCAACGAACACCTCTTGTTACATGGAGAGCAACTTCAGGGAAGAATGTGAGAAGTGCGGGAATCTTGTCGGAAACAACTTCTGTAGGATGGTAGTGACCGTTGTCCATAAGAGGAAGGCAACCGTCGTGAGTTGCAGCGAATGTAAGAGAAAATTCAGCGGAGCCTGTTGTGTAGGACTCAACGCCGATACCAAATACCTTGGATTCTACGCAAGGCTTAACAAGGTTCTTGTCGAAGGGCTGTGCAAGGATAGCTTCAATGGATTCCTTATATCTCATTCTGGGGCCCATTCTGTCGGCGGGAATATCCTTGAAACCGTCACCTGTCCAGATGTTCATAACGCAGGGGAAGCCTGTTTCCTTAGCAAAGTATTCAGAAATTCTGATACATGCCTTACCGTGTTCAATCCAGAAATCTCTTGTTTCCTTGTCGGGGCTGGAAAGAGAAAGTCCGTCTTTAATTTTGGGATGGGAGAAGAATGTGGGGTTGAAGTCGATACCGCAGCCGAGCTTCTTTGCAAGGTCTACCCAAGCCTTGAAGTGTCTGGGTTCAAGCTTGTCTCTGTCAACAAAGCCGTCTTCTTCGAAGATAGCATAGCAAGCGTGAACGTTGAGTTTCTTCTTGCCGGGGATAAGGCTCATTGCCTTTTCCATATCAGCAAGCAACTGTTCGGGAGTTGTAGCCTTGCCGGGATAGTTACCTGTTGTCTGGATACCGCCTGTGAGAGGGCCGTCATGGTCAAAGCCGATAACGTCGTCGCCCTGCCAGCAGTGCATTGCAACTGCAACGGTGCTGAGTTTGTCCATTGCCTTTTCTACATCTACGCCGTAGGAAGCATATATTTCCTTTGCGGATTCAAATCTTGTCATTGTGTTTTTCCTCCTAATATATAAACTTTATATTATTAGCTGTTTTTTGTCATTTCAACAATCTTGTTGAAGCGGTCATAACCTTCGTCCCACATTGCTGTGTCTTCGGGTTCAAAGCAGGAAATTTCAAAGGAGTTTGCAATAACTTCTCTTGCTTCTTTTGTATCCTTGATTTCGCCCTGGGAAATTGCCTGAACAGCAATGTTGCCGAGTGCTGTTGCTTCAACGGGACCTGTGTAAACGGGTCTGCCACAAGCGCTTGCTGTGAGCTTACAGAGGGGAACTTCCTTTGTGCCGCCGCCAACAATGTTGATAAAGGGTGCCTTATGGCCTGTGATTTCATCAATCTTTTCGGAGGTGCTTCTGTAGCACATTGCGAGGCTGTCGAAAATACATCTTACGATTTCGCCCTTAGTCTGGGGAACATACTGACCTGTCTTTTCGCAGAATTCCTGAATACGGCGAGGCATATTACCGGGAGTCTGGAATGCAAGGTAGTCGGGGTTGATGAAGCAAGCGTGGGGCTTTGATGCCATAGCCATGTTGGAAAGCTCGTCAAAGGATACATTCTCTCCCTGTCTCTTCCACTGGCGTCTTGATTCCTGTTCGATCCAGAGACCCATGATGTTCTTTAAGAAACGAATCTTTCTTTCGGTGCCGCCTTCGTTTGTGATTTCGTACTTGAAGGGAACATCACCTGTCAAAGGTTCGGGAATTTCCTTACCCATGAGGGACCATGTGCCGCTGGAAATATATACGAAGTCATCGTTCTTTGCAGGAACTGCAACAACAGCTGAAGCTGTATCGTGGGATGCACATGCAACAACGTCAGCATCAATGTCGCCTACTTCTTCTCTGATTGCGGGAAGAAGCTTGCCGGCAACTGTACCGGGCTGTACGATTTCGCCGAAGATGTTCTTGTTAAATCCGAGCTTTTCGATGATTTCGGAAGACCAGTTACGTGTCTTTGCATCGAGAAGCTGGGAAGTGGATGCAATTGTGTATTCTGTCTGCTTTACGCCTGTAAGGAAGTACTTAAGAAGGTCGGGAACAAAGAGAAGATCCTTTGCGTTTTCCATCTGGTACTTGTTCTTGGAAATGAGGTAAAGCTGATAGATAGAGTTGAAGTTGAGGTTCTGTGTACCTGTAATCTTATAAAGCTCATCCTTGGGGATGATGGAATATACTTCTTCCATAAGCTCGTATGTAAGAGCAGGATTTCTGTAGTTGAAGGGGTTTGCGATAAGCTGACCTGTCTGGTCGAGAAGACCGAAGTCAACGCCCCATGTGTCAATAGAAATACTCTTGATATCCTTGTTGTCGCTGAGTGCACAGGAGTTGATTGCACTCTTGATTTCGGTAAAGAGCTTTAACATATCCCAGTAAAGTGCACCGTTAAGGTTTACGGGATCGTTTGTAAATCTGTGTACTTCTTCGAGTGTGATTTTCTGTCCGTCGAACTTACCTACAATACCTCTGCCGCTGGAAGCACCGAGGTCAATGGCAAGCATCTTGAGTGGAGATTTCATAGCAGTTTGTTTCCTTTCCTACTTTTCTTTCGGAGAAAAGTAGGCAAAAGAACTCGCATTTGTCACCACTTTTTCCGAAGTCGGTATTTGTGTTTTATTTTCTCGATTGGGGTTTCATTTTGATGCCAACAAGGCGGGCATCAAAATGATTGCACAACTTTTCGTTTTAGTTTATCTTTCGGAGAAAAGCAGGCAAAAGAACTCGCATTTGTCACCACTTTTTCCGAAGTCGGTATTTGTATTTTATTTTCTCGATTGGGGTTTCATTTTGATGCAAACAAGGCGGGCATCAAAATGATTGCAGTTTTCAGTGAGTTTGACCGCCCCGCTTTATGGCGGTCAAACGATTTCCCATTCGGGCATCTGACGTTGCGGTTAAATCCTAAAAAACAGTCCCGAATCATTTTCTTTTTGCTTACTTTTTCTTTTTTTCAAAGAAAGATTCAAGCGGGACGTCGAGGACGCCGTCCCCTACAAAGAACTATTGTAAAAACTTGAGTTTGACCGCCCCGCTTTATGGCGGTCAAACGGTTTCCCATTCGGGCATCTGACGTTGCGATTAAATCCGAAAAAACAGTCCCGAATCATTTTCTTTTTGCTTACTTTTTCTTTTTATCAAAGAAAAAGTAAGTTAAATTCTCGCCAAAATGTCTCTGAGTGCCTGAGTACCTGCATCGAATGCAAGCTCGGGGGTTTCATAAGCATTCATAACCTTGATATCTTCGGGGTTTGAGAGCTTGTCAAGACCGCTGAAGGATGTAAGGTGGGGTTCAAGGGTAAGAATGATTTCTCTGTCTGTGTAGTCATTATAGAGCTTAAGGATTGCTTCAATCTGAGCTTCGCCTTTACCTGCTGCAACGATGGTGCCGTCAGCGAATGCATCCTTGATGTGGATATACTGGATATAATCCTTGAGAAGCTCGTAGCCTTCCATGGGATTCTGTCCGCAGAAAGCAAAGTTGCCCATATCGAGAACAGTCTTCATTCTACCGCCGAAGTGCTTCATAACGTCAAGACAGTCGGAAGGAGCTTCGCCATAGATTCTTGCTTCATTTTCGTGGCAAAGGTTAATACCTCTCTTTTCAGCTTCAACAAGGAGCTTTTCGAGGTTTGCCATAACTTCATCTCTATAGTCGTGGCGGTCTGTTCCCTGGGGATAGTAGTAGGAGAACATACGAACATTCTTTGTTTCAAATATGTCAGCAAGGTCAAGTGTGTGCTTGAGAAGATTAAGATGTTCTTCGTGGTCGCCCTTGATGTCAATCTTACCGATGGGAGAACCGATAGCAGATGCCTTTATACCGTACTTGTCCATAAGAGCCTTGTATTCTTTAGCCTGCTCGATGGTAAGAGAAGATACGTTTGTACCGTCAAGGTTACGAAGCTCGATGTAGCCGATACCCTGCTTATTAAGGTACTTAAGCTGGTCTTCAAATACGCTTGTTACTTCGTCAGCAAAAGCGCTGAGTATGTACTTTGCCATAGTCGTTTCCGTCCTTTCGCGTGTGGATAGTCTTCCACTTATAACTTTATTTAATAAGTATACTACATATATTTTGCTTTGTAAAGAAAATTTGGGAAATTTAATATAATTTTTATTTTTGGGATGCAATAAAAAAGGCTCCCTCCGAGAGGGAGCTGTCAGCGAATGCTGACTGAGGGAGAGTACGAAAGCTCGAAACATCGTAGTTAGTATAGTGTCTCGCAGGCTCCTTCCGTCATTTTCTTGCGAAAATGCCACCTCCCTCTCAGAGGGAGGCTTTTTAATGACCCGTATCATAGTACATAGTCCGTAATACAATCGTACCAATGAACGTATATTTCACCGTTGACCATAATTCTCTCGTTTTCGGCAAAACTCTCAAAATTTAATTGTGAAAATTATTTTATATTTTCTCAAAGCATTCGGCAAATTGAGAATCGCTTTTAAGTTGTTCTCTTAATCCGTCCGGCAAAACCTCTATCCAACCTTTCCAAAACGACTCAGGAACAGATGGAAAGTTTTCACTTAGAAATGTAACCTTTGAAACCAATGGAGCGGTGTATTGATATACACCTTGGTAGCGTATTGAATTGTAGATTTTATTGTGTTCAAATCCTTTCTTGAAGTATTCAAAGGCATGTTCTGTATTACCAAATCTTGCTTCAAAAACTGCCGCATGTAAATATAATTCTCTTATATGTAAATGAGCAATTCCACATTTGCCATCACTGAAAATTGTTTCATACACATGTGCAAGATCTACGAGCAACTTAATTCCATCCGTTTTGGTGAACAATGATATTTTGGTGCAAACAGAGTTGCAAAGAACATTTTTTAATTCTGTTAAAAGAGAAATAATCGCCTCACCTTGGTACTTATCACGTTCCTCTGCCTCGGTTGCGTGAGTTAAAAGTATTTCCTTGCTATTGATGATGGAGTTCTGTTTTAAGGCCAATGCCTTTGCTTTTTCGTTATATCCCATTTTTGCGTAAATCGTCACTATTAGCAGGGTGACAGCATCACGTTCTTCGGGAGAAATATCCATAGACAAAGCTCTTTCATAAACCTTTATTGCTTCCTGCCAATATATATTACCTGAATTATATTCTTTGTCTTCATATGTATAGTCGGAATCATCCTTAGTATAGCTTTTAGCCCCGTGTTTTTTCCAACCTTGAATGTTAAGTGCGTAACCAAGATTAAAAAGAATCTTGGGTTCTGACGGAAATTCCTCTGCGGCATCACGAAGCGTTTCAACACATTCCGTCATATCGCCTTGAGCATTGATTTGTGTCTCTGTTTTGTCCAATACGGCTTTTAATTTTTCCTGCCTGTCTTTGCTGTAACAAAAAAGCTCGTCAATACTGACATTAAAATAGTTTGCAATGGCAGGTATGATCTCCATATCAGGATAACCACCGCCGACTTCCCATCGGGAAACAGTCTGGCAGGTCACACCGAGTGCTTTTGCAAGGTCTTCTTGTTTTCTGCCGTCACGACGACGTAGTTCTCTTATTTTTTGTCCTAAATTAAGTTGCATAAAAGCACCTCCATAATTTTATCACCGGTGTGATTGTATTATAACGCAGAGCCGCCCGTTTTTCAATAATCAATTCATTGTTTAATAATCAAGCATTGCTTTATATTTGCTTTTTTCACAATTCAACCATCCGTTTACAATTTCACAAATCCATAAACCAAACGATTATTGAAAACACATGCACATACTGTTATAATATGATTGAACAAGCGCTTGATTCTTTTTTGGAGGAACAACAAAATGGATATTTATTTAAGCGAACAATTAAAGAAGCTTAGAAAAGAAAAAGGCAATACACAAGAGGATTTGGCTCGCCATTTGAACATATCTGTTCAAGCCGTTTCAAAATGGGAGCGTGATGAGGGTTTTCCAGACATAGCACTACTTCCCGCCATTGCATTTTATTATGATGTCAGCGTTGACGATTTGCTGGGTGTCGGCAAGGCGGAACAACAAAAAAGAATACAAGAAATGCGTGACAAAGACATGGAGCTTTTCAGGGCAGGAAAAAGTGCTGAACGTGTTGCTTTGACACGGCACATGCACAAGGAATTTCCAAATGACCTTGAAATAATCTTTGATTTAATGTATGCCCTGCTTGCCGAAAACCAAGACAAAAACGCAGACGAAATAATAGAGTGCGGAAAACGAATACTTGACGAATCAACTGACATCTCTTTGAGAGACGGTGCAATTCAGTGTCTGTGCTTCACATACTATTATTCAAAAAAAGATTCGGAATCAGCCGAGAAATATGCAAAAATGGCAGGAAGTATTGCCACAGCCAAAGAAGAATTGATGCCTCGAATCTTAGAAGGCGAGGATGCGGTGAGATACTGCCAACGAAACATCCAGACGTTCGTCGAAATGATAGGTCAGCACACACGTACTATGATACACAAAGGCGGATATACCCCCGAACAAAAAATTGAGGCATATAATTTTGTTCTTAGTTGTTACAAACTGCTGTATCCCGACGGGAATTGCGGTTTTTATCACACAAGGTTTTCGGAGTTTTATGAATATCTTGCGTATAACTATATGATATTAGGTTTAGAACAACAGGCACTTGATTGTCTTGAAGAATCAGCAAAACACGCCACTAAATTTGATACTGTCAAAGACGGAATGTATACGGCTTTTATGGTAAACAAACTCGAAATGTCCCCTCTTGATGCAGTAAAAGATCATTCGGAAAACCAATCTGGTTTGGTAATTAAAGCACTTAAAAGCGAAACATATGCAAAGCTGCAAAACAACGCACAATACCAAAAAATAATTGATATACTCACACCTATTGCCACTTTTTAATTTTCGATTTAACATCAAGTGTTTACTTTTTCCTTTCTTTGTGTTAAAATAACAAAAACACCCCCGAAAGGAACAGCAGTATGAAAATAATCCTTCTCGACGCAAAAACCTTAGGTTCTGACATCCCCCTTACCGTCTTCTCGGACATGGGCGAATTTGTATCCTACCCCCAAACAAGTCCCGAAGAAGCACCGGGTAGAGTTGCCGATGCCGACGTAATAGTAACAAACAAAGTAAAACTCCGTGCCGATATTTTATGCCACGCACCAAACTTAAAGCTTATCTGCGTTACCGCCACAGGCTACGACAATGTTGATATAGATTACTGCAAAAACAACGGTGTTGCAGTATGCAATGTAAAAGGATATTCTACCGAATGTGTTGCCCAGCTCACCGTTTCAATGGCACTGTCGCTGACAAACCACCTTCGTGTGTTTGACGACTATGTAAAAAGCGGCGAATATTCCAAAAGCGGTATTCAGAACAAGCTCACCCCGACTTTCAACGAAGTTTACGGCAAAACATGGGGCATCGTGGGTCTTGGCAATATAGGAAAAAGGGTTGCCGACATTGCCCGTGTTATGGGTTGCAGAGTTCTTGCACACAAAAGAACACCCGTAGAGAACTACGAGTGTGTTGACCTTGAAACGCTGATGCGTGAATCCGACTTTATCTCGGTGCATATTCCTTCATCACCCGAAACGGTGGGACTTATCAGCCGTGAAATGCTCTCACTCATCAAAGAAAAAGCTATTCTTATAAACGTGGCAAGAGGAAACATCCTTGACGAAGAAGCCGTTGCCGATTCCATTCTTGACGGCAGTCTTTACGGCTTCGGATGCGACGTGTATTCCACAGAGCCCTTCCCCGAAAATCATCCGTATTCCAAGCTCTCAAAGTGCGACAACGTAATCCTCACACCCCATATGGCGTGGGGCGGATATGAAACAAGAGTCAGACTTGTTGATGAGGTGGCAGAAAACATAAAGGCGTTTTATAAGGGAGAAGAAAGGAATAGGGTGGTATAGCTATGAACAAAAGACTTGACAAAATCGGAAAAGTCACAAATATTGTTCTTATCATCATCTACATCCCCATTATGCTTTTTGGATTTCTTGCCGGATTCATGGCATCAGAAGGTACTTATTCATACCTTGGAGACCCGTCTTTTGTTCAAAAAGCAACTTATGTGTACATTCCGAGCATCATTGCTATAGTCGGACCGCTTTTCACTATGTTCTGCATGTTGTATTCCGTAAAACTCAGAAAAATCGGAAAGAGCGTTGCTGGTTTTTCTGTTCAGTTTGCACCATTGGCGTTTTATGCATTGTTTATGCTTTACATTTCTTTGCTTTAACAAAAAACACAGCACCCAATCGGGTGCTGTTTCTCTTTATTTATCCGAAAAACGGAAAATCATCATTCGTTTTTTTCTTATTATCCCCGCCATCCTCAACAAGATTGAGTGTCACGGGATAACCGAGAATCTTACTTGCACAGTCAACAACAACCTGTTTCATGGCATTATCTGAGTCAATCATAAACAAAGCCATGGGATTCACCTTTACCGTCATAACATCGTTATCGAGATACCCTCTCGAATCGGTGAGCATGGAGTAAAGAATCATGTTCTGTACCTTGATTTCCTCCAAAATGTCGCCGTAAGCTATCATTTCGGGAATGTCGTCAGCAAGCTTCGGTTTTGGTTTATCACTGCCGAGAGGTTTCGGAAGCTCGGGCTCGCTAAACGCAGGCGGTGCATCGGTCGGTACGGGTACATCGTCAAAATCAAAGGGCGGTGCATCATCAAAAGCCGGCACTTCTTCCTGCACCTTCGGTGCTTCGGATTCAGCCTTTGTTTCTGCCTTTGGCGTGACAGGTGCAGGTGCCGAAGCAGCTACACTTCTCGGAGCCGATTCAAGTGCCGAGATTCTCTCAAGCATTGCTTCGGGGCTTGACGAAAGTCTGCTGTCGCAAAGACGCATTACCATTATTTCGAGCACCGTTCTTCTTGAAAGCCCCGACCTTGCAAGCTTTGATACCGCATTTTCTACAATCTCGGTACAATAAAGAAGTCTTTCGGGAGTAAATTTGTCCTCGACATCACGAAGCACCTCAATGACATCCGAACTCTTATCCACAAGTACAGAAACGCTTGTACTTGCATATTTCATGACAAGAAGGTCTCTCAGTATATCACCGAGTTCTGAACATAGTATGCCCGGGTCTTTACTTGAATTATAAGAATCAGATACCGTTTCGAGTGCACCCTTTGCATCCTTGTCGGCAATTTGTCTGAGAAGTCTCAAAACAACTTCGTTTCCGACAACACCAAGGCTCTTTTCGGCAACTTCTCTTGTTATATCCTTGCCGCCGACAAAGAGTTCCAGCATGGAAAGTGCATCTCGCATTGCCCCCGTTGCAAGAACGGATATAAGCTTTAATGCATCCTTATCAATGCCGATATTCTCTTCTTTTGCTATATATTCAAGTCTTTTTACAATGTCGTCGGCACTTATTCTGTGAAAATCAAATCTCTTACATCTTGAGAGAATGGTTGCAGGGATTTTGTTGAGTTCTGTTGTTGCCAGAATGAACATTGCATGTTCCGGCGGTTCTTCAAGCGTCTTAAGCAGTGCATTGAAGGCACCGATTGAAAGCATGTGAACCTCGTCTATGATATACACACGTCTTTTCATTTCGACAGGCATGAAATTTATTTTTTCTCTCAGTTCTCTTACATCGTCAACACCGTTGTTGGATGCCGCGTCCATTTCAACAATGTCAAAGCTGTTTTCAAAGCTCTTACACTTTTCACATATACCGCAAGGGTCACCGTCTTTTGGGTTTTCACAGCTTATTGCCTTTGCAAGAATCTTTGCACAGGTGGTTTTGCCCGTACCTCGTGAGCCGCAGAATAAATATGCATGGGAAACAGCACCTTGCATAATTTCGCTTCTGAGAACCTTTGTTATATGGTCCTGACCCACAACGTCGGCAAAAACCGAAGGTCTGTATTTTCTGTATAAAGCCATGTATTGTGACATTCAGGTCACCTCTTAATAGAATATTTTGTTAAGATAAAGCCCTTCGGCAGGAGCAGTATCGCCTGCGTACTTTCTGTCGCATTTTTCAATAATTTCTCTGACGGCACCTTCGGATGCACCTTTTCTTGAAAGGTCGATATATGTTCCGACCATGATTCTTACCATGTTATAAAGAAAACCGTCGGCACAGACAGAGATTGTAATAAGCTCGTCTTCTTTTTTTACGTTAAAGTATTTTACCGTTCTTACCGTATTTTCTTCGTTCTTTGAGCCTTTTGTCATAAAAGAACGGAAATCATGCGTTCCGACAAATTCCTTTTCGGCAAAACGCATCTTTTCTATGTCTATTTCCATGGGATAGAACATTGCCTTATCCTTGTAAAAGGGATTGGCATAACGTGCGTTCCAGATTTTATAGATGTATTCTTTTCCGACGCATGAATATCTTGCGTGAAAATCCGCATCCTTTATTTCGGCTTTCTTCACGGCAATTCCGCTGTCACGAAGATGGGAATTAAGTGCTGCAGCCAACCTTTCGGGAGGTATTGTTATGCCGTCTTTAAGTATGTGACACACATAATTATTGGCATGAACACCCGAGTCAGTTCTCGAAACACCCGACACATCGGGACGAAATCCGAGCACACTTTCAAGTCCGTCCTGAAGCGTTCCTTGCACACTTTTTGCATTATTCTGTACCTGCCAGCCGTGAAAAAACGTGCCGTCATACATTATTGTAAGGGCAATCTTTTCACCCGAGGCTTTGTTTTCAAGTTCTGTCATATTATATCCTTTGCGAAAAATCTTGTTGCAATTATCGCACCGCAGAAAAGAATAAACAAAAGCAACATGACAAAATCGCCCGGTTTTGCTTTCATTATTTTCATTCTTGTTCTGCCGTCGCCGCCGTGATAAAGACGGCATTCCATTGCTCCGGCAAGCTCGTCTGCACGTCTGAATGCAGAAACAAAAAGCGGTATTAATATAGGCACAAGTGCCTTTGCACGTTTGAGAAGATTTCCGCTTTCAAAATCCGCCCCCCTTGCCTTTTGTGCATTCATGATTTTGCCCGTCTCTTCAATAAGGGTGGGAATGAATCTCAGAGCAATTGTCATCATCATGGAAAACTCATGTACGGGAAGTCCGATTTTCTTGAACGGCGACAATAGCCTTTCAATGGCATCCGTCAACGCAACGGGTGCGGTGGTATAAGTGAGAAGCACAAATGTGCTGATAATAAGGCATATAATTCTTACAGCCATGAGAAGTGCATATCTTATTCCTTCGGGATAAATTTTGATTATCCAGAATTCAAGCAGAGGTTTTTCTCCCGTTGTCCACAAAAGATTGGCAATGATTGTAAAGGCAAGAATGAACATTACAGGCTTTACGCTCTTGAGAATAGTCATTATTCCAAGCCTTGACAAAAGCACAATTGCCATAGTCGATGCCGCAATTGCTGCAAAAGCGGCATAAGAGTCGGCGCAGAAAAGAGCCACTATATATAAAATTATGCAGATAATTTTGAATCTCGGGTCGAGCTTATGGATGATTGAATCACCGGGAAAGTACTGGCCGAGGGTCATTTCAGACAGCATAACAGCATCCTTTCATAGAATAATACAAAGTTATACAGATATATTGTACCATATAATTTTGAACACTTCCACATTTTTTGTGTTTTTATCTGAATTTAAATAAAATTGCATTATTCTTGCAAAAAAACCTTTTCTTTTTACAATTTCTATGATATACTTATATATTAGATAGGTATATAATAGAAAAGGACTGATTATAAATGGCAAGCTTGAGATATATCACCCGTGGAACATGCTCAAGAGCAATCAATGTTGAAGTCGAAGACGGCATTGTAAAGAGCGTTGAATTTGAAGGCGGCTGCAACGGAAATACCAAAGGCGTGGCAAGTCTTGTCGAAGGCATGGAAGTAGACATTGCCATCGCAAAGCTTGAAGGCATTACCTGCGGTTTCAAGGGTACAAGCTGCCCTGACCAGCTTGCGAAAGCTCTCACACAGCTTCAGGAACAGGAATAAAACAATCTAAAATAAACGTTTAAAGGAGACTTGGTTATGGACTTTTTACAGCAGTATGAAAAGTGGCTCGGCTTTGACGGGCTTGAAAAGGAACTCCGCGACGAACTTTTGGCAATCAAGAATGACGAAAAAGAAATCAAAGAACGTTTCTATGCACCTCTCAGTTTTGGTACGGCAGGTCTCAGAGGAATAATCCGAGCAGGGCTCAACGGCATGAATATATACACCGTAGCTCAGGCAACACAGGGCCTTGCAGTTCTTGTAAACAAGGAAAACAGAGCAAACGACGGTGTTATTATTGCCAGTGATACAAGAATCAAATCCGACGAATTTGTAAGAGTGTGTGCTGAGGTTCTTGCGGCAAACGGCATCAAGACATTTGTATTCGATGCACCCCGCCCCACACCCGAACTTTCATATGCTCTTCGAGAAATGAAAGCGGCGGCAGGTATCAACATCACCGCATCCCACAACCCAAAGCAGTACAACGGCTACAAGGCATACTGGTCTGACGGTGCACAGATAAGCCCCGAACAGGCGGTTATCGTATCCGATGCAATAAATTCCGTTGACATTTTCACAGGTGTCAAGAGAATGGACTTTGACGAAGGCGTAAAGGCAGGACTTATCACAATCATCGGCAAGGAAATCGATGAAAAGTATATGAAGGTTGTTCTCGAACACAGAATCAACCCCGATGCTATTCCTGCGGTTGCCGACGATTTCAAGGTTGTTTATACACCCTTCCACGGAACAGGCGCTGTTCTTGTTCCCGAAGTTCTCAAAAGAGCAGGTCTAAAGCATCTCTTTACAGTTGCAGAGCAGATGATTCCCGACGGCAATTTCCCCACAGTAAAAAGCCCCAACCCCGAAGACAAGGAAGGCTTTGCAATAGGTATTGAAATTGCAAAGAAGGAAGGCTGCGACCTTATCGTAGGTACCGACCCCGACGCCGACAGAACAGGTGTAATTCTCAGAACATCCGACGGTGAATTTATTCCTCTTACAGGAAATCAAATCGGCGTAATGCTCATTTCCTACATCATCGAAGCAAGAAAACTCACGGGCAATCTTCCCGAAAACGCCTGCATTATAAAGTCTATCGTAAGTACACCCCTTGCAGATGCAGTCTGTAAAGCAAACGGGGTAACTCTCATGGAAGTGCTTACAGGCTTTAAGTTCATCGGCGAAAAGATGACAGAGTTTGAAGAAACCAAAGAATACACCTACATCTTCGGCTTTGAAGAAAGCTACGGCTACCTCTGCGGCGGCTATGCAAGAGATAAGGACGCTGTTTCCGCTTCCATGCTTATTGTTGAAATGGCGGCATTCTATGCAAAACAAGGTAAAACTCTTTATGACGTACTATGCGGCATCTTTGAAAAGTACGGCTACTACGTTGAAGGTGTTCAGAACCTCGCATTCCCGGGTGTTGACGGTGCTGACAAGATGAAGTCACTCATGCAGGGACTCAGAGATAATGCACCCACAGTTGTCGGCGGCAAGAAGGTTGTTTCCTTCTCCGACTACAAGACATCCGTCAAGAAGAACGCAGACGGCACACAGGAAGAAATCAAACTTCCCAAATCCGATGTGCTTCTCTTTGTGACAGAATGCGGCGACAAGATTTTTGTACGTCCTTCGGGTACTGAACCTAAGGTTAAACTATACTACCTTGCAAATGACAAGACAAAAGAAGCAGTTGACGCAAAAATTGCGGCATATACAAAGGATATGACTGCTCTCATGAATTGAGTTGTTGTTAAAAGAAACAGCGGGACGTCGAGGACGCCGTCCCCTACAACAAAAAATCGCACTCATTTTGCCGTCCGCCTTATTGACGGCAAAATGAAACACCACTCGAGAACCAATAACAGATTATAATAAAAAAGGCATAAAGAAGCTTATACGGTTTCTTTTGCCAAGCTTTTCTTTTTCTAAAGAAAAGCGGGAAAGGAAAAATATAATGGCAGAAAAGAAACAAGTCGAACAGATTACATCGAGAGATGTGGACTTTGCACAGTGGTACACAGACATTGTAAAGAACGCAGACCTCGTTGACTACTCAAGCGTAAAGGGATGTATGATTATCCGTCCCTACGGCTATGCTATCTGGGAAAACATCCAGAGCATTATGGACAGAAGATTTAAGGAAACAGGACATCAGAACGTATATATGCCCATGTTTATTCCTGAATCTCTCCTCAACAAGGAAAAGGAACACGTTGAAGGCTTTGCACCCGAAGTTGCGTGGGTAACCCACGGCGGCAGCGAGCCTCTGACAGAACGTCTCTGCGTTCGTCCTACCTCCGAAACACTCTTCTGCGAACACTTCGCAAAGATTATCAATTCCTACCGCGACCTTCCTGTACTCTACAACCAGTGGTGCAGCGTTGTACGCTGGGAAAAGACAACACGTCCCTTCCTCAGAACAAGAGAATTTCTCTGGCAGGAAGGCCACACAATGCACGCAACAGCGGAAGATGCAAGAAATGAAACACTTCAGATGCTTAACATCTACGCAGATGTTTGCGAGCACGACCTTGCAATGCCTGTTGTAAAGGGTCCTAAGACTCCCTCCGACAAGTTCGCAGGTGCTGAAGACACATACGCAATCGAGGCTCTTATGCACGACGGTAAGGCACTTCAGGCAGGTACATCACACTACTTCGGTGACGGCTTCGCTAAGGCATTTGATATCACATACAAGTCCAAGGACAATGTTGACGTATATCCCCATCAGACATCCTGGGGTACAACAACCCGTCTTATCGGTGCAATCATCATGACACACGGTGACGACAACGGTCTTGTTCTTCCTCCTGCCGTAGCTCCCATTCAAGTAGTTATCGTTCCTGTTGCACAGCACAAGGAAGGCGTACTTGACCGGGCTCATGCTCTCTACAATGAGCTTAAAGACGCAGGTATCAGAGTTCACATTGACGATTCCGACAACAGCCCCGGCTGGAAGTTCGCTCAGTATGAAATGAAGGGTGTTCCCGTAAGAATTGAGCTTGGTCCGAGAGACATTGAAGCAGGCAAGTGCGTAATCGGCACACGTCACAACCTTGAAAAGTCAGATGCTTCTCTTGACGGCATTGTAGAAACTGTAAAAGAAAAGCTTGAAGAAGTACGTCAGGGTCTTTACGATATCGCAATCGAAAACAGAAAGAAGCACACCTACGACTGTACAACACTCGACGAAATCAACAAGGCACTCGAAGAAAACGGCGACGGTTTTGTTCGTGCTATGTGGTGCGGCAACGAAGAATGTGAAGACGGCGTAAAGGCTGCAACAGGCGTTGGCTCAAGATGCATTCCTTTTGACCAGGAAGTACTTTCCGACAAGTGTGTTTGCTGCGGCAAGCCTGCCAAGAAGCTCGTTTACTGGGGCAAAGCATATTAGCAGAGAGCAAGCTTGCTTTGAGAGCAGAGTTAGATTCTCGTGATTAACAAGCCCACGGTGTCGCTTAAACAACCCCGTTTGACTGCTCTTAAATCCAAGCTGTCCGGATAATTAAAGCACCGACAAAAATATCGGTGCTAGCTACAACCTAATATCACGGTTTTCCACACCCTTGCATCATTGTTTGATGCAAGGGTGTTTTTTATGACGCAAAACCCCCGACACCAAATAAGGTGTCGGGGGTCGGTTTGTTATGCGAATTGTTTAGTTTGCTTGGTAGTCAATTACCCGCAAATTTTGCTGTCGGGCTTTACTGACTAGGGAGCAAATGTGATGGAAACGATACTGAAGTCAGCCATGTCGTTCCAGGGGTCGAAACGTACAACTGTCAAGTCGCCCTTCCAACCAGCATTCTTGTTACCGTCAAATACAATTGTGTAAGTTCCGTCAGAGTTCTTATTGGGAACCGAAGCTCTTAACGAATTTGCTTCGCTGAGAGTTCCGTCTGCCGAGAAGAACAACTGGCTCTGCTTACCTGCTACTGCACCGCTTGATGTAACAACTACAGTAACCTTCTTGTACTCATCAGCATTAAGTGTGCCGCCCATGAGATCCTGGAGACCGTTGACTACGGGGTCAGCCTTTGCAGGTACTGCGTAAGGCATGCCGTCCTTTTCGGTCCACTGCTTTTCTACACAGTTACCAACAATGAGTGTACTCATGATGTCAGAAACACCGAACTTCTTGTCCTTATTGTTCTTTTCATCTTCTGTAACAACTCTGAGTCTGGAATCTGTGAGAGCAACTCTGTTAATAATAGCAGAGAGTTCACTTCTTCTGATGTTTTCAGTAGGCTTGAAGTTGTATGCATTGTCCGCACCGATTACAACACCTGCGTTGTAAAGTCTCTGGATTGCTGCATAAGAAGCATGAGTTGTGGGAACATCGGGAATATTGATGAAGAGGTTGATTTCTGTGTACCAGCTTGCAGGAAGTGCTCTTACGAACATGTTAGCAACCTGTTCTCTTGTAGCAAGAGCTGTGTAATCGCTGTACTGACCGCTTACGATAATTGCCTTCTTGGATGCATATTCAACATAAGGCTTATACCATTCGCTGCCTGTACCCTGAGTGATTGTATCACCGTAGTAGATAGCTCTGATTCTTGCTGCAACTGTGATTGCTTCTGCAAGAGTTACTGTTCCGTCGGGAACGAATTCTGTATCGCTCTTACCGTTCATAAGACCGAGCTTATAAGACTTTTCAACATCGCCGTAGAACCAGTTAGCACTTGTTACGTCTACAAATCTTCCGTCGTATGTCTTAGAGAACGGGAACTTGGAAGGTGTAGAAGGTGTTGTTGTGCCGGGTGTTGTGCCGGGAACAACCGAATCATCCTTGGGACGAGTAAGATTATCGAGCTTCTTATCTGCAGGAGTCTTGCTGGGAGCACCGGGCTTATGTTCTGTAACTGTACCGCCGCCGAGAGCAGGATATGAGATGTGGCCGGGATGCTGTGTAGGCTTACCGCCCTGTACTACTGTTGCAGATGTGTTGATGGAAACAGTCTTCTTTTCATCTTCATCAAATACCTTAGCATTTTCTGCGGAAGCAAATGCAACTGTTTCAACTGTAAGTTCGTTAACAACGCCTGTAGGAAGTGTAAGAACAACGTCTGTTACTGTTCCTTCGAAGCCTTCGCCGGAAAGATCAGCAGTGATTGTTTCCTTACCGGAAAGTCCGCCGCTCTTGAGAACTACTTCATGAGGATCGCCGTTTTCATCTACGAAGGAGAGAACTGTGTCGCCGTCTTCGATGGATGCATAGTTAGCAACTAACTTAACAACGATTGTCTGGTTTTCGCCAACTTCCATTACATCAGCAATTGCGACTGTAGGAGTTGTAACGTCTGTGGAAGTTACTGTTACTGTGCCGTTTTCGTTTTCTGTTACTACTGCACCTTCTGCTTCAACAGTTTCTCCGGAAAGAACTGCTGCAGGAGTCCAGATAGCATAGAGGATAACTTCGTCAGTTACAGTGAACTTGCCGTTATAAAGCTTTGTATAGTCTTCAGTCTTCTTAGCCCAACCAAGGAATTCATAGCCTTCTCTTGTGGGATCCTGAGGAAGATTGATTACGCCTGTAGGATATGTTTCCTTGTAGGATGTTACTTCGCCGCCGTAGAGAGGAATGAGACCGCCGTTACCGTCAAACTTAACACTTCTTTCACTTGTGAGAAGTCTGATATAGTCGATTTCTACGGGATGTGTAGGAGCACTCTGGGGAAGGTCAAGTCTTATCTGTTCAACATAAGGCTGGCTGTTCCAGTTTGCGTGTGCACTAAGGTCGAAGGAAACTGTCTGGAAGGAAGAAGTTGCAGGAATTGTGCTTGTTGATGTGGAGCCCTTTGCTGCGGATTCTGCCCATTCAGACTTAACTGTACCTGTTTCGTCAGCAGACTGGAGATAGAACTTAACCATTGTTGCTGTATAAGGCTTGAATCTGAGTTCAAGAGTCTGATGCTGTGCTGTAGGAAGTGCCAATGATTTAGCCATTCCGCCCTTGTCACCGATTACCTGACCTGAGCCGTTGGAAGCCGCGGAATAAGTTGCTATACCGTCCTTGAAGGTTACGTCTCTAAGGTTAGCCTTAAGAGCAGAGCTTGCATCGTTGAACGAAAGTTCATAACCTGCACCCCACTTAGCGTAGAGGGTTGTGTCTTTTGTAATATTGAATGACTTATCGGGTTCGAGAGCATCTTCATCTACAGACCATCCAAGGAAGAAGAAGCCGTCTCTTGTGATATTGTAGAGTTCGGGTTCAAAGTTGCCGTATACGTATACTGCTTCGGGCATACCCTGAACTTCTGCATGTGTATTCTTATCGAAGGTTACCTTAACAAGGTCTGCCTGGTTGGAAATCTTAACTTCGTATGTAGCATAAACCTTGGGGTTGTATACGGAAGTTGCTGTAACAATTACTGTACCGTTGCTGAGAGGATAGATTCTGCCGTTTTCAGAAATTGTAGCAAGTTCAACGTCTGTACCCTTGGACTTAATAGACCATGTTACATCTGTTACGGGGATATCGGAGCCGTCAAGTGCAACTGTTTCGCCCTTGAGTTCAAGATATCTGCCCTTGGACTTGATTTCCTTATTACCGGAAATTACAACCTTTACATCCTTGAGTTCATCTGTTGCCTCAAATACGTATGTAGCTGTGAATGTTCCGTTGCCGTTATCGGTAACTGTTGCAGTTTCGCCGTTGATTGTAGCTGCAGGAGATGTTACCTTGTAACCTGCTACAGGCTTGTATGTAACCTTAACTGTGTAAGATACGCCTGCTGCAAATGTGTCGGATACGGGATTCCAAACAAGATCTGTAATTTCGTACTTGTCGTTGATATCAGCGTTATCAGCAATATCGGGAACTTCCCATGCTTCAGGTGCTGCGAGCTTGATTTCTGCTGCATCTGTAAGTTCTTCGTTTTCAACGAGTCTGATAAGACCTACGCCCCAGTTCGGGAAGCCGTTGTAAGGATCAAGGTAGAAGCTAGCAATATTATTGCCTGCCCATTCAGAAACACCGGACATATCGTAGGTGTACTTCATGAAGGACTTACCGTTATGTGATTCCTTTTCAGCCTTAAGGAGAACACCTGAATAGGAGTAATCCGTGGGAGCATCTGTTGTGGAGAACTTGAGCTTAGGATTGAGAACCGAGCTGAAGAGGTTGTCATATCTTGTGCCCTTGTTTACGGAATCAAGAGTTGAGCTGTAGTAAACTTCAACAAGGCTGAAATCCTTACCTGCTACGTTCATAACAGGAGTAATAAGAGCTGTATCGAGTTCGACATCGTTAGGACATACAACTGCAAGACCGTCTTCAAACTTGAGTTCGGAAGTACCAGCCTTAACTGTTGTGCCGAACTGGTGGTAATAGTTGCTGTAGTCAAATTCAACAAGGTCTTCAAATACTGCATAGAATGTCATGGGTTCTGTAACCGTGATTACAGAAGGTGCTGTATTTTCAGTAGCACTTGCTTCTTCAGACCAACCAATCCATCTCTTACCGGAAGGAATGTTTGCAGGAGCATATGTTCCGAGATCAAATGTGTTGCCTTCGAAGATTGTTCTTTCTTCAGCAACGCTGTAGCCATTGTCGTCCTTGCCGTAAAGAGTAAGAACGTGAGCTGTGTCGTTGTCTACTGCACCTGTTGCAGCAAATGTGTACTTAAGTGTAAGTTCACCTGTAGCAGCATTGTAGGATGTGCTTGTTACGTTATTGCCGTTAACAGTTGCCTTAACGGGAGCATCGGATACGAAGTAACCGGGAGCACCCTTAACAGTTACGCATACTGTGTATTCTGTTTCGCCGCCGAAGTAGTAGTCATAGATGAGACCGCCTTCCCATGAAACGTCTGTAACAACGTACTTGGAAGTGTCCTTGGAAACTGCTGTTGTGTCGGCTGTAGCCTTTGCTACAGGAACGTCGATACCTGTTACTTCGATTACGCTTGTTTCATAGTTAACAAGTCTGATGTAGTCGATTGTATATCTTATGCCGACAGAAGCATTTGTACCGTCATCGGGGAAGTCGATACGGAGAATTGTGGGATAACCGTCTGTCCAGTCACTCTTTGATCCCATATCGAGAATAATATTTGTATATTCATCGGGACCTGTTGCATACTTGGGTCTTACAAAGTTAGCAACATATCTGCCGGGATCCTGAGAGTAGGGCGGGCCGAGAACCTTACCGTTTCTGTCTACGGATTCGAAGTACATACCGTAGTTGAAGTTCTTAGGTTCGCTGGTCTTCATTCTGATGTCAAGGATTCTGTAATCATTACCGTCAAAGAGACCGTAAGGAGACTCGGGCTTGCCAGGAAGATATCCATCAGTTGCCTTGATGTACATCTGAGGGTCAGTACCGGAAAGAACGTAGGAGTATGTACCGTTTTCATAGTCATATACTTCTTCGCTTCTTTGCTTGTGAGTATCCATCTTTTCTCTGGGATCGAAGAATTCAAAGTGGAGACCTCTTACCCAAAGAGCGTAGTATGTTGTATCCTTTGTTACATAGTCCTTTGTGATGGAAGCAGTGTCTGTAGGAGACTTAACCCAACCTGCGAAGCTGAAGCCTTCACGTACGGGAACTTCGGTGGGAAGCACATAGTCAAGCTTAACCTTTGCATTAGCAGGCATATTTGTTACAACACCTGTTGTGTTGGGGTTAAATGTTACATTGTAGAAAGCAATCTGGTTAGTGATTGTAACTGTTGCTTCGGCAGATATAAGAGGATTGTAATCGGAAGTTGCCTTAACCTTTACAGTACCGTCAAAGAATGCCTTAACAACACCGTTTTCATCAATTGTTGCGCTCTTGCCTTCGGGACCGTTTTCAACGATTTCCCACTTAACTGTGTTTACTTCAATTGCAGGAGTAAATGTGGGAACGAGCTGTACTGTGCCGTCTGCAACTGTGATTTCAGCATCAGCAACTGTAAGTTCGAAGGGAATAAGTGCTTCTGTTTCAGGATATGTCTTTGTGATTGTGAGCTTGCCGTTTGCACCGAGAGTTGCACTGTCAACTGCTACACCGTCAATTATTGCATCTTCAACAATAATCTTGTTACCTGTTGTAGCACTAACGATGATTGTTACTGTGTATTCTGTTTCAGACTTATAAGAGCCGTCATCATTGAAGCCTTCTGCTGAATTCCAAGCGATGGATTCGATTTCATAGCCTTCACTTGCTTCGGCACTTACGTCGGGCATGAGCCATGTTTCAGGTGCCTTGATGCCCTTGATTTCTACTGCTTCTTCAAGTTCTGCATTGGGAACAAGCATAACACTCGTTACTGCCCATGCGGGGTTGCCTGTGTAAGGAGCAAGGTCGAAGGAGCCGATAACATCAGGCTTACCGTTTACTGTAAGGTCGTAAGTATACTTATAAGATACTCTGTTGCTTGCAATAACGGGTTCTGCCTTAACAAGTGCAACGGGCATTGTGCCGTTAACCTTGAGTACGGGGGCAAAGTTTTCATTGAACTTGTTATCGTTGTTAGCATCTTCAAGACTGCCGTCATAGATGATTTCGATAAGATCATAATCAGCAGAAGAAATGTTCATGCCGTCAAGTGTAAGAACTGCACTGGAAGTGTCAGTGTCGGGAGTTACAACTACCCAAGCACCGTCAAATGAAGCCGTACCGTTGCTTGCCTTAACATTCTTTTCGTTCTTATGATACTTATTGGAGAAGTCATAACCTGTGATGTCTTCATAGTAAGCATAGTAATCAGCATCTTCTGTGATGTTGATTGTGCCTGAAATAAGTTCGCCGCCGTCTGTTTCAGACCAACCGATCCATCTCTTACCTGTAGGATTGTTGGTTGCGCTGAACTTATCAAGATTGAAGTCGTCACCGGAGAAGATCTGCTTTGTTTCTGTTACTGTGCCAAAGTCGTTTGTTTCATGCAAGTTTACGTTAACAAGATCAAGTTCGCCGATGTCTTCTGTTGCGGGGAATGTATATGTGATAGTCGCCTTTGTATCGTTGAATCTTGAGTAAACAGCTTCCTTACCGTTGATTGTTACTCTTGCGGGAGGATTGGAGAATGCCTTATAGCCCTTAAGAATCTCAACGTTAACTGTAACTGTGTATTCTTCGCCGCTTCCGAAGAAGATGCCGCCAAGAAGTGCAGGAGACCATTCCATGCTTGTAATCTTGAACGCATCGTTCTGCTTGACGGTTGCTGTTGTAGCCGCTTCACCCTTAACTGTAGGAGCCGCGATGCCTGTGATATCCATTGCAGGAATATCTCTGCCTACAAATCTGATATAGTCAAACCTAACTTCTGTTCCGTCAGCAAAAGGAAGGTAAGAGCTTTCGTTTGAAGTTGTAGCATCAACATCACGTCTGATGAAGTTGAGTCTTAATCTGTAAAGATATTCAGACCAGTTCTTGAAGAGCTTTGCAGGAAGCTTGTAGATGTACCAGTCGCCCTGCTTTTCAACATACTTGGAGATATCCTGGTTGGGGTTATTTGCCGCATCTCTCTTGTTGGAGTAGAATCTTGTGTTTGCAGATTCTTCCCAAGAAGAAAGTTTATTGCCGTTAGCGTCTGCGTTCTGTGTATATACGCAGATTTCGAGTTCGTCGGGAGCAATAGTTGTCTTAATTTCGAGGTAATCAACTTCGCTTGTAACAACCTTTACATTTCTTCTGCCTTCTCTGAAAGTAATATTTTCCTTTTCGAAAGCAAAACCTTCTTTGATCAAAGTGTTTGTAGGAACCATTGTCATAATACCGTCGGTAAATGTCTTGGTGCCGCCGCTGGTATTAAACGCAAAGTTGGTGCCTGTCATTTCTTCGCCAACGTAAGAGCCCCATACTGCGTAGTATGTTGTATCCTGCTTAACATCATCAACCTTGATGATTTCGCCGCCGATTTCCTTAGACCAACCCTTGAATACGTAGTTTGTTCTTGTAGGAATTACGTCATTGGGAAGTTCATATTCATCCTTTGCAAGTGTAGGTGCGGGAAGATTGTTGACTGTTTCACCGGTACCTGCTTCAAAGTATATGTTCTTTTCGGGAATCTGACCTGTTACCTTAATAGCTATGGAAGCCTTAACGCTGGGGTCATACTTGGATGTTGCTGTAACGATAAGTTCTTCACAGTCTGTATTACCTGTAACCAAACCGTTAGCATCAACCCAACCGTACTTCTTCTGTGAAGGATCAATGGACCAGTAAACTTCACCGTTGGGAACTACACCGGAAGAAGCATCAAAACGAACTGCATGTTCGAGCTGAAGTGTGCCAAGGGAAGTTGTGATTTCTGCAGGAGCATTATCCTTAACCTTAACACCGAGCTGTATATCAATGAGATCTTCTGTTGCGGGGAATGTATATGTAACTGTTGCCTTGTTTCCGTTAACTGCTATTTCCGCATCTTCGCCGTTTACTGTTACGGACATGGGCTTGTCGGAAAGAGCATAACCGGCTGCAGCTTCGATTTCAACCTTTGCTGTATAAGCAGCAGAGCCTGCATAGTACTTGCCGTCAACAAGTTCGGGACCTTCCCACGTGATGCTCTTTACTTCATACTTGCCGGAGGCTGTATTTACGGAATCGAGACCGTATACTTCATCGGATGCCTTGGGAGCTGTAATATCGAGTTCGATGTTTTCAACAGATTCTGCACCGATAAGCTTTACATAATCAATATAAACTGTCTTGCCGGGGAAACTTGCACTGTTTTCGATGTCGAGACGTACATGGTGGAGATAACCACTGAATACATCTCTTGCACTCGTATCAATACGGAACTTATAAAGTGTATTGACATTGCCGTCTACAGCAATACTCTGGTTTGGGATAGAGTTGTCAATGTATGTCTGACCGCCTGTAGCGTGGTCGGGAGCAATCCATTCGCCGTTTTCATCCTTAGTAGCGTAATAGAGCGTGCATCCAAAGTTGCCCTTTGCATCTGTTCTGAAGCCGTATTCGACAGCAGAAACGTTATCAAGATTGATTGCCTTTGCAGAACCTGCAGTAAGAGTCATATAGAAGTCGTTACCGCCGTTAAGCTTGATTGCAAATTCGCTGTTTTCAACGTCAAGAGTAACGCTTTCTGTGTGCTTTGCACCGTTTGCACCAAACTTGTTGCCGTCAGCAAGAGCTACAACATATGCATCGCTGCTTGAAATTGCATCGCCTTCGTTATCAAAGTGTGCAACATATCCGCCCTTCAACCACTTTGCATAAAGGGTTGTGTCTTTTGTAACCTTAAGATCTGTTACAGTAACATCTGCATCGGGAGAGAGCATCCAGCCGCCGAATGAGAAGCCTTCACGAGTCGGAACCTTGGAAGAAATCGTGTAATCCTTCTTGGCTCTGTCGTTTTCGGGCATGTTTTCAACATCTGCGCCTGTGTTCTTATCATATGTTACAGTGAAGCCTGTCTGACCTGTAATTGTGATGTTAAATGCCTGTGCCTGGCTCACATCATAATCAGGTGTAGCAGTTACTTCAACCGTACCGTTCCACTTAGCTGTAAGAACATTACCTTCGAGAGTTGCAATGTCGTTATCGCCGCCTGTGATTGCCCATGTATATGTATCAGGGAGAATAACATCACCTGAATTTACGGGAGCAATAGCTGCTTCAAGAGCAAGTGTGCCGTCGTTAACTGTAATTGCATCAGCACTTGTAAGTGTAATTGTTATAGCCTTGGGAGCCTCTGTTGCGGGGAATGTATATGTAACTGTTGCAGTTTTTGCAGAAACAACTGCATCAGCATTTTCACCATTCAGGAGTGCTGTTGTATCTTCTGTGAACATATAGCCGCTCTTGTTGATTGCGAGTTCAACAGCAGCTGTATATTCTGTAGCGCCCTTGAAGTACTCTGCTTCGGGTTCCCACACAACACTTACGATTTCGTAAGGAGCATCAGCAGGAACTTCTGCTTCCATGTCGGGAACAGCACTGATTACGGGAGCTGTGAGATCGGAAATTTCGATTTCAGCAACAACTTCATTCTTTACGAACTGAATTTCTGTTACTGTAAATTCCGCAGTGTCATTATAAGGATCGATTCTGATGGAAGAGCAAGTATCAATCCATGCTTCGTTTGCCGCGAGGTCATATCTGTATGTTACAAGACCTGCGTCTTCAGAATGCTTTGCACCTGCCGCACTCTTGGAAGTATCGGAATCAATGTATACAAAACCGCCGTTTGCTGCTGTGAGAGTATCATTTGCAACATATGTAACGTCTACAAAGGAGTATTCTTCAGCATCAATTGCAAGGTTGTCAAATACGACGAAAGGATCCTTGCCGGTAGGAGTAACCTTAAGACCGGGAACTGTGTCATCAAATGCAGTAATTGCACCGGACTTAAGTTCTGCCGCCTTTGCCTCTGTATCAATAACAATACCTGTTCTGAGTTCAAATACAGCTTCAAGGTTAATCACTTCGTTGTTTGCACCGGAAACGCTTGTTACAAATTCACCTGTTGCAACATTCTTCCAGCCGAGTACGGAGTAACCAACAGGAACACCGAGTTCAAATTCTTCTGCTGTAAGGTCAACATTTTCACCTAAAGCAACAGAAACAAAACCGGGACCTGCGTAGTAATCTTCAAACTCTTCGGAGACAGAGAAGTTAACCTTGTATCCGTCACCTGCGGGAACTACGTTAGGAGTAAGGGTAATGGGACCTGTAACTGTATATTCTTCGCCTTCAGCGTATACATTTGTACCGTCTGTCCAACCGTCAATTACATATTTTTCGTTAGTAGACTTAAAGCCGTTTCTGCCTCTGGCATCGATTGTAAGAGGAAGTTCAAATGTGTCGCCGACATAGCATCTCTTAACAGCTACACCTCTACCGACAGATTCTGTGTATCTGCCTGCCGCATATGTAACATTTATACGTTCATATACTTCAACATCGTCAATGTAAAACTCTGTTGCATAGCTTCCGTAAGGATTGGAGTAGAGAGAGAGAGCACGGGGTTCTTCTACATCAAGATTTGTTCTTGCAACAACATCAGTAACTTCAATTGTCTGCCAACCGTTGGAAATACCGCTTGTTACAGAAACATTTGCAGCCTTATCCTGAATCATATGGTCAACAAAAGATGTCTCGTGTTCTCTGTCTACAGGAGCCTGACACTGTGTACATACTGTACCTGTCTGACCTTCGTGAGCTCTGTCACCTGTACAAGTAAAGGAAGGAACGTAATAAATGAGGTCAGGTGTGATGGTAGAGCTACCTGAGGGAGCTACCGTACCGGCGTCATTTATAAAGTTCTTAACCATGACTTTGGCAACAATCTTATAAGTAGAGCCGGGAGTCCATGCAACATCTGCACGAGCATGAGGCCACTTGGAAGCGCCGCTCTTCCATGTACGGAGAACAACGTGGTTGTCAGGGTTTGTAGGATCTTCCACAACGCTGAACTGCCCTTCGCCGCTTGTTTCGGCAAGGTCAAAAGGAGACCAGCCGTATTCCATATCACCGAAGGGAACAATGTTCTTACCGTCGTTGGGAATTTCTGTATCAAGGTCGAAGTTCACACCGGGGAAAGAAAGGAGTGAGCCGTCTTCCGCTGCAATATTGGATGTCCAAGCTTCGTAGCTTACCTTATTGGTCGCATAAACTGTAGACATGGGCTTTGCAGGGAATACCCAGATTGTGTTTGTTTCTTCATCAAAGTATACGCCGCCTACTGCATCGTTACCGATATTTTCAACCGTAACGTCTGCTGCATCAATCTTCACACTCTTGCCGAATGTGTAGTATGCAACGGGGTATCTTCTGTCAACCATTTCGCCGTCTTTAGGTAACACCTTTATGGGCAAAACAGTACCTTCGGCAGCGAGTTCTGCTTCTACGCTGTCGTTTTCCTGTGTTTCTTCAGGAAGCTCGAGGACGAATTCATCAGCCGAATCGCCTGCTGTTACTGCTGACGGTGCCGCAAATACGGACATCGGAACAGTAGACACGAGCATTGCCAAGCACAAAAGTATGCTTAACGCTTTTTTCATGGATTTGCACTCCTTTTAGATAGATTTGCACGACCATTCCCTAAAAAAGGGCATAGTTATACATATGGAATTACACATCTATTATATACGAACAACCCCCAATTGTCAAGATAATTGAATATTTTTTTAAGCTATGCTTTATTTTTCGCTTTTCATTTTATAGACACAAAATATATTGTTTCGGTAAAATTTCATCACTATATATAGTTGATTTTGAATTTTTATATGGTTTATTTCCTTTTGAGTCAAAAAATGTTTACTTTTGTAAAAAACACACCGTCTGTTTTTTTCAGGACGGTGTGTTAAAAGTTATTCTATTATTTGGCCGAACTGCGCAGTGTCAGCATGCGTGAAGCGGCATAAATCACAATGCAGCACTCAAGCACATCAAGAATAATATTGTGCGACTCAAAATGCCAGAAGAGACACACAGCAAGGTAAGGCAAAACGGTAACAAGTGTAAGGGCAACCGTTCCGACTCCGCACATAAAATAGTTTGCCACAGATACAGGTTTCGTATCCTCATTTCTTATCTGGAACTTGGCTTCGTACATAAAGAACAGCATCATTGTACAAAGCATTATCAGCACAATAGACCTTTGAGAAGTATTAATCTGACTTTTTGTGTCCATGAAAACCTCTACCGTTCTAACGGCAAAGAAAAGTGCCTCGGACATGGCAAGCAAGGACTGGGGCGCATTCTTTTCACGCACTTCCTTTGAACAGATAAACACATGATTCAGTGCACAAGGAATGGCAAGAACCACCTGAGCCGCGAGAAACGGACGAAATTCCGTCGCTGTTGCAAACATATAAACGCCATAAATAGCGACGGTCACATACAAAAACGCACAGACGGCAGAAGAGAAAACCACGACGGTACTATGCGAATCCAAAAAATCAGGTGCTTCATATTTTCTTACAAGAAAACCGCAAACGAGAATTGCAATTATAAGTGCACCGAGTACACAGTTAAAAACCACATCAACATTTGTACCCGAAATATAAAATCCGGTATCAGGTTCAATGTAGTTGAGCAGAATAATCGTTCTGAACACCCCTACCGCAAGTGCAATTGCGGATAAAACGACAAAAAACAATTTTATACGTTTTACGTTAATCTCTGTCATATCAGTTCCTCATTCAATTATAAATTATCGCAAAGTTTTGCAATACAGTATATAAATATTATATATTGCCGTTTGTTTTTGTCAACGAGATAAGGTTTTAATTTACACAAATGCAAAAAAGATGATACAAGTCGGTCTTTTTTCGTTAAAAAAAGCACCGCAGACACTAAGTCTGCGGTGTTATGAATTACTTAACTAATTCAATGATTGCCATTTCAGCACCGTCGCCACGTCTGGGTCCAATCTTGAGGACTCTGGTGTAGCCGCCGTTTCTGTCGGCATAAGAAGGAGCGATTTCGTTAAAGAGCTTAACTACAACTTCTTCCTTTGTGATGAAAGCAAGAGCCTGACGCTTAGAAGCGAGAGTGTTCTTCTTGCCAAGTGTGATCATTTTATCTGCAAGTGCACGAACTTCCTTAGCTCTGTAAACTGTTGTTTCAAGTCTGCCGTTTTCAAGCAGATATGTTACAAGGCCTCTGAGCATAGACATTCTGATGTCTGTAGTACGTCCGAGTTTTCTTGTTCCGGGCATTATTCATTTCCTCCTTTTAGAGTATAATGGTCATTTAACCAAACTGATGTGGAAAAATTAGTCTTCGTCCTTCTTGAGGGACAAACCAAGTGAATGAAGCTTCTGAATAACTTCCTCGAGAGACTTCTTACCAAGGTTTCTCACCTTGATCATATCGTCCTCTGTCTTGTTCACGAGGTCTTCGACTGTATCGATGCCTGCTCTCTTCAAACAGTTGAAGGAACGAACAGACATGTCAAGCTCCTCAATAGTCATCTCCAATACTTTTTCCTTTATGGTTTCCTGACGGTCAACCATAATTTCCGCCTTTTTGGCGTCATCTGACAAGTCTATAAACAGACTGAGATGCTCATTGAGAATCTTGGCAGCTAAGGATATAGCTTCCTTTGCCGAGATTGTGCCGTCTGTCAATACTTCAAGAGTGAGCTTGTCGAAGTCTGTCACATTACCTACTCTTGTGTTTTCAACCTTGTAGTTTACATTGTAAACAGGTGTGTAGATTGAGTCAACACAGATAAGGCCAATGGGGGGATTCTGAAGGGCGAGCTTGTTCTTTTCGCCGGACACATATCCTCTGCCATGCTCAAATGTGATTTCCATTCTGAGAACTCCGCCGTCTTCAAGGTATGCAATGTGCTGATCCTTGTTAAGGATTTCGATGTCAGCATCGCACTTGATGTCGCCTGCAGTAATTTCGCCTTCTTCAGTTGCTTCCAAGATTACTGTCTTGGGGCTGTCTGTATGAAGCTTTGCAGTGATAGCCTTGATGTTGAGTATGATTTCCGGTACATCTTCTTTTACACCGGGTACTATGGAGATTTCGTGCAGTACACCGTCAATTTTTACGCTGGTAGCCGCAACTCCGGGAAGGGAGCTGAGGAGAACTCTGCGAAGTGAATTACCGAGTGTTGTGCCATATCCTCTTTCCAGAGGCTCAATTACAAATTTGCCGTAAGAGCCGTCGGATTTCAGTTCGACTGTAGTTATATTCGGTCTTTCTATTTCGATCATTGCTAAAACCTCCCTTTTTTATGATTCCGCATCCGATATTGAATAGCTTTTTTATTACTTGGAGTAAAGTTCGACGATGAGCTGTTCTTCGAAGGGGAAGTCGATGTCTTCTCTCTTGGGGAGAGCAACCATCTTAGCTACAACGTTTGCCTTGTCTACTTCAAGCCAAGCGGGGCTGGTTCTGTTTTCCATGTTTTCAACAAGAGACTTGATCTTTTCAGACTTTCTGCTTGTTTCCTTAACTGTGATAACGTCGCCTGCCTTAAGAATCATTGAAGGGATGTTAGCCTTCTTGCCGTTAACTTCGAAATGTCCGTGAACAACAAGCTGTCTTGCATCTCTGCGGCTTTCGCCCATACCCATTCTGTAAACTACGTTATCGAATCTTCTTTCAATGAGGCAGAGAAGGTTTTCACCTGTCATACCTTCCTTAGCGTCAGCCTTTTCAAAGTATGTTCTGAACTGCTTTTCAGGAATGCCGTAGTATCTCTTTGCCTTCTGCTTTTCACGAAGCTGCTTACCGTATTCGCCAACCTTCTTACGAGCTGCGCCGTGCTGGCCGGGAGCACCTGTACGTCTGTTAAGTGCACACTTTTCGGTATAGCAACGTTCACCCTTGCTGAACAGCTTTACGCCTTCTCTGCGGCACTGTCTGCAAGCGGGGCCTGTATATTTAGCCATTTGTTTATTCCTCCTTAAAACTTTTTAAGCGGACAATTTGTTTTGATGTCCTATCCCGTAATTAAACGCGTCTTCTCTTGGGAGGACGGCATCCGTTGTGAGGGATGGGTGTTACGTCCTTAATGGAAACGATTTCAAGACCTGCTGTCTGGAGTGCTCTGATTGCAGATTCACGTCCCTGACCGGGGCCCTTAATATAAACTTCAACAGTCTTAAGGCCGTGTTCCATAGCGAGCTTTGCTGCTGTTTCAGCTGCAGTCTGAGCTGCGTAGGGAGTAGACTTTCTGGAGCCCTTGAAGCCCATTTCGCCGGCAGATGCCCAGCTAAGTGCATTACCGTTAAGGTCTGTAAGTGTAACGATTGTGTTATTGAAAGAAGAGCGGATATGTGCACAACCCTTTTCGATGTTCTTGCGTTCTCTACGCTTCTTTGTAACAGTCTTCTTTGTAGGTGCCATTTTAATGTCTCTCCTTTCCTATTACTTCTTCTTGTTAGCAATTGTCTTTGCGGGACCCTTGCGTGTTCTTGCGTTTGTCTTTGTTCTCTGTCCGCGAACGGGAAGACCCTTACGGTGTCTTACGCCTCTGTACGCATCGATTTCAACAAGACGCTTAATGTTAAGAGCTACTTCTCTGCGAAGGTCACCTTCTACAGTGTATTCTCCTTCGATGATGTCACGGAGCTTAGCTACGTCATCTTCTGTAAGGTCCTTAACTCTTGTATCAGGGTTAATACCTGTCTTTGCAAGTATGTCTTTTGAGCTTGTAAGACCGATTCCGTAGATATATGTGAGGCCGATTTCGACTCTCTTTTCTCTGGGAAGGTCAACGCCGGATATACGTGCCATTTATTTACACCTCGTTTTCTCGTCGTCTTGACGCTATATAGAGCTTTAAATTAGCCCTGTCTCTGCTTATGCTTCGGGTTTTCGCAGATAACCATGATAATACCGTGTCTCTTGATTATCTTGCACTTTTCGCATATTTTCTTTACCGAAGGCTTAACTTTCATTTTGAAATCCTCCTGTTAAAAGGCTCACTAAAGCATTTATTACTTTGCTCGCCAGGTTATTCTTCCCTTTGTAAGGTCGTAGGTAGAAACCTCAACCGTAACCTTGTCACCGGGCAAAATCTTGATAAAGTTCATTCTGAGCTTACCTGAGATATGTGCGGTTACTACATGGTCATTGGGAAGCTTTACTAAAAATGTTGCATTCGGAAGTGCTTCCGTTACAACGCCTTCAAATTCCATTACGTCGTCCTTAGCCACAACGTTCCCTCCATTTTCTGAAATTTCTGATTAGTTTCCGTCGGTAAGTGTCAGTATTTCGACACCGTTATCGGTTATTGCTATCGTATTCTCATAGTGAGCCGAAAGCTTTCCGTCGACGGTTACGACAGTCCAGTCGTTGTCAAGCACTCTTACATCGTAAGTACCTGCATTTACCATAGGCTCTATTGCAAGGGTCATGCCCTCATAGAGTCTCGGGCCTTTGCCAATTCTTCCGAAGTTGGGTACTTCCGGATCCTCGTGAAGGTTCTTTCCTATACCATGACCGACATAGTTGCGAACCACCGAGAAGCCATTCTTTTCAACATATTCCTGAATTGCGTTTGAGATATCGCCGATTCTGTGATTGACATCGGCAAATTTAATTCCTTCAAAGAAGCTCTCACGTGTCACTCTTTCGAGCTTTTGCGCTTCCTCACTGACCTTGCCGCAGAAAAAGGTTCTTGCCGCATCTCCGTGGAAGCCTTTTATAAAGGCACCGACGTCGACCTTGACAATGTCGCCTTCTTCCAGCCGTCTTGAGGAAGGAATACCGTGGATAACTTCTTCGTTCACACTTATGCAGGCACTTGCAGGAAATCCGCCATATCCGAGAAAGGAAGGTTTAGCGCCGGATTTTTCGATGAACTTGCGGATGTGCGTGTCAATCGAAACAAGTGACTCACCGGGCTTCACAAGCTCTCTTGCAACTTCAAGAGCACCTGCGGTAATCTTTCCTGCCTGTCGCATAAGAAGTAAATCTTCTTTGTTTTTTAAGCTAATCATTCGTTTTTCCTCAGATACCGAGAGCCTCAAGAGTAAGCTTTGTAGTATCCTCGAGCTTTTCCTGACCTACAACGGTCCTTACCAAGCCCTTGTTACCGTAATACTCTTTAAGCGGTTCGGTTTCATTGTGGTAAACTACAAGTCTTGATTTGACAACTTCGGGAGCATCGTCCTTGCGGATCGAAAGAACATCACCGCACTTGTCACAGTTTTCGCCTGCAGTCGAGGGATTAAACTTTGTGTGATAAGTTGCACCGCACTTAGGACAGACACGTCTGCCGCTCATGCGTGTTACAATCTCATCATCGGGAACGAACAACTCGAGAACGACATCAATCTTGATGCCCATTCTGTCAAGGGCTTCTGCCTGAGGGATTGTTCTGGGAAAACCATCCAGGATAAATCCTTTTCTGCAGTCGTCCTCGCCGAGTCTGTCTTTTATAATACCTATCACAACCTCATCCGGCACAAGATTACCTTTTTCAATGTAACTTTGTGCGGATTTGCCCATATCTGTACCTGCCTTGATGGCGGCTCTGATAATGGCACCTGTTGAGATTGTAGGGATATTAAGCTTTTGACTGACTATTTCAGCCTGAGTTCCTTTACCCGCACCGGGGGCTCCAAAAAATATAATATTCATTGAATGGCCTCTTTTACGTTTGGGTATTTTTCTTATTCAAGGAAGCCCTTATAGTGACGCATTGTCATCTGAGCTTCAATTTCCTTCGTTGTTTCAAGAGCAACGCTTACCAAAATGAGGAGTGAAGAACCACCGAAAGCAAGACCTGCGAGCTTGTCGGAGAACATACCTGCGATAAGAGGAAGTGTTGCTACGATTCCGAGGAATATAGCACCGATAAGTGTGATTCTGCCGAGAATCTTTGTGATGTAGTCGACAGTGGGCTTACCGGGTCTGATACCGGGAACAGAACCGCCGTTGTTCTTAAGATTATTTGCAATTTCAACAGGGTTGAAGGAGATTGCAAGATAGAAATAAGAGAAGGCGATAATGAGAACGAAGTAGATTACCATATAAACAGGAGACTGGGAAGAGAAGAAGTCAACGATCTTTGCCCATACTCCGTCGGGGTTCTTAGGCGGGAAGATAAGAGCAATTGTTGTAGGAATGGCAGCGATGGAGCTTGCGAAGATGATAGGCATAACGCCTGACATATTCAGCTTCATGGGAATGTAGGTGTTCTGGCCGCCGTACATTCTTCTGCCAACCTGACGCTTTGCGTACTGAACGGGAAGTCTGCGTTCTGCGTTAGTTACATGAACTACGAATACAATCAATACAAGAAGAAGTATGATTGTAATAGTGGGAACGAGGAAGCCCCATGTACCGTTTGCGTTTGTGAATGCTCTGATCATTGTCAAGGGAAGGCTTGCTACGATGTTTGCGAAAAGTATGATGGAGATACCGTTACCGATACCGTGTTCATTAATCTTTTCTGCAAGCCACATGATAATTGACGCGCCCGCACAGTAACAAGCAATGATTACAGCAGCAGGGAAGAAACCTTCTTTTGTGATCATGTCATAGTTCTTAAGGAAGAAATAATAACCGATACTTGTGATGAGTGCGAGAACTACTGTACAATATCTGGTAATCTGTGTAAGCTTCTTTCTGCCGTCGGGACCCTGCTTAGAGAGTCTTTCAAGAGCAGGAATAGCTATTGTGAGAAGCTGGATAACGATTGATGCTGTGATATAAGGTGAAATTGAAAGAGCAAACAGTGTAGCTTTCGAGAAAGCGTCACCGGAGAGAATGTTGAAATAAGAGAAAATACTTGCTTCCTTGGAAAATTCTTTTACAAGGTCACCTGCGTTAACGAAGGGTACGTAAATTACAGAACCGAATCTGTAAAGAATTACGATAAAAGCTGTGAAAAGAATCTTACTTCTTAACTCTGCGATTTTCCATGCGTTCTTTAATGTCTGTAACACCTTAGATCACCTCAGCCTTTCCGCCTGCGGCTTCGATTTTCTCCTTTGCACTGCCGGAGAAGATAGCTGCTTTAACGGTAAGCTTTTTAGTGATTTCGCCTCTGCCGAGAACCTTGAGACCGCAAAGTTCCTTCTTTACGATACCCTGTTCAAGGAGAGTTTCTATAGATACTGTGTCACCGTCATTGAATAAGTCGTTAAGAAGTTCTACATTGATAATTGTGTATTCCTTCTTGAACATGTCGTTTGTAAATCCTCTTTTGGGAAGTCTTCTGTAAAGAGGAATCTGACCGCCTTCAAAACCGGGTCTTACACCGCCGCCGGAACGAGCGTTCTGACCCTTATGGCCCTTACCTGCAGTCTTGCCGTTACCGGAACCGTGACCACGGCCCTTTCTCCAAGCTTCCTTGGAGGAACCTGCTGCGGGAGATAATTCATGAAGTTTCATTTCTTAGCCCTCCTGTTCTACTGATACAAGGTGGGAAACAACGCGGATCTTACCTTCTGTAGCTGCGTTCTTTTCCTGAACTGTTGTATCGCCGATCTTGCGGAGACCGAGGGAGTGAGCAGTTGCAATCTGCTTATCTAAGCAACCGATAAGGCTCTTAGTTAAAGTAATTGTTACCTTTGACATTTTGCCACTACCTCCTTAGCCTACGATTTCTTCAACGCTCTTGCCGCGCATCTTAGCTACCTGTTCAGCACTTCTGAGTGCCTTGAGGCCTTCGAATGTCGCCTTAACTACGTTGATCTTGTTGTTTGACTTTAAGCACTTAGCTCTGATATTCTTGATACCAGCTGCTTCTACTACGGCTCTTACTGTGCCGCCTGCGATGATACCGGTACCTTCTGCAGCGGGCTTAAGGATTACCTTAGCTGCGCCGAATTCGCCGATAATATCGTGAGGAATTGTTGTGTTCTTGAGAGATACTTCGATCATGTTCTTCTTAGCATCTTCAATTGCTTTTCTGATAGCTTCGGGTACTTCGGCAGACTTACCGATACCGTAGCCAACGTGACCGTTCTGGTCGCCAACTACAACTACTGCAGCAAAACGCATAATACGTCCGCCCTTTACAGTCTTGGAAACTCTTCTTGTTTCAACAACTGTTTCCATGAGCTCGCCGAGTGTTGCAGGGTCAAAATTTCTAGCCATGTGTCTGCCCCTCCTTAGAATTTAAGGCCTGCTTCACGTGCGCCTTCAGCAAGTGCTTCAACACGTCCGTGATAAATGTAGCCGCCTCTGTCGAATACTACTTCAGTGATACCCTTTTCGATTGCGCGCTTAGCTACTGCTTCGCCAACCTTCTTTGCAGCTTCCTTGTTTCCGCCGTACATTGCGAAATCCTTTTCGTTGGATGCTGCGCTTGCAAGTGTCTTGCCGCAAGTGTCATCGATTACCTGTGCATAGATGTTGCTGAGAGATCTATATACACAGAGACGAGGACGGGATGCAGTGCCGCTAACCTTGCCGCGGACTCTTGTATGTCTCTTTTTACGCTGAATATTACTGTCTTTTCTTGTAAACATTTATCTGCACTCCCTTCTCTATTACTTGCCGGCCTTACCGGACTTACGTCTGATGTGTTCATCAATATACTTGATACCCTTGCCATGGTAAGGTTCGGGGGGTCTCTTGGATCTGATGACTGCTGCTACTTCGCCGACTCTCTGCTTATCAGCGCCGGTGATTGTAATGTGGTTTGCATCGGGGCATGTGATTTCGATGCCTTCTTCAGCTTCCATCTTAACAAGATGAGAATAACCGATTGTGAGCACGAGTGTCTTGCCTTCCATTGCAACTCTGTAACCTACGCCGTTAACTTCGAGTTCTTTCTTATATCCATTGGTAACACCTTCAACCATATTGAAAAGAAGTGAACGTGTTAAACCGTGGAGAGCTCTATCCTGCTTCTCGTCGCTGGGTCTTTCAACAACAAGCTGTGCGCCGTCCTGCTTGATTGTCATTCTTGCGCTGAGTTCCTTAGTAAGTGTACCCTTGGGGCCCTTTACTGTAACTACATTGTTGTCACCGATTTTTACTTCAACGCCAGCGGGAACAGTAATAGGCATTCTACCTATTCTTGACATAACTTTTCTCCTTTGCGTTATTTACGATTTTTGTGTCTGTATGCAGTGATTTCTGCCTTACAGCTCACTCGTATCATTTGGTTCTTTAATTACCAAACAAATGCGAGAACTTCACCGCCGACATGAAGAGCTTTTGCCTTCTTATCGGTCATAATTCCCTTGGATGTGGAGATGATCGCAATACCGAGTCCCTTCATTACCTTGGGCATATCTTCACAGCTTGTGTAAATTCTAAGGCCGGGCTTAGATACTCTCTTAAGACCCTGAATAACCTTGGACTTGTTTGCGCCGTATTTGAGAGTTACTCTGATAGTTCCCTGATTACCGTTATCGAGAACTTCGTATCCTGCGATGTAACCTTCTTCGAGAAGGATTTCCGCAATTGCCTTCTTAACACTGGAAGCAGGGATATCTACTGTAGGGTGCTTGGAAGAGTTTGCGTTACGGATACGTGTAAGCATATCTGCTATAACGTCTGTTATCTGCATGATTTGTTGACCTCCTTATTTATTTAGTCTTAAACTTGAGATAGATTTACCAGCTTGCCTTTCTTACTCCGGGAATCTGACCCTTGTAAGCCAATTCTCTGAAGCAGATACGGCAGATACCGTACTTTCTCATATAAGAATGGGGGCGTCCGCAAATCTTACATCTGTTATATTCACGAGTAGAAAACTTCTGTGTCTTCTGCTGCTTTAATACCATTGCCTTTTTTGCCATAATTCTTTACCTACCCCTCTTACTTTGCAAAGGGTGCGCCGAGAAGCTTTAAGAGTTCTCTTGCTTCTTCGTCGTTCTTTGCACTTGTTACGAATACTATGTCCATACCTCTGATCTTTTCGATTTTATCGTACTCGATTTCAGGGAATATGAGCTGTTCCTTAAGACCAAGGGAATAGTTACCTCTTCCGTCGAAGGAATCGGGGTTAATACCCTTGAAGTCACGTACACGGGGAAGTGCGAGGTTGAAGAGTCTGTCTACAAACTCATACATCTTTTCACTTCTGAGTGTAACCTTTGCACCGATCTTCATGCCCTGTCTGAGCTTGAAGTTAGCTACCGACTTTCTTGCGTAAGTGGGAACTGCCTTCTGACCGGTGATAATTTCGAGGTCTGCGATAATATTGTCGATAACCTTTGCGTTATCCTTAGCGTCGCCCGCACCGATGTTGATAACCACCTTATCAAGCTTGGGTATCTGCATCGGACTCTTGTACTCGAACTTCTTCATGAGTGCGGGAGCAACTTCGTTGTTATAATAGTCTCTAAGTCTAGCTGCCATTTTACTTTTCCTCCCTCACGAATTAAAGTTCTTCGCCGCACTTAGCACATACACGGATCTTCTTGTCGCCAACAACCTTGTGAGCAACTCTTACACCCTTGTCGCACTTTGCGCAGTATACATTTACCTTGGATGCGTAGAAAGCACCTTCTGTCTTGATAAGACCGCCTTCTTCGCCCTGTCTTCTGGGCTTTACGTGCTTTGTCACGACGTTTACGCCTTCAACAATTACCTTGCCTTCAGACTTGGAAACTTCGAGAACCTTGCCCTTCTTGCCCTTGTCATCGCCGCTGTTTACAACTACTGTATCGCCAGTCTTTACAGCGAGCTTCTTTTCATACTTAGTTAAAGCCATTTTCAATTCCTCCCTTAAAGTACTTCCGGAGCGAGGGAGAGAATCTTAAGGTAATCCTTTTCACGAAGCTCTCTTGCCACCGGGCCAAAAATACGAGTACCCTTGGGGTTCTTATCTGCACCTATAATAACAGCTGCATTTTCATCAAATTTGATATAGCTACCGTCTGCGCGTCTGAGGCTCTGTACTGTTCTTACGACTACCGCCTTAACAACATCGCCCTTCTTAACAACGCCGCCGGGTGTTGCCTTTTTAACGGCACAAACCACAACGTCTCCGATACGGGCATATCTTCTGCCTGTACCACCGAGCACACGGATACACATGAGTTCTTTGGCGCCGGTGTTATCGGCAACCTTCATCAACGACTGCTGTTGTAACATGTTAATGTATCCTCCTTATATTGGATGATTGTATCGAGTATAGATACAATTGCTATCTTATTTTGCCTTTTCGATGATTCTAACAAGTCTCCATCTCTTATCCTTGGAGAGGGGTCTTGTTTCCATAATTTCAACCTTATCGCCGATATTACATTCGTTGAGTTCATCATGAGCCTTGAACTTTACGGTTCTCTTGATAACCTTCTTGTAAAGCGGGTGCTTAACACTGTCAAGGATGGAAACTACGATTGTCTTATCCATCTTGTTGCTGGATACTATACCAACTCTGGTCTTTCTGAGATTTCTTTCCATTTTTTATCTCCTTTCCCGCTTACGCCTGCTTTTCGGTGAGGACTGTAAGGATCTTTGCGATGTTTCTCTTTGTCTCAACTATCTTCTGGGGATTGTCGAGCTGATGAATCGCATGCTGGAAACGAAGGTTGAAAAGCTCTTCCTTCTGTTCCTTAAGAAGGGTTGTAAGCTGTTCGGAGGATTTTTCTCTGATTTCTGTAATCTTCATTTCTTACGCCTCCTCTTTCTTAACGAATTTGCACTTTACGGGAAGCTTGTGAGATGCGAGACGCATAGCTTCTCTTGCCTGTTCTTCTGTTACGCCTGCCATTTCAAACATTACACGGCCGGGCTTAACTACCGCTACCCAGTATTCAGGTGAACCCTTACCGGAACCCATTCGAGTTTCAGCGGGCTTTTCTGTTACGGGCTTGTCGGGGAATATCTTGATCCAAACCTTACCGCCACGCTTAACGTATCTTGTCATAGCGATTCTGGCTGCTTCGATCTGGTTGCTTGTGATCCAAGCGGGTTCTACCGCCTGAAGACCGAATTCACCGTTAGAAACTGTGTTGCCACGAGTTGCCTTACCGGTAAGTCTACCTCTCTGTACTCTTCTGTACTTAACTCTCTTAGGCATTAACATAGTTATCTTTCGCCTCCTTCGTTCTTCTTAGAAGGTCTTCTGGACTGTCTCTTTGCAGCATTTGCAAGAACTTCGCCTCTGTAGATCCAAACCTTAACACCGATCTTACCGTATGTTGTGTTTGCTTCCCAGAAACCGTAGTCGATGTCTGCTCTGATTGTCTGAAGAGGAATAGTACCTTCTGAATAGTGTTCGGAACGAGCAATTTCCGCGCCGTTGAGACGACCGGAGAGCTGTACCTTAATACCCTTTGCACCGAGCTTCATTGTTCTGCCGATTGCCTGCTTCATAGCTCTTCTGAAAGCGATTCTTCTTTCGAGCTGTGCAGCGATGGATTCAGCAACGAGCTGTGCGTTGAGGTCGGGGGACTTTACTTCTGTTACGTTTACAAGGCAGGGTTCGCCTGTGAACGCTTCAATTTCACCCTTGAGTTTATCGATTTCTGCACCCTGCTTACCGATGATGATACCGGGCTTTGCACAGTGGATAAACACCTTTATTCTCTTACCGTCACGTTCAATTTCAATCTTAGGAACGCCGGCACCCTGCAGTTTTTCTTTAAGCCAAGTTCTGAGCTTGTAGTCTGCTACAAGAGTATCTCCGAATACTTCGTCCTTAACGAACCATCTGGAGTCCCAGTCTTTAATAACGCCTACACGCAAGCCGTGCGGATTAACTTTCTGACCCATACTCTGTAATAAGCCTCCTTTGTTGGATTTAACGTTTATATTACGTTAGTTTAATTTGAATTTAGATTTGCGATTACTGTCTTTCAGCTACCGCGAGTGTGATGTGTGAGCTTCTCTTAAGAATTCTGAAAGCTCTGCCCTGTGCACGGGGCTGAATTCTCTTTGCTGTTCTTGCGGGTGTTACGAAGCACTGAGAAACATAAAGCTTGGAAACGTCCATGCCGTTGTTGTTTTCAGCGTTTGCAACTGCACTCTTAAGGAGCTTTGCAATGGGAAGGCTTGCTGCCTTAGGTGTGTTAGCAAGAATGCCTGCTGCGGTTGCAACATCTTTATTTCTGATGAGGTCGAGAACTATCGAAACCTTTCTGGGGGATATTCTCAGATCTCTTAAATATGCTTTTGCTTCCATGAGTTAGCCTCCTTTCGCAATATTTGTCCGAAGTGAACTATACTGCGTTCGATTTCGATTTATTACTTACTTGTCTTAGAGCCTGCATGTCCCTTGAATGTTCTTGTGGGAGCAAATTCACCAAGCTTATGTCCAACCATATCTTCTGTTACGTATACGGGAACATGGTTCTTGCCGTTATGAACTGCAATTGTGTGACCCACGAACTGAGGGAATATTGTGGAAGCTCTGGACCATGTCTTGAGGACTCTCTTTTCGCCCTGAGCGTTCATTTCTTCAATTCTCTTGAAGAGCTTAGCTTCGACGAAAGGTCCCTTTTTAATGCTTCTGCTCAAAATTATTTCCTCCTTATGTCTATCGCAGAGAATTACTTATCGTTTCTTCTCTTAACGATGAACTTGTTGGTACGATTCTTCTTATTTCTTGTCTTATAACCGAGTGCAGGCTTGCCCCAAGGTGTAACAGGAGTTGCACGACCGATAGGAGCTCTACCTTCACCACCACCGTGAGGATGGTCGCAGGGGTTCATTACGGAACCGCGTACTGTAGGACGGATGCCCATGTGACGCTTCTTACCAGCCTTACCGATGTTGATGTTTTCGTGTTCAAGGTTACCAACCTGACCGATTGTTGCCTTACAGTCAAGTCTGATGATTCTAACTTCACCGGAGGGAAGTCTTACCTGAGCAACACCGTTTTCCTTAGCCATGAGCTGAGCGTATGTGCCGGCACTTCTAACGAGCTGGCCGCCCTTACCGGGATAAAGTTCGATGTTGTGGATAAGTGTACCAACGGGGATATCGTTGATTGCGAGAACGTTACCGGGCTTGATATCGGCGCCGGCGCCGTTCATTACTACGTCACCAACCTTAAGACCTACGGGCGCGATGCTGTATGTCTTTTCGCCTGTTTCGTACTGCATGAGTGCGATATAAGCTGTTCTGTTGGGGTCGTATTCAATTGCGAGTACAGTTGCAGGAACATTTTCGATCTTCTTCTTGAAATCGATGATTCTGTACTTTACTCTGTTTCCGCCGCCATGATGACGAACGGTAATCTTACCTGTATTATTACGTCCGGCATGCTTCTTAAGAACTGCAATAAGACTTTTCTCGGGAGTCTTCTTAGTGATTTCTTCGAAGCTGGGAACAGTCATCTGTCTTCTGGCCGGAGTAGTAGGCTTAAATGTCTTAACTGCCATTTTTAACTCCATTTCTCGGCGATACCGTGGGGATTGGCACCCCTTTGCCGCCGCATCATTTAACTGTTATTGATGATTACATCATGCTATCGAAGAATTCGATAGTCTTGGAATCAGCTGTAAGAGTAACAATTGCCTTCTTCCATTCGGATGTCTTACCGAAGTGGTAGCCAACTCTCTTGTTCTTTGCCTTCATGCTGATTGTGTTGATCTTTTCAACCTTTACCTTGAAGATTTCTTCAACGGCCTTCTTGATTTCAACCTTGCTTGCGCCGTCTGCTACTTCGAAGGTGTACTTCTTTTCAGCAAGTCTTGCCATGCTGTCTTCTGTGATAATCGGCTTGATAATTACGTCATGTGCGAATTTCATTATGCGTATACCTCCTCGATTACTTTTACAGCGTCCTTAGCAACGATGAACATATCGTACTTGAGAATGTCGTATACGTTGAGTGTGCCGGGGATTGCTGTCTTAACGCCTTCAATGTTGGAAGCGCTCTTAACTACGAACTTGTCAACTTCGGGAAGAACGATGAGTGCCTTCTTGTTTGCACCGAGTGCCTTAAGCATTTCAACGATCTTCTTTGTCTTGAATTCGCCTGTTGCAATAGAGTCTACTACTACGAGTTCGTTTTCAGCAACCTTTGCACTGAGTGCGGACTGCATAGCGATTCTCTTTACCTTCTTGTTGATAGAAACCTTCCAGCTTCTGGGCTTGGGACCGAATGCGATACCACCGTGTACCCACTGAGGAGATCTTGTAGAACCCTGTCTTGCACGGCCTGTACCCTTCTGTCTCCAAGGCTTCTTGCCGCCGCCGGAAACTTCTGCTCTTGTCTTGGTACTCTGCGTACCCTGTCTCTGATTTAAGAGATATGCTCTGACAACGCTATGGAGGACGGGTTCATTGATTTCTGCACCGAATACTGCAGCGCTGAGTTCCATTTCGCCCTGCTTGTTGCCTGCCATATCAAATACTGTTACGTTTGGCATTTATGTTTCCTCCTTCGCTTACTTTACTGTTGAACGAACGAACACGATACCGCCCTTGGGTCCGGGAACCGCACCCTTAACTGCGATAAGGTTCTTTTCAACGTCTACTTTTACTACATTGAGGTTCTGCATTGTCACCTGTTCATGACCGTACTGACCTGCCATCTTCTTACCCTTGAAGATTCTGGCGGGGTCGATAACACCCATAGAACCGGACTGACGGTGAACAGGACCTACACCGTGTGTCATTTCAAGCTTGTGGAGATTCCAACGCTTGATTGCACCTGTGTAACCGTGACCCTTTGTAAGGCCTGTTACGTCAACGCATTCGCCTGCAGCGAAAACGTCTGCCTTGATTTCGTCGCCTACATTCATAGACGCTGCATCGTCAAGTTTGAATTCCTTGAGATGTCTCTTTGTTACTCCTGCCTTAGCCTGGTGTCCCTTAGCGGGCTTAGAAAGCTTTCTTTCTTCGATGTTTTCGAAACCAAGCTGTACAGCATCATAGCCGTCATTTTCAACTGTCTTCTTCTGAACGACTACGCAGGGACCAGCTTCAATGACTGTTACGGGGATTACGTTGCCCATTTCGTCAAAGATCTGAGTCATGCCGAGCTTCTTACCGATTATACCTTTCTTCATGTCTTTTCCTCCTTAGTTATTGGTTGACTGCCTTGAATTTTCCCGAAAATTTGCAACCCTCGGGGAGAACAGCCAACATGACCGGATTTGAATCCTGACTCCTTCGCGGTATAGACGTCGGAGCCTTTTGTATTAACCTCTCACGCTTTCGCCTTCAAGGTAATAACGCTTTGTTGTTTTGCGGGCTTGTCCTGGAATCAATTAGAATGTAATGATTTCGGATTCAACGCCTGCAGGAAGTTCGATATCAACGAGAGCTTCGATTGCCTTCTGGCTGGGCTTAAGGATATCGATGAGTCTCTTGTGTGTTCTGAATTCGAACTGTTCACGGCTGTCCTTGTACTTGTGTACCGCACGAAGGATGGTAACTACTTCCTTGTCTGTAGGAAGGGGAATAGGACCCGATACCTTAGCGCCGTTTCTCTTTGCAGCTTCTACGATCTTTTCTGCAGCCTGATCGATGAGAGTGTGATCGTAAGCCTTGAGTCTGATTCTGATTTTTTCCTGAGATGCCATTTTTTCTGCCTCCTTTAAAATTTTTGTCCTTCGTGTGCGTGCTATTAATAAAACGAAGGAATTTTTTAAATGCGGCACAGTAAATTTTGAACACGCATCCGGGTGTTTCGCGACCGTCCCGAATTAAAAACCCGAACCAATTTCGCCAAGGGAAAAGGTTTCGGGCAGCTTTTCAAAGTTATCATGTTTCCACATTCAGGCGTTCCGACAAACCTTGCCGGCCGTTCCTGACGCTCGTGTTTTCAAACCTTGCTCGCGAATGCGCAAATTTCCCCCATGCCGCCGCACTTGTTTCCGCTTGAAGAAACAAACGGCAAAGAAGACATCACGCTTTGCGTTCTTATTTGCTGTCGCCCGTTTATCGGACATACTCCACGGAAATTACCGACCGAATGGTCGCAACCTCCCGCTTCATCGCACATCAAGCTTGGTTAGTATAACACAAGTTATTTTTAAATGCAATAGGTTTTTTAAAAATAATTTTGTAAATGTTTTATGAACATTTCCTGCCATTTTTGGCTATTATGACAGTTTTGATAAAAACATCACAAATCGTAGTGTTTTGTTTCACATTCAGTACAACATTTTGTGATTTTTGATTATTTTTCCTTTTTTATGTAGGAAAGTACAATCCCTTGCGCCGTTTCTTGGTGCAAGGGATGAATAATCGGTAAAACGCGGTTCGCCCGGCACCTTTAAATAATAGGTGCTTATACATTTTCTTTTTTCTTCTATCAAAGAAAACCCACGATTGTCATATGGCAATTCACTCGGGCAACTGTTGCTTGAGTTTTATCCTTAAACAAAGTCTCGAGGTTATTTTCTTTTTTGATTACTTTTTTTATCTAAGAAAACCTACGATTGTCATATGGCAATTCACTCGGGCAACTGTTGCCTGAGTTTTTTCCTTAAACAAAGTCTCGAAGTTATTTTCTTTTTTGCTTACTTTTTTCTTTTATCTAAGAAAACCTACGATTGTCATATGGCAATTCACTCGGGCAACTGTTGCCTGAGTTTTTTCCTTAAACAAAGTCTCGAAGTCATTTTCTTTTTTGCTTACTTTTTTCTTTTATCAAAGAAAAAAGTAAGTCAGTGCTGTTTTACAAGTAAAAAGTTTTCAAATACCCATCTGCCGTCTTTGTTTACGTACTTGACGTCATATGTGTGTGTAGCTTCAACATTGTCCTCGTCATCAAGAGTGTTGTAATGAACACTGAGGGTGTAACTGCCGTCGTCGTTTGCTGTCAGATCAAATGTGTCTGTGCTGTCATCGCCATATCCGGCAGGAGGAAAAGCATAAGGCAGAACATATAGTGCCCCGTTTGCCGCTTCAACAAACTTGGGAATTTCAAAGCTGTCATCAATATCAAGAACATAATCTCTCGCTTCATCGGCAGAAATCAACGTCGCAAGATAAGCCTCAAGAGTTTCCTTATTATATATCAGCTTTTCGGCGTCAGGATCCTTTCCCGCCTTGGCAGCCCCGAGATAACAGTCGGGTAAAACCTTGTAGTAGGTCATGCCGTGTGCATCGTATCCGTAGTCGCCGTCGGATGCTGCAAGTTCTGTGTTGACAATCCATCCGATTGCCTGGCATGCTTTTTTATACTGTGCAACAACATCGTCAAGTGTGGGATATCCCTCGGGATACTCGGGAATGGCCTTCAGCTTTGTAAGTGCTTCCTCGGCAAGCTTTGACACTTCTTCTTTCGAAATATCTTGCACAGTATCCTTTGAAGGCTGATCTTCTACCGGCTTTGTTGCAGGATCGTTTTTAACAAACGGCGGAATTTCGTCGTTTTGGGGTTGAATCTTGCAAGAACAAAGACCAAGACAAATTACGGCTACCGCAAGCACAGCAAACACAATTCTTTTCAACATTGAGTTTTCCTTCCTATATTATATATAGTTACATTGCACCCAAATCATAGGGCGTTCTCTGGTATACAACATAGTTTAACCAGTTTGAATAGAGAAGATGCGCATGGCCTCTCCATATATTTACAGGCTCTCTTTCGGGGTCATCATAGGGGAAGTAATTTTCGGGTACGTGAGGATTCATTCCCTTGGCAAAATCTCTGAAGTATTCGTTCTTGAGAGTGTCGTGGTCGTATTCCGAATGACCCGTAACATAAATCTTTCTCATATCCTTGCTTGCCGCAATGTATACACCCGTCTTTTCGCTGGAGGCAAGAATATCAATTTCATCCTCATGAGCCTTGATGTCCTCGGTTCTTACTCCGTAGTGACGGGAATGGGGTGCATAAAAGTACTGGTCAAAGCCGCGTACAACGGGATGAGACGGCTTCTTCACCTTGTGTCTGAAAACGCCCGAAAGCTTTTCGGGAAGTGCAACCTTTTCTATACCGTGGTAGTAATAAAGTGCCGCAAGAGATGCCCAGCAGATATAGAAGCAGGAATATACATTTTTCTCAGACCACTTGAATATCTCGCAGATTTCCTCCCAGTATGCAACATCCTCATATTCCTTGTCCTCAATGGGTGCACCCGTGATGATAAGACCGTCAAACTTCATATGCTTTACATCGTCAAAGTTGCGGTAGAAGGATTCAAGATGCTCTTGAGAAGTATTCTTTGAAGTATAGGACTGGGTCTTAAGAAGTGTAATTTCAACCTGCAAAGGCGTGTTTGAAAGAAGGCGGAGAAGCTGAGTTTCCGTCACAATCTTTGTGGGCATAAGGTTGAGAATGGCAATCTTCAAGGGACGTATGTCCTGAGTGTCGGCTCTCTTTTCCGACATTACAAATATGTTTTCATTCTCTAATGTGCCGAAAGCAGGAAGTGCTTCGGGAATTCTGATTGGCATAATATCACTTTCCTTTATACACCGAAAATGTTTCTTGCCTTGACAGCAACTTTAGGACAAAATTCCTGACAGCAGTAACATTTGATGCATTTTGTTTTATCGATTTTTGCTTTTTTGTTTTCTATTGTTATGGCATCGACGGGACAGTTGTTTTTGCATATGCCGCAGCCGATACATTTTTTCTTGTTGATTACAGGCTTTCTTTCAAGTGCATCACGCAGTCTTCCTCCGAAAACAGAGGGTATCTGCCTGACAAGACCGCCCGCCGTTGAATCGGGGCGTTTGAATTTGCAGACGTACTTCTTGTAATCGTCGCCGATTATTTCAAGCTTTTCTACAGAATCGGGACAAAGTCCTCTCGAAACGGCACTCTTTATTGTGCCGACCTCATCATAGCCGTAACCCATCATATGACAGCAGAGTAAATCCACCGCAAAGGGGTTTGCACTGACGGCAACAGCACCCATCTTTCTGAGTGTGCCGCCCGAAGGCCCGTTGCCCTCCATACAGATAACGCAGTCCACAAGGTTTATCTGAGGTGCATTTATAAGACATACATCGCAAATCATGGATGCAAAGGAATCCTTTGAGGGAAATCTTGCGTGCTGTTCGGCCTTCTGAAGTCCGGGGATTGAACCGAACATGTTCTTGACCGCCGCCGTCATTTCGCAAAGAGCATGGGTTTTAAGACGGGCAAGATTTACTATAACGTCCGCCTTTACAAGGGGATTTATAATATTGAAGGAATACTTTGAATACTCGTGGTCAGAACGCATTTCAAAGCCGTAGTCCTCGTTAAATACACCGCCGCCGAGCTTTGCCGCCTCAAGTGTTCCCGTTTCCTTGGCAACACCTTCCACAAGTGATTTGTTGTAAACCCCTCCGGGGCTGTCGCACACAATTACAGACGCACCGAGAGAAGTGAAATACTCACACGCCGCCCGTGTATATGAGGGATGTGTTGTCACGCACTTTTCAACGCCTGTCTTATGTAAAAGATTGGGCTTTACCGCAACATTTTTACCGTCGAAAAAGTCCTTGTCCCAGCCGTTGTCGCAAAGCACCTTGTCAAACATGGGGAAAACAACGCTTTTTACGTTTTCGTATTCGTAGTCGTCAAGGCTCTCAAGATATACCTTGTCGGTAAATGTAATCCTATGTTCCATTACTTAATCTTCTTTAAAAATTTGTCAATTCTGTCAATGGCACGGGAAATGTGCTCAACAGAATATGCATAGGAAATTCTCGCAAACCCTTCACCCGAGGCACCGAATGCATTACCGGGAACGATTGCACATTTTTCCTCATAAAGAAGTCTTTCACAGAACTCGTCCGAAGAAAGACCGAACTTTCCGATTTCGGGGAATACATAGAAAGCACCCTCGGGTTCAAAGCAAGGAAGACCGATTTCGTTAAGCCCCGAAAGAAGCATTCTTCTTCTCTGGTTGTAGCAGTCCTTCATGTATTCTATATCCTCGTCGCCGTTCATAACAGCCTCGATACCTGCATACTGGCTCATGGTGGGAGCACACATGATTGCATACTGGTGGATTTTGAGCATCTGCTTTGTAATTTCCTCGGGAGCACAGACATAGCCGAGTCTCCAGCCTGTCATGGCATAGCTCTTGGAAAAACCGCCCACATAGATTGTTCTGTCCCACATTCCGGGAATTGCCGCAAAGGAGCAGTGCTTTCTTCCGTATGTGAGCTCACCGTAGATTTCATCTGTAAGAACAACTATGTTTGTGTCCTTGATTACCTCTGCAATCTTCTTTAAATCTTCCTCTGTCATAATGGCACCCGTCGGGTTGTTGGGATAAGGAAGAATGAGCATTTTTGTCTTTGGTGTTATGTACTTCTTTAAAAGCTCGGGAGTAAGCTTGAACTTGTCTTCAACGCGTGTGGGAATTACAACAGGCACGCCGCCGCAAAGCTCTGTCATGGGAACATAGCAAACATATGCAGGCTCAACAATAAGCACCTCGTCACCGGGTTCTACTATTGCTCTTATTGCAAGGTCAATGGCTTCACTGCCGCCAACCGTTATAATCATTTCACTCGCAGGGTCATATGAAATTTCAAAACGTCTTTCAAGATAGCTTGAAATCTGCTTTCTGAATTCGAGAAGACCCGTGTTTGATGTGTATGCAGTTCTGCCCTTTTCAAGCGAAGCGATAGCCGCCTCTCTTACGTGCCAGGGCGTCTTGAAGTCAGGCTCGCCGACAGTCAATGAAATAACGCCGGGAACTTCGTTAAGTATGTCAAAAAATTTTCGGATTCCCGACGGCTTCATGGAAACAACCTTGTCGGAAAGCACCTTTGAATAGTCTATCATCAGTTTATATTACCTCTTTCATCAGCTACATCATCCTCACCCATACCGAAAGAGACACCGTTGTTCTTATACTTTCTGAGCACAAAGTGAGTACTTGTGGATAAAACATTTTCTATTGTCGCAAGCTTTTCGGCAACAAAAAGCGCCACCTGCTTCATTGTCTTGCCTTCAATGATTACACAGTAATCGTATGCACCCGACATAAGGTACATATCCTTTACTTCGGGATAGTTGGCAATTCTTTCGGCAACCTTTTCGAAGCCTCTGTCTCTTTGGGGTGTAACCTTCAATTCAATCAGGGCAGTTACATACTCCTTGTCTGTCTTGTCCCAGTCAACAAGTGCCTTATATCCCAGAATAACACCCTCATTTTCGAGTTCTTCCATGGCTCGTGAGATTTCTTCAACGCTCTTGTCGAGCATAACGGCTATTCTTTCTTTTGTGAGTCTTGCATCGCCTTCTACAAGAGAGAGAATCTTGCTTCTGAGTTCCTTATCCATAATACATTACCCCTTTTACACTGTAGTTACGTATAGTAATTTATTATATTATATAGGCTAATAATGATTAAATCTTTAATGGAACGTAAATAAAACCCGATTTAACCGGGCATATTTGCAAAATGTAAAAAAATGTGCAAGTTTGCCATTATCGAAAACATATTTACTTGAACAACAAAAATAAAGGTACTATAATAACCGTATAGCCGCAAAACATATTTACAAGCCGGTTTTAATGTGATAAACTCAGCGTAAGGATGTGACATTATGAAAAACACAGCAACAAGAACAATCATTTATTCGGGTTTTTTTACGGCTCTCGGAGTGCTTTTTCCCATGATTTTCCACACCTTCGGGGCCCTGTCGGGACAAACATTTCTGCCAATGCACATTCCCGTGCTCATTGCAGGACTTCTGATTTCGCCTTACTGCGGGCTCGTAACCGGCATTCTTTCTCCATTCTTGAGTTGTCTTATAACTCAAATGCCCACAATGATAAAAATGCCCTTTATGTGCATTGAACTTGCAGTTTACGGCCTTTCGGCGGGACTGTTCATGCGTCTTTATTCAAAAAAAATCAAAAATAAAACACTCAGTATATATACAGCACTTGTCACGTCACAGATTTTGGGAAGACTCGCAAACCTATTGTGTACATATATCGCCGTAAATCTTCTCGGCGTTACAGCAAAGGGCGTCAGTGTAAAACTTGCCCTTATGTCAATTCCTGCGGGATTTGTCGGGATACTTATCCAATGGATTGTCATTCCGCCGATTGTAAGAATACTATCAAAACTAAAGAAATAAAAACGAATTCCCCGATGCCGTCTCTCGGCATCGGGGATAATTTTGTTCAGTCATCCTGAATCCTGCTTTTTTTCTTTTATCAAAAAAGGCATTATCCCTTGTGCCGTTGTTTGGCACAAGGGATTGAAAATCGAGCAAAAACGGTTTGCTTGGAACCTTTAAATAATTGGTGCTTATGCATTTTCTTTTTTGCTTACTTTTTTCTTTTTATCAAAGAAAATCAACCACCGCTATATGGCAACTCACTCGGGCTCCTGTTGCTTGAATTTTATCCTTAAACAAAGTCTCGTATTATTTTCTTTTTTGTTTACTTTTTTCTTTTTATCAAAGAAAATCAACGACCGCTATATGGCAACTCACTCGGGCTCCTGTTGCTTGAGTTTTATCCTTAAACAAAGTCTCGTATTATTATCTTTTTTTGTTTACTTTTTTCTTTTTATCAAAGAAAATCAACCACCGCTATATGGCAACTCGCTCGGGCTCCTGTTGCTTGAATTTTATCCTTAAACAAAGTCTCGTATTATTTTCTTTTTTGCTTACTTTTTTCTTTTTATCAAAGAAAAAAGTAAGTTATGAACGTATAACACCCCTGTCAGGTTCAAAGTTGAGTTCTTCTGACGGACAGTGACCAAAATGGTTTTTGTAGTCGCGGTAAAAGGTTGAGTAATCGGAAAAACCGCTTTGCATACAGGCTTCAATAGGCTTCTGTCCTGCACGTATCGCCTTTTTGGCAAGGTTCAAACGTTTTGAAAGAATATACTTCTTGGGACTTATCTGAAGATGGTTTATAAAAAGGTGGTGGAGGTGGCTTTTTGTTATGTAAAGCTCGTCACAGATTGTCTCAATTGAAAGATTGGATGTGAGATTTTCCTCAATAAAGCCCAGTGCGGCAGTAATAAAGGGATTAGCCGATGCAGCACTGTGGTCTGTAGCCTTGTTTTCGTCAATGGCGATGGAAATATTAAAGAATATTTCCTCAATAATACTGCTCATAAGCCTGCCAAGCTTTTCACCCTCAAAATGCTCACAGTAGTAATCAGCTTTTTTGAAAAGGTCACACACTACGGTGTTTCCGTCAAAATTTATAATGTCAAGATTCGGGGGGATTCTCGTATACAAATCAAAAGGAATCTTCTTTTCGTCATACAGGATGTTGTATCTCTCATATGAACTCGGCTCGTCAAAATATATCTTGTGTCTGTCTCCGGGACGCGAAAAAACAAGGGCGTTTTTTTGAAGCTTGTATCTCTTGCCCTCAACAAAATACCTGGGAGTTCCTTTCTTTAAAAACAGTAACTCACATACATCATGAACATGAGGCTCTCCCGCAAAATCTTCTTTGTTAATATCCTCTCCATAAAAATGATTAAAGTAAATATTATTATCAGAAAACACATTGTCCGTAACCGTTTTCATACTATCCGCCCCCTTCAACGACAATATTATCACAACTATACACTTTTTGCAATAGTATTTTACACATTTTTCATTTACATGGCAAAAAATACGTGCTATTATGAATTTGAAATAAAAAATAAATATAATAATATTTTTTCACGAAAAGGAAGGTATTTATTATGAAAAAGGTTAGAGTTGCCATTATCGGTCAGGGCCGAAGCGGCAGAGACATCCACGGTCAGTTCTTCAGATGTACTGCTAACACAAAGTATGAAGTTGCAGTTGTAATCGACAAGGATGAATTCAGAAGAGAAAGAGCGCTTAAAGAATATCCCGGCTGCGAAGTTTTCGCTGACTACACCGCTCTTTATGACAGAAAGGACATTGACGTTGTAGTTAATGCTTCCTATTCCGAAATGCACTATCCCATTTCCAAGGATCTTTTACAGCACGGACTCAACGTTCTTGTTGAAAAGCCCATGGGTAAGACATACTATGAATGTCTCGACCTTATCAAAACAGCTAAAGACAACGGCGTTATGATTGCTGCTTTCCAGCAGACATTCGTAAACCCCTTCCATCTCGGTATCAAGGAAATCGTCTCTTCCGGTAAGATTGGTACACCCTTGCAGTACTCCATTCAGTTCAACGGCTTTGCACGCCGCTGGGACTGGCAGACAGTACAGGTAAAGGCTGCCGGCGGTATCTACAATACAGGTCCTCACCCCATCGGTCTTGCACTTGACTACCTTGAATTTGACGAAAACATTGAAGTAGCATTCTCTAAACTTGCTCTCGGTCTTACCTCCGGTGACTCTGATGACTATGCAAAGGTTATCCTTACAGCTCCCGGCAAGCCCGTAGTTGACGTTGAAGTATCCTCCATGGACGCATTCCCCGAACCTTATGTTGTAAAGGTTATGGGTACAAGAGGTACTCTGTCTGCAACAAGAGCAGGTTACAAGCTCAAGTATATCGTTGACGGCGAAAACCCCGAAAAGCCTGTTATCTTTGAATCCCTTGAAGATGCTAACAAGAATCCCGCATACTGCTCGGAAAAGCTTGTGGCTCACGAAGAAGAAGACAATTGGAAGGTTGAATCCAATCTCGACACAACTTCTCACACAAAGAGAGAAGAAAATGCTCTTGACAAATTCGACCCTGCAACAAAGAACTTCTACGACGGTTTCTATGAATCCCTCGTTAACGGTGCTCCTTTGGCAGTTACTCCCGAAATGTCTGCAAAGGTTATCGGCGTAATTGAAGCGGTTCACTCCCAGAATCCCCTTCCCGTAAGATTCTAATTAAAAATATATACGGCGTCGTCCTCGGCGACGCCGCTTTTATAAGATTTCGTGAAAGGAATGAATAAATATGTATAAGATAGCCATTCTCGGTTGTGAAAACTCACACGCCGATGCATTTTTAAAGTTCATTTACGGCGAACAGAAGGAAGACGGTGCTTCCTACGTTAAGGTTTCCGAGCCCGTTGTAAACGACGTTGAAGTAATCGGCGTATACAGCGACGAAGAAGCTCCCATGGAAAAACTGAACAAGATGTTCGGCGTTCCCAAGATGAGCTCTTATGATGAGCTCGTAGGCAAGGTTGACGGTATCATCGTAACAGCCCGTCACGGCGACAACCACTATAAGTACGCAAAGCCCTACATCGCATCCGGCATCCCCATGTTCATCGACAAGCCTATTACAATTTCCGAAGAGGAAGCAATAAAGTTCATGAACGAACTCAAGGAAAACAACGTAAAGGTAGTGGGCGGTTCCGTCTGCGGACTTTATGAAACAATCAAGAAGTACAAGAAGATCGTGGAAAACAAGGAAATGGGCGAAGTTTACGGCGGTGCAATCCGTGCCCCCATGGATGCACAGTCTAATTACGGCGGTTTCTTCTTCTACAGCCAGCACCTTGTTCAGATGATGTGCGAAATCTTCGGTTACTATCCAAAGTCCGTAACTGCAGTTAAGCACGAAAACTTCTATAACTGTCTGTTTAACTATGACAATGTTGACGTTAAGGGTACATATGTAAACGGTAACTACCGTTATTTTGCTGGCATTGACTGTGCAGACGGCAGTCTTCAGGAACCCTGTGAATTCGGTACGGCATTCTCGGATGAATTCATGTTCTACCATACAATTCTCACCGGCGGCGAAATGCACCAGAGCTATGAAGACTTTTTCGCACCCGTATTTATTCTTAATGCAATTGTCCGCTCTTATGAAAACGGCGGAAAGTGCGAAAAGATAAAAACATTTGCAGACTTTAACTAATCAGGAGATAACTAAAATGAAAACAATGAAAGTAGACAATCTTGATGTCAAAATTTTCCCCACGAGAGATGAAATGGGTGCATGTGCTGCCAAGGACATCCACGATAAAATCGTAGAGCTCCTTTCCGAAAAAGACGAAATCAACATGATTTTCGCGGCAGCTCCCTCACAGAATGATGTTCTCGCATCTCTTATTGCTTCCGACATCGAATGGAACAGAATCAACGCATACCACATGGACGAATATATCGGTCTGTCTAAAGACGCACCCCAGGGCTTCGGCAACTTCCTCGTTGACCACATCTTCGGAAAGGTTCCTTTTAAATCGGTAAACCTTATCGACTGCACAGCAACCGACCCCGAAGCTGAATGTGAAAGATACGGCAAGCTTCTTGCCGAAAATCCCACAGACATAGTTGTTATGGGTATCGGTGAAAACGGCCACATCGCATTCAACGACCCGCCTGTTGCAGACTTTAACGACCCCAAAATTGCAAAGCCCGTAAAGCTTGACGAAGTGTGCAGAAACCAGCAGGTAAATGACGGATGCTTTGCTTCCATCGACCTTGTTCCCACACACGCAATCACACTTACATGCCCCACACTTATGAAGGCACCTTTTGCATTCTGTATCGTTCCTGCTCCCACAAAGGCAAATGCCGTAAAGAGAACACTTGACGGCGAAATAAGCACAGAATGTCCCGCAACAGCACTCAGAAATCATCCTAATGCAATCCTTTATCTCGACGGAGATTCCTCCGCACTTCTTTAATTGCCATGATAAGAATTAAAAGCGATAAAATCGTACTGACAGGCTGTCTTTACGACGGTTATGTATACATCGAAAACGGCAAAATCCTTGAAGTTTCAAAGAATGAAAAGGCGGCAGACGAAAGCTACGACTTCACAGGCAAATACGTTTCCCCCGGATTTATTGAAATTCACTGCCACGGCGGCGCCGGCTGCGAATTTGCGGGTTCTGCCGAGGACATAGTAAATGCCGCAAACTTCCATTTTGAACACGGCACAACAAGTATCTGCCCAACAATATCGGCAGCACCCTTCAAGGTTATGACAAATGCCGTAGAGTCATTTGAAAAGGCTCTTGAAGACAAGAACCTCAAGAGTAATCTTATAGGTCTTCACTTTGAAGGGCCTTACCTCTCTAAAAATCAGGTCGGCGGTCAGAATCCCGATGCAATTACTCCTCCCGTAAAGGAAGAGTATGCACCTCTCCTTAAAGAAAAGGGACATCTTGTTGCAAGATGGTCATATGCGCCTGAAAACGATTTTGACGGTTCCTTTGCAAAGGCTCTGACAGAGGCAAAGGTTGTTGCTTCCGCAGGTCATACAGATGCAATCTATCCCGATATGCTCAGAGCCTTTGAAAGCGGCTGCAGACTTGTAACACATCTTTACTCCTGCACGTCCACAATCACCCGTGACCACGGCTTCAGACGTCTTGGTGTAATTGAATCGGCTTACCTTCTAGACGATATGTATGTTGAAATCATCGCCGATGGCAAGCACCTGCCCCCAGAGCTTATAAAGCTTATACTCAAAATCAAGGGCAGAGACAGGGTTTGTCTTATCACCGACAGCCTTGCCGTTGCAGGTGTCGCAAAGGACGGCGAAGAGGTAGAAACCTTAGGTACTCGCTTCTTTGTTGAAGACGGCGTTTGCAAGCTTCTCGACAAGAGTGCGTTTGCAGGCTCCATAGCAACTGCCGACAGACTTATCAGAGTTCTCACAAAGGATGTGGGGGCTTCTGTTGTCGATGCGGTTTATATGATGACAAAGGTTCCTGCAGAGATTATGGGACTTGAGTCCAAAGGTCTTATAAAGGAAGGCTGTGATGCTGATATTGTTATATTCGACGAGGATATCAATATTGAAAAGGTTTTTGCAGCAAAATAAAAAGAGTCCCGCCTTCTGGCGGGATTTTTCTTTAATTCTATTGACAGAACAAATCATTGGTGATAATATAATAGCATAAATTTCAGTTTCATTCGGGAATAAAACGTTTGAGTTTCTTTCCAAAACATAGTCCCGAAATCTTTTCTTTTTGCTTATCTTTCTCTTTTCTGTAAAAGAGATTCAACCGAATTTGACCGCTCCGCTTTATGGCGGTCAAATGGGAATCCATTCGGGAAACAAAGATAAGTTCTTGTTTTGAAATGTAGTCCCGAAATCTTTTCTTTTTGCTTATCTTTTTCTTTTCCGTAAAAGAAAAAGTAAGAGTTAGAGTAGAAATCTCAAGGCGTTAAGTGCTGCAGGAACGGGGAGTTGTCCTGCGGACGAAAAGGGTAAAACCCTTGCGGTCGAGGTTTCGCATCCCGCTGGCTGACATACGAAAGCATATTTATATTTTTGCCTCCTGTATGTTTATCAGCATACACAGGAGGTATTTTTATGTCAAAAAACAAAATCCGTTTGCAAAAGCTTACCGCAGGTGCAATGATGGCGGCACTTTCGATTATTCTTGAACGTGTCATTTCTCTCATGCCTGCATCAAACATGATGGATATACGCATCAGCCTATCCAATGTTCCTCTTATTCTGGCAGGAATTCTGGTGTCTCCTCTTGTCGGGGGAATTGCAGGGGTTGTCAGCGATATTGTCGGCTGTTTCATAAGCGGATACGCACCCTTTCCCATTCTGACGCTTGCCCCCTTTGTCATGGGTTTTTTGCCGGGCTTTATAATCAAAAACAACACAAAAACTTTTTTGAGACTTTTTGTTGCAATTATTGTCACCCACATTCTTTCATCCGTACTCATTACAACCTTTGGACTTTCTGTGATGAGGGGCGTTGCCTTTATTCCAATGCTGCTCACAAGACTTCCGAGTATGGGAATAAACCTTGTAATTGACCTTGTGCTTGTGTATCTGCTTCTTAAAACGCCAATTTCAAAAATCAGATAAAGGAGAGAAAACAAATGAATATTAATGAAGCACTTTCCTTTATCCACAAAACCGTGTGGCTGGGTTCAAAACCCGGTCTTTCAAGAACAGAGCACCTTCTTTCCATATTGGGAAATCCCCATAAAAAGCTGAAGTTCGTGCACGTTGCAGGCACCAACGGCAAAGGCTCGACAAGTGCGTGTATTGCTTCAATTTTGCGTCAGGCAGGCTATAAAACCGGTCTGTACACTTCGCCTTACATCAATGTTTTCAATGAGAGAATGCAGATTAACGGCGAGATGATAAGCGATGATGAATTGTGTGAACTTTGCGAATATATAAAACCCTTTTCCGATTCAATGACGGATGACCCGCCTACCGAGTTTGAGCTTATAACAGCACTTGCAATGGAGTATTTCTGCAGAAATAACTGTGATATTGTTGTGCTTGAAGTGGGTATGGGCGGTGAACTTGACTCAACAAATGTAATTGACAGTCCCGAAGCAGCGGTAATAACTGCCATCGACCTTGACCACACGTCCTTTCTCGGCTCAACCGTCGAAGAAGTGGCATGTGCAAAGGCAGGAATTATAAAAGAAGGCACATCGGTTGCACTTTATGACTGCGAAAAGTCGGTTTACGATGTGTTTGACAGCAAATGCAAAGAGGTCGGTGCAAGTCTAGTTACAGCAGGCTTTGACAAAATAGAAAATGTAAAAACATCACTTCGATTTATTGAGTTTGACTTTGATAAATACAAGAATCTGAAACTCGGTCTTGTGGGCTCATATCAGCCAAAGAACGCCTCTGTTGCAATTACGGCAATTGAGCTTTTACGTAAAAAAGGCTATAACATTTCGGATGAAAACATATATGACGGTCTTGCAAACGTATCTTGGACAGGACGGTTTGAAATCCTCGGCGAAAACCCCGTGTTTGTCCTTGACGGAGCACACAACCCCCACGGAATGAAAGCAACAGTCGAAAGCCTCGGGGAGCATTTCAAAAACAGAAAAATAGTTTTTGTCGTAGGTGCCATGGCGGATAAGGATGTCAAAGGCATGATGAGTATGCTCCTGCCTCTTGCCGATTCATTTATTGCCGTAAAACCTGACAATCCGAGAGCTATGGAGGCAGAAGACTTGGCAAAGCTTTTATCTGAGCTTGGTGCAAAAGCACAAAGCCGCAACACTGTTGCAGACGGCGTAAAAACCGCACTTGACAGAGCGGGAAATGACGGTATTGTTGCCTGTCTCGGCTCACTCTATTTCTCGGGCGAGATAAGACAGGCGTATCTTAGCCTTTCGGGTGGCAAAAATGAGTAAGGTATATACGAAAATAAAAGAGTTTCTTCTAGGAGAAGGAATAGAATGTTTTTCAGCAATCAAAGCAGAGAATGTCTCGGTCATAAACGAAAGAATAATGCCCGAAAACGCTAAAAGCTGTGTTATGTTTTTCATTCCCTACTACACGGGAAAGCACCAAAACAGAAACGTATCTCTTTACTCCGTCAGTCTTGATTACCACCTTTATATCAAGGAACTGTCGGCAAAATTCGATGGTGACGGTGAGCATTATTTTAAATTCTTTGCCGACACTTCACCCATAAACGAACGACGTGCGGCAATTGATGCTTGTCTTGGGTTTATCGGGCAAAACGGACTCTTATTCAGCGAAAAATACGGTTCTTACATCTTTATCGGAACTCTTCTTACGGACGCCGTGTTTGATGAAGATGAATATGCCGCAGGCGGTGAGAAAAAATCCTGCAAAAAATGCGGACTTTGCAGGAAAAACTGTGCATTTCTCAGAGGTGAACGCGACTACTGTCTGTCGGAACTTTCTCAGAGAAAAAATGTAACAGACGAAGAACTTGAAATTATTCATTCCCAAAAACTCGTCTGGGGTTGCGACGCATGTCAGGAGATTTGTCCTCACAACAAGGATGTTGAAATTACTCCGATAGAGTTTTTTCACAGGGATTTACTCGAAAAAATTGATGCAGATATGATAGAAAATATGTCAAAGGATGAGTTTTCAAAACGTGCTTACGCATGGCGCGGCAAGAAAACGCTGCTTCGTAATCTTGGTAAAGAATAGTTTTATATGGAACTTTTTGGGTTTCTTCGCGTCAAACAAAGTAGAACAAGGAGGTTTTCAAGATGAAAAAATTATTTGTTTTACTATTGGCAGTAATCTGCATTATTTCTCTTTGCTGTTGTAAAGAAACTATAGATGTTGAAAACCCGGACAGCCAAAATCACGAAAGTGTTTTTGACTCAGTTCCCGATTTGACTGTGGCTTGCACCGACAAAAGCGTTAAAGCACTTAAAGGAACAACCACATGGACATATACGCTTGACAACGGAACGGGACAGAGCTTTTGCAGTGACAGTATGCATCCTTTACAGGCGGTAGAATATATGGAATCGCTTAGTCTTTTGCCGAGTCAGTATTCGAGGTTTGAGCCTCTTGCCGCAACTCTTATGTTTGACAAGTCAAGCCCCGACAAGGTGACCGTGCGTTGCTGGGATGAAAGTTGTATTGATAACCCCGATTCTCCTGCGACGGAGATTGAAGTGCAGGCAATCGAAGTTGATTTTGCCGACGGCGCGTATGGTGTTGATTATACTTGCGACCTGCTTGACGGAAACTACATATATGAAGTTGTTGCCGAGTGGAATACAAATGAAAGCTATAACGGAGTTGTTCATTACAGCTTTTACACCGTAAAACCCGATATGACAATATATCCCATTGACAATATTCAAAAAAAGTGATACAATAATTACAACCGTAGGAAGGCGTGGGTTATGCCTGTTACCAAATATTCCATTGGCGGGATTAAGGGGGCTTATTCAGCCCCTTTTTTCACTTACTTTCTCTTTAATAAAAAGAGAAAGTAAGCAAAGAGAAAAGAATTCGAGACTGTATTTCGGGATTTGAACGCAGCTTATATGCCCGAGTGTATTCTCGTTTGACCGCCATTAAGGCAAGCGGTCAAACTCAGCAAGAAACTCAAGAGAATGGACTAAAACATGAAACCTCAAAAAATCACCCTGCCGCTCGACCTTGATGAGCAGGTAATCCTGATGAAAAAATACGTTTCATTCGATGATGAAACGGCAATAAGAAGAAGGCTTGTCTACACAGGCTTTTTCAGGCTTCGCCGTTATGGAATGTTTCTTTTGTCAAAATGCGGCTGTGTGGGCAAAAAGCCTACCGAACAAATGCTGTATGACCTTTATGAATTTGATGAAAAACTAAGACTTCTTCTGTTTGCATACTGTAAAAAGGCAGAAATTCAGCTCAAAACCAATATTACCGTAGGTCTTTCAAACAAGGAAAACAACTGCCGTTTCTATCTTTCCGAGGAAAGCTACACACCCACAAAGAGCAACAACGACAAGGTTTCAAAGCAGAGAAATCAAAGATTATTTGAAGGCTTTATAAAGGATATACGAAACAACGAAAAACGAATCCGAACAGATACTGCAAGATATCCCGAAATAAAAGAAATGAGACCCAAGCACAAGGGACCAAATGACAAATTACCTGCCGAGGTGTTCTTCCATTACATCGACCTTGGCGACATTTGTCCCATATACTCCTATCTCAGAGGCGACCTTCGTAAAGAGGTTCTGAAGTACGGATATACGCGTAAGCACTACGGCAAGGAAACAACAAAGCAGTTTGACACATGGCTTGAGGCTGTGAGAAATCTCAGAAACTTCTGTGCTCATCACTTAATGCTTGTTGGTAAAAACTCCTGCGTGATAATCCCCGAATTTGGCGAAGATTATCTTGTGCCGTCAAAAACAGACCTATTTTCACGTCTTTATGCTCTTAAAAAGATTCTTCCAAAGCACTTTTCAAATGCCCTTAAAAGCGACCTGCAAAGGCTTGTTGCAAACGCAGATGTTGATGTGTTCGGTCTCGGAATACTTCCGAGGGATTGGGAGGAAAAGTTTGAGAGGATAAGAATTTTATAATATAAATACAACAAGCCCCATGTCGAAGACATGGGGTTATATCATAGAAAAAGAATCTTCAAGGCTTCCCCATTATGGGGGAGCTGTCAGCGAATGCTGACTGAGGAGGTAAAGAATTGTATATAACTGCTATTTCCACCTCATCCGTCAACCTTCGGTTGCCACCTTCCCCAAAGATTGGGGAAGGCAGATAATGGTAACTTTTTGTTATTCGTAAAGTGCAAGGTCTGTGAGGGCAACGTAAGAATTATTCCTTTGTGTACTAACCTTAATAGTAATCATCGTAACACCATCTACATCAATATCAAATTTAAATGGCATCGATGCGGTTATTCCGTTTGCTGAAAACAATTCATCGCCCTCTTCATTAACGATGGAAACAGTCGTTTCACTTGTTCCGCAATTTTTTTCATTTCTTGTACTGGTTGTTATAGTTTTCGGAAGCACAATTTGACCCGTTAAACGTTCATACTGACCATTGAGAGGATAATCTATTTGATTATAGCCACCTGCCCACTGATCAATATAGTTAATCAAGCCATTGGTATATGTGTTGTTATTATAATCTGTCACAGTACCATTTACAACTTCCATCCAATTCCTACTGTCACTCTCAGTATAATTAGTGTACTGCACCTTGTCCAACCTATTATCAGGAGCCATTCTATCCTTTTTGCCGATATAAACGGTGCTTGTCTTACCGTCCCATTCAACGTCCTTATCAAAGGCATTAGCCACACCTCTTACGGGAAGATATGTTGTGCCGTCCATGATAAAGGGTTCAACAACATTGCCGTTGGCATCCTTTGCCACATATTCTGCACCGTCAATCATAATAGTGATACCGTTGTAGTACAAATCCTTGTTTTCAGTTCTCTTTGACGAAGAAGCAACAGCTCCTACCATGAGAATTGCCAGCACAAGTACTGCCGATGAGAGCTTCAAAATTGTTTTTTTCTTCATTTGTTTCTACCTCCGTTTTCTGCACTTTTTTCATGTGCAATAATTTTGACACCCTTATAATAACACCGTTTGGTGTTTTTGTCAACACCTTATGGTGTTATTTTGTATAATGATGGTATACTATACAGGGGAGGTAAATATGTCATTATACAAGCGTGTGCGTGACTTGCGTGAAGATAAAGACCTGACACAAAAGGATATAGCAACCCTCCTCAATATGCAGCTTACCGTCTATCAGAGATACGAAAGAGGAGAACGGGAAATTCCCTTGTGGGCGGCAATAAAGCTTGCAGATTTTTATAAGGTAACACTTGATTACCTTGTAGGCAGAGAAAATTAAAACACACCTGATCGAAATCGGGTGTGTTTTCTTCAATTATCATCCCACCACCTTGAGGTGATCCCCTCTACTTTAGGTAAGGAGAGCACAAAATCCCCGATGTCGAAGCCGGACATCGGGGAATGGTTATATCTCGGAAGATTATGGTTTTTTGTGTTGAATTTGTCAGAATGTGACGTCGATGACGCCGTTTCTTGCGATGTAACCGGAGATTGCTTTGAGTTTGACCGCTTGCGTTTATGGCAGTCAAACGGTGCTTCATTCGGGCATCTGATATTCCGTCAAAATCTCGAAATATGGTCTCGAGCCGTTTTCTTTTTGGTACCTTTTTCTTTTTCAAAAGAAAAAGTACAAACAATCATACATTGAATCTAAACAAAACAACATCGCCGTCCTGAATTACGTATTCCTTGCCTTCAGAACGCATGAGACCCTTGTCCTTTGCCGCCGCAACAGAACCGCATTCAACAAGATTGTCAAAGGAAACGATTTCTGCTCTGATAAAACCTCTTTCAAAGTCGGAGTGAATCTTGCCTGCCGCCTGGGGAGCTTTTGTACCACGGGTAATAGTCCATGCACGAACTTCCTGAGGGCCTGCTGTGAGGTAGCTTATAAGACCGAGAAGCTCGTAGCCTGCGGTAACAAGAGTGTCAAGACCGCTCTTTTCGATGCCGAGGTCGGCTAAAAATTCCTTCTTTTCTTCGGGTTCAAGCTCGGAAATTTCTGCTTCAATACCTGCACAAATGCTGATGATGCCGGAGTTTTCTTCGTCTGCGATTGCTTTAAGTGCCATGTAGTGAGGATTCTTTGTGAGGTCTGTGCCAAGCTCGTCTTCGTTGATGTTGGCTACATAAATAACGGGCTTCATTGAAAGAAGAGGCACTTCTTTAAGCATTTCAAGCTCGTCATCGGAATATTCTAGGCTACTTGCCTTCTTGCCTTCGTTGAGTACGGCAAGGATTTTTTCAAGAAGGTCGATTTCCTTCTGTGCAGACTTGTCGCCCTTGAGAATCTTCTTTGCTCTGTCTATTCTTCTTTCAACGATTTCTATGTCAGAATAGATAAGCTCAAGATTGATTGTATTTACGTCATCGGCAGGGTCAATGTGACCGTTTACGTGGATGATGTCGTCATTTTCAAAGCATCTTACAACGTGAACAACGGCGTCAACCTCTCTGATGTGGGAAAGGAACTTGTTGCCGAGACCTTCACCCTGCGATGCACCCTTTACAAGACCTGCAATATCAACAAATTCAATAACAGCAGGGGTGTACTTTTCGGGGTTGTACATTTCTGCGAGTACGTCAAGTCTTGGATCGGGAACGGGTGCAATACCCACGTTGGGGTCGATTGTACAGAAGGGATAGTTTGCCGCTTCTGCGCCTGCGTTTGTTATTGCATTGAAAAGTGTGGACTTGCCGACGTTGGGAAGTCCGACTATACCGAGTTTCATATTTTATATCTCCTTTGTTTTAACCGCATTAATTCAATTTATTGTATCATAAAGGACAGGGTTAGTCAATGATATTTTTAAAATTTAAAGCCGCCACGGTTTCCGTGACAGCTCATGTCTTATTATTTTGCAAAAAACTCGGTTCTCTGCTTTCTTCCCCTCTCAAACAGATCATCAAGAAGTTCAATGTCAAATTCCTTTGCCATCTCCATGGCACTGACATTGTCTGAATTGCTTGTTATCATCACACAGCCAAGTCCCTTTGGCACTTCAATTTCCACTAGATGCCCATACTTTTCCTGCATCGCCTCAAGCTTTGCCCAGTTGTAGTCAATGTGTGCAAGCACATAGTCGAGATTTATTTCCGCCGTAAGATAATCTGTGTAGTGATTACTCTCGGCAATGACTTCGCCAAGGGGATTTATTATATACCCCTGTCTTTGCTGAACACAGCCGACAAAATAGCTTCTGCAGGTGTATGCCCAGTTTCTTGAAACATATCCGCCGTGATACATGGAGGAAAACACAAGAAGCTCGGGTCTGAGCTTCACATACTGCTCACGAAGCTCGTCAAAATTCAAGTCATAGCAGATTACTCCGCCTACTTTGCCGAAGTCCATATTTATAAGAGATGCACTTTCGCCAAAGGAGACATCCGACTCGGTATGTTCTTCCCAAACAAGATGATTTTTGTCGTATACTCCGTCTTCTTCGCCTTTCCTGTTTATGAACACCTGACGGTTTCTCATGTGACCGTCGCCGCCGTCCATGATAGCACTGAAAACAATGTTTACTTTGTTCTCTTTTGCAAGGCTTTTTATCCTGTCAAGTACGATATTTCCTCTCTCGGCATAGTAAAGCTTTGCTCTGTCCCTCGGTATTCCGCCGGGTCTGTCATAGACCTCAGGCAGCACAATCAGATCGTTTTCGCGGCAAAGAACCTTTCTTATATGTCCTTCTATGTAATCCGCAACGCTATATGCAATTGCCTTGTAATCTTCACTTCCGTTATAGGCGGTATGAGGTGCACATATCGATGTTACACGAATTTTTCTTGCCATAAAAACACTCCTTCACGCTTTCGGTTTCCCCTGTTATTAAGATAACACCAAAGGCTGTATTCTGTCAATGGCATTTTGTCAACACCAAAAAACAGAAAAGCACAAAATCACATTTACAAAACCGCTTTGATAATGATATTATAAACCAAAAGATACTATACTTCGGAGGCAGATATGGCGAAAGAATTTACAAGCGTTCTGAGAACACCCGACCGTGTTCTCGGTGCAACAGACGAAAGTCCTTTCAGATTTGAAGAAAGAGAAAACGAGTGCGAGTCACCCGTAAAATATGAGTATGTTGTTGGAGAAAAAAGTGCAAAGGTAATAGTATATCCGAGTGGGTCACCCGTAAAGTATCTAAAGCTCCGTTTCAGAGGCGACCACTACTTTGTGGAAAAGGCACTCGGCGACCACTGGGAAAGAAGCTGTCACACATCACAGATTCCCTTTGAATGGAAGTCCATGACTCCGAGACGTGTCATGCCGTGGTACACCTGCCTTTACGGTGATAACAGATGTGCTTTCTACGGCGTAAAAACAGGTCCCGACTGTCTTGCTTTATGGATGGCAGACAGCAAGGGGGTAACTCTTGTTCTCAGCCTTCTCAACGGCAACCGAGGAACAGACTTAAAAGAACCTTTGCTAGCTTGCGAGGTTGTGGAATACTTCCCACAGGAAGGCGAAGATTCATATCTTGCCGCAAGAAAGTTTGCGAAAATGATGTGCGACAATCCCGTAATGCCCAAAACCCCTGTGTTCGGTGTAAACAACTGGTACTGGGCATACGGCAGAATTTCAAGAGATTCGGTAAAGACCGAAACCTCACTTCTTATGGAGATGACAAGCGGTACAAAGCACAAGCCCTACATGATTCTCGATGACGGCTGGCAAATAAACCGCAGTTTTGTTCCGGGTGCTACTTATAACGGCGGCCCTTGGTACGGAAATGACAAGTTCGGAGACATGAGAGATACTGCCGAGGACATATTGAAGGCAGGTGCAAAACCCGGCATATGGTACAGACCGCTCTATACAATCGGAGATATCCCAACGGACGAAGTGTTTTTCAAGGAATCCTGCAAAATCGTTCTTGACCCGTCTCACCCTCATGTGCTTGAAAGAGTATATAACGACACAAAACGCATCCGCGACTGGGGCTTTGACCTTATCAAGCACGATTTCACCACCAATGACCTGACGGGTCTTGACAGCTCATATTTGCTCTTCTATAACGGCGCACTTGGCGGAGGCAGGGTGTTCCACGATAACACAAGAACAACTGCGACTATCATAAAAGACTTATACAAGACCATACAGAACGCCGCCGGCGATACCGAAGTTATCGGCTGTAACACCCTCAGCCATCTTACTGCCGGCATACACTCCATTTACAGAGCAGGCGGTGACGGAAGCGGAAGATACTGGCAATTACATCTCGACAACTGCATAAACTGCATGATGAGACTTCCTCAGAACCAAAACTTCTATATGTTAGACCCCGACTGTGCTACTTTTACAGAAAGAGTCAATGCAGACATTAATCTCGACTTCCTTGAAATGTGTGCTCTTACGGGTGTTACAACTCTTGCTTCGGTAAAACCAGGCACCCTCAATGAAAAGCAGATGGCAAGAATCAACGACATTTACCGCCTTGCAGATGCAAATACCGAATTTTACGGTATATCCGATTTTGACAGAGTATCTCTGCCCGAAAAATTCGTGTCACCCGACGGAAAAACAGTAAAAGAGTTTGACTGGATGAAGGAATACGACGGGGCAAGATATGTAATGAGCTGGGAGAATTAGGAGACATATATGTACTCAAAAGAACAAATCAAAAGGTATTTCCAAAGAATAAAATACACAGGCACAGCCGAAAAGAGCCTCGAAAATCTGACTTTACTCCAAAAGGGACACCTTTACAACATTCCCTATGAAACCCTCGACCAGATGAACGGCGTACCGTTGTCCCTTGATAAGCAGGATTTATTTAACAAAATAATCCTCGGAAACAGAGGCGGATACTGCTTTGAAACACAAGGACTTCTTTACTATCTTCTTAAATCCCTCGGTTATGATGTTGTGCAGTACGCAGGCAGATTCATGAATGAACCGAATGTTATCCAAATGCGCCGTCACAGAATTTTGATTGTCACACTTGACGGCAAAAGATACCTTTGCGATGTAGGTATGAGAGCCGAAACAAGCAGAATACCCTTAGAGCTTACAGAGGGCCTTGTGCAGACAGACGGCGTAGGTCAGTACCGATTTGAATGGGACGACTTCTACGGTCACGTGCTGTATCAGAAGCTTCCCGACAAAGAGTGGAAACCTTTATACGCATTTACCGAAGAAGTGCAGATTGATGATGACTTCGTTATGCCATCCTTCTACTGCGAAAAGCACCCCGATTCACCCTTCAACAAGATTATGAAAATCGCGATATATACTGACGATTCCAATCTCAACATCGTTGACAACGAGTACAAGGTATACAAAATGGGAAAATGTGTCGAAGAAAGTATAATCGAAAGCCAAGACGAGGCAAGAAAAATGCTCGATGAAAAATTTGGTATAACTGTCCCCGAAGGCTATAGATTGTTGTAAAAAATGTAGACAAATACAAAACGGGCGGATAAATCCGCCCGTTTTAATATGTATTTAATCCTTCACATTAAACTTCTTGCCAAGATATTTAAACAGCACCGATATCGACACACCAACTGCCACGGCAATTATACTGAGCACCCAATTGAGAGCACCGCTCGGCAGTCCCGGGAAAATGCTTATCATAGAGCCGAACATAAATCCGAGCACCATGAGAAATCCCAAACTGTGATGCTTGTCAAGCACCCTCTTTGTGAGATTTGAGAAAAGCACCATGCCCACAACAAATGCCACCGCCGCACTTGCCGCCGTAAGAAATGCCGAATACCAGCCCGATGAGAACATTCCATATGAACCGCCGGGAAGCAAATCGTTTACAAGCGCAAGAAGCGGCTCGTATATGCTGAACATCATAAGCAGCATTGATATGCTCATACCGGGAAGCATGCTCATCATTCCCGCAACAAAACAGCATATGGGAATATATATTCTCATGGATGTACTGAGAGTATTTGTTGTATCAATGGGTATTACCGTTCCGAATTTTGCAAGAAGACCTATGGTAAGTGCAAATGCAAAGGCAATTGCCGTACCTATAAAATACTTCTTTTTGATTGTGTCCTTTTTTGCTTCCTCTATAACCGTCGGCACACTTCCGAGAATCAAGCTCATAAAGAGAAGATATGCAGGAACAGTGAAATTAGCAAACAAAAAGTCGAGTGCCTTTATAAGAGCAAGCATGCTGATAACAGCACCAAGCCCCATCGGCAAAAGAAAGATAACGTTCTTTTTGAAATTCTTAAAGGGGTTTGATATGACGGTAATCAAATCGTCATACATTCCCATCATTACCGCCATAATACTGCCGCTTATCCCGGGAGCAATTACGCTTATACCGAGAAATGCACCGCACAGCATACGGTAAAAGAAATTCTTTATACTGTGACTACTCATTCAATCACCTGCAAAAGCTTACGCATCGTAGCCCTTGGGATTGCCCGACTGCCAACGCCATGCGTCTCTTACCATGTCGTCGAGATTCTTTGTGGCAGACCAGCCGAGAACTTCCTTTGCCTTCTTGGGGTCAGCATAGCAGGAAGCAACGTCGCCTTCACGTCTGGGACCAATTACATAAGGAACCTTAACATTGTTTACCTTTTCAAATGCCTTAACCATATCAAGAACGCTGTAGCCTGTACCTGTACCGAGGTTGATTACATCACTGCCCTTGAACTTTTCAGCATACTGGAGAGCCGCAACGTGACCGAGTGCAAGGTCAACTACGTGGATGTAGTCTCTTACGCCCGTTCCGTCATGTGTGTCATAGTCGTCACCGTGAACAGACAGCTTTTCAAGCTTGCCGACAGCAACCTGAGAAATATAAGGCATAAGATTGTTGGGAATGCCCTGGGGGTCTTCACCGATAAGTCCGCTGTCATGTGCACCGATGGGGTTGAAGTATCTGAGAAGAACACATGTAAATTCGGGGTCGGCAACGCAAACGTCCATAAGAATCTGTTCAATCATGTACTTTGTCCAGCCGTAGGGGTTTGTACAGCCTGTTTTTCTCATTGTTTCAACAAGCGGTACTGTTTCGGGAATACCGTAAACCGTGGCGGAAGAAGAGAATACCAGCTTTGTAACACCGAATTCCTTCATAACTTCTACAAGGGAGAATGTGGATTCAAGGTTGTTTCTGTAGTATCTTAAGGGGATTCTTACAGATTCACCTACAGCCTTAAGACCTGCAAAGTGAACAACCGCATCTATCTTGTTTTCTTCAAAAACAACTCTCAAAGCTTCCTTGTCGCAAACGTCAACCGTGTAAACCTTGGGACGCTTGCCTGTGATTTTTTCAACCCTGTTGATTACTTCGGGTTTGGAATTATCAAAATTGTCGGCAATGATAACCTCATGGCCTCTGTTTAAAAGCTCAACCGTGGTATGGCTGCCGATATAGCCGGCACCGCCTGTAAGTAAATATTTCATATGCATACTCCTTCACATATCAATTCATTATATATTTTATATCAAAAAAAAATGTCTGTCAATGTGTTTTTTCATATTATGGAATGTTTTTTCTTAATCGGATGAATATTTTAATAATAACAAGAGAAAAATGTTTTTGGAAATATATGTATTTCGGAGGTGCGGATTTGATAAAAGGTTGCAATAAAAGGGTTATAGTCATGAAAGATACGGGAAATGAAATGATTGAGGAAGCATTTTTTATACTAAAGCCCGAGGCGTCAAAATCGGGGGTTGCAGAAAGTGAAATTATAAAGCATGCGAACCGTATACTTGATAAAAGTCTTTACGGCGAAAGATTTTCCCAGCTTTCAATGAATGTTACAAAAAAGAAGAAATCTGGCTTTGTTTTGTTCTTTTTCGGTGCCTTAATCGGTGTGGTTGTAACGACAGGAATCTTTCTAATGCTGTAGGCGGCAATTTCACACGGACATAACGGATAAACCGCCTCTTTCGGTTTTGCAAAACAAAAGTATACTGAAAAATTCCCCGATGTCGAGACCGGACATAGGGGAATAGTTATAACCGAGAATATTAGGTTCGTTTCGCACCTTTAAATAAATGGTGCTGAAACCTTCTCTTTTTTGCTTGCTTTCTCTTTTTGTCGTAAAACAAAAAAGAAATCCCTTGCGCCGGTGTTTGGTGCAAGGGATGGAAAATCGAGCAAATTCAATGTGTTTTGCACACTTAAAAGAATGGTGCGAAACCTTTTCTTTTTTGCTTACTTTTTTCTTTTCAGTAAAGAAAAAAGTAAGTTATTCGTAAAGGGGATACTTGTCGCAGAGCTTTGCAACTTCTTCTCTTATGTAGTCTGCCTTTTCTTCGTATTCGGTAGCTGTGAGCTTGAAGAGCTTTGCGATAACTCTGAAGTCATCTTCAACAAAACCTCTGGATGTAGCTGCCGCAGTACCAACTCTTACGCCGCTTGTAACAAAAGGCTTTTCGGGGTCGTTGGGGATTGCGTTCTTGTTGACTGTGATATATACAGAGTCAAGTCTCTTTTCAAATTCCTTACCTGTAATGCCAAAGGGTCTGAGGTCAACAAGACCGAGATGGTTGTCTGTGCCGCCCGAAACAAGTTTGAAACCTTCTTCAAGAAGACATTCCGCAAACACTTTCATATTGGAAACAAGCTGCTTCTGATATGCCTTGAATTCAGGCTTTAATGCTTCGCCGAAGCAAACAGCCTTGGATGCGATAACGTGCATGAGAGGGCCGCCCTGTGTGCCGGGGAATATTGCCTTGTCAATTGCCTTTGCATGTTCTTCCTTGCAGAGAATAAGACCGCCGCGGGGGCCTCTTAAAGTCTTGTGAGTTGTAGTTGTAACAACATCTGCAAAGGGTACGGGATTGGGATGAAGACCTGCTGCAACAAGACCTGCTATGTGAGCCATGTCTACCATGAAGATAGCACCGACCTTCTTTGCAATTTCAGAACATCTTTCAAAGTCGATAACTCTGGGGTACGCTGAAGCACCTGCGATAATCATTTTAGGCTGACATTCAAGAGCAATTCTTTCCATTTCGTCGTAGTCAATAAATCCGTCGTCGTTAACGCCGTAGGGAACAACGTTGAAGTACATACCCGAGACGTTTACGGGGCTGCCGTGGGAAAGGTGACCGCCGTGGGCAAGGTTCATGCCCATTACCGTGTCGCCGGGCTTTAAGAATGCTGTAAATACTGCAAAGTTAGCGCTCGCACCCGAGTGGGGCTGTACGTTTGCGTGGTCTGCACCGAAGAGTTCGCAAGCTCTCTTTCTTGCGATTTCTTCTGCAACGTCTACGCATTCGCAACCGCCGTAGTATCTCTTTCCGGGATAACCTTCAGCGTATTTGTTTGTAAGTACGCTTCCCATAGCACTCATTACCGCTTCGGAAACGATGTTTTCGCTGGCAATAAGCTCGATGTTTCTTCTCTGACGGGAAAGCTCAAGACCGATAGCGTCTGCAACTTCCGGGTCAAACTGTCTTAAAAATTCAAGATTTTCCTTAACCATTTTTCTTTTTTCCTTTCGTTACTTTCTTAAGGAGAAAGTAACCAAAGACCTTTTTAATCTGTCACCTTCCCAAGAAAGTTGTATATTATTTTTTTATTATCTCGATTGAGGGCTTCTTTTACAGAAACCTGTACTTCACCTTGATAGCCTTGCCGTCGGGGTAATCCTTTACAAAAGCATTACCTATAAACTTGTTATCAAAGGTGTAAACTCTGCATTCGCCGCCTGATTCCCTGAAGAAACCCTCGTCAAGCCTTAGCTTTTTCAGATAAATCTCACAGCCCGACAAACACAGCTTTGTATAAAATTCGGGAAGCTTAACTTTCGGTAAATGCCTAAACAGAGGCTCGACAGGCTGTAAGAGCTTTTCTATCTCGTTTTGTTTTCCTGCCTGAAACAACGCTTCAAGCTCGCCGATTTTTATGCTTGTTTCCTTTGAGTAGTCACCGCACTGTACCCTTTCAAGTGAGTACATTGTCGCAGGCACACCGAGTTCCTTTCCGATATCCTCGCAAAGTGTTCGGATGTATGTCCCTTTTGAACAAGAAACATCAATCACAAAATCCTTGTCATTTACCCTCTCGACAAGGGTGTTTTCATAGATTTCGATTTCTCGTGCCTGTCTTTCGACTTCAATTCCCTTACGTGCAAGGTCGTAAAGTCTCTGACCGTCAACCTGAATTGCCGAGTACATTGGCGGAACCTGCTTGATTTTGCCTGTAAATTTCTTCAGTACATTGCAAAACTCTTCATCGGTTACTGATACGTCCTTAGTTTCAAGGACATTTCCCGTAACGTCACCCGTGTCGGTTGAAATCCCAAGTCTTACGCCGGCAATATATCTTTTGTCGTGGTCGGAAAGCTTTTCCTGCATAACAGCCGCTTTTCCCACCAATATGGGAAGTACGCCCGTTGCCATGGGATCAAGGGTTCCTGCGTGGCCCACTCTTTTTTCGCCACAGAACTTTCTCACCCTCGACACAACCGAGAAGGATGTCATTCCGCCTTCTTTATAAATGTTGAGTATTCCGTTCATAACTTTAGGAATCCTGAAGATGCTTGAGTTCTTCAGAGTCTAGGTCATCGTCGCCTTTGTCCTTGTTGAAGCCGACAACCATAACCTCTTCTCTCGGGAAAGGCTTGGCAGGTGCTTCGGGAGTAAGGTCAAGAAGAACGTTCACTATGCCCTTGAGTGCGTTTCTTTCAACAACAACGCCCTTGCCTTCGGATGTTTCAACAATGCTTCCCACCTTAGGTGTTCTTGCATTTTCTTCTTCGTAAACCTTGTCTTCATATCTCAGACAACACATAAGCTTTCCGCAGGTACCCGAAATCTTTGCCGCATTCAGTGAAAGACTCTGGTCCTTAGCCATCTTAATGGAAACCTGCGCAAAATCGCCGAGGAATGTGTTACAACAGGTCGCTCTGCCGCACACACCCAAGCCCCCGAGCATCTTTGCTTCGTCTCTTACACCTATCTGTCGAAGCTCAATTCTTGTTCTGAACACACTCGCAAGCTCTTTAACAAGCTCTCTGAAGTCAATTCTTGTTTCTGCCGTAAAGTAGAACAGAAGTCTCGAGTTGTCAAAGGTGTATTCAACGTATATAAGGTTCATTGCAAGGCCCAGCTTTTCAACCTTTTCTATGAACACCTTTTCCGCATCCTTTTCGAGAGCCTTGTTTGCCTCGTGCTTCTGGGTATCCATTGCCGTTGCAAGTCTTTCAATCTTCTTTAAGGGGGCTGTCAGACTTTCAACGGGAATCATTCTGTTCGAAATTGCCGTAAAGCCGTATTCACTGCCGCGTGCCGTTTCAACAATAACCGGTGCACCGAAAGGCACCTTGACTCCCGCGGGGTCAAAGTAGTAAATCTTGCCTGCTTCTCTGAAGCGTACACCTACGATTTCCTGCTTTTCGGATTCTTCCGGAGCCTTCTGAGTATCATAAGGGATTTTTATACCCTTCTGACGCATTTCCTGCTCGGCAATCTGCTCGGCAAGGGGCTTTGCATTCTTATACTTTTCTTCAAGCGAAAGCTCGGGTGTATAAACCTCCTTGGGTTTATTCTCGGCATGCTTTTTTATTTCCCCCGTTATATCCGAAGAAAGCTCTGACAGGGGTTGAAGTTTTTCCTTGTTTTTATCAAAGTTTCTCTCCTGCTGATTTACGCTTCGGTTTTCGTTTCTGTTGTCGCCTCTGCCGTGTCTGTTCCTTTTATCGTTTCTTCTGCTTCTGTCGCGTCTGTCATTTCTGTCACGGTTCTGCTCGTTATTATGGGGGGGGTCATTCTTCTGAACCTGCTTGTCGTGATTATTTATACCCTTATCATTCTTTTTGCCGTCATTATGGCGGTTGTCGTTTTTGTGGTCATGACGGTTTTCATTTTTATTATCGTTCTGATGCTTGTTATCACGTCTGTCATCAGGATTTCTGTTGTTTTTTCCGCCATGCTTCTTTTTATTGTTCTTGTTGAAATCCTTTTTGTTGTTGTCCTTTACAGCCTCATTATCGGGCTTTGCAAGGTTTATGGAGCTTTTGCCTTCGGCAGCATCCTTCTTTTTTCCGGGAAGAGAAATAAGAAAGCCTTTTTTTGTTATAATATCGCTTTCCTTACTCTTGTTTCCGCCGTTATTATTCATATAAAAATATATCCTTTCACTGTTTACGCATTCATATAAGGCTATTTTGCATTCTCCAAAAGATAGCTCAGAACTGCGTTTACGTTTGCATAACCTTCTGCAAGAAGATATGCCTCTTCAAAAACATCGTAAAGATAATGTGCCCTTTTCATTGATGTTTTTGTATTACATTCCAAAAGCTTTACACGGGAAAGTATGCCGTCTGTTGCATTACCCGCGGTTTTTACAAGTGCAATCTGACGTGCTGCAAGCATAAAAACCTGCATGCAAAGCATAAGTTCTTCTCTTTTCTTGGGTAAATTCAGCATTACGTCTGAATCCTTGCCCGACAAAAACATGTACGCTCTGTTTACATAGTCTGAAATCTGAGAAGCATCAATGGTCTGTGCGTCGGCTTTATCATATCCGAGAACGAAATATGATACTTCGCACGCCTGTTCATCCGAAATGTCGTGATACTGCTTTTTTATTCCGTCAAGTATGTCATCAAAGGTTCTGACAGAACCCGAAAGTGTACATACTCTCGAGCGTACAGTCGGAAGAAGAGCACCCGCAGAAGATGCGGTAAGTATAAACCTTACGCCCTTTGGCGGCTCTTCTATAATCTTGAGAAGGGCATTCTGACTCTGCACATTATATTCGTCGGCGTCTTCAAGTATAAAGACCTTGGAGTCCGCCTCGTTGGGTGCAAGATATGCCTCCTCTTCTATCTTTCTGACATCGTCTACACTTGTCTTTTCATCGCCCGACACAAAAATACAGTCGGGATGTGTGGATGCTTTGATTTTTATACAGCAATCACACTGTCCGCAGGGCTGTGAGTCGCCTTTGGGATTTCTGCAAAGCATTGCCTTTGCAATGCTTCTTGCAGTATTTTGTCTGTCCGACAGGTCGCCGGATACAAAAAGATACGCATGAAGCTTCGGGTTTTTCAAGAAACCCTGAGGTAACTTATCCGTTATCATACTCTTGTAAAGCTGTCAACGTTAAGAACAAATATTGTTCCGCCGCCGACAAGTACTTCTGCCGGTGCAATCGGTGTTGCACCAACATGTCCTGCCGAAGAATCAATATGAGGCACAGGCTGTGTTCTCTTTCTGCTGTATGCCTTTATTACCTCTATTACTTCGTCAACCATTTCATCCTCAACACCCGAAATAAAGGTCATGTTGCCTGCTGACAAGAATCCGCCTGTAGATGCGATTTTGGTTGTATATACACCCTTTTTGTTGAGCTGGGCTGTAATCATGGGACCGTCATCGTTGTTTACAATAGCCATAATAAGTTTCATTGCTTTTTCTCCTTTCTTTTTTATTTCATTCCAAACAGCATCGATGAAGAGCTGTAAATGTGACAAATTGCTGCGGCAAGTGCATCTGCCGTATCATCGGGCTTGGGTTCAGAGTCAAGTCTCAGAAGCGTCTTTACCATGTACATAATCTGCTTCTTTTCGGCTCTGCCGTAGCCTGTCAGTGCCTGCTTTATCTGAAGCGGCGTATATTCGTATATGGGCACGTTGTTTTTGTTGAGTGCAAGGAGGATTACACCCCTTGCCTGTGCAACGTTTATCGCCGTCTTTTCGTTGGTGTTAAAGTAAAGTCTTTCAACTGCGGCGGCATTGGGGCGGAATGTCTTGCAAAGCTCATCCACGTTATCGTAGATTTCCACAAGTCTGTCCTCTACCTTTTTACCTGCCTCTGTAAGCACTGCTCCGTATTCAAGCGCCCGAAAGTCATTGCCGATTCTGCTTTCAACCACACCGAAACCGACAGTAGCAAGTCCCGGGTCAATTCCAAGCGTTATCATCGACAATTCCTCCCTATTTTATAGTTAGAATTATTATAACACACTTTTTTGTAAAAGTCAATCGAATGAAGGTCCGTAACATGCGTTTTTGAACAAAAAAATCCAAAAAACATTGACAAACTCGCTTTATTATGCTAATTTTTACTTGTACAAGTACAAGTAATGTACGTAGGAGGCACAAATATGCGGGATATAGTACAGAAATATATAGAAAATCTCTATCCTCAATATAAGCAGGAATCCCTTGGCACACCCATCCACAAGGACGAGGCATACCCGATAGTTGACCAGTTTTTCTTCGGCTATTTCAACAAGGGTGAAATTTCCACATGGACAAGAGAGGACAGACACGCAAAGGAAGTTTCTACAAAACAGACTTTTGACCCGAGGCTCGACAACTCCAAAACAGACGGATATATCGCCGTAAGCAGAAAATTCGAGCCGCAGAACGACGGCAGAATATGTCTTCAGACGGTAATCGACCTGAAAAATGCCGACAACGGCATGAGGTTTTATCTTTCCAACACCGATGAAGAAAATGTTTTTGAGGTTTTCTCAAAAGACGGCTTTTTCCATGTTTCGGCAGACGGTGTGACAAAAACAAACATTGCAGTACACGACGGTTATACACATTTCCGTGCAGACTTTGACCTTGACACGCTCTGTGCAAAGCTCTATATCGAGGGTGTATATGCCTGCGACTTCAGGCTTTCGGAGGACTACAAGAATTTCGGCAGAATAACGGTATCCACATCCGAAAACTGCCCCGACCTTCAGATGCAGATGAGAAGAATGTACATCAGAAGGAACTATGCCGTTGACGAAAACTTCTACGCACCTGCATATCCCGCAGACTGGGAAGCATGCGATGCTGCAGAAATGATAAGAGAATACAACGACGCATATGAATCGGGCACATTGAAGCTGGTAAGAAACGGTGTTGCCAAGAAGTGTCACAAAGAGCTTTCGGGCAAAATCGTATTTGAAAGTTTCTTTTTCCTTCCCGAAATGGGTGATGAATACAAAATCCATTTTGGAAACGCTTTCACCGTTACCGCAAAGGACGGTAGGATTTTCGCAGGGGACATAAGCCACGAATTCATCCGCCACGTATGGCAGAGTGTAAGACTCGTTGCCGATATGGATAAGGGTGAGGCAGAGGTTTATATCTGCGGCAAGACAAAGGGATTTGTAAAACTTAATGCAAAAAGTGTTGACAATGTGTCCTTTGAATTTAAAAAGAACAGTGAAAACGGATATGTTCTCATAGATGACATAAGGGTTTACAACATTTTTGACTATCCCGACTACTGTCCCGAGCCTATTGTTCCCAAAAAGACAAAGGATAACATGAATGTTATCATGTCTGTTTGTTCCCTCTGGCACGAAGGAACTCACCACGGTTACGACTATGTTGCACCATTTGACGAAACAACACCCATGCTCGGCTACTATGACGAAGGCAACACCGAGGTTTGTGACTGGGAAACAAAGTATATGCTTGAACAGGGAATCTCCGCATTCCAGTACTGCTGGTATCCTCCCCAATATAATCCCAACATCAAAATTAAGACTCCCCGTGCTTTCTGGCATCAGTATGAGGGCTACTTCTATGCAAAGTATTCCCATATGCTTCCCTTCTGCATTATGTGGGAAAACGCAGGTGCAGGAAATGCAAACTGGACACTCGAAGATTTCAAGGGCTTTATCTGGGACTACTGGGTAGAATGGTGCTTCAGAGACCCGAGATACTACCGCATTGATAACAAGGCTGTATTTCACATTTACAGAGACGATTTATTCATCAAGACCTTCGGCGGCGTTGACAACGCAAAAGAAGTTCTTACATTTATGAGAAAAGAAATCAAAAAGCTCGGATATGATGACCTCATCATCCTCGTAAACTGCAGCAGGGCTTACCACGATGACGACGCAAAGCACCTTGAGGACATGGGCTTTGACGGTCTTTGCAACTACACCCTCGGAAAATCTTCTTTTGAACCTCAGTTTATCAACAATGCTGTGCAGAAATATGTTGACACATTCAAGAGAATCGACTCAGATATGTTTGTTGTTCCCACAGTCGGTACAGGCTGGAATATCATCGGCTGGGAAGACACAAGAAGTCCGCTTTCAACACCCGAACAGTATGCACAAAGTGTAAAGTATGGTGTTGAAATAAGCAAGAATCAGGAAAAGTGTCCGAATCTCATGTATTTCAGTACATGGAACGAATACGGCGAAGGTCACTGGCTTGCACCGGCAGGTGTAACGGGCTTTGGTTATTCAGATGCCATGAGAAGCGTTCTCTGCGAAGATATGGAGCTCAATCACATTCTTCCCTCTGCCTGCCAGTCTGCAAGATTCTGTCACTTACATAACGACTACCGCACACCTATCCGTTCTTGGCACCTTGAGGAGCCCGACCCCTCAAAGCTCGACACCGAGATTGTTTTCAGTGCGGATATGAGTATAGATTCATGGGATTTTGAAGATGTAAATGTAACAGAAAGCGAAAACGGCGGTTTTGTTATGCAAGGTTACGACATCGACCCGAAATGTATATACAAGACCGACATTAACGTAAAGGCAAAGGATGTTGACTATGTTCATATTTGCATGAGTACAGACAACTACGATGTAATTCAGTTCTTCTTCTCAACCGACACAAAGCCGGACTTTTTTGCCACTGGCTACATGATAGAAGTCCCCAAAAAGAGAGACGAATACTATGATATTTACATTCCCACAAAGCATATTGACTGGAACGGGGTTATCAAAAACATAAGAATCGACCCCGCCTCAACTCCCATGCTTGCAAAGATTCAAAAGGTTGAATTTTTGAAGGTAAAGCCTGTATCCTATGACTTTGGACTTGTTGTTGACAATGCCCCTCTCACCATTCCTTTCTACTACAAGTCGGTTGAAAACGGCGAATACTACACGGCTGCAAATCCCAGAACAGGCATTTTTGCGGCAACCAACATCTTCCATGAATGGGACAGATTTGAGGGCAAGCTTTATTTGAAGACCCCCGACAGCACCGAGTTTTTATTCACCGTCGGAAGCGATATTGCTATTGTTAACGGTAAGGAGGAAAAGCTGAAAAAAGCATTATATCTCCATGACCATATGCCTGTTATTCCTTTGAGATTTATATTTGACAAGGCCGGTCTTTCCTATGAGATTAAGGACAATACAATTTTCTTGAAGGTAAGATAAAAAGCACCTTACGGATTCTTCATATAGAGAATAAAAAAAGTCGGCGAGTTTTATGCTTGCTGGCTTTTTATGTTTATTCTATTCTGTACTTTTGTATCGACAAAAGTACCAAAAACGCCCACTCAACAAGAGGGGATGGCTCATTCGGGAGGAATAAAGTACTAAAAGGCAAATTTTGACTGGGACAAATGAAGCCAAACTACTTCTACGAAGCCGTCAAAATTTGGACATCTACAAACTTCAATGATACTGCCGCCCTCATTCCGCTGACCTCCCCTCTTTCGCCGTGGTGGCTTAACTCCCCTCATTTATATTTGTGCTAATTTGAAGCATATTCGGTTGGTTGGATTAAATTTGGTTAAACAGAGTATACCAAACTAATCCTGATACAGTTTCGCGAAAATGAAGGTTTGAATTTTTATAAATACTTGCCCGCGTTGTGAGAGGTAAGCCGCCGCGGGTCGGGAAAGCCCGACAGCAATATTTGTCATTTTGACGGTTTTCGGTATGCCGTCAAAATGACGGTTTGTCAGCGGCGACTCGCCGCCGAGTCATCTCTCCTTTTGAGCGGAGAATTTTTGGTTCTTTTGTTTCGGGACAAAAGAACGAATAAAAGATGTTGTTTATGCGACACCTACAGTCT
>SVRI01000014.1 GCA_015064895.1 Oscillospiraceae bacterium | reverse complement strand
ACTGCTTCAAGACAACGATGGGAATATGGAATTGACGAATAATTTATATTTACAGGAATCGGGATATTGGGAACAATTCACAGAAAGAAGTGTAATTCCAAACAGTAATCAGTCGGAGTTGTATTTTGAAGAGCCCAACATAGAACAATTTGTAGAGCGTCTTGAAACACTTTACCCTGAAATCGAATATGTCAATCACCTGATGACACACAGCTGGGGGCAAAAGGTAGTCAGATTCTACGATTTGGATGGTAACTTAATTGAAGTAGGAACACCTATATAATTAACAAATTCCAATTTATTGCACAGAAAAAATCAAAAATCCCCGACGCCGTCGTTTGGTGTCGGGGATTGACTGTATTCGAGCAAATATGATTGACATAGCACCATTAAAAATGTTGGTGCTAAATCATTTTCTTTTTTGCTTACTTTTTTCTTTTTATCAAAGAAAAAAGTAAGTTAAGCCTTGTTTACAGAACCAAAGAGTTCCATCTTTTCCTTAACAGTAGCCTTGATAGCTTCAAAGCCGGGAGCAAGTACCTTTCTGGGGTCAAAGCCCTTGCCTACAAGGTCCTTGCCTTCTTCGATGTACTTTCTTGTAGCAGCAGCAAAGCTGAGCTGACATTCTGTGTTTACGTTGATCTTGGATACGCCAAGGCTGATTGCCTTCTTGATCATATCTTCGGGAATACCTGTACCGCCGTGAAGAACGAGGGGCATGTCGCCGACAGCTTCAGAAACTGCTGCGAGTGTTTCAAAGGAAAGACCTGCCCAGTTTTCGGGGTACTTGCCGTGGATGTTGCCGATACCTGCAGCGAGCATTGTAACGCCGAGGTCTGCAATCATCTTGCATTCTGCGGGATCTGCACATTCGCCTGCACCTACAACACCGTCTTCTTCGCCGCCGATAGCGCCAACTTCTGCTTCAAGGGAAAGACCCTTTTCGTTGCAGATCTTAACAAGCTCTGTTGTCTTTGCGATGTTTTCTTCGATGGGATAGTGAGAACCGTCGAACATAACGGAAGAGAAGCCTGCTTCAATGCACTTGAGAGCACCTTCGTAAGAGCCGTGGTCGAGGTGGAGAGCAACGGGAACTGTGATGCCGAGCTCCTTGATCATGCCGTTAACCATGCCAACTACTGTTGTATAGCCGCACATATACTTGCCTGCACCTTCGGATACACCGAGGATAACGGGAGACTTGTTTTCTTCAGCTGTGAGAAGAATAGCCTTTGTCCATTCGAGATTGTTGATGTTGAACTGACCTACTGCATAGTGTCCTTCCTTAGCCTTGGTCAGCATTTCCTTTGCAGAAACTAACATTTTGATTTCTCCTTTTTTTGTTTATGATAATTTTTTATTATAATTCAATTATAACCGATTTTATTCCGCATTCCGCATTTATAAAAGCACAATGCCTTCCTTTTCAAGCGCCTTAACCTTTTCGTCAGGCCATACAGATGCCTGAACCTCACCGATGTGAACCTTGCGAAGATAGAACATGCAGAGTCTTGACTGACCGATGCCGCCGCCGATGGTGTAGGGAAGACGTCTTTCAAGAATTGCCTTGTGGAATTCGAGATTTCTTCTGTCGTCACAGCCTGAAATTTTGAGCTGTCTGTCGAGAGCCGCTTCGTCAACTCTTACACCCATGCTGGATATTTCAAGTGCAATTTCAAGAACGGGATACCATAAAAGAATGTCGCAGTTCATTGTCCAGTCGTCGTAATCGGGGCTTCTGCCGTCGTGCTTTTTGCCGGACTTTAAAGCACCGCCGATTTGCATGAGACAAACGGCACCCTTTTCACGGGTTATAGCGTTTTCTCTTTCCTTTGATGTGAGGGTCGGGTACATGTCCTCAAGCTCCTGTGTTGTGATGAAGGTGATTTCATCGGGGAGCATGCTCTTCTGGTATTCTTTCGCAAGAGCAGGGAAATGATAAGACATGTGCTGCTCTGTACTCTTGAGAACTCTGTATATTTTCTTTACCGTCTTCTTTAAGGTTTCGACTGTTCTGTCCTGCTTTTCAATAACCCTTTCCCAGTCCCACTGGTCAACATAAAGGGAGTGGATAGCGTCTGTTTCCTCGTCACGGCGGATAGCGTTCATGTCTGTGTAAAGACCTTCACCGGGAAGAAAACCGTATTTGCCGAGGGCAAATCTCTTCCACTTTGCAAGAGACTGTACAATCTGTACGTCCTTGCCCGATTCGAGTATGTCGAACTGAACGGGTCTTTCTGTGCCGTTTAAGGCATCGTTGAGTCCCGATTCGGGGGTTACAAAAAGGGGAGCAGATACTCTGGTTAAATTGAGGGAAAGTGCAAGCTCTTTTTCAAAGTAGTCCTTGCATGCCTTAATAGCAACCTGAGTGTCTTTAACATTAAGGATTGATGTGTACATTTATATCACTCCTTGCCATAAAATCTCATTTATAAGTTTAGCATAAAATGAAAATGTATGCAAGTGTTTTTTTGCCTTTTGTATAAAAAACGGCAATATGTCCTATTTTTGCCAAAATATTGCAAAAAACTTGACATATCCATAAATTTGTTGTACAATTTTATTTGGTATATTTTGTTTTTTTATGAAAATGTCAGGAGGTGACTTCGGGTGAAAAATCTAGGTGCGATAAATAGATGTAAAGCGGAAAACTGTATGAAAAGCTATACGGTTTTGTCGACTGTTGATTCGACCAGCAACTACCTGAAAAAGCTTGCTGACATATTTCCCGACGGTCACACCGTAATTGCCGAGGAGCAGCTTTCGGGCAGAGGCCGTCAGGGCAAGACCTTCTATTCACCCGAAGGACAGGGCCTTTATATGAGCATCCTTGTCAAGAACCCCGAAAGAGTGTCGGATGAGCTTTTCACGGCAAAAATCTGTGTTGCAGTCTGCAGGGCAATTGACAGTATAACCGGCACCGATAATAACAGCGGAGTCGGCATTAAATGGGTAAATGACATCTATTTCGGTAAAAAGAAGCTTTGCGGAATACTTTGTGAAAGATTCATGTCTGCAAACGGTGAAACATATGTTATTGCAGGTGTCGGTATCAATGTGCGTTTCAGTAAAGGCACAGTGCCCAAGGATATCAGAAATATAGCAACATCACTTTACGACATTACAAAGAATGAGTATAACAGCTACGAACTGGCATCCCTTGTTTGCGAAGAGTTTGAAAAGGTTTTTGCCTGCACAAACGAAGATGTGCTTTCTGAGTATAAAAAGCGTTCTGTTGTAATTGGCAGAGAAATAAGCATTGTTTCCGAAAACGGAGATATACGTGCTGCGGCACTTGATATATGTGATGACGGCGCACTTCTTGTACGTACCGAGGAAGGATATACAAGAAGACTTTGCGGAGGCGAAATTACAATAAGACTTAAGAAATGAAAGATCAGGAATTGCTTCAATTCGGGCAAAGAGGTAAGGCTTTCACAAAAACTTTCCCAAAATTAAAAAGGACTTTGCATACTTTCTCCTCAAGAAAGTATGTTGTTGAAATTAACCTATGTGCTATTGCAAGAAAATAAATCATTTGTAGTAAATGTAAATTTATATTTTCAATGTAATATTTTTCTTGCATTGAGTAAAACTATGTGATATAATCACATAGGCAAAAGATTGTTAAAAAAATAATTATTATATACACAAGAGAGGTAGAAAACAATGTTAAACAAGAAGACAGTAGAAGATCTTAATGTAAAAGGCAAGAAGGTCCTCGTACGTTGCGACTTTAACGTACCCCTTAAGGACGGCAAAATCACAAGCGATAAGAGAATTGTTTCCGCTATTCCCACAATCAAGTATTTGCTTGATAACGGTGCAAAGGTAATCCTCTGCTCTCACATGGGTAAGCCCCACGCAGTTCTTACAGAAGGCTTCGGTCTTGATAAGAAGGAAAAGAAAAAGGTTGAAGCACTTCCCGTAGAAGAACAGGCAGCAGCAAAGGCAAAGCTCCTTGAAGAAGCTAAGAAGAATGACCCCGTAAAGTTCACACTTCGTCCTGTTGCTGACAGACTCAACGAACTTCTCGGCGGTGTTGTAACATTCGCAAATGATATCGTTGGCGAAGATGCAAAGGCAAAGATTGCTGCTCTTGAAGAAGGTAAGGCAGTACTTCTTGAAAATGTAAGATTTGACGCAAGAGAAACAAAGAACGATGAAAGCCTTTCCAAGGAATTCGCTTCTCTCTGCGACCTCTATGTAAACGATGCATTCGGTTCTGCTCACAGAGCACACTGCTCCACAGCAGGTGTTACTGCATTTGTAGAAGAAGCAGCTTGCGGTTACCTCATCCAGAAGGAAATCGAAGTTATGGGTAAGGCTCTTTCCGATCCTAAGCGTCCCTTCGTTTCTATCCTCGGCGGTGCTAAGGTTTCCGATAAGATCGGCGTTATCAATAACCTCATTGAAAAGGTTGACACACTTATCATCGGCGGCGGTATGGCATACACATTCATGAAGGCTCTCGGTCATAACATCGGTAATTCTCTCTGCGAAGACGACAAGCTTGACCTTGCAAAGGAACTCATGGCAAAGGCAGAAGCTAAGGGCGTTAAGTTCCTCATCCCTGTTGATAACAGAGTTGGTAAGGAATACGATGAAAACACAGAAAACATGGTTGTTCCCTCCGATGACCTTCCCGAAGGCTGGATGGGTCTCGATATCGGTCCTAAGACAATCGAGCTTTTCGCTGAAAACATCAAGGGTGCAGGCACAGTAGTTTGGAACGGTCCTATGGGCGTTTCCGAATGGAAGAACTTTGCTGCAGGTACAGAAAACGTAGCTAAGGCAGTTGCTGAAAGCGGCGCTATCTCCATCATCGGCGGCGGCGACTCTGCTGCAGCGGTTGAAAAGCTCGGCTATGCAGATAAGATGACCCACATCTCCACAGGCGGCGGTGCATCCCTCGAATTCCTCGAAGGTAAGGACCTTCCCGGTATTTCTGCACTTAACGACAGATAGTTTTTTCTACTTTTTCTTTTGGAAAAAGAAAAAGATAGCAAAAAGAAAACGTAACGGCTCGGTTTCTTTTTTGGAATTAGACCGATTGTTTTCTCACAAGTGCAGCTTCATTTTGCCGCATATAAGGCACGCGGCAAAATGATACAAACAAGAATATAATGAATTTCCCTGTCGCCTTTCTTGTTGGCGACAGGGAAAAGCTCTAATCGAGCATCATACATAATAATTATAACATCAAAGGAAAGTTGACCAGTTCAAAGTTCTTTTGGTGACTTTTCTTTCAAGAAAAGTCACAGAAAAGGAGATAAAAATGAGAAGATTAGTTATTGCCGGTAACTGGAAGATGAACAAGACTCCTTCCGAAACAAAGGCATTCCTCGAAGCACTCAAGCCTGTAGTAGCAGGTAAGGACAATTGCGACATCGTTTGCTGCGTTCCTGCAACAAACCTTGCTATCGCAGTTGAAACAGCAAAGGGCTCCAATATCAAGATTGGTGCTCAGAACGTACACTTCGCAAAGAGCGGTGCATACACAGGTGAGACATCTGCTGATATGCTCGTTGACCTCGGTGTTGAATACGTAATCATCGGTCACTCTGAAAGAAGACAGTACTTTGCAGAAACAGACGAAACAGTAAATGCAAGAGTTAAGGCTGCTCTCGAAGCAGGCTTAAAAGTAATCCTCTGCGTTGGTGAACTCGAAAAGGAAAGAGATCAGGGCATCACAGCTGAAATCCTCGGCAAGCAGACAAAGGTTGACCTTCTCGATGTTACAGCAGAACAGATGAAGAACGTAATCATCGCATACGAACCCGTTTGGGCTATCGGCACAGGCAAGACAGCTACTAACGAACAGGCTGACGAAGCTTGCGGCGTAGTAAGAGCAGTAGTTGCAGAACTTTACGGAAAGAGAGTTGCTGACGAAACAATCGTTCAGTACGGCGGCTCCATGAACGCAAAGAACTGTGCAGATCTTCTCAAGTGCGAAAACGTTGACGGCGGTCTTATCGGCGGCGCTTCTCTTAAGACTGAAGACTTCGGTATCATTGTTGACGCTGCTCAATAACTTACTTTTTCTTTGATAAAAAGAAAAAGTAAGCAAAAAGAAAATGATTTAGCACCTACCTTTTTACAGTGTTAAACCAATCTTTTTTGCTCAAGTATAATCAATCCCTCGTATCAAAAGGCAGGCACGAGGGATTTTTTTATAAATACAAATATATATTGACAAATACGAAAGAATAAGTTATATTCGATGTATAAGATAAAAAAACGGAGGTATGGAAATGCATAAAATAATAAGTCAGTATATTGAAGAAATGAAGGAGAAAGATCGGGAGGTTTTTGAAAAAAAGAAGGCCGATACTTTGAATGAACTCGGATTATATGAAAAAGAGTTTCCTGCCGATCCCGAAAACTATGATGTCGATGAATATGACAGCGGTTTTTATGACGAAGAAACAGAAACCTACAGACGATTCAAGAAGGTTCCTATTAAAGTATCTGACGAAGATTACGAAGAAATTTTGAAATATGCAGATATCAAGGAAGAAGATGATGATTCAAATTCGATTTCCGGTGCTCTTAAGTTTATTGCCATAAGTACATATATTCTTGGCGGAATTGCCGGATTATGCTGCATAGAATTTTCATTTTTGGCAACAGTTTTGGTATGGCTTTCCTCTTTTGTATTTGGTACGATTGTACTTGGTTTTTCCGAAGTTTTAAAACTGTTATACGAAATCAAAATCAAAATGAAATAAAACAAAATTCCCGACCGCTTGCCTTTATGGCGGTCGGGAATAATTATATCCGTGCAAAAATATGGGATTGAAAGTTGAATTCTGTCGGTGCCAAAGTATTTTCTCTTTGCTCACTTTCTCTTTTTATCAAAGAGAAAGTGAGTCTACAAAGTAAGCTCTTGTCCACGAACACTTTCCATCCTGTCCCACAGCCGTGATTCTGAAATAATCAAATTCGCCGAGAGCAAAGGACACTTCGCTGCCTTTTGCATAGTTGCAGATTCTTCTGTCGGTGGAGAAGAAGATTTCTCTCGCACAATCTGTTTTTACATGAACATGTCCGTCTTCAATATATAATTCTTCAATCTTCGGGCCACCCTCACTTGCATAGAAGTTGCCTTCTTTGAGTGACTTTGAAATGGCTTCATATGTAAGCTCGTCAGCCTTTATCATGGTGTAACCGCCGAAGAATTGGCTTCTGACGTGGTTGTCGTCAGCACCTACGACAAAGAGCCTTTCACCGCCTCTGAGCATGTCATCGTAGCAGTGCGTATTTCTGTCGTTGTATCCTTCCACAACACAACCGTAGTTTACAATTTCAAGCGCCATTGCACCCTTGTAACTCATGTATTCTGGATAGCTTTCAAGACTCCATGTGGGGTGATTGTAGGTGACGAAAAATCCCTTTTCGACATTGTCCTTCATAAATGCGGAAATGCTCTCGCCCGAGTATTCCTTGTTTTTCCATTCGGGAACTTCCGTCACGTTTTTGTCAAGGGCAATAACACAGATATGACATGTTTTTGCCTTGTTACTCCAACCTCCAGCCTCCGTAACATCGGCTTCATAGCCGTTGAGGGCAAGGAAAGTGTCGTCTGTCAAATCGTTGTGAACAATGAAATTTCTGTGATCTGTGAAGGCAATTACGGAATAGCCTTCGTTTTTGTAGGCTTCTTTTGTTTCCTCGGGAGTGGTTTGACCGTCGGAGCAGGTTGTGTGGCAGTGAAGATTTGCTCTGTAAAACGTGCCGTTTTGTGATAAAAGATACTTTTTCATAATAACACCTCTTAATGTTTATTCGATTATTAAATCCTGTTCGTTAAAAACACCTTTGTAAACAGCTTCATTTTTGCTGAAATTTGCCCAATTTCGGTTGCCGTAATCGTAGTGCCACCATTCGGAAGGAAGATTTGTAAATCCTGCCTTTGTCATGGCATCTTTAAGAATACGTCTGTTTTTTTGAATTGTACTGCCGTCAAACTCGGACTTTTCAAAGTAATCTGTTGCCGCTTTTTCGGAAAAATCGTCAAAATCCGTGCCCATTTCAAGCTCGTTTCCTCCTTCGTCAATAAGCGTAAGGTCTATAGCACCGCCCGTAGTGTGTGCAGGAGGACAATCGGGATTTTTCGACGGAATTGCAATGTACTTTGATATAAAGGCTTCCTGTTCTTTATGCGAAAGAGAAGATAGATTAAATGTACGTATCAAATCAAGTCTGTATGTTTCATATAGTTCCTTCTGAAGCGACAGAGGACGCCAGGCATCCCAAATTCTAAGGTGAAGCCCCTCGGGAAGATTTGATTGTGCCTTCAATAGCAATTCATATACTGTCTTTCGTAAATAACAGCCAGTCACGGCATTATTTAATCCGAGAAGCGGATATTTCATTTTAACGTCTAAAGGACAGCCGTCTTTGACTTCAACAATAATGTCGTTCTCAAGCATTGTTTTTTATCGCTTTCATTTTATTTATCTTCCATATTTTACTACCGATTATGCAAAATGTCAATCTAAAAAACGCCGAAGGAATAAGCCTTCGGCGTCTAACTTTATTATATATAATTTAATCTTAACTTTATTATTCTTTGTCGTCCTTATCGTCGCCATCATCTTTGGACTTCTTCTTGGAATTATCTTCCTCGTCTTCGTCCTCGGCGGGATTTATGGTAAGCTTTATTTCTTCGGCACGTCTACCGTCAACCTTGATTACCTCAAAGGTGAAGTTTTCGTAGTCAAAAACATCGCCGACTTCGGGAACCTTGTTGATGTTGTCAAGCACAAAGCCGTTTACTGTTGCATTTGCTTCAAGCTCTTCGTCAGAGAACACGCAAATGTCGGCAATGTCTACTAGTGCAGACGAAGCATTGATTATGTATGTTACATCATCAATTTGCTTTATGTTTTCAATAACCTCGTCGTGTTCGTCCCAAATTTCGCCGACCAAACCTTCAAGTACGTCTTCCAAAGTAACAAGACCGGCAGTTCCGCCGTATTCGTCAACGACAACTGCCATGTGAGTTTTTGCCGACTGGAATTCACGAAGAAGCTTTGAAATCTTCATGCCGCCCGTAATGCATATGACACCGTGAACAATTTCGTTGATGTCGCTTCCGCCGTCATGGAGCATCTTGTTGAAGTCCTTTTCGTGGATAACACCAATAATGTTGTCGATGGTTTCTTCGTAAACGGGAAGCCTTGAAAAACCGCTTTGACGGTATGTATCAAGTATTTCTTCAATAGGTGTATCACTGCTTATGGCAATAATATCAACACGGGGAGTGAGAATTGCATCAACTTCAAGGTCATTGAATTCGATTGCACTCTTGATGAGTTCACTTTCGTGCTCGTCAATTTCACCGTCTTCTTCGGCTTCCTCAACAAGGGTAAGAATTTCATCTTCGGTTACATTGTCGGCACTTTCATCCTTCTTGAACATAAGACTCAATATTTTTTTTGGTCCAGATGCCAGAATCAACGTAAACGGAGTGAATATCACCATTAAGAATTTTACAAATCCGCAGGTTGCCATTGTGTACTTTTCAGAAAAGTCTTTTGCAAGTGTTTTCGGGGTGATTTCACCGAAAAGAAGTACCACAACCGTCATGACAACTGTTGCAACCGTTGCACCGAGCTCGGCTTTGCCACCCATAAACTGGGTAAAAACGATTGTCGAAATTGTTGTTGCCGCAATGTTTACAATGTTGTTTCCGACAAGCATTGTGGATAAAAACTTTTCGTATTTTTCCTCAATATCAAGTACGGATTTTGCCCTTTTGTTGCCGTCCTGGGCAAGGGTTTTCATACGAGTCTTGTTGAAACTCGTAAAGGCTGTTTCAGTTCCTGAGAAAAACGCAGACATCGCTACTAAAATAATAAGTATCGGTATCTGCCACCCGGCACCGTCACCAAACATTAAAAAATCAACTCCTATTTTTCTATAATAAAGTTATAGTGATTGTAGCATATGTCAAGAAAAAAAGCAAGCATTGTTCACAATTGTTTGACATTTAGACATATACTGTACAAAGAAAAAACGGAACAACCGTAGGATTGTCCCGTTTTGTGTTAATTTTTGAATTCTATAAAGCCTGCATTCTGAAGCATGGCAAAGTATTTTACGAGTCTTTCGTATACGGGATTTGCTTTTTCGCCAAAATGCTCTTCTACAAGCTTGCCTATTTCGATTATATCTCTTCTGCCGTCGATTTGCTTCCATACAAAGCTGCCGTTTTCGTCAAGGTGAATGTAGCTTACCTTTGGCTTTTTTGCAATAAGCTGTAAAAGACGGTTGAAAAAACCTTTGTTGTCAATTTCAATGGTTATAAGTCCGTCGTCGCTTTCTGTAAAACGGAACTTTTCTTTTCTGACGGGGATTTTTTCAAGATAGTTCTCTTTTTGTTTTTTTGCCATTACTGCTTACCCTGCTTCTTTTCTTTTTTGAAAATAGAGAACATTAGCACGCTGAGTACGATAAGAGAAAGAAGTACAAGTCCGAGAATGTCGGAAACAAAAGCGGGAAGACCGAGCTTTAATGTGATAATATCAGCAAGGGACTTGCCGCCGATGGGGATAATTGCAAGAACGGCAAGTAATATGCCCACAAGTCCTTCGCCGGCAATCATACCCGAACAGAAGAGTGTACCGTTTGTGATGGCAGCTTCTTTCTTTTCGTGGCTTAAGTTCTTTTTCTTTTCGATAAAGAGTCGAACAAGACCGCCAATCATGATGCAGGCATTGAGCTGAACGGGAAGATATATACCGATTGCAAAAGGAAGAACTGGAAGACCTACAAGCTCAACAACAATTGCAATAAATACGCCTGTAAATACAAGAGCCCAGGGAAGATTTCCTTCCATAACACCTTCAACAATCATCTTCATAAGTGTTGCTTGAGGAGCACCGAGCTCTGCACCGCCAAAGCCCCAAGCCTTGTCAAGAAGATAGAGCGTGCCGCCTATAGCAAGAGAAGATGCCACAACACCGATGATTTCACCAATCTGCTGCTTTCTGGGAGTAGAGCCTAAAATGTAACCTGTTTTAAGATCCTGAGATGTGTCGCCTGAAATTGCAGCAACAATACAGATTACAGAACCAATTGCAATGGCTGCTGTCATGCCTTCGGCATTGGAAGAGCCTGTTGCCTTGAGAATGAGTGTGGAAACGAGAAGCGTTGCAATTGCCATGCCCGAAACAGGGTTGTTACTGCTTCCTACAAGACCTACCATTCTGGAAGAAACTGTAGCAAAGAAGAAGCCGAAAACCACAATAATTATTGCACCTAAAGGTGAAACAGGGATTGCGGGGATGATCCAGATAAGGAGTGTGAGAACAACAATTGCAGCAATAACAATTTTAAGGTTTATATCCTTTGATGTACGGTCACCTTTTGCAGCACCGCCCTTTGACATGCCCTTGAGAGCATCACCGAACGTTTTGATAATAAGGGGAAGCGACTTTACAAGGCTGATGATACCGCCTGCAGCAAGAGCACCTGCACCGATGTATCTGATGTAGCTGTCCCATATTGCACCTGCGCCGCCGGATGCGAAAAGGTTTCCGATTGTGTCGGTACCGGGAGCAATGATTGTGTTTGCACCAAATAGACAGATAAGGGGTATAAGTACCATCCAGCTGAGAACACCGCCTGCAAACATGTAGGAGGAAATTCTGGGACCGCAGATAAAGCCAACGCTTATAAGTGCAGGATAAACCTGAGTACCGATTTCGCCCTTGTAGCCGCCAAACAGCTTGTTAAAAGCAAAGTTTACTTCACCGGGAACTGCCTTGATACCGTCAACAATGAACTTAAAAAGTGCCGCAAAGCCCATGCCTGCAAATACAGTGGAAGCATTTGCACCGCCCTTTTCACCTGCGAGAAGAACCTCTGCACATGCAGTTCCTTCGGGATAGGGGAGAACACCGTGTTCCTTTACGATAAGTGCATTTCTAAGGGGAATCATAAAGAATACACCTAAAAGTCCGCCTATAAGAGCGATAAGGGAAATCTGAATGATGTCGGGCTTTGAGAAGTTTGTAGGATCTTCCTTTGCCCAAAGGAAAAGTGCGGGAAGTGTAAAAATTGCACCTGCCGCAACAGATTCACCGGCAGAGCCGATTGTCTGTACAATGTTGCTTTCGAGAATAGAGTTTTTCTTCATGATAACTCTGATAACGCCCATTGCAATAACTGCTGCAGGGATGGAAGCGGAAACAGTCATACCAACCCTCAGTCCGAGGTATGCGTTAGCCGCACCGAATACTACCGCAAGAAGTATACCCATGATTATGGATGTCACCGTGATTTCAGGAGTAACTCTTTCAGCGGGAATATACGGCTTAAAATTGTTTTGCTTGTCCATATTATTCTCCAATCTAAAATATAAAATCGTGTAATTATATCATTTATTTAATGATATTTCAAGTGTTTTAAGTTTTGTTTACATTTTGTACATGTTATGACTCTTGGTGTTTCAACAAAAAACGGCAGACACTCAGTCTGCCGTCAAAAGCTTTATTCTATAATCAGATCTTCGCTCTTTACCTTTGCGATAAAAGCCTTTACATCTTTTCTTGCCGTAGCCTCATCAATGTCATATACTTCCAAAATTGCGTTTGTAAGTGAATCTTCGGTTGCATCTTCCGAAAGCTTTTCCCATAAAAGAGCACCCGTTTCGTTAAGTGTGATCATAACATTGTGCTTTTTTGCTTCTGCACCGACGGCAACAACAACATAGGTGTCTGCAACTTTTCTTAAAACAAAACCTGTCTTTAATTTCATAACTATTCTCCTTATTTAAAAATACTGTTACCCATGCAGTCTATTCCGCATATCAACGGGAAATCCTTTACCTTGAGCTTTTTTACCGATTCACACCCAAGCTCGGGAAATGCAATAACACTGTATTCGGTGACAGCCTTTGCACAAAGAGCACCTGCACCGCCGATGGCACAGAAATATATGCCCTTATGCTTTACAATTGCATCAATAACATCTTTGTTTCTGGGGCCCTTGCCGATCATGGCAATAAGACCGTTGTCCATGAGAAGGGGAGTAAACTTGTCCATTCTTGAGCTTGTTGTGGGTCCGCATGAACCGATTATACTGCCGGGTCTTTCGGGGGTGGGACCCGAATAGTATATGCAGGAACCCTCAAGTTCAAAAGGAAGTTCCATGCCCTTGTTTATACATTCTGCGATTTTTTTGTGTGCGGCATCTCTTGCCGTGTATATTGTTCCCGAAAGATAAACCTCGTCTTTACAGCGGATTTTCGGGATAATGCTTTGGAGTTCTGAAGCATCTGCGTAAAAAACACTCATCTCTGTTATTCTCCCATGAGAGTTTTTGTGATTGCGTCAAAGAATGAATCCATCTTGGATCTGTGACCGGAGATTTTTTCCGAGTATTCATGCTTTTTTGTGGATGTAGAAACAGGGCGGCTTGGTGCATAAGGCTTCGTGCCTGTACCTTCTGCCTTTTTTCTGGCATCCTTGATAATGAGTCGGGCAGCTTCATTTGCTTTGTCAATTATGCTCTTGGCTTCCTGCTGAAGCTGGGCAAGAACATCGTCAACCTGATTGTCAAAATCAGCCTTTTCACTGTCAAGTGCGGCTTGTTTTGCTTCATTTTCAGCAATGAGATCATTAAGACGGGCTTCTTTGTCGGAGAGCTTTTCTTTTTCTTCCTTGAAATCGTGCCTTGATGCTTCGAGCTCTTTTTTCAAAGACTCATTTTCCTGAGTAAGATGAGAGAGTGAAAGCTCAAGTGCATTCTTTCCCGAAATAAGAGCTTCAATTTCACCCTTTTTTGCTTCAAGCTCGTTTCCCTGAGCTGTTATTGCCTGAGAGAGATCGGAGGTCTCTTTTTTGAGTGATTCAACCTCAGAGCTTAAGAATGAGGCTTTTTCGGCATCTGCTTTTAAAGAAGGAATAACTTCAAGCTCCTTCTTGAGCTGTCTTATTTCTGTTTCAAGTTCATTGCCTCTGTCGGTGTATTGTACGTTAAGCTCTTCAATGTATTTGTTTACATCGTCCTTGTTGTAACCGCTGAGACTGTTTCTGAAAAGTGCGTCCTTTGCCATGGTCAACACTCCTCCCATGTGTATTTATAACTTAGTATATCATATCTAGCCCTAAAAATCAATTACTTTTTTACAAAGGACATATTTTTTTAAAAAAAGGAAAGTTTACACTTATATCACAGTTGTATCACATTGAGCAAATAGACTAAAATAAAGAAAAAATGAATGTGAGGCGAAAAGCCATGTATAAACTTCTGATAGTTGACGATGAAGAAAGAATAAGAGAACTGATAAGTAAATATGCGACCTTCGAGGGCTATGAGGTTGTGTGTGCCGAGGATGGAATGACGGCGACCGAACTTTTGAGGGTAAAGGACTTCGACCTTGTTATTCTTGATATTATGCTTCCCGACGTTGACGGTTTTACTGTTTGCAGACAGCTCAGGAAAACAAAGAAAACACCCGTCATCATGCTTTCGGCAAGAGGTGAAGAATATGACAGACTCCACGGCTTTGAGGTTGGGGTGGATGACTATGTTGTAAAGCCTTTTTCTCCGAAAGAGCTTATGATGAGAGTTTCTGCAATACTTAAACGTACAAGCAGTGTGGCGGGCGACTGTTTTGAATATAAAGGCCTTAAGGTTGACTTTGCGGGACGAATTGTTTATGTCGACGGTGTAAAGGCGGAAATGACACCGAAAGAGTACGATTTGTTGTTTTATATGATTAAGAACAAGGGAATTGCTCTTACAAGAGAAAAACTTATAAGTAACGTGTGGGGATATGACTTTTTCGGAGACGACAGAACCCTTGACACACACATAAAGCTTTTGCGTAAAAACCTTGGTGAATATGCGGCACTTATCGTAACACTGAGAGGAGTTGGCTACCGTTTTGAAGAAGCATAACAAGAAGTCGGGTAAAATACGCTGGAGAATTTTTGCCGCAATACTTATACCGACTCTTTTAATAATAGTTCTGCTTTGGATATTCCATTCTGTTTTTCTTGGCATTTTTTACCGTAATGTCAAAACGGATGAGCTTAAAAGTGCAACCGAAAATGTAATAGCAAATCTTGAAACCGAGGACATAAAGGACAGAATACTTTTGCTTTCAAATGACGGGAATATCAATATCCGTGTGGTTGCAACCAAACAGTTTGAAACTCTGTACAGTACGGGTGAAGCCTTCAATTCGGTTACATACGGGTGGGAAACCTTCGGTATGTTTAACCTGTATAATGAGACGGTGGAAAACGGCGGCGAGCTGGTACAGTATTATTCCGAAAACAATATCGGAAACGAAATTGATAAAAAAACAGACTCGTCTCTTGTGCCCGAAGAAAAAACATCCGGAATAAAACCAGAAATAACGAATAGAGAGCCTTTTGTTTCCGAATCGGAAGAGGAAAAGCATCTTTTCAGAAAACGCTTCAAACCTACACCTCCACCCGGTATTTTTAATAATATCGGAAAGCAAAATGACCTTTTGTATGCAAAGATAGCAACACTTTCGGACGGTCAGGAGGTAATGGTGGTATCTGATACAAGAATCACTCCTATGGATTCTACCGTCAAGGCACTGAGACATGAGCTCGTTTTGTGTTCTGTCATAACGGTGATTGTGTCATTGCTTGTTTCTTTCTTTGTGGCAAAGCGTGTTTCAAAACCGATTGAAAGAATCAATAAAACCGCAAAGGTTCTTGCGGGCGGCAAATTTGATGTGGAATTTGACGGTACCGGTTACCGTGAAATAGAAGAACTCAATGATACTCTTAATCAGACTGCTGCCGAACTCGGCAAGGTTGACGACCTGAGACGTGAGCTTGTTTCCAATGTTTCTCATGATATGAGAACGCCTCTTACCATGATAGTAGGATACAGTGAGGTAATGCGTGATATACCGGGTGAAAACAATCCGGAAAATGTACAGGTAATCATAGATGAAGCAAACAGACTGTCGGGATTTGTAAACAGTGTACTTGATCTTTCAAAGCTTCAGAACGGCATGGAAATGCTGGAAATTGAAAGCTTTGATATGACAGAAGTTCTGGAGCAGACGGCGGATAGATATAAAAAACTGCTTGGTGATGGAGCCGAGTTTGTTTTTGAGTATAACGAGAGGGCAAGCGTTGACGGAGATAAGACAAAAATCGCAAGAGTTATCAATAATCTTTGCGATAATGCCGTAAACTACGCAAATGATCCCAAAAAGGTGACTATTCGCCAGATTGTTACAGGATACGGTAAGTGCAGAGTTGAAATAAGCGATAACGGCGACGGCATCAATCCCGAAGAACTTCCGTATATCTGGGACAGGTATTATAAGGCAAAGAAATCACATAAAAGAAATGTTGTAGGTTCCGGAATAGGACTTTCTATAGTCAAGGAAATACTGAATCTGCATCGTGCAAGGTTCGGCGTGGAAAGCTCGGCTGAAAAAGGAAGCACATTCTGGTTTGAGCTTGATATAAGCAAATAACTGAGTATTCATAAAATACACTCTTTAAGGAGTGTTTCCTTAGGAATAAATTCAGAAAAGAAGGCGTACTGCGGTACGCCTTTCTTTTTGTTTTTGAGAGTGTTTCGTCACTGCGGTGGTCGGGGAAGCCCGACAGCAAATTCACGGGGTGTTTCAGATAAAATTCAGTCTGTAGTTGTCGCATAAACAACGTCTTTTATTCGTTCTTTTGTCCCGGGGCAAAAGTACGGACAAAACACAAAAAAGTCAGCAAGCAAAAAACTCGTTGACTTTTATTTTATTCTCTTTTCAAACAACTTTCAAGGTTGTCTTTTTTGCATAAAACTCTTTTTCAAGGCAGAAACTAACAAAAAATGCAGAGAGAAGAGAAATAAGTGCTTACAGAAAGATTTATTCAGTTGCTTCAAGAGAATAAAAAAGACGGAAATGTCGGCGGTTTTTTGCTTTCTTTAAAACTTTGGGGAAAATTAAAGAAACTAATCAAAACAATCAAGACTGTTTCCGTAAACCCGAAAATAAAAGATGCCGAAAGCATTGCTTTGTGGATAAAAGAAAACTTCCCTCGTGTTGAGGAGGATGTACGAAGTAATATCAAAACGGTAAGATCCCTTAAAAGAATCGAGTCGCATAACGGTTTGCCTCGTGTCTTTTCGATTTTCAGCGGGTATTTCAAAGAATACCTGTCAGCGGACGGCAATGATTTCTGCGTTTTTTTCAAAATTCTGAATATTGAAGGCGATATTGACCTTCATAATGCACATGCTGTTTTGCCGCTTGTTCATTCAGCACTTTACGATAGAATTATGACTCTGTTTTTGTGTGCATTTGATAAAGGAAATGATCAAAATAATCTTTTGGAATCAATCGAAAAGTCTTTTGAAATGCTTGATAACCTTTCGGTTGTGACAAATGAAGATGTGTTTGTGCATAATAAGGTAGAAAAAACACTTGTGTCAGATCCTTCGGACGTTTATGTCACTCTGTCCGAGGAAACAAAGAGCTCATACAGACGTAATCTTTACAGACTGTCAAAAAAATACAGACTTACCGAACAAGAAACCGCCCAAAGAATAATAGACCTTTGTCAAAAAGAGACGGATGACAAAAGGCACGTAGGATATGTCCTTTGCGATAGGGCGGATTATGGTAAAACATATATATTTCTTGCATTTTTCCTGACGCTTCTGTTTACTGTTCTGCTTTGTATTGTATCACCGTGGCTGCTCCTTTCTTTCGGTCCCGTATACGGATGTGTACGCATGCTTCTTGATAAAATCTATATCAAATATATCCTCACACCCTTTTGCCTGCCGAGAATTGAGCTTGATAAAATTCCCGATAAATGCGGAATACTTGTTGTGATAACCACCTTGTTGACAGGCGGAAACTCTGATGAAAATATAATACGTGCACTTGAAAAAATGTATTTTTCAAACGGCGGCGAAAACGTATATTTCGGCATACTTGCTGACCTTTCCGATTCGGATACCGAAATTGACCAAAAGGACTCGGAAATTCTGTCATCAATGAATAAACGTATTTTGCAACTGCGTAAAAAGTACGGAGACAGTTTCTTTTTATTTGTGCGTGACAGAAAGTATAATCCGTCGCAGGAAAAGTATATGGCTTTTGAAAGAAAACGCGGTGCTGTTACGGCACTTACAAAATATTTGTGCTGTAAAAGTGATTCTTTTGCCGGTGTCAGTATAAAACCTTCCGAGGATGTTTGTAATAATATAAAATACGTGTTCACCCTTGATTCGGATACTAATCTTGCCTTCGATTGCTTAAAGCATATGGCAGGTATAATGCTTCATCCTCAGAACAAACCTGTTTGTGATAAAGTAAAAGGTATTGTGACAAATGGCTACGGCATACTCCAGCCCTGCATGAGTCCGACAATCGAGGCATCATCAAAAACGTATTTTACAAAGATTATGTGCGGACACGGCGGCGTGGATGTGTATTCGTCGGGCGGAACGGATATTTTTATGCCTCTTTTCGGAAGAAGTGTATTTTGCGGAAAAGGCATGTTTGAAAAGAATTGCTATTATGATACGCTTTGCGGAGAAAATGAATTTAAAAAGAATCTTATACTAAGCCACGATTCACCCGAAGGTGCAAGACTCAGATGTGCATATGTTCCGGATGTTACACTTACAGATTCCTTTCCCAAAGAAGAGCTGTCATACTATAAAAGAAAGCACAGATGGATAAGAGGCGATATTCAGAATATTGGATTTCTGCTTTCCCATGTCAGTAATTCATCGGGAAAACGTATTAAAAACAATATAGGTTTGTTTGCAAAGCTTCTGATATTCGATAATATATATGAGGCATTTAAACCTATATTTGTTTTGGTTTGTGCCTTTGCTTCGATTTTTTTTAATAAAAACGTGCAGATTATTCTGATAACGGTTGCATTTTCGGTTTATATACTGCCGTTTTTGTATTCTGTTTTGTATTTGCCCAAAAAATCCCTGTGGCATAATTTCAGACGAGTGTACAGCTCGGATGGACTTTATACCGGTATCTGGACAAGCTTTATGCTCATGCTTTTCAGAATATGCTCTGTACCAAAAAGTGCAATTGTTTCAGCCGATGCCATAATAAGAAGCGTTTACAGAATGAATGTCTCGGGCAAAAAAACACTCGAATGGATGACAGCCGCACAGAGTGATGCCGAAAGTAATGACGGACTTTTAGGATATGTCAAGAAAAATTTGTTTTCTGCCTTTTGCGGATGTGTTCTTTTTGTTGTATCGTCAAACGGCTTTTTAAGACTTGTTTCTCTAATGTGGCTGTTTTTGCCGCTTTTTGCATACAGAACCGGTAAAACGTACAAGAAAAATAAATATGTTTCAGAGAAAGACAGAAACACGCTTTATAAGTACCTTGAGGATATGTGGAAATTTTTCAGAGAGGGTACAAACGAAACGACAAATAATCTGCCGCCCGATAATATAGCCGTGTTTCCTCAGCGAAAGGTATCACGTATGACGTCCCCGACAAATATCGGCTTTTATATGCTGTCCTGCGTCATTGCGGCAAAGTCGGGAATTGAGGAAATGCATGCGGCAATAAGACGTATAAATGACTGTGCCGATACTCTTGAAAAACTTCCCAAATATAAAGGACTTCTGTATAACTGGTACGATGTTTTCAAGGCAAAACCCATGAATCCGCTTTATGTGTCAAGTGTGGATCTCGGCAACTATGCTGCATGTCTTTCCTGCGTCCTTGAGGGCTTGAAAGAACTGCCATGCGACCAAAAACTGATAGATAAAGTGCAAAAGCTGGTTGACGAATGTGATCTTTCACCTCTGTTTGACTCTAAGACAAAACTGTTTTTTATCGGAGGAGAACAAAAGGGTGATACCCTTGTATTCGGCAGGAACAAATATGATATGCTCATGAGTGAAGCAAGACTCTCAAGCTATATTTCCGTTGCAAGACGACATGTGCCGTATGAACACCTCGCAAGGCTTTCAAGACGTACCGTGAAGGATGGCGGATATATGGGATATGCCTCGTGGAGCGGTACGGGCTTTGAATATTTTCTTCCCGAGCTTTTCATTTCTTCACCACACGGAAGTATGCTTTATGAGGCACTGTGCTTTTGTTACAGAATGCAAAAAAAAGAGGCTGTAAATACACCTTTTGGAAAAGTGTTCGGCATATCCGAAAGCTGTTATAATGAAATGGATGCCTATTCAAATTATAAATACAGGGCATTCGGAATACAGACGCTTGCACTCGATGTTCTGGATTTTCAAAAGGTAGTTTCTCCGTATACTTCTTTTTTGTTTATGCCAATGTCACTCAGAGAAAATCTTTTAAACCTTGAACGGCTTGAAAACATTGGACTTTACGGTGAATACGGCTTTTATGAAAGTGCCGATTTTGAACGTAAAAGTACGACTGAAATATGCTCTCCCGTCAGATGCTATATGTCACACCATGTGGGAATGAGCATTGCAGGTATAGCAAATGTTCTTTTTGACGACATTGTCAGAAAGTGGTTTTCGTCGGATGTTTACCTTAGTAATGCTGCGGATTTTGCAAAGGAAAAAATACCCTACAATGCCTATGTAATGGGTATACACAGAAGAAAGAAGCTGGGTGGAAAAAGTGTGTCGGAATACCCGAAAAGATCTGTCCGCACCTGTAATTTTACACGACTCAGGCTTGAAAATCTCGAACTCTATGCAAAACGTGACAGACTTTCCGTAAAGGTTGGAAATCTCTTGCTTTTTATGCCCGAATCTTTTGGTGAAAGCCTGAGAAATATACAGTTAAGCGTTGAAATTGATAACAGGGTTTTCGTTATCGGTAAAAACAGCACACTGTCGGAGGACGGCGGCAAGATTGTAATAAATGAAAAAATAGTGACCTCGGGCGGTGAAATATTTGATGCCTCGCTGTTTGTCACTCTTTATAATGATATTTCCGAAATAGTAAGAATGAGATTTTGCGTCAGACAGCTTTCGGGAGAAGCGGGTAAAACACTTCGTGTCAGATTTTCATTCAGCCCGCTGCTAGACAGCAAAGAAAACGCCAATAAATGCACATATTTTGAAGATACGACCACCCTTTTTAATATCCGCCCCGACGGATTCTGTGCATTTGAAAACAGAAAATGCGGCATTTTTCTTTACTCGGGAATTACTGTCGGCAAAAAGCAGGAAACGTCGGTGAGTGACGGTGTTGTTTTGCACTCTGCCATTGCCGAAAAAAATGGCTCTGTTCATGAGTGTATGTTTTCTCTTTCGGTATCGTCAAACGAAAAATGTGCTTGGACCGGACTTGCAAGGGTGAATGAAAAGGACTTTGAAAGCACTGCATCGGAGCTTGCCGGAAAAAAGGCAGAAACAGAGGTGAAAAAACACAAAACAATCCGTGTAACAGATGTTTCCGAGTCTGTTTCATGTGCGGTCGAAGGTTTTGCTTTGCACCCTGATTTTGCACATAACAAAGCCTTTCTGATAGCAGGAAAAAAGATTGCATCGGTTATATATAAAGACGGCCTCGGATTTTGCTTTGTAAGGGATGCAAACAAACACAGAATAAGCGAATATTGTGCCAAGAACAGCTCTTTTTCGGAAAGAGTAATGTTTACGCAAGACGAATATGACCTCTGTAAAAATGCCGACAGCTTTTGCTTTAAAGACGGTACTGCGGTATATTCGGGTGAATATAAAAATGAAAAATACAGAGTGGAGGTATTCATTCCCGAAAACGAGGGTGTAAAAATCATAAGGGTGATAAGTACGTCTCCTGAATCTGTAAGCTTTCATGTACAGCCGCCATACGGAAAAATCGGGAAATACCGCACAGGCGGCGGGTTTACAAGTTTTTCTGATAAAGACGGCACATGCTTTGTATACGGATTTTGTGCAATGCAGAAATCCGAGGCATGCTATGAAACCTCCGAGAAGATAGTTGCAGAAATAAAAGATGTTATGCCGAATGAACTGCGGGAAAAAGAATATGTATTTGTTATAGGCTGTGAGAAAAACAGAAACGAGGCAGAAAAGACTGTTATAAACGTGAGAAATGAATTGACCGCCCTTTGCGACAGTGCAAAAACACTTTATCAAAAGCTCTATCCCAAAATGTCTTTGGCAGATCCCGAAATCAAAGAAATACTGAGAGATATTTACGGATTTTCCGATAAGACAGAATGTTATCTTTCGCTTATTGATTCGAACCCTGTTCTCAGGGCTTTGAATCTTATTCTTCTTGCATATACCGATGGCAATTACTTTAAACCTTTATTCTGTGCCTTTGTAACTGAATGCGAGAACTTTAACGCGGCATCAAAAATGCTGTGTATCCTGGCTTTTTGCGAGTATATCCGAATACGGGAATACTCGGAATTTGCCGATGTGAGAATAAAGGGAGAGCCCATTTACAGGCATATGCTGTCGTTAATGTTTGAGGCTTCCGGAAAGAGTGTAAAAAATGCTGCCCTGTCAAAGCTCAGAAGAACGGCACTTCTGAAAATGGCTGAAGTTTGCAGTAAACTCAGGGATGAGCGTTCGGCACAAAGACTGAAGGATGATGCAAATGATGCACAGGGTAAAAAAGACGGCATTTTCCTGTGAATTGTTTGTAAATAAAGAAAAATATTCATTTACACAAACGCAAATTGGGGGTATAATTATTCTGTTATAGTATTATATAATGTAATATTGTCAGTTTAACCGAAAGGAAAAGATGATAATGCAGAGAATTGAAATTTCAGACGGGATAAACCTTGGATATATAGAACAGAAAAAGTTCAAGACAAATTTCTTCAAGGTATGCTTTTGCATGAATCTTGATGAAGGTCTGCCCACAAGGCTTTCTCTCCTTGCAGGCGTGCTTATGCGTGCAAGTAAGAACTATCCGGGCATTTCCGAAATAAATAACAGACTTGATTACCTGTACGATATGAATGTGTCGTCGGGAACCTATAAAAGAGGCGAAAAGCTGTATTTCAGCTATGAATGCGACTTTATCAAGGATGAGTTTCTTCCCAATGGGGAAAAGCTTCTTGACGAAGCACTCGGAATGTTTGAGGAGTTGGTTTTCAACCCGTTTCTTACTGACGGAGGGTTTGATAAAAAGATTCTCGACAGCGAGAAGACAGAGCTTGAAAATTCAATAAAGTCCATTATCAACTACAAAAATGCATATGTCAAAGAAAAGTGTATAGAAGCTCTTTGCGAGGGTGAAAAATACAGCATAAACGAGCAGGGAAAACTTGAAGAAATCCCCGAAATAGATGAAAAGAGTCTTTACGAGTTTTATAAATGGATGCTCGAGAGTGCAAGAGTTGAAATAATGTTTGTGGGTGAAGCGGATGTGCAGAAGCTTGCAGATGATTTCAAAAGAATTTTCACCCAAAACACAAGCCGCACACCCGAAATGATTAACGAAACCTATATTACGGGTGATGTCAAGGAAAAGGTTTGTGAAAAAACTGAGAAGATGCAGGTGAATCAGGGTAAACTCGCCCTCGGCTTCAGAACAGGCGTCGGTGTTACGGATAAGGACTGCACAGCCATGTCGCTTTTTGCCGAAATATTCGGCGGCTCTCCCATGAGTAAGCTCTTTATGAATGTCAGAGAAAAACTGAGCCTTTGCTATTATTGCCGTGCAAGCCTTGATTCCTATAAAGGCATTATGCTTGTGCTTTCGGGTATACAGTCAAAGAACAGAGATAAATCCTTTGAGGCAATAATGAAGGAGCTTTCGGATATCCAAAGCGGTAAGGTTACGGCTGACGAATTTGAAGCGGCAAAGCTTTCGCTTGTCAACAGCTATAAAACCCTTGATGACAGTCCTGCGGCACTGTCTGCATGGTATGTTTCGAGAATCATGACGGGCAGCTTTGAAAATCCCGGACAAATTGTGGAAAGAATTAAGAATACAACCCTCAAAGAAGTAATAGAAGCCTCAAAGAAGGTAAAGCTTGATACAGTATACTTTCTTGAAGGCGAAGACGGGGAGGTGCAGGCATGAGCTTTGCTTTAAAAGAGAATAAGTCTATAGGCGAAAAGTACTATTACGGGAAGCATAAAAGCGGACTTGATGTTTATGTATTCCCCAAGGATATGGGCACAAGCTATGCCGCCTTTGCCACAAAATTCGGCTCGGTTGACTCGGTATTTACCACCGACGGCAGAAAGGTAACACTTCCCGACGGTGTGGCACATTTTCTAGAGCATAAAATGTTTGAAAACTCCGACGGCAGAGATACCTTTGAACTTTATGCAAAGACAGGTGCTTCGGCAAATGCCTATACTTCAAACAACCGCACCGTATATCTTTTCTCGGCGGCTGACAACATCTATGAATCCCTTGAAATTCTCCTGGGATTTGTTACAGACCCTTATTTTACAAAAGAAACAATTGCAAAAGAGCAGGGTATCATCGGTCAGGAAATAAAGATGTATGACGATAATCCCGACTGGCAGCTGTATTTCGGCATGCTTGAAGGACTCTATTCCAACAATCCCGTAAAGATTGATATTGCAGGCACTGTCGAAACGATAGCACAGATTACCCCCGACACACTTTTTGATGCTTATAATACCTTCTATAATCTCGACAACATGGTGCTTGTTATCAGCGGAAAGGTCACACCCGAAGATGTGGAAAAGGTATGTGACAAGGTACTGAAATACAAAAAAGCACCTGTAACCGAGAGAATATATCCCAAGGAACAGCATGGCGTAAACAAGGAAATTGTCACAAAGAAAATGCAGGTTGCAATGCCTATGTTCTCGGTGGGAATCAAGGACAACAACTGCCCGCTTTCGGGAAGAGAACTCGGCAAAAAGAGAGCAGCCTACGGTATCCTTATGGACATGATGTTCTCGAAATCTGCCCCCTTCTATACAAGACTTATGGATGAAGGTCTCATAGACTCAGGCTTTTCCTTTGCATATGAAGGACACGAAACCTTCGGTTATGCCGAACTCTCCGGAAATTCAAACGAGCCGAGAAGGGTATATGAGGAAATCAAAAAAGAGATATCCTTCTACAAGCAAAACGGTCTTGACAAGGAATCATTCGAACGCATAAAGAGAGCAAACTATGCACACCTTCTCAGAATGTTTAATTCCACCGATGACATTGCAAACGAAATGGTAAGTGCCGTATTTGACGGACTTGACATACTCGACTATCCCGAAATATGTGCGTCGGTTACCTTTGACGATGTGACAAAGCTTCTGGAAGAAAACTTCAGCCATCTCACATTGTCTGAGATTTATCCCATTTCAACGGAGGAAAACTGAATATGACAACTTCTGTAATTTCTTTTCCCGGTCTTGGAATAAAGCCCTTTGAACTCGACAGAGTAGCGGTGAGCATTGGCAATGTGGACATATACTGGTACGGTGTTTTTGTGTGTCTCGGCATGCTGCTTGGATTCCTTATGGGATATTACCGTATGAGAAAAATCGGCATTACACCCGATAACATGGTAGATATTGCACTTGTCTGCCTGCCTTCGGCAATAATCGGTGCAAGACTTTACTATGTTATTGCCGAGATTGAGCACTACCGTACCTTTATGGATGTCATTGCCATATGGGAGGGCGGACTTGCAATATACGGCGGTGTAATTGCAGGTGCATTGTCCTTTGTTCTCGTATGTAAATTCAAAAAATGGAACATTCTCAAAATGTGTGACTGTGCGTCTCCCGGACTTATACTCGGACAGATTATAGGCAGATGGGGCAATTTTTTCAATGCAGAGGCATACGGTGTTGCCGACAGCTATGATTTTCTCGGCAAAAAGTTTGATATTATGTCATTCAGTGAAAAGAACCCCTTGAGAATGACAATTGACGGTACTCTTGTTCATCCGACATTTCTTTACGAACTGCTCTGGAATCTTGTTGGTTTTGCACTTATGAATATCTTCTTTAAGAAGAAGGCATTTGACGGCGAGGTTCTTTTGTGGTATCTTACATGGTACGGACTTGGCAGATGTGTCATTGAGGGCCTCAGAGGCGACAGCCTGTATGCAGGATCTATCCGTGTGTCACAGCTGCTTGCACTTATTTGCTTTGTTGCAGGGCTTGCGGCAATAATCGTATTAAGAGTAAAAAAATATACTGAAAGGAAAAAAGAAAATGGCAACAATAATTGACGGAAAGCTGGTCACAGCTAAAATAAGAGAAGAAATCAAAAACGAAAGTGCAGCTTTTGAAAAGGAAACAGGAGTAAAGCCGGGTCTTGCGGTAATCATCGTAGGTGACGACCCTGCAAGCCAGGTTTATGTAAGAAACAAGGGCAAGGCATGTGAAGAAGTGGGCTTTTACTCGGAAATACACAGACTTCCCGCAGAAACCACCGAAGAAGAATTGCTCAGTCTTGTACATAGTCTAAATGAAAACGAAAAGATTCACGGTATTCTTGTTCAGTCTCCGCTTCCGGGGCATCTTGATGAAGCACTCATTGTAAACAATATCCGTTACGAAAAGGATGTTGACGCATTCCATCCTGTTAATGTTGGAAAAATCATGATAGGTGACTACAATTTCTTGCCCTGTACACCTGCAGGCGTCATGGAGCTTTTAAAGGCATATGACATTGATGTATGCGGTAAAGAAGTAGCCGTTGTCGGCAGAAGCAATATAGTAGGTAAGCCTCAGGCAATGCTTATGCTTCATGCAAATGCAACCGTTACAATCTGCCACTCAAGAACAAAGAATCTTAAAGAAGTTCTTAATCGTGCAGACGTTGTAGTTATGGCAATCGGCAAGGCAAAGTTCCTAAAGGCTGACATGATCAAGGAAGGTGCAGTTGTCATTGACGTCGGCATGAACAGGGATGAAAACGGCAAGCTCTGCGGTGACGTTGACTTTGAAGAATGTGAAAAGAAGGCGTCCTATATTACACCCGTACCGGGCGGTGTAGGTCCCATGACAATTACAATGCTTATGAAGAACACTCTCACTGCGGCACGTACACAGACATCATCTGAAAAATAGTTTTCGGTAAATATGTCAAACTCAGTGAAAAAGGAAACAAAATGAAAAGCATTATTTTAATCGGTATGCCCGGGTGTGGAAAGAGTACACTTGGCGTAATACTTGCAAAAGAGCTTGGTCTTGACTTTGTGGATACGGACATTTTAATACAGCAGAGAACAGGCGAACTTTTGCAGGAAACTCTTGAAAAGAAGGGGGTATCGGGGCTTCTCGATGAAGAAGAGCAGGCAATACTCAGCCTTGATTTTTCAAAGCCTTGTGTCGTTTCAACCGGCGGAAGTGCACCGCTTCGTGAAAAGAGTATGGAGCATCTCAAAAAGCACGGAGTTTGCATATACATAAAACTTCCTTGCGATGAAATTGAAAAACGTATAAATAACCGTGATTCAAGAGGCATTGCCGCAGAAAAAGACGAAACAATTGTCGATATTTATAACTACAGAACACCATTTTATGAAAAGTATGCGGATATAATCTGCGATTGTTCAGAAAAGAATGTGTCGGAAAATGTCGCAAACATCAGGTCTTTTGTTGAAAATGGCATAAAAACTTAAAAAAGGGTATTGCAAAGCACATTGGTTTGTGATATACTACCTTAGTAATATGTAGTATTATAAGTATGTCTATCAGAAATTTTATGAGAGGTAAGAAATGGAAAAGAGAGAAATAACAATACTTGACCTTGTGAAGATAGCTCTTAATTGGATATGGGTTCTTCTTTTGGGTGCTGTACTTTGTGCCGGTGTTGCATTTTTTTACAGCGAAAAGCTAGTGGAAGAAAAGTTCGCAGAAACAACAAAGTTTGTAATTCAGACAAAGGACCAGGGTGAAACAGGTGACATTCTCGATGACCAGAGAACAGTAGCATATGCCCAGCTTGTTGTAGGTACATATATTGATATTCTGGATACAAGAGACTTTAAAAATACAGTGGCTGAGTACCTCAACGAAGATATGGTTATGGAAAGAAGCTATTCTGCCGAGGGTAAAAAGCATATTATAAATGCCTATATTCGACAGGCAATGTACGAAGACGGCGGACTCATTGAAGGCGGAAAGCTTGATGAAGCAATCGATTATCTCGTAGACGCAGGTTTCCTTGATGAGAGCGACAGATACCGTCCTGTCAAGGATGTTGCAAAGGATTGCATAGAAAACGCAGATAAGTATACCGATTCCCAGTTCAGTGAAGAGGTTATAGATGGTATTGAAAACAAGAAGATTCTTCCCGATTATGTATATCTTGAAGATGATCTTTACACCGGTCATACAGCTGCAGAATGGGAAGAAATCAAAAAAATAAGAGAAGATCTTAAGGGTAATAATGCTGACTATTCCATCAGTTTCAGCTCTGCAGAAGAAAGTACAACCTTTACTGTTTCTGTTGTAAGTCCAAATGAAAACAAGGCATGTAAGATAGCAAAGCTTTGCGAAATCATCATTCCCGACTACATCGAAGCACGTTACCCCGGTAAGGGTCTTGCTGCTACCATTGACAGTGCCGATAATTCTGCGGTAAGAACAAATGACAATACAGCTCTTCTCACAATTGTAGGTTTTATCGGCGGCTTTGTTCTTGCATTTGTAATCGTTTATATCATTGAACTTGCAGATAACAGAGTAAAGAATCAGGAAGAACTTGCTGAAAAGACAGGTCTTTCGGTAATGGCAATCATTCCCGATACAACAACAGAGAAGAATAACAAAGACGCTTACGTTTACGGAAAACGATATAAATAATTTTTCAGAAAGGATAAATGTCATGTTTAAATTAAAGAAGACAGCAAAAAAATCGACAAGAACATTTAATACAATTCTGAAAAATCCTGTTTTCCGAGTTGTAGAAGCATATAAGACACTCAGAACAAACATGCTTTTCTCTGTACCTGCCGTTGAAGGCCGTTCCAAGAGATTCATGTTTACAAGTGCAAACCCCAGTGAAGGTAAGTCAACAACAAGTGCAAATACAGCAATTACATTTGCACAGCAGACAGATGTCAAGGTACTTCTTATAGATGCTGACCTCAGAAAGGCAACGCTCCATAAGTACTTTGGTCTTTCTGCAAAGAAAGGTCTTTCCAACTTCCTTGCAGGTCAGGATACATTTGAAAACTGTATTCAGAGAGTACCTGATATTGAAAACCTTTATCTCATGGCTTCAGGCGTTCTTCCTCCCAACCCTTCGGAACTTCTTGCAGGTAAGCAGATGGAAGTGCTCTTTGAAGAACTTGATAAGTCCTTTGACGTAGTAATTATCGATACACCGCCCATAAATGTAGTTGCCGATGCTCTTTCAATCAGCCCCTTTGTTGACGGTGTAACAATGGTAGCAACGGATAATAAAACAACATATAACGAACTCCAGGATGCAGTTAAGGCACTTAAGGTTGCCGATGCAAGGATTCTCGGTGTTGTTCTCAACAAAGCAAGAACAAGTAACTATAAAACTCGTCAGAAGTACAGTAACTATTACAGATCCGATGACGATAAGTAAAAAACTTTCCATAAAGGTCTTCATATAGGGAATAAATTAAAGTCAGCGAGTTTTGCTTGCTGACTTTTTTGTGTATTTCTGTACTTTTGTATCGACAAAAGTACCAAAAACGCCCACTCAAAAAGAGGGGATGGCTCATTCGGGAGAAACAAAGTGCTAAAAGGCAAATTTTGACTCGGACAAATGAAACCAAACACTTCTACGAAGCCGTCAAAATTTGGGCAACTACAAGCTTCAACCACATTGCCGCCCGCCTTGCGCTGACCTCCCCTCTTTCGCCGTGGAGGCTTAACTCCCCTCATTTATATTTGTGCTAATTTGAAGCATATTCGGTTGGTGGATTAAATGTGGTCAAACGGTGTGTCCGATGCTATACCTTAGGTTTTTTCGCGAAAACAAGGATTGAAAATCATACAAATACTTTCCCGCGTTGTGAGAGGTAAGCCGCCGCGGGTCGGGAAAGCCCGCCAGCAATATTTGTCATTTTGACGGTTTTCGGTATGCCGTCAAAATGACGGTTTGTCAGCGGCGACTCGCCGCCGAGTCATCTCTCCTTTTGAGCGGAGAATTTTTGGTTCTTTTGTTTCTGGACAAAAGAACGAATAAAAGATGTTGTTTATGCGACACCTACAGTCTGCTTATTGCGAGTATTCCCCGTGTATTTGCCGTCGGGCTTCCCCGACTTGTTTCGGGACAAAAGAACGACAAAAGGCGTACCGCAGTACGCCTTCTTTTTTGAATGAAACACTCCTTGCGGAGAGATTTTTTGATGCTTAATTGCCGTTTTGATCGGAAATGCTTCTTATGAGCATGGAAGCATTTACATCCGTAAGAGTAGTAACTTCTGTGCCGGGAAGCGTGATTGTTACATTGAGACTGAGAGTTGTATCGGTGGGAAGGTTTACAACGAAGGAACTTGCTATATCAAAAGTCTGGTTTGCGGCTCCTGTTGTAAATGAACGGGAATATTCGGGATGAAGTGCACCGAGGTATTCGGGCGTTACGGTCACGGTTGCACCTGCAACGTCGGCAGTTGCGTTGAGGGAATATTCAACCGAATAAATGCCGCTGTCAAGATTTACTACGCCGCCGGTAGTACCTCTGCCAAGCTCTCCCGAACCGATTACATAACGAAGGGGAATTATTGAGCCTGTGGTGAGTGTACTGCCGGTCGAATTAAAAAAAGCGTAGGTGCCTGCATTTTCCGAATCATTTCCGCAACCGCTGTTATTATTGCAGTTGTTGCAGCCACAGTTATTAGCGCAGTTGTTGCAACCGCAATTATTATTACAGCCACACACGTTGTTGCAACTGTAGGGATTGTAATAGCAGGGACGTGTGCCGGGAGGGCATGTGCCGCATACAGAACCCATGGGAGGGAAGGGATAATAGTGCTTGTGACCGCATCCGCAATTGCCTGTCTGCTGACCTGCAATATTACCGCAGGAACGGTTTGAACACGAGCAAGAATTAGTGCCTAAAATGCCGGAGCAGGAGTTGTATCCGCAAGAATTTCTGTTATTGTTACAAGAGTAATAGCTCATAGAAAATGTCCTTTCTCTAAGCGAATTTGACAAATTGCTTTGTCACTATATACTATGAATTGTATCGTCTTTTGGCACGGGTTAGGAAGAAGTAAAGTGGAGAAAATGTGCCGAAAACTTGATAAAACCCCTTGCAAACACAGTTGAAAAGTACTATACTTTATGTGTAATTATTTTTATGAGGTGTGAAAAATATGTTTAATAGACTTGGCTTTCAGCTTTATACAATAAGAGAATATATTAAAGACCTTGATGTGGCAGATGCGGCACTTAAAAAGCTCAGAACTCTCGGCTATACGGAATGTCATGGTGCCTGCGTTGAGGACAATGCGGCTCTCGGCGACCTTGTAGTTAAAAACGGCATTGATATGGTCGGTACAAACTACAGCTGGTGGCATATCAAGAATAAACCCGAAGAAACCATGGAAATGCACGAAAGATGGAACTGTAAGCTTCTCGGCCCCGGTGCTATAAGCGGCGAAGAAATGAAGAACATTGATACTCTCAATGAATTTATTTATGACTTCAATAAAACAGCCGAAGTCTATGCAAAACGCGGCTTCAAGCTTACATATCATAACCATTCCTTTGAATTTATGAGAATTGACGGATATAAGACAATTATGGACGTGTTCATGGAAAAGATGGATAAAGATACCTCAAGCTTTGTTCTTGATACAGGCTGGGCGGCTGTTGCAGGCGTTGATGTTGCAGAGCTTATCGAAAAACTCGAAGGCAGAATTGATATTCTTCACCTTAAGGACTTTACAATCAAGAAGGACAATAACTGGAAATTTGAACCCGGTACAACAGAAGTCGGCTACGGTAATATCAGCTGGGACAGAATTATTGCCGCTGCCGAAAAAATCGGCGTAAAGCATTACAGCGTTGAACAGGACAGATGCGAGTATGACTCACTTAAGAGCCTGTCAATGAGTGCTGGATTTTTGAAGAAATATATGGCGTAATTTTTTTAGATGCCGAAAATTCTGCTTCTTTTAATGCAACATCTTGACAAACAAGAATAATATGTGTTATACTGTCAGCGTGATATGAATGCAGAGATTTTGAGATGCAGGAGGACCATGTGTTTTTCTGCACTCTTTTTTTGTGTGTTTGAAAGGTAGATAAAATGAAGAATATACTTTCTTTGCTTGAAACAAATCCGATAATAGCCGCAGTTCACAGGGATAAATTTCCCTTTGCAATGCAGTCTCCCTGCGATGTTGTTTTTTGTCTTGGAGAAAGCATTATGACGGTAAGGGAAAATATAAGACTTGCCCACGCAAAAGGCAAAAAGGTGCTTGTCCACATTGATTTGGCAGACGGCATCGGAAAGGATGCACAGGGTGTTAAATATCTTTCCGAAATCGGCTGTGACGGTATAATCAGTACAAAGCCCCAGATAATAAAATTTGCAAAGAAAGAGGGACTTTTTACGGTTCAGCGTTTCTTTACTCTTGATACGCAAGGGCTTGAAAGTATTTCCGAGCTTTTGTCATCTTCAAATCCTTCAATGATTGAAATGATGCCGGGAGTTATCACAAAAACCGTTAGCAGATTTGCAAACTGCGGAATTCCCGTAATTGCAGGCGGACTTATTGAAACAAAAGAAGAAATCACGGCAGCATTAGGCGCCGGTGCGGTTGCAGTTTCTACCGGCAAGGAACCTTTGTGGTATATATAGTATAGTTTTAATTTTATAAAATGCGGAGGCAAAAAATGAACAGAACAAGCATTGTAGACTGGAAAACAATCACAGATTTTGTAACCGATGCTTTTGTGGGCTACGGGATTCCAAAGGAGGATGCAAAAATTTGTGCCGATGTCCTGCTGGAATCGGATAAAAGGGGTATTGAATCCCATGGGGTTAACCGTTTCAAGCCTGTTTATCTTGATAGAATAAAAGCGGGAATCCAAAATGCCGTTACTAATTTTGAGATTATAAAGGAAACACCCACAACAGCCGTTATTGATGGACATCACGGCATGGGACAGGTTATCGGCTACAGGGCAATGAGTATGGCAATAGAGAAAGCCAAAGCATACGGTATGGGTATGGTTGTTGTGCGTAATTCCTGCCACTACGGTATAGCAGGCTATTATTCATCAATGGCGACAAAAGAAGGGTGTATAGGCATGACAGGAACGAATGCACGCCCGTCTGTTGCACCGACACACGGTGTTGAGGGAATGTTCGGAACAAATCCTTTTACTATAGGTGTTCCTACCGATGAAGAATTTGATTTTAATTTTGACTGTGCGACATCAATTACACAGAATGGAAAAATTGAATACTATGAAAGAATAGGAGAGGATGTTCATCCCGGCACTGTCATTGGTCAGAATGGAGAACCAGTTGAAGGCGATGCCGGTGATGCACTCAAAAAGATAAGAGGAGGCACTGCCGCTCTTACAACCCTTGGCGGCATAGGCGAAGCTCTTGGCGGATATAAAGGATATGGATTTGCACTTGCAGTTGAATTTTTCTCGTCTATCCTTCAGGACGGTGCATACGGCAAAGACCTTGACGGCAAGGATGAATACGGTAATATCCGCCCTTATCAGCTGGGACACTGGTTCATTGCAATTGACACAGAGCATTTTATGGGCGAAGAGGTTGCACGCAGAAAGGCGGGAGAAATCTGCCGCAGTATGCGTGCTTCAAAAAAAGCACCCGGCAGCGAGCGTATATATACAGCCGGTGAGAAAGAATATGAAATCAGACTTGCACGAAAAGACGGTGTGCCGATAAACGAATCGGTGCAGAAAGAAATTATTCAGATACGCGACGAACTCGGTCTTGCTCAATATAAATTCCCCTGGGAGGAAGAATAATGGACATCAGAGAAGAATCACTCAAAAAACACTACGAATGGAAGGGCAAGATTTCCATTAAAGCAAACGTAAAGGCGGATACAGCCGAAGCACTTGCACTCGCGTACACCCCCGGTGTTGCCGAACCCTGCCTTGCGATTAAAGAAGACGTAAATAAATCCTTTGACTTGACACGCCGTTGGAACACAGTTGCAGTTATTACCGACGGCACAGCAGTTCTCGGACTTGGCGATATCGGTCCTGAAGCGGGTATGCCGGTAATGGAGGGCAAATGCCTTCTCTTTAAGGAATATGGTGATATTGATGCAATTCCCCTTTGTATCAGAAGCAAGGACGTTGATGAAATAGTACGCACAGTTGAACTTCTGTGCGGTTCTTTCGGCGGTATTAACCTTGAAGATATCGGTGCACCCAGATGCTTTGAAATCGAAAGAAAGCTCAAAGAGAGATGCGATATTCCCATATTCCACGATGACCAGCACGGAACGGCGGTAATCGCAGTTGCAGCACTTATAAATTCCCTTCGTCTTACAGGCAAGAAGATGGACGAAATCAAGGTTGTCATCAACGGTGCAGGTGCGGCAGGCTGTGCGATAGGCAGACTTATGTTGAAAGTAGGCGTCAAGAACCTTATCATGTGCGATAAGAACGGCGCAATCTGTGAAGGCGACGAGCAGATGAACTTGGAGCATGAAGCACTTTCCCATATCACAAACCCGAACCATGAAAGAGGAAAGCTATCTGAAATTATGAAGGGTGCGGATGTGTTTTTCGGTCTTTCAAAGCCAAATCTCGTTACTCCCGAAATGGTTAAGAGCATGAACAAAGATGCCGTTGTCTTTGCCATGGCAAATCCCACACCTGAAATAATGCCGGATGAAGCAAAGAAGGCAGGGGCAAGAATTGTAGGTACGGGCAGAAGTGATTTTCCCAATCAGATTAATAATGTACTTGCATTTCCCGGTATCTTCCGCGGTGCACTTGATGTAAGAGCAAAGGCAATTACGGAAGAAATGAAAATTGCGGCATCCTATGCTCTGGCAAATCTTATTTCCGATGATGAGCTTACTGACGACTATATTCTTCCCAAAGCATTTGACGAAAGAGTGTGTCCTGCAGTTGCAAAGGCGGTTGCGAATGCCTACAAGGCATAATAATCAGATCCAAAACAAAAGTCCCCGACGCTTTAGCATCGGGGACTTTATTATATCAACATATTTAGTTATTTCCAAGTGACTGCTTTGCAGGAACGATAACATCTTTGTCGTAGCAAGTAAACATTTCGTCTACCTCCTGCTTTTTCATTTTTGGAGTAATGAGGCTGACAACGGGAACTATGATAAGACCCGCAATCATTACAAACGCACCGCAGTTGATGGGTGACTGAAGAAATGCGGGGAAACTCTCTCGGAAAAGCATATTGAGTGTCATAACACCTGCACCAAAAATGAAGTTAACCCAAACAGAAAGCTTTGAAACCCATTTGCCGTAGAGACCGTAAAGGAACGGAGCAAGGAATGAACCTGCAAGAGCACCCCAGGAAATACCCATCATGTCGGCAATGTAACCTAGCTTATCTTTGTTTATGGCAATAAAAGCAGATATTGCAATAAAGATTACAATGAACACTCTCATAACAAACACCTGCTGTTTGTCTTTCATGTCCTTAACAATGTGTCCCTTTATCATGTCAAGAGTAAGTGTTGAGCTTGATGCAAGAACAAGAGAGGAAAGGGTAGACATGGAAGCCGAGAGTACAAGAACAATAACAACTCCTATGAGAATGTCGGGGAGTTTTTCAAGCATAGTCGGGATGATGGCATCAAAACCGTCTTTTGGCATTCCGTCTACAACGTCAAGGGAGTCTGAGAAGAGTCTGCCGAAACCGCCGAGAAAGTAGCATCCGCCTGCAACAATAATTGCAAAGATAGTGGAGATAATAGTACCCTTTGAAATCTGTTTTTCGCTCTTTATGGCATAGAATTTCTGCACCATCTGAGGAAGACCCCATGTGCCGAGAGATGTGAGAACAACAACGCAGAAAAGTCCCAAGGGGTCGGGGCCGGAGAAGGAGTTAAAACCTCCTGCAAGGAGAGAACCTGAAGGTGTGGTACATTCAACCTTTGAGAGACCTTCAAGAGCCGCAGTAAAGCCGCCCTGACCGACGAGTACAGCCGCAATTACAGCAACAATACCGACAATCATGATAATACCCTGAATAAAGTCATTTATTGCCGTTGCCATGTAACCGCCTGCAATAACATAAATACCTGTAAGAACAGCCATAACAATTACACAAACGCTGTATGAAACACCGGGGAACGCCATCTCAAAAAGACGGGAAAGACCGTTGTACAGAGAGGCTGTGTAAGGAATAAGGAATATAAATACGATTAAGGAGGCAACAATCTTCAAAGCATTGCTGTTAAAGCGTTTGCCAAAGTATTCGGGCATTGTGGCTGTACCGAGATGCTGAGTCTGGAGCCTTGTACGTCTGCCGAGGATTATCCATGCAAGAAGAGAACCTATAAAGGCATTTCCGATACCTATCCAGGTTGAGGCAATGCCGAATTTCCAGCCAAACTGACCTGCGTAGCCGACGAAGATAACCGCTGAGAAGTAGCTTGTGCCGTATGCAAAAGCAGTAAGCCAGGGACCTACACTTCTGCCGCCGAGAACGAAGCCGTTAACGTCGGTTGCCGATTTTCTGCAGTAGATTCCGATGCCTACCATAACAGCGAAGAACACTACCAATAATGTGATTTTGATTACCATTTATACCACCCTTTCGTTTTTGTTTGCAGAGGACATATGGTAATAAAAAAGCCCTCTGCTTTTTAGCAGAGGACGATTAGAATCGTGGTACCACCTCAGTTTGCATTTATCTCGCGGTAAATGCCTTTGAAGGTTACGTTTATAGGTGATGCATTAAGTTGTTATCAGCTACAAATCTATAACCTCACCGCTGTAACGTGCGGACACGGTACTGCCTACAAGCATCTTTAGCCTTCGGAGTACGGCTCTCGAAATGTATTCGATATGCACTGCAGCTACTGCCTTTCACCAACCGGCAGCTCTCTGTAGTCTGCTTTCTTTGCACACCTACTTGTTTTCGGTCATTGCCTTTATTTGTTGTAACGATTTTAGCACACTAAATTGCTAAATTCTACAGTATTTTGTGAATAAAACAAAGAAATTATATTAACTTGTTTGCCTCAAAATAAGCATAAGTTGTTGTAATTGCCTTTTCGAAATCCTTGTTGTCAACACCTACAATGATGTTAAGTTCGCTTGAACCCTGGTCAATCATCTTGATGTTGATGTCAGCTTTTGCAAGACTGTCAAAGAGTGCAGCAGCAGTACCCTTTGCGTTTTTCATACCGCGACCTACAACGGCTATAAGAGCAATGTTCTTTTCAACGCCGATTGTGTCGGGTTCACAGCTTTCGATAAGGTCTGCTATGATGTCGTCTTCCTTGCCCGCAAGATCATGGTCGTTGATAACAACACTCATTGTGTCAATACCCGAAGGAAGGTGCTCAAAGGAAAGGTCGTGACGTTCAAGAACCTGAAGAAGTCTTCTGCCAAAGCCCTTTTCTTCGTTCATCATGTCCTTTTCGAGTGTGAGAACGGTAAAGTCTTTCTTGCCTGCAATACCTGTGATTACGGTTTTGTCAGCCGCAGGATCTGCGTGGGTAACAATCATTGTACCCTTGTCTTCGGGAGCATTTGTATTCTTGATGTGAATGGGAATACCTGCCGCCTTAACGGGGAATATGGAGTCTGCGTGAAGAACACCTGCACCCATGTAGGAGAGCTCTCTGAGTTCCTTGTAAGTGATAACAGAGATGTACTTGGGGTTTTCAACGATTCTGGGGTCGGCAATCATAAAGCCGGATACGTCTGTCCAGTTTTCGTATTCGTCTGCATGGGCAGCACGTGCAACAATAGCACCTGTAATATCAGAACCGCCTCTTGAGAATGTCTTAATTGTATCGTTGGGCATCTTGCCGTAGAAACCGGGGATTACCGCATAGTCGCATTTTGCGAGTCTTTCACTCATTACGTCGTTTGTCTTTTCGGAGTCGAATGTACCGTCGTTCTTGAAGAAGATAACGTCGGCAGCATCGATAAATTCAAAGCCGAGATACTTGGCAAGAATGATACCGTTTAAGTATTCACCGCGGCTTGCCGCATAGTCACGACCGGCTCTGCCGATAAAAGAAAGCCTTAAAAGCTCAAATTCGTGGTCAAGTGAAAGGTCGAGTCCGAGACCGTCAATGATAAGATTGTATCTTTCCTTGATTTCTTCAAAGGCGGAAGAGTCCTGACCCTTTGAAAACTCGTCATAACATTTGTAAAGAAGGTCTGTAACCTTGTTGTCGGCAGAAAATCTTTTACCGGGAGCAGAAGGAACAACGTACTTTCTGTCGCGGTCGCTAAGAACAATGTTTGCAACCTTTTTAAACTGCTCGGCACTGGCAAGACTGCTGCCTCCGAATTTTGTTACTTTGATACTCATAATGAAAACCTAACCTTTATAGAGAATTTACTTTAAAACATAGAGATAAATTGCAAAGAAATGGGTAATGCTTCCTGCAAGAACAAAGAAATGCCAAATGGAATGCATATACTTTACTTTTTTCAATGCATAGAAAATAATTCCTATTGTATAAGCAGCACCGCCTATAAGAAGGAAAATAAGACCGCCCTTGGGTAACTGTTCTATAACGGGTTTGCCGCCGAATACAACGGCCCAACCCATCAGAATGTAACTGATAATGGAGAACTTGCGGAATTTTTCAATACTTATTGCATTAAGAGTAATGCCGAGAACAGCAACACCCCAAACTATACCGAAAAGCACCCAGCCTATAGCACCGCGAAGAGTGATAAGGGTAATGGGGGTATATGTTCCTGCGATAAGAAGATATATTGATGTGTGGTCAAAAATTCGGAAGACAGTTCTTGCGGTTTTGTTTGTGATTGCATGATAAAGGGTTGACATGCAGTAAAGTATAATAAGTGTTGAACCATAAATTGCGGCTGCAACAACACCCATAGCCTTTACGGTTTCTATGTTAATGGCAGCTCTGACAACACATAAAACCAAAGCGGCAATAGAAAGACCCGCACCGATACCATGACTTATGGAATTGGTGAGTTCTTCTCCAAGAGTGTACTTGGGCAATACTTTTTTAATCAATGCTTTACCTCCTGTTTTCCATTATATATTACAGTAATTTACGTTAAAGTGTTAAAAACGCATAATAACCATTATACCTATTCATTATATCCACGTAACATGCCCGTGTCAATGATTTTTGTCGATTGTTTACAAAATAATGTATGCTGATTCTCCAAAAACATAAAAATGTTAAGAAAATATAAAAAAGGTATTGACAAAATCACACAAAGATGTTATAACATAAATGTAAACAAAAGTTGTTTATTTTTTGGACACTGTGTTTTGAAATTGTAAAGGGTTGATTTATATATGAAACAGAAGTTTTCTGCTGAATTTACGATAATACTTGTCGTAACCGTGGCAGTACTTGCATTTATCACTTTCGGCGTGATTCGACAAATTTTCACAAATCGGTCGAATGATATGAAGTTTGTTTACAATTCGGTAGCATCTGAAGTGCCTTCCGAAGTTAATATTTCCGACATTTAATTGTTGTAAGTAAAGAGAAAGCCTGCGTTTCAAACGCAGGCTTTTTGTATTATTGTCTGAAATCTTTTCTTATGAAAGGCTCATTCTTTTCTTTGCTTGTGATAAGCGAATATTTCCACGGACGCCTGTATGCATTGCCGTGAACTTCGCTTTTCCTGTAACGTCTTATTTTCTCTATGTCAAAGTCGGCAATGAAGATGCCTTCCTCTTCGCCTGCTTCCAGTATGCAGGTGTCGAGTGAACCTTCCACATCTTCCATGTATGCAACTCCGTCGAAAGCCGATGAATGACCGTTGCAGTCCGGCTTGCCTTTCGGATAGTTGCAGGTGGCAATTCCAAGCATATTTTCATATGCTCTGCTTCTTAATTGCGACAGCCTGTTGATTTCCATAGGACAGGCATTGGGGACAAGTATTATCTCGGCACCCTTGAGCATGAGAATTCTTGCACTTTCGGGAAACTCTCTGTCATAGCAAATCATGGCACCCACATTTACTTTGCCGTCTTTTGTGTCAAGCTCGCATACATAAAAGTCATCGCCCTGTGACAGCCGTGCTTCGTCGCCGAAGTCGCAGGTGTGTACCTTTGAGTAGTGGAGCACATTATGCCCGTGCCTGTCAAACAGGATAAGTGAGTTTTTCGGAAGCGAGTCCGTCTTTTCAAGGAATGTTATGCCGATAGCCATACCGAGTTCCTTGGCAAGAACACCATAGCTTCGGACAAATTCGTCGTCACTTGTTACGGCATCAGACAACAGCTTGTCCATATCTTCATTTATAACGTATCCCGTATTCCATATTTCGGGAAAGAGTGCAATGTCTGCACCCATCATCTTTGCCTTTTTGCAATACTCTATACCTTTAGACAAATTTTCCCTCTGTGAGTCAGAGGGAAGAATCTGTAAAAGTGCTACTTTTAAACTTTTCATATTTTATCTTTCTTCAAATTCAAGAACGTATCTGTTTTTGAATACCTTGCATTTTTCTGAGCTTTCGGCAACAACGGCATAGTCAAGCTTGTTGTATTCGTTCATTACGGGACTGAGCTCTTCTCGGATGTCTTTTTCAGAGGTGAGTGTCATAATGTAGTTTTGCGTGAGAAGCTGCATGATGTTCTTGTCGGAGTACTTGAATCTCTTAAACTCGGCTTCAAATCCCTTAATCATACCGGGGAAGAGTACGTCGTTCTTCTTAAAGAAGAGTCTTGACTTGAAAGGAAGCTCAGTTTCGCTTATTGCTTCATCATCAATTATAATCTTGTTTTCGGAAACCTCAATGTTTCTTGTCCAGTTAAAGCTTCTGCCGTCGGCATATTCTACAAGTGTCTTAATTGAGACTGTACCCTTTTCAAGGTCAACACTTTCAATTTTGGGTGTTACCTTGTGCTGCCAGATATCGATAAAATCGTCGCAGTATACGACGTTGTGGCACTTAGGCAGGTGAAGTGTCAGATACATTTCGTTTCGGTCGTAGTTGCATACACCCGTGTCAACAAGTATCGGTTCGCCCTTGTAGAAGCAGAGAATCTGAGGAGCACCGACGTGATGATGGGGACCGGGGAAGGATGCCGCATCTGCATAGAAGGTCATATCACCCTTGCGGAAGATGGCAATGTGGCTGTCGGGATAGTAAACAGACTTCTGTACTCTTTCAAAATCAAGGTCGATAAGACGGGAAGCAAAGTCGATATCCTGCATAACATCAAGTGCATAGGAGTCAGAAAGCTGCAAAGTCTTACCCTGTGGTGTCATACACTGATACAGCCATTCGTACTGCTTTTTAACGCTTTCTCTGAGTCCCTTGATTTCGGGATAGCCGTTCTTTTCGATAACAAGAAGCGCCTCAAGATAAAGTCTTGCAATAAAGTGGCTGTATGAGGGGCTATCCTCGTCACTGCCGCCGTCGTCGTAGATGGCATTTCTCAGGTTCATTTCAATTGTGTCAAGACCTATTTTTGTAAGCTGTTCAATGTTCTCAAATTCGGGGAACATGGAAACGGCAATGAGAAGAACAACACCAATCTGAAGAACATGATTCTGTGCATGGTTTCTTGACAGTCTTTCCATGGCTTCGAGATACAGGTGATTCATGTGAAGCTTCATGAAGTCATACAGATACTTCCATTCTTCTTTTGTGAAAGGTGCATCCTCAAGCATAAACATGCCGTGAAGAAGCGACATTGTACGCCATGCAACCTGCATATCACGCCATGTCATATCTGTGTGCCAGTAGGGTCTTTCGTCAAATTCCTGGTAGGGGTGAGCCTTGTCCCATTCCTTTACGATTGTCAGCCACGCATCGGCATACTTTCTGTCGCCCGTTTGAAGAAATCTGTGGGCAAGGGGAATTGTAAAGTAAAGTCTCTGGGGCCATATCTGCCATTCGTACTTCTTTCTGAAGTCAGTACCCTTTACATATGCAAAGGAGCTTTCCCAGTTAAACTCTCCTTTAAGTTTGAATATTTCAAAAAGCTCGCCCGAAAGTGTGATGTCAAGAATGTGGTCGGCATCGGCAGATCCAAACTTGTCATTCATAAGATTGAATGCACCGCCGTCAAGGACAAAATAGGGGAATATGGGCTGCTTGATAAGCTCCTCTCTGGGATAGGGATAGTAGCCTGTATTTTCTTTGCCGAATATCTCTTTGGCATACGGCTTTATGTAGTCAGAACCGGTCTTTTTCATGTGTCAACCTCCACGACGTTTTGATGACTTTATTGTAACATATAAAAAATGTTTTTTCAATATTAAATACTAAAAAATAGCCGAAAAATGATGTTTTTGCATAAAAAAGGAACCGATGAATTTTCATCGGTTCCTTGTGTGCTTTATTGTTATAGGTTAATTTCAATTGATTCAAACAAGGGCTTTAACGAACTTGTTTCAATAGCAGAAACACTAAGGCGCTTTGCCGATTTCATATTGGAGTAGTTGAGTTCAAATTCCGAAGCATATTCCTTGTTTGTAAATGTTCTTCTTTCGAGCTTTATAAGCTGATTTCTAGTGTTGTATACACCTATAATTACCGTAAAGGAATCAACATCCGACAGTATCTGAACTTTTGCATGAAGAATGCCGTCCTTGCCAAGGGAATGTGTAACAACCTTAAATACGGGTTTATCTGAAACCATGCATCTTAGTACGGGATAGTCATATCCGTCTACAAACATCCATGTGTTTTCTACATCAAAACCAAGGTCAGAGCTGATAAGGTCAGCGTTTTTAAATGTTGCAAGGGGCTTTGCATTGCTTCCTGTTGTGTCAAGTTTTGCGGCATCTGTTGTACCCACTCTGTCAGCAACAACACTTAAATCAACATTGCTTGGCCAGTAAATCTTGCTTGTACCTGCATATGTATTGCATTCACCTGTGATGTATCCTGCATATGAGGTGTATTCTGTCGAGAGTGAATATACATTTGCGATTGCAAAGCTGTTTTCGAGCATAAGGTCGATATCGGTGTTGTCTGCAAATACATCTGCCGTTTCTTCATCGGATGAGAGATAGCCTTCGTTTTCCTTACCGCCTGTGTATGCCTTACCGTAGGAGTAGAGGTAAGCCACAAGACCGCCCGCATGTGATGAGTGATAGGATTTTGAGTAGATGTCACCGATGTTGTAGCAATTGGAAACAAGTGTTGTCGAACCGGTAAAGGTGTTAAGTCTTCCCACAATACCGCCGACATAGTTGTAACCGGTGGTGTTTACAACCTTGATGGGAGTTGTTGCATAACAGTTATTAAAGTAAGTGTTGCCGGAATGATAAGCCGTACCGTAGCCTGCAATGTTACCCGCGTATACATAGTGTACAGCCGCCTCTACTTCAAACTGCATGGAGTCAACCTTGACATTTGAAATTGTAGAGGTTCCGTTCTTTGAAGTTACATACGCTGCAAGACCGCCGATAAATACAGGATATTTGTCGATGGCATTCTTTACAGAACAGTCAATAACGAAATTAGTTACATTTACGTTTTTGATTGTACCGTTTCTTACAAAACCGAAAAGACCGATATACTGTCCGACTGCGGGCTTGAAGTTGCTTACAGAGTAGCCTCTGCCGTCAAATGAACCGCTGAAGGGGTTGAGTTTGGAATCACCGATAGGTGCCCAGTAGAGACCGCCGAGGTTGATGTCGTTGCCAAGAGCAAAGTGAGCATCGGTATAACCTGTTGCCGCATCATTTATACTTTTTGCAAAGAGTGCAAACTCATCTGCCGTTTTGATGATGTACGGGTCATTTTCTGTACCGAAGCCTGAGCTGAAGCTTTCCGCAACATTACCGGTCCATGCTCTTTTATCTATTTCTTTGTATACAGCATAGAAAGCTTTGTCGCCGGAAACTGTAAATTCAGAGAAGTCAAAGGCGTCTCCGCCATCTGTTTCGGACCAGTGCAGAAATTCGTAATAATAAATGTCTGTGTCAGCTTTTTCGGGGATTCCCGCAGGAACAATTACATTACCGCCGAAATTGACTTCCTTGGGTGTTGTAAAGTATGCACCGTCATTCATAAAGGAAATTGTATACTGACGTACCTTGGAAGTAAATACAGCATAAAGTGTTGTGTCGTCGCTTACTGTGTCACTTTCAAAGTTGAAAGATGAACCGCCCTCTGTAAGAGACCAATAAAGAAATTCAAATGTTTTGTCAAGTGTGGGGGATTTTACGGGAATTACAGATGTGCAAGTAACCTTTCCGTCATTTTCGAATACTGTTGTGTCAACAAGAACACCTTCGGAAACAAAGTTTACATAGCCTGTTTTTTCACGAAGAGTGGGGTAGAAATATTCGGCATCGGGATCCATCTGCCAGATGTTTGAAAAATCAAAGCCTACATACTTGTCAAGATACCTTGCTTCTTCATTTGAAAGACAGGTGAATGCGTTATAGTCGGTTGCTTCAACCTGTGTGGCGATAACGGTCTGGCTTTCAAATTTATAGCAGTTTTCATAGATATTGGACTGAGTGTATCCAACAAATCTTCCGTGATAAGAGGAGTCCTTGTGAGAGCTCTCGGAGTATAATAAGTCGATTACATCGCCAAGAGCATAACAGTTGATAATTGTCAAAGGCTTCAATGTTGTATAGCCGGGATAGAACATCTGACCTGCAAAACCGCCGCCGGTAGAGTCAATGCCGGTGAAACTGCCTGATACGTCTGCTGTTGAATAACAGTCGTTTATATGTAAGTTTTCAGTGGCATATAACTGACCTGCAAAACCGCCTGCAACATAGGACTTGGATATAGAAACACCGCTTACTGTTCCTTCTGAGAAACAAGAAGAAATAGTAACATCGCCGCCGGGCAGGTTGCCGTCATCTTCAGCAACTCTTACGTCACCGAAAACGCCGCCTGCCATGGGCTGGGATACAGAAGGAGTCATGCCTTCAATATCGGGGGAGGCTTCTGCACGGATGCTGCCGTTTGCTTTGGAATTAACGATTGTAATGGAGGATTTTGTTTGAGAAGCGAAATAACCTGCGATACCGCCTGCCACTGCAAGATGGTCTTCGGGCGTGGAATTTTCGCTGCCGGAAATCACGTATTTTGTCGTAGCATTTGTAATTACATTTATGTCACATTCTGAAGAGAGGAATGAAAGAAAGATGGCGGATTCATTATAGCTGCCTGCCACAATCGAGCCTGCGATACCGCCGCCGTATATAGAGCCGTCGGTGGAAACATTGATTTCGGAGCCGGCAACCTTACAGTTTTCAATGCGGCCCTTCAAGCCGTTGCCGTTTGTAATAAAACGACCAACGAGAATACCGGCATATGTTTTCTGTATACTGTCGGAATCAAAATCAATAGTTGCATTTTCAACAGTAACGTTTAAGATTTCCGCTCCCGTTGCAAGACCGAAGAGACCGAGATATGCGGTAGTGTCTTCTGTTATCTTGAAATTGGAAACGGTATGTCCGTCGCCGTCAAACACGCCTCGGAATGAAACCTTGTATTCGTCGATATTGTTATAATAACCGATAGGAGTCCATTCTTCTCCGCCAAGATCGATGTCGGAAGTCAATTTGTAATGTGCATCGGAAGCTTCACCCGAATTTACCATAACCCCCATCGTCTTAAGATCGGCAGCACTGCCGACAAGATACGGGGATTCTTCGGTGCCTTCACCCGAAAGACCTTCACTGAAGAGAACAGCATCGGAAAAACTGAGCTTAGCAAATTCTGAATTTGATTCCTCTGCAGACTCATAAACCGTTACTGCACTCGGACCTTCTGATAAAAGCTCCGATTCTTCAATGATTTCGGGTTCAATCATCGGAAGGTATTCATAGCCCGAATCATCGTTGCCTGCAAGTGTGGGCAGAGCAGATGCTCCAAAGCTTAAAGACGAGGCGATAAGTGAAACCGATGTAAATATACTTAATAATCTCTTCTTCATTGTTCGTAAGCGAACCCTCAAGAGGGTACACTTCCTCCTTTACACAAATATACATATGTATTCTACCATAACCATTGATATTTGTCAATCACACTGAAAAATATTAATTTTTTCTTTACAACCTTGGCAAATGATGCCAAAAATGTGAGATAAAAGTAAAATAAGTAAGAAAAATTCAAAAAAAGTAGTGCATTTGCAAAAAGATTGTGATATAATATACGGGTATATAATTCGGATGGGATATCTTCCTACATAATATTATGTAAAATAATTCTTTGAAAAAAGGACTGAAACACATGAAAAAGCTGATGATCGGTAACGAAGCCGTTGCCAGAGGTCTGTATGAAGCAGACTGTAAATTCATTTCCAGCTACCCCGGTACTCCTTCAACCGAGATTACCGAGTTTGCTGCGGAATACCCTGAGCTCTACGCAGAATGGGCACCTAACGAAAAGGTTGCCATGGAAGGAGCACTCGGTGCATCCATTTCCGGTGCACGTTCCTTCTGTGCAATGAAGCATGTAGGACTTAATGTTGCGGGTGACCCTCTCTTTATCGGTGCATATGTAGGTGCAGAAGGCGGTATGGTTATCGCTGTTGCAGATGACCCCGGTATGCATTCTTCTCAGAACGAACAGGACTCGCGTCACTATGCCATGGCGGCAAAGCTTCCCATGCTTGAGCCTTCGGATTCAACCGACTGTCTTGTATTTACAAGAGAAGCCTTTGCACTTTCCGAAAAGTTTGATACACCTTTTATTATCAGAACGAGTACAAGAGTTGCACACTCCCAGAGCATTGTAGAACTCGGCGAAAGAGCTGAGAGCACAATCAAACCCTACGAAAAGAATATTGCAAAGCACGTAATGGCTCCTGCAAATGCAATAAAGAGACACGTTGTTGTTGAAAAACGTCTTTCCGATATTGCAGAATGGGCAAATACATGCGAATTTAACAGAGCAGAATATAACGATACAAAAATCGGTATCATCTGTGCCGGCTCTACATATGTGTATTCCAGAGAAGTATTCGGCGAAAATGCTTCCTATTTAAAGCTCGGACTTGTTAATCCTCTTCCCGAAAAGCTCATCAAGGAATTTGCTTCCAAGGTTGATAAAGTAATTGTAGTTGAAGAACTCGACCCCGTAATTGAAACTCAGGTGAGAGCTATGGGCATTGAGTGCGACGGCAAGAATAAGCTTCCCATACTCGGAGAATTTTCACAGGAAGTGGTCAAGAAGTGTCTTCTCGGTGAAGAAAACGAATTTAACAAGATTCCCGACGAAATTCCCGGACGTCCCCCTGTACTTTGCCCCGGCTGTCCTCACAGAGGTCTCTTCTTTGTACTCAAGAAGCTTGGCGTAACAGTAAGCGGCGACATCGGATGCTATACACTCGGTTCTGCACCGCCTCTTTCCTCTGTTGATACAACACTCTGTATGGGTGCGTCTATTGCAGGTCTTCACGGTATGAACAAGTGTGGCGGCATTGACCCCAAGAAGTCTGTAGCAGTTATCGGTGACTCGACATTCTGCCATAGCGGTCTTACAGGCATCATGAACATGGTTTACAATAAGGCACATTCAACTGTTATCATCTGCGATAACAGCATCACAGGTATGACAGGTCACCAGCAGAATCCTGCAACGGGTATGACCTTGAAGAATGAACCTACTCACAAGATGAGTATTGAGGGCGTAGTTGAAGCACTTGGCGTTAAGGATATCAAGATTGTTGACCCCAACGAAATCAAGGAGCTTGAAGCAGCTATTAAGGATTCACTCACAAAGGATGAGGTTTCTGTTATTATAACACGCAGACCTTGTGTTCTTCTCAAGTCTGTTAAGAAGGATACATATTTCACGGTAAATAGCGATAAGTGTAAATCTTGTAAGGCTTGTATGAAGATTGGCTGTCCTGCCATCAGCATGAAGGACGGCAAGGCTGTAATTGATACAACACTCTGTACAGGCTGTGACCTTTGCTCAAAGATGTGTGCCTTTGGTGCCATCCAAGAAAATAAGAGATAAGGAGTTGATGGCTATGAGTAAGACAACAAATATTATGATTTGCGGAGTCGGCGGACAGGGTAGCCTTCTTGCCAGCCGAATCCTCGGTAACACCTTCATATCTCAGGGTTACGATGTTAAGGTTTCTGAAGTACACGGCATGAGCCAGAGAGGTGGTTCTGTTGTTACATACGTTAAGTACGGCGATAGAGTTGATTCTCCCGTTATTTGTAAGGGCGAAGCTGATTTTCTTCTTTCCTTTGAGCTTTGCGAAGCAGCACGCTGGCTTCCTTACCTCAAGAAAGACGGCATCGTTGTAACAAGCACACAGCAGATTATGCCCATGCCTGTTATCATCGGTGCTGCAGAATATCCCGAAAACATCGAGGACAAAATCCGTGCGGCAGGTGTAAAGCTTATGTCGGCAGACGCTCTGTCCCTTGCCGAAGAATGCGGCACATCAAAGGCGGCAAACGTAGTTCTTATCGGTATGTTCGCAAAGCACTCGGATATTCCTAAGGAAGAATATATCAAGGCTATTAAGATGTCTGTTCCCGAAAAGTTCCTTGAGCTTAACCTCAAGGCATTTGAAAAGGGCTACCAACTTTCTTAAGGAGAAAGTTGGCAAAGACCTTTTGAATTTAGCACCAACATTATAACCGTGCTAAACAAAGTTTATATTCACGGATATAGTTAATCCCGACCACCAAACGACGGCGGTCGGGATTATTGTTTTCATTTCCATTATATCAGCGGGAAAATACAGTGTCAATCAACCGTTGTTTAAACAAAAATCCCTTGTGTCGTTGTTTGACACAAGGGATTAACTCTAATCGAGCATATTCAATAATGATTTGTAAGCGAAAAGAATGGTGCTAAGATGTTTTCTTTTTGGTAGCTTTTTCTTTTTTCAAAAGAAAAAGTACAGGATACTACGCCATCAGTTTCACCATAACTGCCTTCTGAGCGTGGAGTCTGTTTTCTGCTTCGTCGAAGATTTCGTCTGCATGTGCTTCAAATACTTCGTCTGTGATTTCTTCGCCTCTGTGTGCAGGTAAGCAGTGCTGAACCATAGCATCCTTGTTGGCAACAGCCATAACGTCGGAGTTGATCTGATAATCCTTGAAGATTCTCTTTCTTTCTTCGATTTCAGCTTCCATACCCATGCTGGACCATACGTCTGTAAAGAGTGCATCACAGTCCTTTGCCGCTTCCATAACACTTTCGGTAAGAGTGAACTTTGAGCCGTACTGTTCTGCGTACTTTAACACTGTGGGGTCGGGCTCGTATCCTTTCGGTGTTGCAACAGCAACATCCATACCTGCCATAAGACAGCCCACAACAAGGGAGTTTGCCATGTTGTTTGCACCGTCACCGATAAAGCACATCTTTCTGCCGTCAAAGCCGCCCTTGTGCTCTTTGATTGTAAGAAGGTCAGCGAGAATCTGGCAGGGGTGAGCATAGTCAGTAAGAGCGTTGATTACGGGAATTGAAGAATACTGTGCAAGCTCTTCAACGATTTCCTGACCGAAGGTTCTTATCATAATACCGTCAAGGTAACGGGAAAGAACACGTGCTGTGTCCTTGATGGGTTCGCCGCGGCCAAGCTGTGTTTCCTTTGAGGAAAGGAAAAGACCTGTACCGCCGAGCTGAAAAATACCCGTTTCAAAGGATACTCTTGTTCTTGTAGATGACTTTTCAAAAATCATACCGAGAGTTTTTCCTTCAAGTAACTTGTGAGGAATACCTCTGTGCTGTTTGTCCTTAAGGTCAGCTGCAAGGTCAAGAATTTCAAAAAGCTCGTCTTTGTTTAAATCCTGCATCTTGAGAAAATCTTTGTTCATTATTATATAGTCCTTTCAAATCTTAAAATAACTGTGCCAGAATCTCAACGCCTTCGTCGATTTCTTCATATGAAATAACAAGGGGCGGAAGAAGTCTTACTACATCCTTGCCGGCCGTGAGAACAATAAGCCCGTTTTCCAGAGCCTTTGTCGAAACTTCACCCGGCACAAGACTTGTCTTGATACCTACCATAAGTCCCATGCCGCGTACTTCAAGGATTGTTTCCTTGCCAAGGTCGCGTAATTTCTGCATGAGATATTCGCCTTTTGCCTTTACTTCTTCAAGGAACGAAGGAGAAGATACAATGTTCATTACGTAGTTTCCTGCAGCACATGAAACGGGATTTCCGCCGAAGGTTGAGCCGTGCTGACCTTTTGTGAGTACGGAAGAACATTTTTCGCTTGCAACGAATGCACCGCAGGGCATACCGCCGCAGAGACCCTTTGCAAGAGTGAAAATATCGGGCTTGATATCAAAATTTTCAAAGGCAAAAAGCTTGCCTGTTCTGGCGATACCTGTCTGAATTTCGTCGCAGATGAGGAGAATGTCACGCTTTTTACATTCCTCTGCCAAAAAGAGTGCAAATTCCTTGTCCATGACATTTACGCCGCCTTCACCCTGAATGCACTCGAACATAACGGCACAAACGTCGTCTGTTAGGCTTTCAAGGAGAGCATCCTTGTCATTGTAAGGTGAATACTTGAAGCCTTCGGTAAAGGGAAAGAAGAAGTCGTGGAATACGTCCTGACCTGTTGCGGCAAGGGTTGTTATAGTTCTTCCGTGGAAGGAGGAATTAAATGTGATAATTGTGCTTCTGCCTTTGCCGTACTTGTCAAAGCTGTACTTTCTGGCAAGCTTAATTGCGCCTTCGTTAGCTTCAGCACCCGAGTTTGCGAAGAAAACCTTGTCGTAACCCGAAAGGGTGCAGATTTTTTCGGCAAGTTTTGCTACAGGCTCGCAGGTAAAGTAGTTTGATACGTGCTGAGTCTTGTAAAGCTGTTCGGTAATTGCCTGAATATAGCCTTCGTCGGCTGTACCCAAAGATAAAGTACCGATACCGCTGCCGAAGTCGATGTATTCTTTGCCGTCGTCACCGTATATCTTGCAGCCTCTGCCTCTTTCAATTGTTAAATTGTGCCTGCCGTATGTGTTCATGACATACTGTTTGTCAAGTTCTTTTATGTTTGACATATTTACCTACTTTTCTTTCGTAGAAAAGTAGGCAAAAGAACTCGCGTTTGTCACCTTTCCACGAACAGTTAATTCTTATTCTTTATCACTCGATTGTAATTTTTGTGTTTTTCATAGTTTTGCCGTCTGCCTTGTGACGTCAAAACGGCCGAGATGAGCGACACCAAAGAATCCGTTTCCGTCTGTCACACCCCGGACATTGTCAGCGGTGACTCACCGCTTACTCCGTGAACATGGTGCCTATACCTTCGTCTGAGAGCATTTCTATAAGAATGGAGTGAAGAAGCCGTCCGTCGATGATGTGTGCTCTCTTTACACCGCCCTTTACGGTGTCTGAACAACATTCAACCTTGGGTATCATACCGCCCTTGATAACGCCCTCAGCCTTGAGCACCTCGATGTCGGAAAGACGAACCTCGGAAATGAGGCTGTCCTCGTCCTTGACGTCTCTGAGAAGTCCTTTGATGTCTGTCAGAAGTATAAGCTTTTCTGCATCAAGGTCAATGGCGATTTTTGCAGCCGCCGTGTCTGCGTTTATGTTGTAAACACCGCTTTCACCGTCAATGCCCATGGCAACGGTGGAAACTACGGGAATGTAACCCTTTTCGATGTTGTCCTTGATAATTTGTGTGTCAACCTCGACGATTTCACCTACACAGCCATAGTCAAACTGACCGTCGTTAAGTTTCTTTGCCTTGATAAGACCGCCGTCAATACCCGAAAGACCGACAGCTTTTCCGCCGATGGCTTCAATGCGGTTGACTAAATCCTTGTTTGTCTTGCCGGCAAGTACCATCTGAACAACTTCAACTGCTTCGTCACTTGTGTATCTCAGACCGTTGATAAACTCCGTTTCAATACCGAGCTTGTCAAACATTGAGCTTATTTCGGGGCCGCCGCCGTGAACAAGTACTACATTGATGCCGACAAGCTTTAGAAGTACAAGGTCAGAGATTACAGCATCCTTTAAGCCTTCGTTTGTCATGGCGTTGCCGCCGTATTTTACTACGATTGTCTTTCCGTAGTATTCCTGTATGTAGGGAAGAGCCTGAATAAGCACCTTCGCCTTGTCTATGTTAGAAATAAACATAACTCCAAACTCCTAACTTCTAACTTCTATAATCGCCGTTTATGCGTACATATTCATAAGAAAGGTCACAGCCGTAAGCCGTTGCCACATCGTCGCCTTCGTGCATGTCAACGTCGATGATGATGGAGTCTTCAAGGAGAATTTCCTTTGCTCTGTCCTCGTCAACAATAACCGAACCGCCATTTTTGCATACGTTGATTTCACCTGCGTTTGAAATGAAGTTTACTTCAACCTTTGACGGGTCAAATTCAACACCTGCATAGCCGAGAGCACAAAGGATACGTCCCCAGTTTGCATCAGCACCGTACATTGCAGTTTTTACAAGGGGAGAATTGATAACACTCTTTGCAAGAACGCGTGCGTTCTGGTAGTCGTCGCAATTTCTGATACGGCATTCGAGAAGCTTTGTTGCTCCTTCTCCGTCAGAAGCCATTTTTCTGGCAAGGTAACGGCAGATGTATTCGAGTGCATCGTAGAACAATACGGCTTCCATACTTGTTTCGTCTGTGATAGATACACCCGACATTCCGTTTGCCATAACGCAAAGGGTGTCGTTTGTGCTTGTGTCGCCGTCAACGCTTATCATGTTGAATGTGCGGTCTGCTGCTTCTTTGAGCATTCTTTGCAAGATGTCGCTGTCAACTGCGGCATCAGTTGTAACAAAGGAGAGCATTGTTGCCATGTTGGGGCTTATCATACCGCTGCCCTTTGCCATACCGCCGAGCTTAACTGTCTTGTCGCCGACTGTGTATTCAATGGCAATCTGCTTGAGTCTTGTGTCTGTTGTCATAATAGCCGCCGCAGCACAGTATCCTGCTTCGGGAGTGTAGTCTGCCGATGCGATAAGCTCTGGGATTCCTGCAACAATAGGCTCTAAAGGCAGGGGAGCACCGATAACGCCTGTGGATGCAACAACAACGTCGGATGCTTTAATTCCAAGCTCTTTTGCAAGAGCCTCGCACATTGCGTTTGCCTTGTCAACACCGTCGGGATTACAGGTGTTGGCGTTACCGCTGTTTACGATAACAGCTCTTGCCTTGCCGTCCTTCAAGTGTTCACGGGTAACCGTGATAGGTGCACCGTAAACCTTGTTTGTAGTATAAATTGCCGCCGCAGAACATTCCACGTCGGAAACGATAAGAGCTAAATCCTTTTTGTTTTTGTTCTTTCTGAGACCGCAGTGAATACCTGCCGCCTTGAAGCCCTGAGGGTATGTAACACCGCCCTCAACACGCTTGAATTTGTTTTCCATATTATTTCCTCTCCCTTACTTTTCTTTCGTAGAAAAGTAAGCAAAAGAACTCGCATTTGTCACCTTTTTTGCTAAAGGCGAAATTTGAGTCTTGATTTCTCGATTGTTATTCCGTTTGACCGCCATAGACGCAAGCGGTCAAACTCATATTTCAGTAGTTTTGCCGTCTGCCTTGTGACGGCAAAACGGCCGAGATGAGCGACACCAAAGAATCCGTTTCCGTCTGTCACATCCCGGACATTGTCAGCGGTGACGCACCGCTGACGGCAAAACGGATAGGATGAGCGACACCGAAGAATCCGTTTCCGTCTGTCACACCCCGGACATTGTCAGCGGTGACGCACCGCTGACGGCAAAACGGATAGGATGAGCGACACCGAACATTTCGGCTTTGTCCGTAATACCCCGGACATTGTCCGCGGTGACTCGCCGCTAGAAAGAGGGTGCAAGCATCGAAATGCCTTCACCTTCGTCAAAACCGAATCTGATGTTCATGTTCTGGATTGCCTGACCTGCCGCGCCCTTCACCATGTTGTCAATAGCACTTGTGATGATAAGTGTTTTTGTGTGCTCGTCAAAGTGAAGTGAGATGTCGCAGTAGTTGGAGCATCTTACGTTCTTGATGTTGGCAAAGGAGCCTTTTGGCTGAAGTCTTACAAACTTTTCGTTCTTGTAGGCTTCTTCATAAGCCGCATATATTTCATCGAAAGTCTTTTCGGTTTTTACATAAATTGTAGACAGAATTCCTCTGTTTACGGGAAGAAGATGGGGAACAAAGGTGACGTTCACTTTCTTTCCTGCAAACATGCTGAGTGTCTGCTCGATTTCGGGCGTGTGTCTGTGAAGACCTGCCTTGTATGCCGAAAATGCCTCGTTGTTGTCGGGATAATGTGTTGTCTGGGAAAGGCCGCGGCCTGCACCCGTAACACCGCTCTTGGAGTCAATGATAACGGAATCTGTAGAAACAAGACCGTTCTTTATCGCCGGCATGAGACCGAGAGCAATGCTTGTGGGATAACAGCCGGGATTTGCGATAATGTCAATGTCCTTTATCTTTTCTCTGTTGATTTCGGGAAGACAGTAGAGTGTTTTTTCGTGAAGAGCAGGGTACTTGTATTCGAGTCCGTACCACTTGGTGTATTCAGCCTCGTCTACAAGTCTGAAGTCTGCACCGAGGTCGATAAGCACTTTACCCTTGCCGTCACACTTTGCCGCAAGCTCTTCTGAAAGACCGTGGGGAAGTGCCGCAAAGATAACGTCACTTTTTTCTATTACTCCGTCCATATCACAGAGAATGTATGTTTTTTCATTTGTAAGTGCGGGATATACTTCGTTTATTGCCTTGCCTTCAAAGCTTGTGGAAGAAACCGCCGCAATTTCTACGTTTCTGTGGCTGTATAAAAGCCTGAAAAGCTCTGCTCCCGCATAACCTGTGGCACCGATAATGCCGACTTTGATTTTGTTTTCCATGCTCTTATACCTCCTTAAAAAACTTTTCTAAGTTTGTTATCTGGTTGTCAACAGCTTCCTTTGCAGGACCGCCGATGACCTTTCTGCCGCTTGCACATACGTCAAGGTCGACAGCCGTATATACGTCCTTTGAGAATACGTCGGAAACCTTTCTGTATTCGTCAAGAGGTAACTTTTCAAATGTTGTGTTCTTTTCGATGCAGACTGCAACAAGCTCGCCTACAATTTTGTATGCGGCACGGAAGGGCATGCCTTTCTTAACGAGATAGTCTGCACAGTCGGTTGCGTTGATGAAACCGAAGCCTGCCGCATCTCTGAGCTTCTGTACACGGAATGTTGCCGTATCAAGCATCTTTGCGAAAATTTCAAGACAAAGCTTTGTGTTGTCAAGTGCATCGAAGATTGCTTCCTTGTCTTCCTGCATGTCTTTGTTGTATGCAAGAGGAAGTCCTTTCATCATGGTAAGAAGTGTTGTAAGTGAGCCGTAAACTCTGCCTGTCTTACCTCGAACTAATTCTGCAATGTCGGGATTCTTCTTCTGGGGCATAATCGACGAGCCTGTGGCAAAAGCATCGTCAAGCTCCATAAAGCCGAATTCACTTGAGCACCAGAGGATAACTTCTTCGGAAAAACGTGAAAGGTGCATCATAATTGTTGAAAGACAGAATGCAAATTCGAGAACAAAATCTCTGTCAGAAACACCGTCAATGCTGTTTTCCGTTACCGAACTGAAACCGAGTTCTTCAGCTACCATAAGTCTGTCAATAGGGTAGGTGGTACCTGCAAGAGCACAAGAACCTAAAGGCAATACGTTGGTTCTTTCCTTGCAGTCGGAAAGTCTCATGTAGTCACGCTTTAACATCTGAGCGTATGTGAGAATCTGATGTGCAAGAGTCACGGGCTGAGCACGCTGGAGGTGTGTGTAACCCGGCATTACTGTTTCTGTGTGCTGTTTTGCCTTGTTTATGATAACCTCTGCAAGATTCTTTACTCTGTCAGCCACTTCGTCCATTTCACGCATAAGATACATTCTGACGTCGAGTGCAACCTGGTCGTTTCTGCTTCTCGATGTGTGAAGTCTTTTACCTGCATCACCGATGCGTGCAGTGAGTACTTCTTCGACGAACATATGGATGTCTTCAGCCTTCATGTCAAATTCAAGTGCACCGCTTTCCAAATCCGAAAGGATACCCTTGAGACCTTCTATAATCTTTTCGCTTTCAGACTCATCAATGATTCCGCACTTGCCGAGCATTCTTGCGTGTGCAATACTGCCTGTTATGTCCTCACGGTACATTCTGCTGTCAAATGATATGGATGAGTTAAAATCGTTTACGCTTTCGTCTTCTTCCTTCTGAAAGCGTCCCTGCCACATTTTCATATAGTTTTACCTCCTCTTACTTTTTTCTTTTCGGAAAGAAAAAAGTAAGCAAAAAAGAAAGGTTTTAGCAACCATTTGTTGGGGATTAATCTGCAATAACATTTCCCAAGTGGTGTTCCATTTTGATGCCAATAAGGCGGGCATCAAAATGGTTCAAATACCAAATCACAGGGCAAAGACATTTCCTTGCCCTGTAGATCATATGTTTTTTTACTTGAGTTTGACCGCTTGCGCCTATGGCGGTCAAACGGTGTTATTAAAGCGACACTGAATGCTTGTCAACCACCAAGATGTCCCGTAAATTTGCCGTCGGGCTTTCCCGACTGGCGGTCAAACGGTGTTATTTAAGCGACACTGAATGCTTGTCAACCACCGAGATGTCCCGTAAATTTGCCGTCGGGCTTTCCCGACTGGCGGTCAAACGGTACCCTATTCGGGAAAAACACATTTGGAACCAATCTAAAATACAGTCCCGAAATTCTTTTCTCTTTGCTTACTTTCTCTTTTTAGTAAAGAGAAAGTAAGTTAGTTCTTCTTGTTGAGCTTTTCGTTAAGACGAGCACGAACTGTGATGGGAAGACCGTAGAGATTGATAAATCCTGCAGAGTCTGCCTGATTGTATACGTTGTCTTCGTCAAATGTTGCAAGTTCTTCACTGTAGAGGGAGTAGTCAGACCAAACGCCTGCCTTTATGATATTGCCCTTGTAGAGCTTGAGCTTAACCTTACCTGTAACTGTCTGCTGTGTGGAGTCAACGAAAGCAGAGAGAGCTTCACGAAGAGGTGTGTACCACTGACCGTTGTAAACGAGTTCAGCGAATGTAATGGAAAGCTTCTGCTTTTCGTGCATTGTCATCTTGTCAAGTGTGATTGTTTCAAGATAGTTGTGAGCAGCATAGAGGATAGCTCCGCCGGGAGTTTCATATACGCCGCGGCACTTCATGCCGACAAGTCTGTTTTCAACGATGTCGAGAAGACCGATACCGTTTTTGCCGCCGAGTTCATTGAGCTTTAAGATAATTTCCTTTGCACTCATCTTCTTGCCGTCAAGTGCTACGGGAACACCCTTTTCAAAGTCGAGGGTGATGTATGTAGGAGCATCGGGAGCTTTGATGGGGGATACGCCCATTTCAAGGAAGCCGTCCTTTTCGTAAAGGGGCTCGTTTCCTGCATCCTCGAGGTCAAGACCTTCGTGTGAAAGGTGCCAGAGGTTCTTGTCCTTGGAGTAGTTTGTTTCTCTGTTAATCTTTAAAGGAACGTTGTGAGCTTCTGCGTATTCGATTTCTTCTTCACGGCTCTTGATTGTCCATTCTCTCCAGGGAGCGATGATGGGCATATCGGGAGCGAATGCCTTGATTGTAAGCTCGAATCTTACCTGGTCGTTACCCTTACCTGTACAGCCGTGGCAGATGGCATCTGCACCTTCAGCCTTTGCAATTTCAACAATTCTCTTTGCGATGATGGGACGTGCAAAGGATGTGCCGAGCATGTATTCTTCGTAAAGAGCACCCGCCTTTACGGTGGGGATGATAAATTCGTCAACGAATTCTTCTGTGAGGTCTTCTATGTAGAGCTTGGAAGCACCTGTCTTAAGTGCCTTTTCTTCAAGACCTTCAAGCTCGTCTGCCTGACCTACGTTACCTGAAACCGCAATAACTTCGCAGTTGTTGTAGTTTTCCTTGAGCCACGGAATGATAATTGATGTGTCAAGTCCTCCCGAATATGCGAGAACTACCTTTTTGATTTTTGTCTTATCTAACATTTTTCGTCACCTTTTCCAAATGAAATTTTGAATGTGAAACAATCATACCACCATTAAGCAAAAAAATCAAGTATATTTTTGCAATTTTATGCATTTTCTAAAAAAGTATGAAAAAACGGCTATATATATTATGACGAGTTTGTTCAAAACAACGGATATGATGCATATTATTGTGAATAAAATCAATAATATGCAATAAATATGCACAAAGCAAAGTGTGGAAACACTTACATATATTAAAATGTTTGTGCAAATTGCAAAAGGGAAATATAAAAACGTGGCGATGTTTATTTCATTGTCACCGAATAAACGGAAAATGTGAGGAACTACGATGAATAATAGAAGGCTTTGTTTATTCATGTCATTTTTAATTATATGCTTTATGGGCATTGAGGCATCGGCACAGGGCTTTTCGTGGTATTTCAAAACAAAGAATGACGGCAGCCGTCCCGAGCTTTGTCCCGAGGCGGACTTTGTAGACGAATATGATACAGTAACCATAGGAAAAGAAAACGAAAAGAAAATCTATCTTACCTTTGATGCGGGGTATGAGAACGGAAATGTTGAAAAGATACTCGATGTAATGAAAGCCAATGACGTAAAGGGGACATTCTTTGTCCTGCCGAGAATTGTGGAACACAATACCGATTTGTGTAAACGCATGAAACAAGAAGGACACCTGGTGGGCAACCACTCGGTGCATCATAAAAACATGGGAATGGTTTCAGAACTTCAGACCTTTGAAAAGGAAACTGTACGTCTTGACGAATTTTTCTTGGAGAAAACAGGATACACGATGGACAAATTCTTTAGACCGCCCGAGGGGGCATTTTCTGAAAATACCCTGAAGTTTGCCGGGGAGCTTGGCTATACAACCGTGTTCTGGAGTCTTGCCTATGCCGACTGGGATAATAATAATCAGATGAACCCCGATAAGGCACTCCAACTGCTTTTGAAACGTACCCATAACGGCTGTGTGCTTCTGCTTCACCCAACAAGTGAAACAAATGCAAAAATTCTCGACTCTTATATAAAGACCATGAAAGATAAGGGATATGAGTTCTGTCTTGTGGATGAGTTGAAAAAATCCACCAACAGTTGACATTTTTATCTCAAAATCTATTTACTCGCAGACTTTTTTCTGCTATAATGTAATCAATTAAGCAGAAAACAGGAGAAAAAAGACATGAAATCACCTGACTTTGCACAAAGAATAGCACAACTTCGAAAAGAGTATGATCTCACTCAGGCGGAACTGGGCAAACAGCTCGGTGTTTCCAACAGAGCTGTATCAAAATGGGAAAACGGTATTTCAAATCCTCAGATTGAGATAATTTATCAGATTTGTAAGATGTACGGAAAAGACCTCGACTATTTCTTCCAGGACTCTCTTGAGGCTGAAAAAGATAAGGAAAAGAAAAATAAGGCAATGCCCACAATCCGCGAGCTTTATAAAATCGGCAGAGGACCTTCAAGCTCTCATACCATGGGTCCCGAAAAGGCAAGCTTTATCTTTAAGGATAATTTTCCCGAAGCCGATTCCTTCAAGGCAATCCTTTACGGTTCTCTTGCAAGAACAGGCAAAGGTCATATGACAGACTATTCTATCATCGAAACAATGAAGCCTAAAAAATGCGAGGTTGAGTTTGACTATACCACAACTGATATTCCTCATCCCAATACCCTTGATATAATCGCTTTCAGGGGCGGTAAGGAAATCGGCAAGTTCAGATTTATGAGCGTTGGCGGAGGTCAGATTGTGATTGAAGGACAGCAGCTTACAGAGAATAAAAACCTTTATCCTCTCCATTCTTTTGACGAAATCAAAAAATACTGCGAAGAACACGAAATGCGCCTTTGGCAGTATGTGGAAATGATTGAGGGCAAGGAGATATACGGCTTTGTGCATGATATCTGGGAGCAGATGCAGAAAAGTGTTAAACGGGGTATTTCAAAGACAGGTGTTATACCCGGAAGACTGGGTGTTCAGAAAAAGGCAAAGCACCTTTATAATCAGAACCATATTGATGAAACAACCGAAACACGCGAAAACAGAATGGTGGCATCCTTTGCTTTTGCTGTAGGCGAAGAAAATGCCTGCGGCGAAACAATTGTAACGGCTCCTACCTGCGGTGCGAGCGGTGTAGTGCCTGCCGTTATGTGCTACTATAAGAAAAAAAGAGAATTTTCGGATGAACAAATAGTCCATGCACTTGAAACGGCGGCTTTAATCGGAAATCTTGTAAAGACAAATGCTTCAATCAGCGGTGCCGAATGCGGCTGTCAGGCAGAAATCGGAACTGCTTGTGCCATGGCATCGGCAGGTCTTGCAGAGCTTCTCGGTATGAGCCTTTCGCAGATTGAGTATGCTGCCGAAATTGCAATCGAGCATCATCTCGGTCTTACCTGCGACCCGATTTACGGTCTTGTGCAGATACCATGTATTGAACGTAATGCCGTTGCGGCAATGCGTGCAATAAACGCCGTAAACCTTGCAAACTTCCTTACAGATACAAGAAAGATATCCTTTGACCTTGTAGTTGATACCATGTACGAAACAGGCAAGGATTTGTCAAAGCTCTATAAGGAAACTGCCGAAGGCGGATTATCAAAACTCTACAAATAAAAAACAGTCCCCGAAGCCCAAAGCTTTGGGGATTATTTTTTTGAACAAAAATCAAGGTATTTATAAAAACATAATATAATAGTCAAAAAATAATATTATATAGTCCAAAATAGTGTTGCTTTGGGTGAAACCTTGAAATAACAAGCAGTTTTTGATTTTTTACATTGAAAAAATTTTTAATTGTATTTTAATGGAAAAAATTTGCTCGTGCTTATTTACTTTAGGGGATTTTCATGTTATAATATAGTTGTAAACCTCAATAAAAAGAATGGTTTATGAAAAAATCTTTTAGAAAAGAGGCGAAAATTATGAAAAAGAGAAGAATGTTAAGTAGTTTATTGGCACTTACGATGTGCCTGTCGATGTTTGCCTTTACAGCATCGGCAGAAACAAGCGATAACCTGCTTGTCAATCCAAGCTTTGAAGATGGAATGAATGGCTGGGTAGCTCCTGACGGAAAGTGGAGCACCGTTGAAGATGAAAGCGGATATGAGCCTCGTGACGGAAGCTATTTTGCATGGCC
>SVRI01000013.1 GCA_015064895.1 Oscillospiraceae bacterium | reverse complement strand
AGACCCATGTGCACCCATTCTGCTTTATATTCCTCCTTAGCTCAGTCGGTAGAGCGCATGACTGTTAATCATGATGTCGCTGGTTCGAGCCCAGCAGGGGGAGCCAAAAAAGACTATTCTTCGGAATGGTCTTTTTTTATCTGATTCCCTCTTTGCGGACAAATATTTTAATCTTTTTTGTGTTTTTAAGCCATGCCGAGGGCAAAAATAAAGTGTCAAAAGGTTGTTTGTACCTCTTGACACTAATTTTACTATTACGTCATAATCTTTATATATTTTACTCAATTTTTTTGATATTTTTACCGGATTGTTTGTGCCTTGCCCGGCAAACTTGACAACTTTTGTGATTTTTGTGCCTTCTTTGATTCTTCCTTTGTTCCCGTTTGGCAATAACACAACATCGCTGCGGGCAGCCGCACCTAAACTTTTACCTATAATCACATCTGGTTCTATTATAACACCATTCCCCGAAAAGTCAGCACTTTTCACGGCGTTTAAGCCTTTTGGAACACTCATCCTTTCAGGTGACGGTGCAATGCCTGTAAAAAACTATACTGCATTTATATCTTTGTTTTTTGCATTTTAATTCGATATATGTTATAATTATATTGTATAGATTAATGCTTTTTTGAAAGGAGAGAATATAGTTATGAAGATTATTTTTCTTGATATAGACGGTGTATTGAATTCTTCCGCCTATGACAGACAGAGAACTCCCAATGACGGTAATATTGACAAAACAAGACTTGCACTTATAAAACAGCTTGTAGATAAAACTAATGCAAAAATTGTTCTGTCAAGTTCGTGGCGTGAGCATTGGGAAAAGAACGCCGATAAATGCGACGATATTGGCAAAGAATTGATCTCTGATTTTGCTGACGCAGGTCTTGAAATTTATGATAAAACGCCCAAGATTGGATACCTTGAGCGTTCACAGGAAATTCGTACATGGTTGGATTCAAACCCCGATGTTTCAAACTTTGTTATCTTTGATGACAATGGCTATGGCTGGGGTGATTTGTCTGATAATTTTATTCAGACCAATTACCGTATCGGCAGAGGGCTTGAAGATGAGCACATAAACAGAGCGTTGGAAATTCTGGGTTAATACCAAGCTTATATTAAAAGGAACAGATCGAGACCTGTTCCTTTTTTTGTTTATTCGATTCCTTTAAGGGCTTTTACGTATTCAATAAGCTGCTTTCTTGATGAAACACCAAGCTTGGAGTAAATATTCTTGTTGTGATATTTGAGAGTGTTTTCGGTTATGTTCATTTCCTTCATAACTTCTTTTGTAGACAGTTCTTTGGTGTACAGTACGAAAATTGCATGCTCTGTCGGTGTCAGAGAAGAAATGTGGTCATGAAGATATTTGCATTTTTCATCAAACTCCGAGGTTGTTTTATCGCTTGCGGTTTTAACCGACTGCTCATAGATTGTTTTACTTCGAAGCTCCGCCGCAATACGTGCATTGTCTTGAATCACAAGATAAAGACCCAGCAAAAAAAGCTCTGTAATTATGTAGGAAATCGACAGAAATTCAAATTCTATGTTGGCAAGCTGTTCAAGGAGCCATACGCAGATGTTTACGAAAACGGCGATAAGAAGTATCACTTCGTGGGCAGTAGATTCAATTGTTTTTTTGATTCTGCCGTGTATGATAATTGCTATCATAACCGCAAAATATGAAATGAGATAGAACAAATATATCTGATGCCACGGTCCGTAGTCCTTTTCAAGAACAGAAACACCGTTTATATGCTCAAGTCGAACGCTCTCGTAATAAATGTCTAAATACCCCGGGCTTGCCGCTACAAGAAAGACAAAAACCGATATAGGGACAAGTAGAAACAGTATACGTTTTGTGTACTTCAGACGTGAAACTTCCAGAATTATCATGAGCATTGACAGCGGCAGAATGACCGAGCCGAGATATGATAACCTGTTAGCCCAAAGTGCTTCTTCGACAGTTTTTGAAACCGACAGCCAAAAATAACCTATGTTTACCACAACAACCGATGAAAAGAGAAGCACGAACCACGGTTCTCTTTTTTTCATCATAAGGATATACCCAAGCAGCAAAATCAGTGAAACAATGGCAGTAAAGGCATAAATAATATTTATTCCCATTGTCTTGTCTCCGACTGACGTACATCCCGCAAGAAGCAAAATTGGAAGCAAGGATGTGTATAAAATAAACTTTTTCATAAAAATCCCTTCATCGGACTGAATTCAGGCATCCCACCCCAAACCCCACCCCGTTTTTTTGTAAAAGTCTCGTTTCCCACCCCAAAATTTGCGTTTGGTGTGGGGACTTTTGCTTGCTGCAATATTATAATAATATTGCAGACGGATAGATGGATAGAGACATCTGCTTTGTCCAAGACAAAATTAAGGGGCATCTGTAAGTGAAGGGTGATGACTTTCACGAAGTCTTCACAGCTGCACCAACAGCTCCAAAGACCACCCCTATATTATATATTTATTATATTATAACATATATTTTATCTCCCGTCAATGCCTCGGGAAAACAACAAAGAAGAAATGAGGATGTGTCATGAAAAGAGTTTTTGCATTTGCTTTGGTACTTGCGACTGTTGTGTGTCTTGCAATTTGTACAAATGCGATGAAATTTACCGACGTACCTGAATCGGCATGGTACTATGAAGATGTAAAGGGTGCTGTTGAAACGGGCATAGTAAACGGTAAAAGTGATACCGAGTACAAGCCCAACGACAACCTCACATATGCAGAAGCTATAAAGCTTGCGGCTTGCATGCACCAGTTCCATATGGAGGGCAACATTTCCATAAACGGCGGTACTCCCTGGTATATGCCTTATGTTGAGTATTGTGTCGATAATGACATTTTTTCACAGAGAAAGGCTGACCGTTATGTGTATAACGATAATGCCACAAGGTCGGGTTACATGGAAATTTTTGCAAATGCACTTCCCGATTATGCCCTTGAAGAGATAAACTACGTTCCCGATGACTCTATTCCCGATGTTCCGTCTTCAAAGTCATATGCGGATGCTGTTTATAAGCTTTACCGTGCAGGCATACTTCAGGGTGTGGATGCCGAGCATAATTGTAAACCCGATGATAATATCAGGCGTTCTGAGGTTGCGGCAATTGTTACCCGAATGATGAATGCGGATAAAAGGGTTAGCTTTGGTATAGGGGAAGGATCCGAACCCGAAAATGAACCCGAAAACGAGACGGAGAAAGAACCCGATAAAGAGCCTGAAAAGGAACCCGAAGAACCTGAAGAACCAAAGGTTGACGACAGTGAGGTTGTAGAAACTCCCGATATGTACCCCGAGCTTTCGGTCATCGGTCAGCCTGTATACAAGCAGAATGCAGATGAGGGTGAAACTGTTTATTACTGGACAGTCGCAGACGGAGGTAAAGAGCCTTACAGCTATAGGTGGTACAGGCGTGATGTAAGATACGGTGATGAAGCTCTCGAAGACGGCGAATATATCGGCGGTACCGGTACAGACACACTTGAATTTACCTTCAGCCTTGATAACCCTTATCTCGAAGCGACATTCTACTGCGAAGTGACGGATGCCCTTGGAAGCAAGGTGCAGTCGAACCGTGTAAAAACACCCGAGCCGATTTTTGTGGGTGTTGTTGACCCCGAAAGCTTCACCGAATATCAGGACGGATTTATTCTTGTCACAAGAGTCGGAAGCGGTTCTTTAAAGAAAGGACAGGCGGTTTTTCTCTATTCCGAAAGCCTTGGTGGTTTCTATTTTGCGTATGTAGACAGAATGGAAATGTTCAAAAAAGAACTCGATGAGGCAACCACCGGTAATAATGTCGGGCTTTTGTTTAAAGATTTGCTTCCGGAAGACTTTGATTTACTTACAGAAACTTACGGCAAAGAAACGGTAGATAAGTTGCTCAGTCAGCACAAAAACTTCGTCGTCAAAGCTCCTCTTAATGTTTATCAGAAATATAAAGAAGTATACGCAAACGGTTATGATGAAGTGGAAATAGAAGCCTTTGCTATAGGCGGAAGACAGCCTTATACATACGAGTGGCAGATATCCCTTGTGGATGAAAACGATTTCAATACCGTAACAGACAGCAATGGTATGAACCTGTGGGGAATTGATGAATCTGTACTTACAATACCCGCAGTTAACTACCTGCATTACACCCTTGAATGGCGCTGTCTTGTAACAGATGCCGACGGAAATACAGCCTATGCACCAAATGCGACGAGAATTATGCCGATTGAAGATGTTCGTTTTTATAAGATTCCGTACGACATATACGCAGAATACGGAGAGACGGTACAGTTTACAGCAAAGGCTCTGGCTACAGACGGCATTAAGGTTGTAGACTATCAGTGGGAAATTAAAACCGATAACCATAAGGATTTTGTGGAAATAGAAGCGGTGGACACATGGGCAAGAGGCTATGACACAACGACTCTCGAGCTTGATGTTGATATGTCCATGTTCCAGGACCACGCAAGAGTAAGATGTGTTGTCACCGATTCAAGAGGAAAGAAACTTGTTTCAGCCGAAGCACGAATTCTCCCGAAATCCGTGTATATAACAAAACACCCCGTAGATAATATAACCCTTTCCGAAGGAGTGTACGGTGCTGAATTTGACCTTAAAGCCGAAGGCGGTAAAGAACCCTACACCTACACCTGGCAGATAGCGTGTAATGAAACCGACGGCGAATTTGTAGATGTTAGAAGCCTTGAAGGTGACGACGGCGTTTCGTCAATAGATAAGATCTCAATCCTATCGGTAACTGCACATAAATTCAAATACACGGGCGATATAAGGTTCCGCTGTATTGTACAGGACGCTACAGGAAGAAAGGTGACTTCAAAGGAAGCGCGTCTGAGATTTGAAACACCCGCTTCTGTCAGCCTTGAAAAAAGAGGAATACCGAAAGATGAAACAATAGTAATATTGGGATAAACGGAGGGAAAGAAATATGAAAAAGATTTTGTCAATAGTTTTAGTTTTAGCGATGCTTGTACTTCCCGTACTTGCAAATCCCGAAGAGGAAATCAGAGGTGAGGGCGAGCACGAGCATGTTTTCAACAAGACGGCAGATGAAGAGTGCCACTTTGAAGAATGTATCGTTTGCTTTGAGCGTTTTGGTGTTGGTGAGCATACATTCGAGGACGGTGTGTGTACCGTATGCAGATATAAGCAGCTTGTAAATCCTTTCAAGGATGTAAAGGAAACTGCGTGGTATCACGATGAAATAGTAAAGGCTGTGGGTACAGGTATTATAAACGGAAAGACGGCAGACGAATTCAAGCCTGACGACCTTCTTACATATGCAGAAGCCGTAAAGCTTGCCGCTTGTATGCATCAGGTATATGTTGAGGGCAAGGTCACACTTACAAACGGCAGTCCCTGGTATTTGCCCTATGTTGAATACTGCGAGAAAAACAAGATTATAACAAGGGAATTTAATTATTCCGAAAATGCAACAAGAGCAGGCTACATGGAAATTTTCGCAAATGCTCTTCCCGAAGAAGCCTTCGGTGAAATCAACGAGATTCCAAACGGCAGTATCCTTGACGTAAAGGAATCGGCAACCTATGCACACTACGTTTATAAGCTCTACCGTTCGGGTATCGTAACGGGTGTCGATGCAGCTCACAACTGCAACCCCGAAGCCAATATCAAGAGAAGCGAGGTTGCGGTAATTATCGCAAGAATGATGGACAAAAACGATAGAGTTGAGTTCACCATGGCAGGAAATGTCGAAATTGGCGATAAGGAAAGTGTTGAGGTTGGATGTAAGCACGATTATGAAATGGATAACGACAAGTGGTTCCATTGGGAAGAATGTACGAAGTGCGAAGATATCATAAATGAAGAAGAACATACCTTCAAAGACGGTGTCTGCACTGTTTGCAAGTACAAGGAAAACGGTGATGATAAGCCCTATACCGAAGGCGAAAATGTAGAAATAAAAGATGGTAACGAGGCTGTCGTTATAGTTCCCGAAAAGGATAAGGATTCCTTTGAGTACGAAGATAAATACCTCATCGAGGAAGGAGAAATAACCGGCATTTATATTGAAAAACAGCCCGTAAGCATTGAGGTTGAAGGCTATATGTCTCCCGGTACTCTTGAAGTAAAGGCAAACGGCGGAAGACGCCCCTATACATATCAGTGGAAATACCGCCAGGGCAGAGGCGAAACCTTTGAAGTTGTTGACACCCCATTTGCAGTAATGGGTGCACAGACAGAAAAGCTGACAGTTTACGCAAACCCCAACGATAAGCATACAGGCCTTTCCCTTTACTGTAAGGTAACGGATGCCGACGGAAATACCGTAAATTCTACCACAGCAGCCGTTTACGGACCCTTCTCTATGAAGATTGAGCAGAGAACTCTTGCAGGAACAGGAATATATGAGCTTGTGGGTAGACTTGATGACGGTATGCTTAAGCCCGAGGAGTTTGTGGCTGTTGAAAGAGACGGCAAAATTATTGCCATAGGCGTTGTAAAAGAGATTAAAATGTTCGACAAGAATATTGACGTTGTGACAAAGGGCGACTACTGTGCAATCATATTCAGACTTGATGACGGATATACACCGGTAGACGGCGATACGGTTTTAAGATATCAGGACTATTTTGAAATTGACGGCAGCGATATAGTGAACTAAACAATAAAGGTTTAAGAGGTAAATGTATGGGATTTTTTGAAGATTTAAAAAGAGCCATTGGCAATTCCATAAGAACAAAAGATAGCAAGCCTGTAAAAAATGCAGAAAGTGAGACCGGTAAAGGCAGTAATAAAGGGGAAAGGTTCATCTTTAAAACACTTCCCAAAAACCTTTCGGAACTCAAGGCGCTTCCCGAAGCGTCACTCGATTCAGCCTTTAAAACTGCAGCACTCACCCTTGCCGCACTTTGCAGGTATGGACAGAGCCGCGATGATACAATTGAGATGCTGAATTTTCTTAAAGGTCCCGAAGATGTCAGCGAATATGAAAAGCAGTTTTATAAGGACCGTCTTGCAGATAAGGAATATATTCCGTTATCGTATTTTGAAGGCGCATCGCCTCAGAATGGTTATACACCGTCTGTGCCTTATATCATATCGGTTTTTGAAAATCCTTATTCCTTTGACAACGAAAACTGGGCAACACTTTGGGTAAAAAGTTCGGGTGCAGACAATATGCGTTCGATAAAACTCAGAAAGAAGCCCTCCACGGGTCAGTGGTTTTTGAATGATATTCAGTGCCTGTCGGAAATCAGACTTCCCGCAGCCGAAGATAAATGGGCACAAATTTATTGATTAGGTGATTGATATGAAAATGAAAAAGATACTGACATTGGTATTTGCCATGGCATTGACGATGCTTTTGTCAATGTTGGTTTTTGCAGAAGAAATAGAAGTAAACACAGTCGAAGGCTTTGAAAAGGCCATGCAAGCCGACGGTGATGCCGATATTGTTGTTACAGGGGACATTATATACACATGCTCGGTGAATGACGAAGGCTCATACTGGATAAGCATGGGTCAAGGCAAAAAGACTCTCAATCTTTCGGGACATTCTGTTGAACTCAATGCAGAATACGGCTCCGAAATCACAATGATTTTCGTACCCAAGGGAGCAGAGCTTATCATCAAGGACACAAGCGGTGACCATTCGGGAACGCTTTTCTGCTACGGTAAAATTGACCATCCCCACGACGAAGACGGATATCCGGAATTTTTCAACAGCGACGTAGAATACAGAAACGTGCTTGAGATTGACGGCGGCATTGTAACAATAGATGGAGGTACTCTCGAAGCAGGCAGATCAAAAAAACATTGGATATATAACGGCAGGGATGTCTACGACTTAAGACACATGCTTGAGTATACCATACAGTACGGAATTCTTGGTCTTGCAATCGGTGCAAGATTTGACGGATACGCATGGCAACAGATAAACGGCGACTGTATTACATTAAATGACGGTACACTTATCATAAACGACGGCATATTCCTCGGCAGAGGCTTTTCAAATCTTGAAACATATGTAAAAGATAACGATAATGATGTTGACGTTGAGTTTTCACGTTCTGCGTGCCTCCGACTCTTGGGCGGTAATACTATTATCAATGGCGGTGAGTTCCACGGCAAAGGAAACGCCGATGTTTTCGGCGTAAAAAAGGATGTAAAGGTAACGGTAAAAAGCGGCACTTTCAGTACGAACCACCTTCGTGTTCTTACAGTTCCTACCATAAATGTTACCCTTTACGGCTATTATTACCCTTATGTTATAGGACACGCACAAAGATACGGGTATCAGTATCATCCCGCATCGGATGTGGGAAGCGTAAGACTCAGTGCCGATATGCTTGACCCCCAGAGAAATACGGTAGAATATAACGGTGAGGTTCTCTCTGTCAGCGATTGGGCAAAGCTTAATGCTACAGGTAATGACGGTTCTGCCGAGGTTGTTATTACTCACCATATGTCAAACTCCGACAGAAGAAAGCTTATGTCGGGTGACAGCACATCGGGTAAAAAAGAAATCAAGAACCTCAACATAAACGGCACAAATGCCTACGGCATGACGCTTTCATCCGACATTCTTTCCTGCGATGCAGAGGGTGTCAGAAACATTTCTGTCGAATGGTATCATAACGACGAGCTTTGCGACGACCAAACAACAATGGTTGCAGGCAAATATCAGGCAAAGGTTGTAGTTACCCTTGACAGCGGATATGTATTCTCAGAAACCCCCAATTTCTCAATAATGGGCGATAAGGTAAGCGAGTATGAGCTGTCTGCCACAAAGAGAAGGGCAACACTTTTCTCGAAGGTGTATGACTTGGAATGTAATCACTCCTATAACGAGGACGAACATATCCACTTTGACAACGACAGGCATTTTATGCAGTGCTCTGTCTGCGAAAAGGTGCTCTTTGATGAAGAACACGACTTCCTTGACGGTGAAAAGGTTGACGGCTCGATAGTCTATGAGTGCCGTACATGCGACTTTTCATACGGCGAAGTTGACGACGGTAAAATCAGAATAGATTATATCAATATCAATGTTCCAAACCCCAAGACAGGATATTGTCCCGAATACTTCGGCTTGATAAGCGGTGCGGGCGTAAGCTTCTCGGATGGCGGCGACGAATTTACAAAGAACGGCATACGCTGGGGACTTTACGCAAACGACTTCGGTGTTGCAGAGGATGAACTTCTTGCAAGTGACAGTGCCTACCGTGTTACAATCTTCCTGACAGCAGATGAAGGATATACCTTCAGTAAAGACCAGAATGCACAGTATAACCCTGTTGTAATCGTAAACGGCGAACAAGCCGAGTACGAAACAGACGGTACTCTTATGACGGTTAAACACATTGAAAGAACATCAGAAATCACCGTTGCTTATATAAACATGACGGGTGTTGATTTTCCTGAAGTCGGCAAGACGGCAGACCGCGAGCCTGTGTCTGCAGCTCCTAATTATTACGACTGCAAGAGCATTACATGGTACGAAGACGGCGAGTATATGGATTATGACGACACCTTCAAGGAAGGCAAGGAATATACCGTAAAAATGTATATAGACACTATTCGTTCAGGCTGGGATTATACTGCCAAGTTTGCGGAAAACATCAGTGCAACGGTTGACGGTTTTGCCTTAGACAGCGGTGATATCGAACGGTTTCACGATACATCCATACTTATCAGCTACACATTCCCCGAAGTTCAGAAGTACGCGGAATTTACCGATGTTGACCAATCAAAGTACTATTATGATGCTGTAAACTGGGCATACGAAAACGGTGTTACATCGGGTATCAGTGCCACTGCCTTCGGACCCGATGAGGCTTGTACAAGAGGACAGGTGGCAACATTTATGTGGCGTGCCGCAGGCTGTCCCGAACCCAAATCGGATAATAACCCTTTCTCTGATGTAAAAGAATCCGATTACTATTATAAAGCAGTAATCTGGGCAGTGGAACAGGGTATTACGGCAGGTACATCGGCGACAGAATTTTCACCCAAGGCAAACTGCTCGAGTGCACATATCATCACATTCCTTTACCGGGCAACGGGACAGGGCAAAGACGGCTGGTATCTTGACGCAAAAGAATGGGCAGCTGCCGAAGGCCTTCTCGACGGCACGGGACTTGATGTAAATCCGAATGAACTTTGCCCGAGAGGTGCGGTTGTCACATTCCTTTACAGAATATATAAGTAAACAGATAGAAGCCACCGCTTCGGCGGTGGCTTTTTTTGCGGTTTGTTTTATAGATTATAACTAAAATTGCTTGTTGGTTTGGAAGTTTTATCAATACTATTGGTTGTTGACAAACATGTATTTTTTTGATATAATAAGTCGATAAACGTTAAAAAACAACATTTGGCAAACTTGAAATTATCAGCTTCTTTTAATTACGTGAACTTTCAAAATGCAGTTTGTCTGCAATAATGGAGGATAATGAATTGTTGGAAACTATAATGAATATACTTGACACGGTAATTCGTGCCATAGGTTCTGCTTATGATGAGGCATGGGCGATACGCTGTGTTATTTTCTCTGCACTCGGTATTTGGACATTTCATCTTGTTACATACAGAATTATCGGTTTTTTCTTCACCCGCAAATTTAAACCAACCGAGAATAAGCATAAATATGCTATATGTATTGCGGCAAGAAACGAAGAAACCGTAATCGGAAATCTTATTGCAAGTATAAAGAATCAGGATTATCCGTCAGAACTTATAACCATTTTTGTTGTAGCCGATAACTGCACCGATTCAACCGCCAAGGTTGCAAGAGATATGGGTGCTGTCTGCTATGAAAGATTCGATAATGAGCATAAAACGAAAGGCTTTGCCCTTCAATATCTGTTTAAAAACATAGAAAAGGATTACGGTACAGATTCTTTTGAAGGTTACTTTGTTTTTGATGCTGACAATCTTCTCAACAGCGACTACATAACAAGAATGAATGAAGCATTCGATGAAGGCGAGAAGATTATAACCTCATACAGAAACACAAAGAACTTTGATGAATGCTGGCTTGCATCCACCTATGCACTTCATTGGCTCAGATCCATCCGTTACAGACACAGACCCCGTTCGGTTTTGCGTCTTGCCACAAATATTCAGGGTACAGGCTTTCTTTTTGCAAGCGAGCTTGTAAAGAATGGTTGGAATTATACATCCCTTACAGAAGACCGTGCTTTTACTGCAGATGCTGTTGCAATGGGTTATCCCATTTCATACTGTGATGCGGCGATGTTTTATGATGAACAGCCTACCAGCCTTAAAATTGCTCTCAGACAGCGACTCAGATGGTCAAAAGGTCACCTCATGGCATTTGCGGAAACGGGTCCCTCACTTCTTATGAATGTCCTTATCGGTCCTCGCTATATTGAGGATGCGAAGGTTATAAAGAAAAATGTAAGATACCATTGCAAAACAAAGCCGCAGGGATTTTGGCGTCGTATGCTTGAACAGGTACGCTTCAGATGGGCTTCATTTGATACACTTGCACAGCTTTTCCCGACTGCGGTTGTAAAAGTATTTGTATGGCTTGTTGTATCGGTATTTATGCATGCATGCCTTTACTATTCCACAGGTATATCCGCAGAGGCAATTTTCAGAGAGTCAAACACTCTCAGCAAGCTTTTAAAGCAAATCTTCGGTCCTGTTCTTATCAGTGCAGAACCCGGTGTTGTTGCGATGATGCTTTCGGTATTCCTCACATTCATGTGGAACTCCATCGGCAGATTTTATTATCATATAAGATCCATGCTGACAGCGGTATATGTATTTATTGTAGAGCATAAGAAGATTATAAAGATTCCTTTTTATAAGAAAATTCTTTACACAATCACATGGCCGACCATGGATGCCATAGGCAGATGGACAACCTACTTTGCATTGTTCATGAAGGTTGAATGGAAGCCTATTCCTCATAACAGTACGGTTACAATTGAGGAAATCGAAAAGGCTTCAGAAGAAATGGTTGTAAAAAAGTAAATAAAAAAATAAGAGCCTTAGCAAAAAGCCAAGGCTCTTTTGTTATGCCCGTTTTTTATCCAAAGACCGATGTAAAAATCCCCGAGAGTACTATAAGACAGCAGAAAAGCTTATAGGGAATGTCCTTTTCTTTGTAAATCCACCAACCGAGCAGTACCGTCACTATAACCGATGACTGCTTGATTGTTGTCATGACGGTAACTTCGCTTAAAGGTGACGCATTTGCTTCGAATAACAGTCTGTCGCCTAAAACAAGAGAAAGACTCATCAAGGGAATCCAGTAGTTTTTCTTAAGGGCTTTTATGCATATTTCTTTTCTGTGGACAATAAGAGTTACCGCATAAATTATTGTCATAAAAAACATGAACCAGAACTGAAGCTGACCCGATGTCATTTGCCCGTCTTTCATGAGTGCCTTGTCCATTGTACCCGACACGGAATTAAAGAAACAGCAGAGCAGGGAATAGATGACAACAGAAAGAGAGGTTTTTTCAGCCGAGCCTTTTTTCTTGAGATTTACCATAAGTAAACCGATAATTACAAGTAAAGCACCGATAACCTTCGGAACTGTCAGACTTTCACCAAGGGCTAGTACGCCGAGTACCATTGAAAATACAACCCTTGCCAAATCCATGATGCCGTATAGACTTACCGACATTTTGCCGAGGGCAAGACAGGAAAAGAACCAGGCAAGACATACAACGGCGGATTTTATGAGTATAAAGAATATAAACTTGGGTGAAAGCCTCAGTGCTTCACCTAAAGAAGGCAGGGCAAGACATAGACCTATAAGGGTGTAGAAAAACAGCACCTCGTAGAGCGAGCTTCTTTTAAGAGAAGCTTTTTTCATGCAGTCACGGCTGCTTTTGAGTACTGCGTATATGACTACAAATATAACCCATAGATGTTCCATCTTGTCACTTCCTTTCGACCTTTATATTGTATACCTTTCGGGTGAGAAAATCAATGGTTAAAAGATACAAGTTTTTTAGTTGACTTGTTGTTTTTTGTGGTGTATAATTTAGTTGTAAATTTTAAGTTTGGGGTGATTTATATGAAGAAAATATTGAAAACTTTTGCAATTTTGATTTTTTCAGTGATGATTTTGACATCATGCACGATAGCCACTGACAAGTATGATAATAGTGTAGAAACCAAGGAAGATAATAATCAAACGAAAAAAATTCAAAACAATAAGGAAAACAAAAAAGACGAGCGTGTGCTTGCAGCAATTGAAAAGGGTAAGGAATATTGTAAAGAGGCGTATGATGATGGAGAACTTCTTGAAAGAAAAGCTGAAATAGTAGATGTTCGTATACTTGATTTTAAGGACAATATTTCTGATAAGGTAGTAGGATACGATATGATTAAGGATATCGATTATGTTGTTGAATTTATAGTGAGATATAATTACTATGGATATAAATATGATGGCGGAACGATATGTACAAATCCTTTGAATGTAATCAATATGGTTGTTTCAAAAGACGGCGAATATGAAATGTATAGACGATCATGGTTGGATTTATACCGCTCATTCACATACAATTCCGACCTTTCACAAATCATTGAATCGGTTGACGAATTCGGTTCCGAGTATAATGGCATATATACATTTTAGGAGAAGTTGGTAATATGATTATACTAAAAAAACATAAGAACACCGACTTTGTAGTCCTCAACCTCACCGACCCCCAGCTTCTTACCCACGAATGGGAAAAGGAGCATATCGGTTATAAAGTTCTTACATATACCGTAAATAAGCTCATAAACGAGATAAACCCCGACCTTATCACCGTCAGCGGTGATATTTCTGCGGCAGAGTATCCCGAGGCTTATACAAACTTTGCAAAGTTCATTGATGCCTTTGATATCCCCTGGGCAGTTGTATGGGGTAACCACGACAATCAGGGCGGTGCCGAGACAATTCAGAAATATGTTGATGAATACACAACGTATAAAAACTTTGTCTACCAAGAAGGTCCAAAGGAACTCGGTAACGGCAACTACGTTATCGCAATTGAAGAAGACGGCAGAATAGTACACGGTATTATTATGATGGACACCCACGACAGAGAGTTTGAAAAGAACGATAAGGGCGAAGACGTGTGGTACTGGGGAAAGCTATATCCCGAACAGCTTCCCTGGTATGAGGGTGTGGTAAAGGATTTGCAGTCAAAGGGCTGTAACGAAACAACTATTATTTCACATATACCGATTTATGCCTACAGAACGGCATACCAAGCGGCATGGAATAAGGATTATAACCCCGAAGACGTAGACTTTGAAATGTCAAAGACGGGCGTATGCTGGAATGAGGGATATAAAAACTCTTTCGGCGTAAACCTTGAGGGTATATGCTCATACGAACATGATGAGGGTATGTTTGACCTCATAAAGAAACTCGGTTCAACAAAGCTTTATGTCTGCGGACATGACCACATAAATTCCTCCTGCATCGAATATGAGGGTGTAAAGCTTATGTACGGCTTGAAAACGGGCAGGGGATGTTACTACAAAGCACCCTATAACGGCGGAACCGTTATTAAAATCAATTCCGACGGCAAGGCACAGGCATATCATCATTTTTGCAACGAAGGAGTATAGTAAAATAACAACACGGAGGTGACATTGATGTATAAAAACAAAGAATTTATACGTCACTCTGACAATACGCAGCTTTGTGTGCTGTTCATTCACGGAGTACTGTCGAGCCCCTCTTATTTTGAAAAATACATAGAACTTTTAGGTGAAGATGCTGCCGTGTATGCCGTGTTGCTTGAAGGACATGGCGGCAATGTAAAGGATTTTGGCAATGCATCCATGAAAAAATGGAAGCATCAGGTGTCGGAAACTGTAGATATGCTGCTTGAAAAATATGAAAAGCTGGTTATTGTCTGCCACTCCATGGGAAGCTATTTTGCCGTTGAACAGGCGGTAAAGCATCAAGAAAGAATAAAAGGGCTGTGCCTTTTGCAGCCGGCACTGAATATCGGTATAAAACCTTTTGCATTAAAGTATGCTTTTATGGTGCTTTTTGAAATAAAAAAGGAAGATGATGAAATTCTTAAAGCGTACAATGATATTAACAGTGTAACCCTGACAAAAAAACCATGGCATTATATCAAATGGATAAGGAGAATATTCGAGATTGCTTCAGAATCCGGAAAGACAAGAAAAAACATGTCAAATCTTGTAATGCCCTGCACGGTTTTTATATCTCAGAACGATGAAATTACACCTGTAAAGCCCGATAAACACATTCCGAAATGTGACAACATAAAACACCATGTGCTTTCCAAAAGCACACATTTTGTGTATGACAATGACGATGAAAAGCTGATTATTGAGGGGATACTCAATCTAATAAAATAAAAAGTCCGAAGGTTATCTTCGGACTTTCTTTGTGTTATTTGAATAAATTAGAGACCATCTCGGGGATTTGTGAAAACTGCACTTTTTCAAACACCGTGATACCCACAAGGCCTATTGCCATGAATATGCATCCGATTGTGTTCATCTTTGTCAGCTTTTCCTTGAAGAAAATCATGGAGAATATTACGCTCACAAGCATAACCCCTGCGTTCTGTACTGCAAGAAGAACACCGGTGTTTACCTCGAGCAACAGTATAATTACAAGTGAGTTTATGGCAAAGGCTGCGGAAAAAGCATAGATAAGAAGATTTACCAAAGCAGACCTTGACATTGAGAATACACTCTTGATATCCGACTTCTTTGCAATAAGTGAAACAAATGATATAATCGCCGCCATAGCAAAGGTGACCATAATAAGCTCTTCTTTTTCACTTTCGCCCGTAAGCTCCTGCTGAAGTGCAAGAATTGCGGCATAGCTTCCGTTGCAGATAAAAAGACCGACAGAGTAAAGAAGAAATTTCGGGGTGATTTTATTTGTGACAGAAGTGTTTTCATCCGACGGCTTTACACTCATAAGGTATACCGAAACCATAATGATTAAAAGAAAGCACATGGCAGGGCCTGTCATCTTGTCGTTAAAGCCTATCCACTTGACAAGAGCAGGAATCGAAATTCCGCCAAACACCGCAAATACTATAAGTACCGAATAGGGGCCCGATACCGAGGCTTTGAGAAGAAAATCATTGTAAAAATACAAAGCAACTGCATTTATTACCCCTAAGATTACCGTAAGCCACTTTGCCGAGAAGCTGCATCCCGAAAAGAAGAATGTAACAATAACAACTATAATACCGCCGATTATTGTAAGAACGGGGGTTGAGTCTTTACCTGTATAGCCGAGAGAAAACCTTTTGCAAAAGAAATTCTGGAACGCATAAAGAAGAATTATAAGTGCCATAAAGGCTATTTGTGCAGGTCCCATAATATATATCCTCCGAAACCGTTTTAGATACCGCAGAACATTATAAACAATAATTTTGAAAAATGCAAGTGTTTATGACAAAAAACAGGGGGTATTTTTAAAGGACTGCATGCATAGACTACCTTTGAGGTGATTTATATAATGAAAACAAAAACTTACGTATGGAGTGTCATTGTTACCCTTGCCGTTGCAGGTCTTTCGGCACTTCTTTCAATGGGTAACATGGATATTTACGGCAGTATTGAAAAACCTGCATTTGCACCGCCTTCCATTCTCTTTCCCATTGTCTGGGGTATTCTTTATATCCTTATGGGAATATCGGTTGCAAACGTGATAATAAAGGCAAGAGAAAAGGGAGTATATGCTCTTTCGTGCATTAGAATTTATGCTCTTCAGCTTATAGTCAACTTCTTCTGGAGTATAATTTTCTTTAACCTTCGTGCATTTCTCTTTTCCTTTATCTGGCTTGTTCTTTTGTGGGTGCTTATTATTGTCATGATAAAGTGTTTTTCAAAAATAAGTTCCTTTGCCGCATACATCAATATACCTTATTTGCTGTGGGTAACCTTTGCGGCGGCACTTAATTTTATGATTTTCAGATTAAACTGAGAAAAATACTTGATTTTTTTGCCGTTGGTGATAAAATAAAAAGCGTAAAAGCTTTTGGCGGTGGAAAAATGAAGTATGACAACATAAAAAATGCGGTGTTTGTAAACCGCATAAACAGATTTTGTGCAAATATTAAAATTGACGGAAAAACACAGCCTTGTCATGTCAAAAATACGGGACGCCTTGGTGAGCTTCTCTTAAAGGGTGCACAATGCTTTGTTCAGGAGCATGACAATCCCGACAGAAAAACAAAATACAGCCTTATTGCCGTAAAAAAAGGAAAAGAGGTTGTCAATATCGACAGCCAGGCTCCCAATAAGGTCTTTTACGAATGGGTAAAAAACGGCGGCTTTGCCGACGGCATCACCCTGATAAAGCCCGAAACGACCTACGGAAATTCCCGTTTTGACTGCTACATCGAAGCAGGAGAGAGAAAAATATTTGTTGAGGTCAAGGGCGTGACACTGGAAAAAGACGGCACAGCACTCTTTCCCGACGCTCCGACAGAGAGGGGAGTAAAGCATCTTCGTCAGCTTTGCCGATGTGTAAAGGACGGATATGAGGCATATGTTGTTTTTGTGATTCAGATGAAGGGTATACATGCATTTTCCCCCAACAGCGAAACGCATGAAGAATTTGCAAAGGCTCTTTTTGAATGCAGAGACGAGGGTGTAAACATTCTCTGCCTTGACTGCGATGTAACACCCGACAGCTTGAATATATCTCAAAAAATACAGGTAAAATTATAGAGGTTTAAAATGAAGAAGGTTCTGACAAAGGATAATGTAAAAAGCATAATAATGTTTGTGTTCGGCATAACGCTTACTGCCCTTGCAATTTCCCAGTTTACACTGCCCAATAAAATCGTAGGCGGCGGTGTGTCGGGTATTTCGACAATTCTTTTCCACGTGTTGAAGATAGAGCCGGGTCTTTCGACGGCGGTAATCAATGCAGTCTTATTGCTTGTGGGACTAAAGGTTCTCGGAAAAAGATTTGTAATTGCAACAATCACGGGTGTCGGTCTTCTTTCGGTGCTTGTTCAGCTCTTTTCTTATCTTCCGCCCATAACCACAAACATTATACTTGCGTCGGTCTTCGGCGGTGTGTTTTACGGTGTGGGAATAGGTTTTGCACTTGCAGCAGGCGGTTCATCAGGCGGCACAGACATTCTCGGAAGAATCCTTCAGCATTTTCTGCCTCATTTCCCCATAGGTTCTCTTATTATGCTTGTTGACGGTGTTGTTATTGCACTTTCGTATGTATTCTTCAGAAATCTTGAGCTTACGCTTTTCGGTGTTGTAACACTTGCCGTTTCGACCTATGCGATAGATGCTGTAATAAGAAAGCTCAACGTATCAAAGCTTGCCTTTATTGTCAGCGAAAAGGGTGAGGAAATAGCAAAAAAGCTTGTTACCACATCCCCCAGAGGCTGTACCATCATTGATACCATCGGTGCTTATACCCACGAAAACAACAAGATGCTTGTATGTGCCCTTAAGGATAATGAGCTTCCTGCATTCCAAAGGAAAATCCTTGAAATCGACCCTCACGCATTCATCATTTTCTCCGAGTCCTCCCAGATTGTGGGTAACGGATTCCATGTGTACAGATAGCACAGAGCCTTTGACGTGGCGTACTGCAGTACGCCTTTTGTCGTTCTTTTGTCCCGAAACAAAAGAACCAAAAATTCTCCGCTCAAAAGGAGAGATGACTCGACACCAATCGCATCAAAAACCATCATGTCAGCGAGTCTGCGTGACCTCTCTCCTTTGCCGCGGCGGCTTACCTCTCACAACGCGGGTAAGTATTTATAAAAATTAAAACCTTCATTCTCGCGAAAATGCCAAAGACATAACTTGGTATACTCTGTTTAACCAAATTTAATCCAACCAACCGAATTAACTTCAAATTTGCACCAAAACAAATGAGGGGTGTTAAGCCTCCACGGCGAAAGAGGGGAAGTTAGCGGAATGAGGGCGGCAGTATCTTTGAAATTAGTAGAATCCAAATTTTGACGGCTTCGTAGAAGTATTTGGTTTCATTTGTCCGAGTCAAAATTTGCCTTTTTGTACTTTGCTTTTCCCGAATGAGCCATCCCCTCTTTTTGAGTGGAGATTTTTTGGTACTTTTGCATCGGGGCAAAAGTACAGAATGAACACAAGAATAAACACAAAAAAGTCAGCAAGCAAAAAACTTACTGACTTTATTTTTATCACTATGTAAGATTCCTTTAGACTCTCTTATGTACTTACTGCTTGATATTGCTGTTTTCCTTGAGAAGGTCTCTGATTTCTGTGAGAAGAACTTCTTCATTAGAAGGTGCGGGTGCAGGTGCTTCTGCTGCAGCTTCTTCTTCCTTCTTAAGACGGATGTTCTTTGCTTTTTCAACAACCTTAACAAATACAAATACTGCAAGTGCAATAATTATAAAGTCAATGATTGTCTGAATAAAGTTACCGTACATAATGGCAACCTCTGCAAATTCGGGAGCCTCGGGTGTACCTGTGCCGATAACCGCTTCTTTAAGCACCTTCTTCATATCGGTAAGTGCACCACCGCCGGTAACCATACCGATAAGGGGCATAATAATGTCTGCTACAAGTGACTTTGTAATTGCACCGAATGCTGTAGCGATAACAACACCGACTGCCATATCAACAACATTACCCTTGTTGATAAAATCTCTGAATTCCTGGAAAAACTTTTTCATGATTGTTACTCCTTTTATATATTTTATTTATTATAAACTTCGGGTTTGAGAACACCGACATAAGGAAGGTTTCTGTACATTTCATCATAATCAAGACCGTAGCCCACAATAAACTCATCGGGGATAATAAAGCCCTGATAATCAATCTTTACTTCCTTCTGACGTCTGTCGGGTTTATTGAAAAGTGCACACAACTTGACGGAATGTGCGTTCATTGTATTCTTTACATGGTTAAGAAGCCAAGAAAGAGTGTTGCCCGTATCAAGTATATCTTCGATTACAACAACATTATATTCGGACAAATCATTAAGATCGGGACCCGATTTCAGTGAAATAATACCCGAGGATTCGGTACCCGATGCATAGGAAGAAACTTTTATAAAATCAATCTCTGCGGGAAGATTGAAGTTCTTCATAAGGTCTGCAAGGAACACCACCGCACCCTTGAGAGTACAGAGGAAAAGCACCTTTTTGTCAGAACACTTAAAATCCTCTTCCATTTGCTTTGCTATTCTTTTTACTGCACCCGCAATTTCCTCTTCGGAAACAAGAACCTTTGCAATATCATTTTCGTATGTCATTGATTTGCCATCCTTTCATTTCGTTCACGCTCTGCCTGTGACAGCCTGAGATAAACGGGATTTAAATTAAAAGCAGGAACCGCATCATCAAGATGTCTGTAAGAAGTTCTTGCAACACTCACGGCATCCTGAAGAAGCCTGTCGCTTCTTGCAGTTACAATTTTCATATTTTCAAAGCAGCTATACTCTGAAAACAGCTTATATGCAAGTAAAGCACCGTCGCCAACAAGAACAATTCTTCTTGTAGAATACTTATCCGAAAGCTCTTTATACAAATCCTCGGCACTTATTGCTCTGTCCTCACAAAGTCTCTTAATGCTTCCCTTTCCGTTAGCGGAAAAGAGTGCATTATAAAACTGATTACGTCTTGCATCCATACAGGCACATATCAGAGTCGCTCTCTGTTCGTCGCTGACATTTTCACAGAGTGCTTCAAGAGACGAAACGGGAACACACTTTACATTGTCATTACCGAAGGCAAGACCTTTTATGGTTGATATGCCTATTCTGACACCCGTGAAAGAACCGGGACCTGCACTTATAGCAAGTACGTCAACCTCTGAAAGATTGACATTTGCATTTTTAAGACAAAAATCAATCATGGGAAGTATACTTTCACTATGTGTAAGAGTACTGTTAAGTCTCGAATCACACAGCGGAAACACTACACCGTCTTTTACAAGGCTGACAGCGGCGGCAGCCGTTTTTGCGGTAGTATCTACCGATAAAATATACATGTATAATCTCCTTACAAAAGAATTACGCAAAAGGTCCATGCAAAAGCACAGACCTTTCTGTTATTATTCTTCTGTGCTATCCACTTCGTCGCCGTATGCAATGACTACTCTTCTGTCACCCTCTGTGCCGATGGAGTATGTATGCACACCATTGATATTCTGAACTTCTGAATGAATAATTCTTCTTTCATATCCGCTCATGGGTTCAAGTGTATAGTTTCTGCCCGAATTCAAAACTCTGTCTGCCATTCTTCTTGCAAGAGCCTTGAGTGTTTCTGTTCTCTTCTTACGGTAGTTTTCTACATCAACAACAATTCTGATGTATTCATGCTTATCCTCACTCTTGGGGAATCTGCCTGCAATAATATTGCAGAGATACTGAATAGAATCAAGAACATCACCGTGACGACCGATTATCATGCCGAGACCCTTACCATCAATATCAACATGGATATCCTTTTCAAGAGTACCGTTTTCACTGAGATTTTCTTCAATCTTTACTACCTTTGCTTCTGCTTCTACGCCCATATCCTTGATAAGAGTATTAAGAAATTCAATAATCTTATCCTGAATGGTGTACTTAGAAATAACCTTTACGGTAGCTTCTGTTGAAAACATGCCGAGGAAGCCTTTTTTTGCTTCTTCAATTACTTCATACTCAACTTCACTGACAAGTTTTCCAAGTTGTTTTGCGCCGAGTGCAACGGCATCTTCAACCGTCTTTGCGCTTACAATTACTTCCATTTCGTTCTCCTTTCATTAATTCGAAACTCATTTTTATAAATAATCGGAAACCGCCCGAGGTTTTATCCGCAGGCGGTATTTCCTCAAATTTTCTTCTTTGCACGAAGTCTGGTGCCGTTTTTGTACATTTCGAGAACCTTGGGGCTTATACCCTTCTTTCTCTTTGACATAACGCCTTCGTTTTTGGAGTTATTTCCGGACTTATCTGTCTTTTCGGTCTTGTCGTAATCGTCATAATAGTCATCGGAAAGAACAACATTCTTTTTCTTGCTTTCCTTATTCTTGCCCTTGAGCTGAAGCTCAGCTTCCTTGATTTCTTCCTCTGTAACCGCAGGAATGGGATACATCTTATAAAGAACAAACTGCTGAACTACCGAAAGAATATTCTGGAACATCCAGTAAATACCGATGGCAGAAGGCATGATAACGGAAATATATACCGAAAGAAGCGGCATCATAAAGTCCATGATATTCATGCTTGCCTTTGTGGATGAATCCTGATTTGTCTGAGGCTGGAATGTGAACTTACGGATAAGCTTTGTGCTTGCAAAAGAGAAAGCAAAAGTAAGAATAGGAATAAGAATATAAATGCTCCACAGGTCATTCTGGGGCATAATGGAAAGGTCAAAACCGCCGTAGCTGAAAGAATCGCTGAGCTCCTTGATTCTGCTGACATCTGTCTTAGAAAGACCTTCAACAACTTTGCCTGCATTAATCTGATTAATTGCACCGATTTCGGATGTTGACTTCAAAGCCTTCATAATATTTGAAACAACGCCCTTATCCATCTGCAATACATATGTCAAAGGCTTAGTAATAACACCGTAGAGTGCAAAAAGTATGGGAAGCTGTAAAAGCATAGGGAAACAACCCGACATGGGGTTGAAGTTTTCCTCCTGATAAAGCTTCATGATTTCTTCATTGAGCTTCTGCTGTGTAGCTTTATCGTTACGTCCCTTATACTTATTACGTATAGCCATTTCTCTGGGACGAAGCTTTGCCTGTTTAAGAGAATTCTTCTGCTGCTTAATACCAAACGGGAAAAGTATAAGCTTCATGATTAAAGCAAACAGGAATAGTGTAATTAAATAGTCCTGTCCCACAAGATTGAATATCCATCTGAAGGGATATGCGAAAATATTAGAAAGGAAATCCAACGTTCTTACCTCCGTTTATTTGTCATTGTTGTCATTATTTTTTCTTTTTCCGAATGTTATTTTTTCGGGTACATAATCAATCCCGCCTTTAAAAAGCGGATTGCATCTGCACACCCTGCCTACTGTCAGGTATGTGCCGCCGAAAAAACCGTGTTTTTCATAAGCTTCAATTGCATAGCTTGAGCATGTGGGATAAAATCTGCAGGTCGGCTTTCTTTTAAGGGGTGAAAGATACTTTCTGTAAAGCTTTATCAGAAATATACAGATGTGCTTCATTATTTAAGCACCCCGAGCTTTGAAAGAGTCACTCCAAGCTGTTTTTCAACGTCCGTACTCTTGACATTCTTAGAAAAGATTGCCGCCCTTGCCGCGATAACAATAATATATCCGTCGGCAATATTACTAAGATTCATTCTGTAAGCTTCTCTGATAATACGTTTTACCCTACTTCTTTTACAAGCCTTACCAAGCTTTGCGTTTACGGCAAGTCCGAGCTTTGTGTGAACGGGACTTCCGTCTTTATTTGTGCGGTAGTTTTTTAAAACATACACCGCAATATATTTATTTACTCCGCTTTTACCTTTTCTATACGCCTTTAAAAACATATGATTCTCGCAAAGCGGATACAATTTTCTGTTCATTTTCTCTCTACTTTTCCGTCAAACGTAAAAAAGGTGAAGTCCGCAGTGCTTAGTGGACTCCACCCTTTATGTTTTTGACTGCAATTAGTATGTGAGTCTTGCTCTTCCCTTAGCGCGTCTTCTCTTTAATACCTTTCTGCCGTTAGCAGTTTTCATACGCTTTCTGAAGCCGTGCTCAATCTTTCTTGTACGCTTCTTAGGCTGATATGTTCTTACCATTACGTTGCACCTCTCTTTCATCGCATCGAAACATATATAAACATTTCATTGCATACCTTTACAAATTACTTGAATAGTATACACCATCCGCCGGGTTTTGTCAAGTATTTATACCAACAAATAGTACCAAAAAATTATAAACTTTTTGTTAATTTCAACCAATAAGTCCAACTGTTTTGAGTATAAAGCTGAAAGCAAACACCGTAAACATACTGCAAAGTGTAGACAGCAGAACAATCTGGTTTGCAAGGGAAGCATCTGCGTTCATATTCTTTGCCATAATATAACTGCTTATTGCCGTAGGTGTACCGAAAACAATCATTATTATACCGAGATGAACACCGGTAAAACCGAATGCATAATATGTAAACAGCATAAAGGATGCAGGAAGCACAACCGTCTTTATTACCGTTGCGGCAGCGGCAAGTCCTATTCTTCCCTTAAGCTCGCTTATTTTGAAGGATGCACCTATTGTCACAAGTGCAAGTGTTGTTGAAGCTTTTGCAAAATACTCAACCGTACCCTCGACAAAATCGGGAAGATAAGAGCCAATGCCGAAAATACCGAAAGGCAATGCAACAACAATGGAAATGATAAGAGGATTCTTTACAATGCCGAGAATTATCTTTCCTATTCTCTTTGAAAGTGTAACTGTTTCGTTATCTTTATCGGGATTGAAAATACAAAGAACTGTTACCGCCAGCACATTATATACAGGCACTACCACCGCAAGAACCATTGATGCAAGCGTTCCGCCCTCTTCTCCGAAAAGGTTTATTGCAAACGGCACACCGAGAAATGCAACATTTGATCTGAATACGCCCTGTATGAATGCACCGACCTTTGCTTTATCCTTAATAAAAAGAGGAACAATTATACACAGAAGTGTTGTAAGCACAACTGCAGCAATAACACAGAAAGCCATGAGCGTTAAATCTTTATTATTGACGGCGGACATATCGGTATATGCAACCTTGGTAAACAAAAGGCAAGGCAGCATTACGCGGAAAACAAGTTTATCCGCAACCTTTACAAAGTCATCTGACAGAAAGTTCTTCTGTTTGAGTATATAACCGACAAGAGCAACTAAAAATATAGGCATTACGCCGTTAAAGGCATAAAGAAAATTGGAAAGCATTATTATTCACTCCATTTGGTTATCTTGTTTCCCTTTACAATGTATCCGTTTTCTGCACATCTTAAAAGTGGAACATCATTAAGGGAATCGGTATAGAAGTTATCGATTTTACATCCGAACAGCTCATCAAAAAGAATTTTTTTGTTCTTTCTGAAGCAGAGACTTGTGATTTCACCTTTTTCGAGGTCTACATTTGTGCAAACAACGTTCTTGATACCCAGCCTTCTCATACAGGGTTCAAGCAAGAAATTAAATGATGCGGATATAATAATATCGTCGGGTCTTTTCATTTCATGATAAAAGCTTTTGATTTTTTTAAAATTCTTTTGCCAGTATTTTTCGGCAAGCTCGGCAGCATCGGGACATTCTTTTATGAACAGCTGACCGTACTGCTTACAGATATCCATAAGTCCTTCTTCCGTAATCCTGCACATTTTGTACATCAAAACACATTTGACTGCAACAAAAGAATATTTGTACAGTCTGGGATGATGCTTTGCACAAAAGAAGTAAAAACCAAAAAAGCTCTCACCCTTATAGATGGTATTGTCGAAATCGTATACGTTAATAAAAACCACTCCTGAAAAACAAATTAAGTTTATTTTAAAATTCGTGCACAATTTAGATGCCATGCTTTTAGCGATATACTCGCTCGCGCTCGTGCGATATATTTGTTACCAAATGCGATATAACCTCATTTCATTCGTTTGCGATATGATATAAATTCCTTATCTCGTCCCGAAGGGACATATCGCATTACGAAGTAATATATCGCACCGCAAGGTATATCGCAAATTCCATCAGGAATTTATATCGCTGAGTTTAATCGTTTCACGATTAAATTCATAATAACACATATTGTTATTTTTGGCAACATTTTTTATAAAACTCTTGACATTTTTTTGATTTTGATATATAATTTTACTGCAAATCACGGAAAACCTTACAAAAAAGTAAAAAGGGAGTAGCTACCGAACATATTCGGAGTGTGTGCGTCAATACGACTTATGTCCGCACAAACTTTCAACAGCAAGACTTTTACTTAAAGCACGCTTTCGCTTTGGGTAAAGGTTTTATTTTTTTGTTCGGATTTTCAAAAAAACACAAAGGAGATTTTACGCATGAGTATCTTCAGAGACTTATTCAGCAATGTGGCAAACCTTGCCGACTGGCGTTACGTTGTCATGTGGGCAATCGGCGGCATTCTCATTTACCTTGCCATCAAAAAGGACATGGAGCCGACACTTCTTCTTCCCATGGGCTTCGGTACCATCCTTGTAAACATTCCCCTTTCGGGTGCAATCGGCGATGAAGGGGCTATAACAACCCTCTTTAACGCAGGTATTGCAAATGAGCTTTTCCCGCTTATCCTCTTTATCGGTATCGGTGCCATGATTGACTTCGGTCCCGTGCTTTCCAACCCCAAGCTTATGATTTTCGGTGCGGCAGCTCAGTTCGGTATCTTCTTTACCTTCTGTCTTGCTTCAATGTTCTTTACAACTCCGGAAGCAGCTTCAATCGGTATTATAGGTGCCGCAGACGGTCCTACTGCCATAGTTGTTGCAAACCAGCTTCTCGGACCGGACAGTGAAATAACGGGTGCCATAATGGTTGCGGCATACTCCTACATGGCTCTTGTGCCCATCATTCAGCCCCCCGTAATTAAGCTTCTTACCACAAAAAAGGAAAGAAGAATCCGCATGGACAACACTACCGTTAAGGTTTCCAAGCTCACAAGGATTCTCTTCCCCATTATTGTTACAATAGTTGCAGGTGTTATTGCACCCAGTTCCGTTTCTCTTATCGGTTTCCTTATGTTCGGTAACCTTATCAGAGAATGCGGTGTGCTTGATTCACTTTCCGAAACAGCCCAGAAGGTTCTTGCAAACCTTGTTACTATTTTCCTTGGTATTACAATTGCCAATCAGATGGTTGCAGACAAGTTCCTCCAGCCCTCTACCCTTCTCATTCTCGGACTCGGTCTTTTCGCATTCATCTTCGATACCGCCGGCGGCGTTCTCTTTGCAAAGCTTCTCAACCTCTTCCTTCCCAAGGGCAAGAAGATGAACCCCATGATCGGTGCTGCAGGTATTTCCGCATTCCCCATGTCGGGAAGAGTTGTTCACAAAATGGGTCTTGCTGAAGACAACCAGAACTTCCTTCTCATGCATTCTATAGGCGTAAACGTTTCGGGTCAGATTGCTTCCGTTATTGCGGGCGGTCTTATCCTCAAGTTTATATTACCTCTTGTTGCTTAATTCTGAAAGGAGAACATCACTATGAATATAGATTTTCATCCTATGGGTTTTGTTAAAAATCTCCCCTACATGGGCAAAGGTATGCTCGGTATATTTATTGTAATAGGTATTATCATTCTTTCTGTTTATCTTCTTGCAAAAATCGGAAACAAGAAGGATGACAACCAGAAGTAAGATTTAATTAATAAACAGTTAAGGCACAGCCAAGCGGCTGTGCCTTTTTATTTTGTATGAAGAAAACCACGCGATAGTCGCGTGGTTCAATAAAGGTTTACCGTTGAACAGAGAATAAATTAAGAGTAAAATTGTGGCAAAGGCTCCCTCAGGGAGGGCGCGACACGTTAAGAAAACAACCCTGTGTGGTTGTTTTTAGGCAAAGCGGCAAGCAAGCTTGCTTGCGAGCAGGGCCGTAGGCTGTCGCCGAAGGTGACTGAGGGAGAATGCGAAATTTCAATCAAGCAGTTGCAATGAGACCGCGGAAAATTAAAAAGTTCGCAGTCTCCTTCCACCGCAAGCGGTCCCCCTTCCTCTCGGAGGAAGGCCTTTTGTGAAACCCATTTATGGGTAGCAAGTAACAGTTGCATGGCTGGCAGGCCAACCAAAAAACGCACTTGTGCGTTGCCAGTAGTGGGTAGGGTTTTACCCGAAAATGAAATACCACCCGTTTTACGGGTGGATATTTATTTTATTGTTTTGTTATTTCTTCTGTTTGAATATCGACTGTGCAAGGATAAACAATTCCGTCACGAATTTCATCCCACAGGGTGCAGTAGACGGTATATATTTTTCCGTCTTCAATGCTAAACTGCGGTGCATTTCCCATGTTATATCCAAACCATCCGCCCCAGACTGTTCTTTCGACGCCGTTTTGGGTTATCTTTATATTACTCGACAACGGTCCGCCCAAATCGAAGTTTGTAGTTTTAAGGCGTACAGTAAGGTTATCTTTTATATAAAATGTACATCTGAAAGAATCCCATTCCACCTGAGTGCCTTGTTCATCATAGGTTGCTAAGAGTGCATTTTCGGGCATATAAAAATAATTATTCACACTCATACAAAGACCGTTTTCTGAGTCAAACGAAATCGTTCCTTTCAGGTATTCAGTCACAAAATCATATGTCAGGGGTATGTAGACTATATTTCGGAAATTCAGTAATGGATACTCAAGCGAATTATTATCAATTACCGTCCCGTTTACAGTTACTTTTTCATCCGCAATGCTTGCACAAAGGCTCTTGCTGTTTTCCATATTTCCGTCAAGCAAATTATAAACGGTAAATAAATCAGCATCCATTTTATATCCGCCCGGAATGGGAATTATACCTTTTTCCAGCACGATTTGATCACAATAAAACTCTTTTGGTGCATCAGAATCGGCATTTGACAAAACAAGCCCTTCTTCTTCTGTCCACTCATAGCGAAGATTTATAAGCTGTGCATTATTATATGTCAAAGGTAAATAAGTGATATTTTTATAAACAAGCATGGGGTATTCTTCTTTGACATTATAGTTTCGGTCAAACTCATTGATTTCTATAGGGAAATCAGGAAGTAAAACTCTGACATCAATTGCTGAACTAGTAACAGCAAACAGCAAAGAAAGCAATACTGCAGCAAATATCTTTTTCATAAACATACCTCCATTCACTCTAATTATATCATATGTTTTTGACTAATGCAACAAAGATTCATACAATAAAAAAACACCCATGTATTGTCTTACATGGGTGAATAGTTATACTATTTCAAAAGCTTTTCAAGCTCTGCTCTGCGTTCATCGTTTTCTTTACCGGGTTTACCGAGAAGTGCAAACATATTCTTCTTATAAGCTTCAACACCGGGCTGGTTAAAGGGATTTACACCGAGGATATAACCGGATGCAGCACAGGCAAGCTCAAAGAAGTAAACCATATAACCGTAGTCATATTCGCCTCTGGAGGGTACTTCAAGGATGATATTGGGAACACCGCCGTCATTGTGTGCAAGAACCGTTGCAAGGAACGCCTTCTTGTTTGCTTCGTCAAGCTCATGTCCAGAAAGGAAGTTGAGGTTGTCGATATTCTGGGGGTCATTGGGAATGATAACACTTGCGTTCTGCTTATCAATGTTGATAACAGTTTCAAAGATATTACGCTGTCCTTCCTGTACAATCTGACCGAGTGAATGAAGGTCTGTTGAATAGATTACGGATGCCGGGAAAATACCCTTGCCGTCTTTACCTTCGCTTTCGCCGAAGAGCTGCTTCCACCATTCATTCATATACTGATATGCGGGCTCATAGCATGCCATGATTTCAAGGTCCTTACCCTTAGCATGAAGTACGTTTCTGATTACTGCATACTTATAAGCGTCGTTCTTTTCAATATCGCATACCGAAAGCTCATCGAATGCTGCCTTTGCACCTTCCATAATCTTGTCGATGTCGCATCCCGCTACGGCTATGGGAAGAAGTCCGCAGGCAGTAAGAACAGAGTATCTTCCGCCGACATCATCGGGAATTACAAAGGTTTCATAACCCATATCGTCGGAAAATTCCTTGAGTGTTCCTCTTGCTTTATCGGTAGTTGCAAAAATTCTTTCCTTTGCACCTTCCTTGCCGTATTTTTCTTCGAGAAGTCCTCTGAAGATTCTGAAAGCTACGGCAGGCTCGGTTGTAGTACCCGATTTTGAAATAACATTTACGCAGATATCCTTACCTTCACAAAGGCTGAGGGTTTCGGAAAGAGCCGCAGGTGAAATGGAATTGCCTATGAAATATATTTCGGGAGTATTTTTCTTTAAAAGATTATAGTTGGGGGATTTGATATATTCGATTGCAGCACGTGCACCGAGATATGAGCCGCCGATACCGATAACGATAAGAACATCGCACGTATCCTGTATCTTCTTTGCAGCCTTCTTTATTCTTTCAAATTCTTCCTTATCATAATCAACAGGAAGAGTCTGCCAGCCAAGGAAATCGTTTCCTTCACCCGTCTTGTTTACTATCTTATCATGTGCCGATTCAAGGGCAGGAATAAGGGCGTTAATTTCGGCGTCGGTAACAAAATTTTTCACGAATTTGTCATTACACTTAATTGCCATATTGTTATCCTCCAATATTGTTTTATACCTAAATTATAAACTCATACACATGGCAATTCTACATGATTTTGTAACAATTTTTACATAAATCTATCTGACTGCAATACTTGACTTCAAAAGCCTCAAAAAAATGTCGGAAAACGTTATTTTTTCGACCTCTTCACATGTTACAACGGGATAATTTGCAATTTCCTTACCGTCAACCGTAAAAGAAACATTACCTACTTTTGTATTTTTCTCAAAAGGTGCTTTTATACTTTCATCCATGTTGACTTTTACTTCAACTTTATTTTTATTTCCCTTTTCAATGAGAATATCTTCTAAATCGGTTTCTACACGGGCGCTATCCTTTTTGCCGCCAAGGACTTTTACGTTATCAAGTTCTATTTCCTCCGGCACATATATGCTGTAATTTGCAAAGCCGTATTCAAGCAGTTTCTTTGCGTCGGCAAAGCGTTTATCACTGCTTTCCGCCTTCATTACCGCCGCTATAAGTCCCATGCCTTCCCTTTCTGCCGTTGCCGACATACAGTAAAGTGCAGAGGAAGTATATCCCGTCTTCATACCCGTGGCACCGTTATAAAAACGTATAAGCTTATTGGTATTTGATATGCCGAACTCACCGTTTCTTAGAGTATCTGTCCAGATTCTTGTATAGTCATAAACCGCCTTATGCTTATGAAGTTCACGTGTCATAATTGCAATATCACGGGCTGTTGTATAATGGTTTTCGGCAGGAAGTCCCGTACAGTTTACAAAATGTGTGTTTGCCATGCCAAGCTCATTTGCTCTTTCATTCATAAGAGAAACAAAGCTTTCTTCACTTCCTGCAACAAGCTCACCGAGTGCCACGGTACAATCATTTGCAGATGCTACGATAACAGCCTTTAACATTTCATTGACCGTCATTGTTTCACCTGGTTCAAGCCATATCTGAGAGCCGCCCATACTGCATGCATGTTCACTTCCCGAAACGGGTGTATTCATATCAAACTTTCCTTCATCCATTGCCTCAAACACAAGGATAAGCGACATTATTTTAGTAACAGAAGCAGGCTCAAGCTTTTCATCAGCGTTAATTTCATAGAGAATTTTTCCCGTTGATGCCTCCATAAGACATGCCGACTTACTGTTAAGAGTAAGCTCTGCACCATTTACAGTCACGCACATAAAAGCAAATATCAGTAAAACAAGAATTAAATATTTTATTCGTTTCATAACTTTTCCTCCAATGGTTTTATGATATAAGTATTTGCGTTTATTCCCCAAATATGCAAAACAAAAGGACAGCTTAAGCAGGCTTTATACAGGTGATAAAAATAAAGTCAGTAAGTTTTTTGCTTGCTGACTTTTTATATCTTTATTATTCTTTTCCGTACTTTTGTATCGACAAAAGTACCAAAAACGCCCACTCAAAAAGAGGGGATGGCTCATTCGGGAAAAGCAAAGTGCAAAAAGGCAAATTTTGACTAGGACAAATGAAACCAAACACTTCTACGAAGCCGTCAAAATTTGATAAACTGCTAACTTCAATGATACTGCTGCCCTCATTCCGCTGACCTCCCCTCTTTCGCCGTGGTGGCTTAACTCCCCTCATTTATATTTGTGCTAATTTGAAGCATATTCGGTTGGTGGATTAAATGTTGTCAAACGGTGTGTTCGAGGCTATACCTCAGATTTTTTCGCGAAAACAAAGATTGAAAATCATACAAATACTTACCCGCGTTGTGAGAGGTAAGCCGCCGCGGCAAAGGAGAGAGGTCACGCAGACTCGCTGACATGACGGCTTTTGATGATATTGGTGTCGAGTCATCTCTCCTTTTGAGCGGAGCGTTTTTGCCTTCTTTTGTCGCGGGACAAAAGAAGGTCGGCACCGCAGTGCCGAAACACTCCCGAAAGCACAAAGAAAGGCGTACCGAAGTACGCCACCAATTTTATTTATCCCTAAGGAAATCTCCTTTAATCAGACCTCTTATCAATTATTCGTAAGCTTCTTAACCCAAGTATAGCTGTTTACCTTTATAAAACCCGGTATACATTTAAATATCTGGTCAAAATTCAGGCAGAATACAACTGCCGCAGGGTGCCAGTCAAATACAAATGCCGCAAGGAACGACAACGGAAGCACGATACAATAAATACTTATAAAGTCATTTTTGAGTACAAACTTTCCGTCGCCGCCGCCCTGAACAATACCGATTATTGTCGGCATCTGATAGGACATTCCAAAGCCCGTAAAGCAAAGCACAAGAAGAAAAGTCTTTGCAAGGGATGCCGTCTCGGGTGAAAGGTCATAAAGCGAAACAACGGGTATTCGTATAAAGAACAGCAGGGTACTCATTACAACGCCGATTGCAACAAACATAAGCTGCAAAGTCTTTACGATTTCTCTGAGTTTCTTCATATCTCCCATGCCTATTGTCTTTCCGACAATTACCGAAGAAGCACTTGCCGCACCTACCGATGCCACCTTCAAGGTCTGATACAGCGGTGTTGCCATGGAGTTTGCCGCAATGGCACTGTCACTCATATGTCCGAGTATCACCGACTGAAGTGCCGTTGAAACTCCGAACATGCCGCCGACAAGTATGATGGGAAATGCGGTTTTACGGTAGTCGGCAAAGAGTTTTTTATCAATGAAAAGAAAATCTTTTAGTTTGATTTCCAATTTCTTATCATGAAAGAATATGTATGCCGACACAATTACAAGCTCAAATATTCTTGCAACAAGTGTTCCGATTGCCGCACCCGTAACACCAAGTTCAGGTGCACCGAATCGACCCTCTATAAGAACAAAATTTATGGAACAGTTGGTAACTAGTGTAACAAGAGAAATGTAAAAACCGATTTTCACCGTTTCAACACTTCTCAGAGATGCAAGAAGAAGATTTGTTATTGCAAATATGGGATAGGTATATTTTATAATTTTGAGATAATTTGCACCTTGTGTAACAATCTCTTTACTGGGTGAAAAAATACCGACTATCCCTCTCGGAGTTATTGCCGCGGCAACAAACAGTACAATTGAAGCGGTAACACCCACAAGCATTGCACAGCTTGACAGCCTTTTTATTTCCTCACGTCTGCCCTGTCCCCAATACTGGCTTGAAAGTGCAACCAAGGATGAGCCTGCAGACATTACAATCTGCTGAAATATAAACTGAATCTGATTTATGGCACCGACACCCGAAAGAGCCGTTTCGGAATATGAGCCAATCATTATATTATCGGCAAGGTTTACACCGAGGGTTATTACATTGTGAAGCACCAGCACCCAATAGAGTGCAAAGAATTGTTTATAGAAGGATTTGTCTCGTGTAATAAGCATTATACCGTTTCAACCTTGATTACGTTTGTGTTACCTGATTTACCGTTTATCTGACCGCCGGTGAGAACTACATTATCGCCTTTCTGAAGTCCGAACACTTCCTTTGCTCTGTTGAGGGATGTATAGAACATAACCTCTGTAGAGTTATACTCCTCACAAAGAGCAGGTGTAACACCCCAGCTGAGGTTTAATTTTCTCCATGCCTTTTCGTTTGTAGTAATACCCAGAATATCAACAGGACTTCTGAAACGGCTTACCATTCGTGCCGTAATACCGCTGATGGAATTTACGACAATGCACTTTGCTTCAAGGTCAATTGCCATGGAGCAGGTTGAATGGGATACGGCATCAAGCTTACTCTTGATAGTGAACTCCGAATTTTTGAAGCGGTTCTGATAATTTATGCATTTTTCGGTGAATTCAGCAATTTCAACCATATTTTTAACAGCCTCAACGGGATATTTACCCGAAGCCGTTTCACCCGAAAGCATAATTGCACTCGAGCCGTCATATACGGCATTGGCAACGTCGGAAAGTTCTGCTCTTGTAGGTCTCGGATTATGTATCATGGATTCAAGCATTTCTGTTGCTGTAATTACACGTTTACCCAGCATTCTGCACTTATTGATGAGATACTTCTGTATTGAAGGCACTTCAATAAAGGGAATTTCAACGCCAAGGTCTCCTCGTGCTACCATGATACCGTCGGCAAGTGTGCAGATTTCATCTATATTATCAACACCCGAACGGTTTTCAATCTTTGCAATGACATCGATATCCTTACCGCCGTTAGAGTCAAGGAACTCTCTTATTGCCTTTACATCCGAGAGTTTCGATACAAAGGACGCTGCTACAAAGTCAACGTCATTCATTATACCGAAAAGAAGGTCGGATTTATCCTGCTCGGAAAGGTAATCATGCTTCATAACCTTATTCGGGAAGCTCATACTCTTTCTGTCGGAAAGCTCGCCGCCTGTTATTACCTTACACACAACGTCGTTTCCTTTTATTTCATCAACCTCAAAAATTACAAGTCCGTTATTGACAAGGATTCTGTCACCCTTAGACAAATCCTCCATAAGGTGGTCATAGTTTACAGACACTCTTGTATTATCGCCGACCACATCATCAACCGTAAATACAAACGTATCGCCGTCATTAAGTGTTACCTTTTTATCTTTAAAAGTCTTAATTCTGTATTCGGGGCCCTTTGTGTCAAGCATAATTGCAATGGGAAGTCCCAGCTTTTGTCTTACCTTTTTGATAAGGTCTATCTTTTCCTGATGGTCTTCATGGGTACCGTGTGAAAAGTTAAGTCTGGCAACATTCATGCCTTCCTTACACATTTTTATTAAAGTTTCTTCATTGTCACAGGCAGGGCCTATTGTACATATTACTTTTGTCTTTCTCATGTAAATCATCTCTTTTCTGAACTCTGCGGCTAAAAATTTATCAAAAATCAAAGCCATTTTATATTATAAAACGAGTTTCTGTACATTGCAACATCATTTTCAAAAAAAACATTGAAATTATTGCGCAAAAATAGTATAATACAAATATATCTTGATGAAAGAACGATAAGGTAGTTTAAATGAAAAAAATAAAGTTGTCTTCAACGCACATAATTCTTGTTGTTTTTTTACTGACAATACTTTTGGGAAGTTTACTGCTGTATCTTCCGATCAGCTCCGCAAACGGAAAAAGTGTTGCGTATATTGATGCTCTTTTTACTTCAACCACGGCAACCTGCGTAACCGGTCTTGTAACAGTAACCACCGCAAGTGCATGGAGTCCTTTCGGTCAGGCTGTAATACTTTTGCTTATCCAAATCGGCGGTCTCGGTGTTATAACCGTTATGTCGGCGTTTATGATGATTATAGGAAAACGAATAAGTCTTGACGGAAGACTGCTTATTATGGACTCCTTCAATCTTAATTCACTTTCCGGAATTATTCAGTTTATTAAAAAGGTTATATTGGGAACATTGATTATAGAAGCCGTCGGAGCTCTGTTATATATGACGGTATTCGTACCTGAATTCGGTGCAAAAGGAATATGGTATTCTATATTTAATTCCGTTTCCGCCTTTTGCAATGCGGGGCTTGACATTATTTCCGATACAAGTATGTGTAATTATGCCACCAATCCGCTTATAAACTCGGTGACAAGTGCACTGATTATTGTCGGAGGTCTTGGTTTTATTGTCTGGTGGGATATTGTAAGAGTATTTAAAAACAGGCATACAAGGCATTTTAAATACTTGTCGCTTCACAGCAAGCTTGTTTTATCCTCAACCCTCATTCTTATTGTTTCCGGTGCTGTACTGTTTTTTATCTTTGAGTACAACAATCCCGAAACATTTGGAAATATGAATCTCTTTGGAAAAATACAGGCAAGTCTGTTTCAGTCCATAACAACAAGGACTGCCGGCTTTGCATCGGTTCCCCAGGAAGCTCTTACAAACCCGTCTTCCATAGTCACGCTTATTCTAATGTTCATCGGCGGCTCGCCCGTAAGTACGGCAGGCGGTATAAAAACGGTTACTGTTGCTGTTCTTATTCTCACTGCATATTCGGTAATTTGCGGCAAAAAACAGGTTTCGGCATTCGGCAGAAACATAAACGAACAGTCTATAAGACGTGCAGTAACGGTGTTTATATCCTCATTCGCAATTTTTACGATATCCGCCCTTTGTCTTTCCTGTACATCGGATGCACCGCTTATTGACATATTGTTCGAAACTGTCAGTGCCACTGCAACTGTCGGACTTTCAAGAAACTTTACAACCACCCTTTCGCTAATAGGTAAAATCATAATTATCATAAATATGTATTTTGGGCGTGTAGGCCCCATTACCCTTGCTTTTGCATTTAAAACCGGCAAAAACGACAAAAACACAATTTCAGAACCTTCTGAGGACATCAGTATAGGTTAGGAGGTATATACATGGGATACAATAAAACATATGCGGTATTCGGACTTGGGAGATACGGTTTATCGGTTGCAAAAGAGCTGGTTTCAAACGGAGCCGATGTAATTGCCGTAGATACTAACCAAAGAATCGTTGAAGAATATGCAAGCGTCTTTCCGGTTTGCAAGTGTGCGGATATAACCGACCCCGATGTTATTGAAAGGTTGGGAATGTCAAGTGTTGACACGGTTATAATTTCAATGGCAAGCAATCTTGAAGCAAGTGTTATGGCAATAATGCTCTGCAAAAACGCAGGTGTTAAAGAGGTTATAGTTAAGTGTGCCAACGATATGCACAAAAGGATTTTTGAAAAAGTCGGAGCTGACAGCGTTGTATTTCCCGAATACGAATCAGGAAAACGACTCGCAAAGAATCTTCTCAGTTCAGGCTTTATTGATGTGGCAGATTTATCAGATGAAATCTCCATAGTCGAAATTGACGTTCTTAAAAAGTGGAACGGCAAAACATTAAAAGAGCTTGACCTTCGCAGAACACACTCACTCAACGTTATTGCAATCAAAAGCAACGGCAGTACAGAGCTTGTTTCAAATCCCGATATTGTTTTGAGCGAAAGCATGAAGCTTGTTATAATTGCACACAAACGCGACGTGGAAAAAATCAAATAACGAGGGCACCATGGCAGTTTTATATTTACTTTTATTCTTTTCCGTTTCTCTTGAAACCTTCAAAAACATATATTACAATTATTTTGGCAAAAATCTGATAGAGACCAACAAAGACTCACTGTTTTTCAATGTAATCATCACCATTGGCTCAATAGTATTTTTCGGTGCGGCAATTATTTTTTCGGGTGAAACCTTCGCTGTTTCGCCCTATACAATGATTCTTGCCGTTATTTTCAGTTTTGTCTCTACAGCCTCCCAGTATTTCTGCCTGTTATCCATGAAGCTGGGGCCCATGTCCTTCAGCGTTCTGTTTACATATCTGAGTGCCGTTATTCCTACAGTTTTCGGTATTGTTTACAGAAACACTCCCCCGACACCCATTCAGATTACAGGTCTTATTCTCATGATAATCACATTTTTTCTCAGCATCGATTTCAACAAAGAATCGGGCATGAGCATCAAGTGGTTACTTGCAGTTGCAGGAAGTTTTCTCGGCATGGGACTTATCGGTGTTTGTCAGACTGTACACCAGACATCCGACTTTGCAAAAGAAATCAACGGTCTTCTTTTCTGGACTTTTCTGTTTTCTCTTATTCTTTTCATACTGCTGTACATTCCATACGGAGTCAAAAGCAAACGTGCCAATGAAAAAAAGATATACAAGCCTATCGACTGGGCAAGCATGATAATTACAGGTGTTTTCTGGGGTGCAGTAAATCTTATTAATCTTTATCTTTCAGGCAAGCTTCCCAGCATTATCTTCTTCCCCATAGTCAACGGCGGTGTAATAATTCTTTCGGGTCTTGCATCGGTTTTCATTTTCAAGGAAAAGATATCAAAAAAGAGACTTGCAGGTTTAATTGTCGGCATTATTGCCACATGTCTTATAGGAATTTAATTTACGGAGGTACAAATTATGTTAGCACAAGGCGTAAAAGCACCTGATTTTACTTTACCCGACAAAGACGGGAACGAAGTTTCCCTTTCCTCTTTTCTCGGAAAAAAGGTAGTATTATACTTCTATCCAAAGGACAATACACCCGGCTGCACACGTCAGGCATGTGCCTTTGCCGCAGCATACGAAGGTTTTAAGGCAAAGGATATTGTTGTTATCGGCATCAGCCGTGACAGTGTGGCATCCCACGCAAAATTTGCAGAAAAGTATTCCCTGCCCTTTATCCTCATCTCTGACAAAGATTTAGAGGCAATAAAGGCATACGACGTATGGCAGGAAAAGAAAATGTGCGGAAAAGTCGGTATGGGTGTTGTGAGAACAACATACATCATTGACGAAAAGGGTTATATTGAAAAGGTTATGGAAAAGGTAAAGCCCGACACAAATGCCATGGAAATACTGGAGTATTTGGCATAATGCCTTTAGGGTATTTTATTACATGGAACAAATTTAAAGCCGGCGGTTTTTTAGCTTGCTGGCTTTTTTATGTATTTAATTATTCTTTTCTGTACTTTTGTATCGACAAAAGTTACTCGTCAGTGCAGTGACGAAAAACTCCCAAAATAAAAAGAAAGACGTACCGCAGTACGCCCTCTTATTTAACACATCCAAAAAAATCAAATCATCGTTTTTCCGTTTTAAAACTTATTATAAACCACATTTTCCGCTGTGGGTCTATACTGAAAATGCATATCAAGGGGACCGGCATCCTCATGAGGATATCCCATGGTCAGAAGTGCAAGCGGCTCTACATTTTCAGGAATATTATACGTATTTCTCATTTTAAATGGGTCAAAGTGCATAACCCATGTACAGCCTATTCCCAAAGAGTGTGCCATAAGCATCATATGTGTTGCAACAATCGATGCATCAACGGGTGCAGAAAGTGCACCGTCATATTTACGAACCCAGCTTTCATCTTTATTATAGCACACAAGAAACGCCGTCGGACAGTCAAAATGACAGCGTGTACATTTTTTCAAATCTTCAACTGCCTCTTTACTGTTTATTACAAGTATCCTGTATGGTTGATTATTACAACCCGTCGGTGCAACCGAGGCACAAGATAAAATTTTATCTATAGCATCCTGCTCCAGAGGCTTATCCTTAAATTTTCTCACCGAATATCGAGACGCGGCAAATTCCAAAAAATCCATGATTACACCTTCCTTTATGAATTGATGTTCATACGTTTAAATTCGAGCGGCGACATGCCGTTTTTGCTTTTGAAAAGCTTACAGAAATATGATGATGAAGAAATGCCGAGAAGATCTGCAATTTCATCAACGTTTTTTTCGGGAATATCAAGCAGCATTTCTTTTGCCATTTCCATACGCTTTTCAACTATGTAATTCTGAGGCGACATACCGAAATTTTTGACAAACAGACGTCTCAGATGAGATTCGGAATATCCCGAAACTCTGCTAAGATCGCTCATTGTTATATTCTTATAATAATTGACATTAATGTATTCCGCCGCCGCATTGATACGCGAAACATTCATATACTCTTTGTTGGCATGAAGATTATCAACCGAAAGTCCGTAAAGAAGTCTAAGAAACAATTGTGTTATCTTTAGCTTTGAAAAGGGAGCCTTTGACAGGTGTGAATCAAGGATATCCTTAAAAAGATTGCGGTAGGATGTGTTTTTATTTATCATGCTTATACAAAGGTCACAAGTCTCATCATAATTGAAAGCGATATAATACAGCGAGCTGTAAAGCTCACCTTCATTTTCTATGATTGCCGTGTCGCATGATTTTAGAAATACCACATCATTTTTTTCGGCAGTAAACACTGTATCATGCAAGGTAAACTTAAGCTTACCGTCGGCTATAAGATAAAATGAAGCGTTTGATATTCTTCTTTCCCATCCCCAGCACGGTCTGTACTTATGAAATCCTGCACCGACAAATTCTTTAACGGGATTATCACTAAAGAAATCGTACTCACCAACATTCTTCATAAATGATTTATTCCTTTCATGAATTATACATGCATTTTACCAAATATCGTAGTCTCTGTCAACACAATGAGCGAAAAATTATATAAAATGAGCGATATAGCACTTGGCAAACTCATATAAATGTTGTACAATAGGATGAACGAAACTTTCAGGGGTGATATTATGAGCTTATCCGAAAAAGAAAGGCTTGTGCTTGATGCCATTGACAGAAACAGCACAAAGATTATTGAAATCGGAAAAAAGGTACTGGAAAAACCTGAGCTTGGCTACAAAGAATTTGAAACGGCGGCTCTTGTAAAGAACTGCTTTGATGAACTCGGTCTTGACAGCAAAGACGGCATTGCTTACACCGGTGTCAAAGCTACGCTCGGCAAAAACGACGGCTTCAATGTCTGTATTATAAGCGAGCTTGACAGTATTGTGTGCGGTGAGCATCCTAATGCCAATGTCGAAAACCACGCTGCACATGCCTGCGGTCACAATGTACAGATTGCAAATATGCTGGGTGCTGCAATAGGTCTTACACAAAGCGGTATTATAGATAACCTTGGCGGAAAAATCACCTTTATGGCAACTCCTGCCGAGGAATACATTGAGCTTGACTACAGAAAGAGCCTCAAGGATGAGGGTAAAATCAAGTACTATGGCGGCAAGCAGCAGCTTATATATGAAGGCGAATTTGATGATGTTGATGCGGCTATTATGGTGCATGCAAGACCCGAGGCTCCTGAAAAGCTTGTGTGTCTTGATGCAAACAGTGTGGGCTTTGTCATGAAGAGCATAACCTTCCATGGCAAAAGCGTTCATGCCGCAAAACCTTATGACGGTGTAAATGCACTCAATGCCGCGGCTCTTGCAATCCTCGGTATACATACATGCCGTGAAAGATTCAGAGAAGAAGATAACATCAAGGTTCACTTTATTGTGACAAGCGGCGGCGACGTTGTAAACGTTGTACCTGACAAGGTCACACTTGAATGCCAGGTAAGAGCCAACAACACTCCTGCCATGATGAAGGCATCAGAGGATGTTGATGCGGCAATTAAGGGTGCGGCGATGATGGTGGGTGCTGAAGTTGACATCGAAACAATTGTCGGCTATCAGCCATTTAATCAAAGTATAGAGCTCGGAAAAGTATTTGAATCCGTTTCGGAAGAGTTCATGGACAAGGAAGCTATCCGACACGACATTAACATGACAGGCTCATCCGACATCGGCGATGTAAGTTATCTGCTTCCTACAATTCAGCCCATGGTCGGCGGTTTTACGGGACAGCTTCATGCAAAAGAGTTTTGTGTCAGTGATGACTACACGGCATACATTCTTCCTGCAAAGCTTATGGCACTGACAGCAGTAAGACTTCTTGAAAATGACGCAAAGCTCGGAAAAGAAATCAAGAAGAATTTTAAACCTTTGATGACTAAAGAAGAATATATAAAACTTTTGGAGGGATAAATTTATGTGGACAGAAGAAAGACTTAACGACTTATTGACACGGCCTACTCAGGCACTTATCGATGACGTAAAGAAAATCGAAGGTGACATAATGGTACTCGGTGCCGGCGGAAAAATGGGCTGGACTCTTTGTGTACTTGCAAAGAACGCAATAAAAGCTGCAGGCATTGACAAGAAGGTAATTGCAGTTTCCAGATTTTCTGATGAATTTGCCAGAAACTATCTTACAGAACAGGGCGTTGATATCATTTCATGCGACCTTTTAAATCTTGAACAGCTCCGTGCACTTCCCGAAGTGAAGAACATTATTTACATGGCCGGCAGAAAATTCGGTACAGACGGTGAAGAATGGAAAACATGGGCACTCAATGCTACACTTCCCGCATTTGTATGCGAAAAGTTCAAGGACTCTAACATGGTTGTATTCTCCTCAGGCAACATTTATCCCATCGTTCCCCTTGCTTCGGGCGGATGCACAGAAAAAGACAAGGTTGGTCCTATCGGCGAATATCCCATGAGTGTACTGGCGCGCGAGCGAGCATTTGAATATGCGGCAAACACCTACGGTACTAAGATTTTCATGTACAGACTCAATTTTGCCGTTGACCTTCGTTACGGTGTACTTTACGATATGGCAAACAACATTATGAACGGCACACCTATCAGACTTGCAACACCCGTACTCAACTGCATCTGGCAAGGCAGTGCAAACGAATACGCAATCCGCGGACTTCTTCATGCTACATGTCCCGTAAATGTTATGAACATCACCGGCCCCGAAACAATTTCCATCAAGAAGGCGGCTACAATGCTCGGTGAAATCCTCGGCAAGGAACCTATCTTCGAGGGTGAAGAAGGAAACGATGCATATCTCAACGATGCAGGAAAAGCTATGGAAACCTTCGGTTATCCCACAGTTTCTGCAAACACACTTATCAAGTGGCAGGCAGAATGGATACTTGACGGCGGCAGAGGTCTCGGCAAGCCTACACACTTTGAAGAAAGAAAGGGGTCATATTAATGGACAGACATACAAAAGCACTTGAAATACTCCACGCAGGTACAGTAATTCCCGCAACACCTTTGGCTCTTGACGAAAACAGACAGTTTGATGAAGACGGTCAGAGACTTTTAATGAGATACTACCTTAACAGTAATGTGGGCGGTATTGCAACGGCAGTACATACAACTCAGTTTGAAATCAGACTTCCCCAGTATAATCTTTACGACAGAATCTTAAACATCGTTAAGGAAGAAATCGATGCCTACGAAGAAAAGACAGGCAAGGTTGTAGTTCGTGTTGCAGGTGTATGCGGTCCTACAGAACAGGCAGTTTCCGAAGCAAAGAAAGCAAAGGCTCTCGGCTATGATGCAGTTCTTCTCAGCCCCGGCGGACTCAACGACAGACCCGAGGACTACATGATTGAAAGAACAAAGGCAGTTGCAGCTGAAATGCCCGTAATCGGCTTCTATCTTCAGGAAAGAGTCGGCGGCAGAGCTTTTACATATGACTATTGGACAAAGCTTTGCGAAGTAGACAACGTAGTTGCAATAAAGGCTGCACCCTTTAACAGATATCAGACACTTGACGTTGTTCGTGCAGCATCCTTCTCATCCAGAAAAGACGAAATTGCACTCTATACAGGTAACGATGACAACATTGTTGTTGACCTTCTTACAAACTACGAATTTACTAAAGAAGACGGCTCTAAGATTGTAAACGGCTTCAGAGGCGGCCTTCTTGGTCACTGGACACTCTGGAGTGAAAACGTAGTTAAGATGTTCAAAATGCTTATGGAAGCTAAGAAGCAGGACAAAATTGATGCTTCACTTCTTACTCTTGCAGCCCAGGTTACAGACTGCAACGCCGCATTCTTTGACCCTGCTCATAAGTTTGCAGGCTGTATTCCCGGTGTCCATGAAGTACTCAAGCGTCAGGGACTTATGAAGGGTATCTGGTGCTTGAATCCCGATGAAGTGCTCTCCGAAGGACAGGCAGACGAAATCACAAGAATCCATGATGCTTATCCTCATCTTAATGATGATGAGTTTGTTAAGAACAATATCGAAAACTGGAAATAAGCAATAAAGTAAACGGCTGTGCAAAACAGCCGTTTTTTATATGATAACATAGAGAAGCCTCCCCTGCTCTTACGAACAAGGAAGGCTTGTTTTTTATGCTTTATCAGCTTTTGGGATAAAGATCGTCACCGGGAATACCGATTGTATTTTCATACGCAAGAGTTATATTGATAAGTGCATTCTGTGTTTCGGAATCGAGTGTTTCGTCTTCAAGCGCCGCCTTTGCGGTATCGTAAATATTACCCTTGACAGCCTCGCCGTAAAGAATGAACTGCTTGCCGTCAACCGTAATCTTTGTGTATGTCTTACATACAAGGTCTGTTCTGTACTTTGCTACAGGAAGATTCTTAACAACACCTGCAAATACGTGCTGTGTATCTGATGTGGAGTCGTAAACAAGGTCTATTCCCTGCTCCTTGCTATAAGCTACACCCGTTGCAATCTTAGGAAAGTCGAGGGTAAGCTCTTCTTCGCCAAGGACATCGGATGCCGCCACAACAAAGCCGTATTCGACTATTTCAAAGTCTGTTTCTTCGTTTTTGGGTACTGTCAGGATATTCGACTTGAAGCGGATACCCATTTCTCCCTTTGTTCTTATTGACTTTTCGTTGTCAGAAGTCATGTATGAGTTCATATGAAGCTTTGTTGCAGTCAGGGATTTTATATCAGCATAGAAATACTGGCTCTTTACAAATATACCGCTCTGTGTCTTTTCTGTAACTTCAACAAGGAGATTATCTTCTCCCAAAGCAACAGTGTATTTATCATTGTTTTCTGTAATAATACTCTGTTGTCCGTCAATCTCTGCATATCTGACATTGGATTCGGACTGTCTCTGTCCGAGGTCAATAACAATCTCTTTTATATTCTTTTCGCCGTCGATAACAATTAAAGAAACATTGTCTACAGTCGTAAAGGTATAAACACTGTCAGATGCCGTAAGCAAAGCATCATTTGCCGAAACAGAAGTAAGAGTAAAGTCTTCTGTAGGTGTTACGGTAAAGGAAACTGATGTATTCTCAAGGGCATAGTTCTTATCATTCACGATTGTATTTCCCGAAGTAAAATCTACATCGCCGTATTCTTCTTCAAGATTATGAGAAATGAGATAGTAGGTATTGGGAATAACGGATACTATATCGGGAACATCAACATAAACGTTCGCCAAAGTGCCGTCATAATAACGGGAACTTGTATTATATCCCACAAGCGTTGTGCCCGCGTTATTAACAAGAGTTCCGCCTTCCAAAAAGACATTTATACCGCCCTGTATGCCGGATGATGCAGGTTCACTGTAAAACACTACACCGCCTGAGTAGTTGGAAATAAGCTTTGCATTATCTTTAAGTGTAAAATAAGACTCTACTGCAGGGTTATTGGATTCAACCTTTACGGGTACGGCATAATTCTCGGTTGTTTCTACAATTATGTCACCGCCGATAATAAGTTCGGGGAAGCCTGAACCTGTCGCAGCCGAGTTCTGCTGTGTGGACACAGAAAACGGAGAATACGCATAGGTTCTTGAGCCTGCTTTATTATAAGTGAATTTACCGCTTCCAATAACATTAAGACGTGCAAAATCGTAATCGGTTTTCTTCGACTTTGTAACATTAAAATAATAGTTTGACGAAGTTGTTATATTATGTCCGTTAAAATCGAGGGTAATATCGTCACCGTCATTGACGTAGCAGCTTGAAAGAAGATCATCAATATCTCTTAAAAGTGTTATTGTTGCTTTTCCTTCCACCGCATCAAATGCAGCATCAAGATCTATATAATATGCCGGCTCTGTTTGTCCTTCAACAAGAACCGAGGCACAGGCTGTTTTATTACATATTGTACAGCTATGGTTTTCGTCTATATTGTGATTGCCTTTTGCTATGCTTCCGTAATTGGAATCACAGTCGGCACAATAGTTTGCATATGTACAGTTTGCAGGAGTGGTCTTTGTATGCAATTTCCTTGTGGAATATCCGCATTTATCCCAGGTCGCCGTATGGTAATTGGCATTAAGGTATGTATATGAAACGGTACAGCTTTCGTGATGCTTTGATGTGGAAACATTCCCGTAGCTTGTATCGCATACCTCACAGTATGCAAGGTTAAGGCAGTCTGCAGGAGTTGTCTCGGTGTGGTATTCGTCGAATACATCTTTACAGATACCGCATGTTACCAAGTGGAATGGATTAGTCGTTCCTTCGTATGTTTTTTCACCGTCGTGCTCGCATCCGTCAATGTAAACTTCACCGCTTGCTTGGTCGACTAAAATCTTATTATATTCGGGGTTTTCATCGGATATGAAGTAGTCATTGGGATTTGCATCCGCCATGCTTGCTGTCCAGTTATATGTAACGGGACCGTCTATATCATAGGCGAAAACTCCGAGCTTTGCACCATCTTCAAGAGCACCTACGTCAATTCTTGTTTTGCCTTGCCACTGGCTTGTTCCGACAAATATATTTGCCTGTCTTCCGAGAACGTCGAAGTTATCATAAACTACAGGCTTTCCCGAAACAACGAATGTACCGCCGCCGCCGAACATAGTCGCAGGGTCACCGGGACGAAGCCATATGGCACCTCTGGAAAGATTCATTTTACTGAGTGATGTATTTTGGGTAATAGTGCCGCCGCTCATAAAGAATCCGCCGTTGCTCTTTCCGCCGTAATTATAAACAGCAGCGCCCATATTTGCAGAATTATATGTCATACTTCCGTCGTGCATATAAAGGTAGCCGTTATTGTAAACAGCACCGCCGTCGGTAGCAGAGTAATTATGATGAATACTTCCGCCGTACATATTTACAATACCGTAATTGTTTACACCTGCACCTCTGTTGGTACCTGTAGCCAGATTCTCATTATAGCAGATTTCTCCGCCATAAAGGTTAAAGGTACTTTTATCTGTTATGGCAGCACCGCAATAGGAATCGCCTATGTGATGGGAAACAACGCCGCCGTACATATTGACGGTTGCACCCACAGAGTTTGTGGTTCTTGTTACAATACCCATTCTGTTTCCGGCAATTCTTCCGTCATAGAAGTTGAAGGCAGTATATTTATCGGCAATTACACCGAATCTGTAGTGACCTGCAATATTACCGCCGTACATATTGAAGGTAACGGGAGTATCTTCTGAAGTTAAAGCGGTAAGATTTACAAGAGCTTTATTGTTATATGTAGAGGAGGTTGTTGCCGAATCGTAGCCGTCAATAACGCCGCCTTCAAGGTCGAGTTCAGTGCATCCTTCGGGAACCTCTTCACCCTGCATCCAGATAAGTCTTCCCGTTGTACCAAGCTCGCCGAGGTAACCGTGATGAATTACACCCTCCGAGCAGTCGCAAAGGTTGATTTCTGTATTGCCCGAAGCTGTTGTAAGAAGAAAATCATAATCATTACAGCTGATAATGTTACCATTAAGGCAAATATTGAGGGTTGTATATGCAGGAACCGTGATTGTATCATAAAAGGTCACATCCTCATCAACATAAAAGCTGTAAGTTTTCGGAGCATCTGCTGTACCTGCGGCAAGCGTGAACTTATAGCTTGTACCCGACATTGTAACGGTTACGCCGTCCACAGTCGAAGCCTGAGTTATAGCAGTATAGATAACATCACTTTCATGTCCCGTGTGATTTTCGTCTATGCATGACACAGCTCCGCATACTTTATGTGTATGCATTTCGGTTTCTTCGAAAAGCATGGCTGTGCTGTCAACATGTTCAGTACTGTCAGCTATCGTTACAGCCGAGGGTGCGGCAAAAGCATTAATGCCAAGAATTATGGAAAAGCAAACAACAGCCGCCAAAATATTTCTTATATTCTTCATTGTAGTCATTGTAGTGAAATCTCCTTAAAGTGCGTGCGTAAATTGTAATTTAGAAACCGAAGTCGAAGTCGTAATTGAAACTATCCGAATCATCGGAGTCGGGTGCCGAGCCGCTAAAGACAAACATAAGGTCTTCATAAGTCAAAACGGACATTTCAATTTCAGGTGTAAAATAATTCTTCTTTTTCACTTTTGTGCCTCCAAAAAGATTACAACAGATCAGCTCACGGGAAACAGTCCGTCACCGGGAAGTGCTGCCGAGCCGCTGTCTTCATAATCAACAACTATTTTATAAAGAGCATTTCTTGTTTCGGTGTCGAGTGTCGAATCCTCAAGTGCCGCCTTTGCGGTATCGTAAATGTTACCCTTGACAGCTTCGCCGTAGAGTATGAACTGTTCACCGTTCACAGTAATCTTTGTATATGTCTTACATACAAGGTCTGTCTTATACTTTGCTACAGGAAGATTTTTAACTACACCTGCAAATACGTGATGTGTATCTGATGTGGAGTCATAAACAAGGTCTATTCCCTGCTCCTTGCTATATGCAACACCCGTTGCAATCTTGGAGAAGTCGAGTGTGAGTTCAGTGTCGCCAAGGACATCGGAAGCCGCCACAACAAAGCCGTATTCGTCAATTACAAAGTCTGTTTCTTCGTTTTTGGGTGCTGTCAGGATATTCGACTTGAAGCGGATACCCATTTCGCCCTTTGTTCTTAATGACTTTTCATTGTCTGAAGTCATATAGGAATCCATGTCGAGCTTTGTTGCAGTCCGGGACTCCATATCAACATAGAAGTACTGGCTCTTTACAAATGCACCGCCCTGTGTCTTTTCTGTAACTTCAACAAGGAGATTTTCTTCGCCGATTTCAACCAAATGCTTGTTATCAGTTTCTTCAATCTCTGTCACAACGCCGCCGATTTCAACGTATCTTACGTTGGTTGCATCTGCTTTTTCACCGAGGTCAACTTCAATAGAAGAAATCTCGGAAAATTCTATTCTGTATTCGACGCCTGAGGCCAATTCGGTTACAATTTCTTCCGTGGAACAATTTATGATAATTGCAGATTCGGGAAGAATCAACTCAAGCGCGGAAGCGTCTATGAAGTTCGGAACATAAAAGCCCATTTCAGACACACCTTTATAATTTGAAAGATCAAGGGTTCCGTACAAAAATTCAAAAGGAAAATCCCATGCACAATCAAATTCACCGCTATTTATTGTCGCCTTGCGTCCTGCAACTGAGACAACACTGTTTCCAACAAACCATCCGTCCGAAATCAAAAGCTCTGAGGAAGTTTCCATACCGCTGTTTGACATATTAAATATACAGTTGCCGGTACAAGAAAAGTTACCGCTTTCTATTTCAAGCTTTGTCTCATCCAAGAGAAATATCAAAGCCATTCCCGACGTTGTCATCAAACCGTCGGCATTTTCACTGCTGTCGCAAATTTTGATTTGTGAAGTACCGTTGATATAAAGTAATACATCAGTGCTCTGCCATGTCTTGCCGTTAAGGTCAATGGTGAATTTGCCGCTGTCTATTATACAGGAAGTTGTTGTTGAAATATTGTCAAGAAGCTTTACCGTGGAGTTTTCAAGGGAAGCCGCCGCAGCTAAAGCCGCACCGATGCTTGCATACTCTGTAGTGGTTGTGCCGTCCTGTGTTGTTACGGAAGCAACCACTGCTGTTTCAAGACCTGAAGCCTTAGCGATTTTATACCCGCTGCCCGCTTCAAGCTGTGTTCCCACTTCTTCGGTGAATAAATTTTTAAGAACAAATCCTTCGGGAAGAATTAAGTTAAGGGCAGATACATCGATTGAAGAATCTACGTAAAAACGAATTTTATCTGCATCTGCATACTGCGAAAGGTCAAGTGTTCCTGTATCGTAAATTATGCTATAAATGCCGGTCACTTCAAATTCGCCGTCTGTTATTGTTACCTTACTTCCTTTTGCAGTTACAACAGCATATCCATTAAGCTTTCCTCCGGATATTATAAGCTCTGAGGAAGAAGCCAGACCGCTGTTTGACATATTAACCACATAATTTGAGGACTCAAAGCTGCCGCCTGCTATTTCAAGCTTTGCCGTGTCATAAAGTGAAATTAAATCGTAGGTTTCAATGGTTGTCTTCATAAGGCCGCCTTCGCCTGTGCTGTCGGTTATTTTAATATCGGCAGTACCAATAACGAAAAGAACCCACTGGCTGCATTCCCATGTCTTTCCGTTAAGGTCAATGGTAAATTTGCCGCTGTCTATGTAACAGGAAGTTGTTTCTGAAACATTGTTAAGAAGTTTTACTGTACAGTTTTCAAGGCTTTCTGCCGCTTCGAGAGCCTCGTCTATAAATTCATAAGCAATACTGGATGTACCGTCCTCGGATGTAACAAGTACTTTGTAGGTATAGGCACAGATTGTACAAACATAATTTTCATCAAAGCTATGTTCGTAACATTCATATCCACACACCTTACAAACGCCGTCTTTACCTGACCAGTCGTGTTCTGCCGTAACTCCGCATTCAAAGGAGCATACAGAGCATTTGTGATTTTCGTCAGTTTTATGTAAAAAGTCGGTACCGCATACCTTTGAACAAACAGAGCAGGCACCGCAAGGCTCTGAAACATCATGCTCGCACTTTGATTCGATAGTGTAAATTATTTCGCCGTCGGCAAATACACCGGCATTGTCAACCGTCTTCAAAGCATCTTCGTCGAGTGATATAACAAAGGAACATTCGCTGTCAAAATTGCCCTTTATCCACTTGAAGGTGTACTCGGACAATTCCTCATAAGGCAAAGTATAGGTATTTGTATCTACGTCAACGGTGATAGTGTCCACAAAAACATTATCCTTATAAATTTCAATCGCCGCATCGTTCCAGCTGTCACCGAAGGAGTCGGTCATGGTGATTGTAATGTTGTTGGTTGCCTCACCAAACACATCCCAGCTACCCTTTGTCTGACCTGTAGCAACCCACATATTCTTTCCCGTCACAAAACTATCAACCAAATTTGAATGCAACGCGGTATCATCAGTGTAATAAATCGTGTATGTGGCGGCTGTTGCACCGTTTGCTACAGCTTCAGTTACATCATAGGAAAAGATATTCCTTCCGACTTTTATCATCGGCTCGTTTACTATATAGCCTGAAACCCATAACCACACACCGCTAACCGTCTTTCCCTCTCCTACAAGAGCAGATATGTCGATGTAAAGAGTAGTAAGGTCTAAGTCCGAAGATAACACCGCAGGCTCTTCGGGAAAATGGTTGTGATTGTGTTCATGTGCAGTATCCCCTGCCGTTACCGCCGCGGGGGCTGCGAAAATGGTAGTTGGCATTACCGAGATTATCATAAGTACCGATAATACAACTGCTAAAAGTTTTCTTGTTTTCATAGTGATTTCTCCTTTGATGTATACGATATTCATTATTCACAAGCGTTACGTTAGCTCCCTCACTGAAGGAGGCTTAATAGCTGCTAATAGTCATTGTTAAGTCGGGAAACAAAGTCATCAAAAACTTTATTGCCGAGTGCCGTAAGGTCGTTTTCAAGCACCTTTTTGATTATATCTTCCCTTTCCTCTTTGGGAATTTCGTATATTTTCATAATCGAATCAAGAGTGAGGGTTATTTTATCTTCGAGTGTATAATATCTGTCACAGGGCGTTGTCAGAGCCGAAAGCTCAATGCTTGTGCAGACGTTTTCAAGTATTCTGAAGTCGGCTTCGGACATGTGGGGTAATCTTTCGCCGAGAAGATGATAGTTTTTCTTCGCCGTCCAGTCCTTAATCATTTCAAGTATATGCTGATGGGTGTAGGAAGAATGATACAAGTCCCACGCTCTTTCGTTGTTTTCGCAAAGGGCAATCTGTATTGCCACCTCCATTGCACAGGACAGCATTGCGTCACCTGTCTTTTCGTGGGTGTCCTCAATTACATTCAGGTGGAAGTCCATTATCTCCTGAACAAGAATGTAAAGCATGTCTTCCTTTGTGCGGAAGTAGTAGGTAATGTTACCGAGCTTTACACCCGTTTCATCCTGAATCATTTTTATTGTCGTTGCAGAATAACCGTTTTCGAGAAAAAGCTTTACGGCTCCTTTTATAATTCTGATTTCTGTTTCTGACAGAGGTGAAAGCTTCTTATTACGTTCAATAATACTCTTTAACATATCGCTGTCTCCTATTACATGTTTAGTATACGTACTAATGTTATCATAGACACGTTCATATGTCAATATACTTTTGATAATTTTTTTCCAAAAAAAGCAAAAAAACTCCCCTGCTCTACTGAACAAGGGAGGCATTTTTTATTTCTTTTTAGTCGTAAAGATCGCCCACATCAATGCCGATTGAATAATCTGCATCGAGCACAATCTTTATAAGGTTAAAATCAAAAGAATCAAACAGTCTTTTATCAGAATTAGACAATCAATTTTCTTACTTGTAAATAAAAAGCTTATGTTATATAATTCATTTAGAGGTGATAAAAATGCATCTTTGCGGAATTGACATCGGTGGAACAAAGTGTGCTTTGAGTATCGGCAAGGCAGACGAAAAGGGCAATATTGACATTTTGTACAAAGAAAAGTTTGCGACTCTGCCGCCTTATGAAACGCTTTCAAGGTTCGGTGATATTCTCGAAAAGCAGATTAAGACATATAAAATCGACGGCATAGGCATCAGCTGCGGCGGGCCTCTTGACTCAAAAAGAGGTGTAATTTTGTCACCGCCCAATTTACACGGCTGGGATAATATCGAGGCGGTTAAATACTTCAAAGAACGCTTTGGAGTTCCGACCGTAATACAGAACGATGCCAATGCCTGTGCCTATGCAGAATTCAAATTCGGTGCGGGCAGAGGTTATAAAAATGTGGTTTTCCTCACATTCGGCACAGGTCTCGGTGCAGGACTTATCTTAGACGGAAATCTGTACAGCGGAACCAACGATAACGCAGGCGAGTGCGGACATATAAGACTGTCTGACGACGGTCCCGTCGGCTATGGAAAGAAAGGCTCATTTGAGGGCTTTTGCAGCGGCGGCGGTATTGCACAGTTGGGAAAAGCTATGACAAAGGCAAAACTCGATAAAGGCGAAAAAGTAGCATTCTGCAAGGATGAATCAGAGCTTGACTCTATCAACGCAAAGCTAATCGGAGACTATGCCGAAAACGGTGACGAATTTGCAAAGAGCATATATGCCGAAAGCGGTCATCGTCTCGGACAGGGACTCTCAATTCTCATTGACATTCTCAATCCCGAAGCAATAATTATAGGCAGTATTTTCACAAGAAGCAAAGAGCTTTTGTGGGATGAGTGTAAAAAGGTGATTAACAAGGAAGCTCTGCCCATGGCGGCAAAGGTTTGTAAGGTGCTGACAAGCGAACTTTCCGAAAACATCGGCGACTATGCGGCACTGTCCTTAGCACTTATGGCGGCAGAACAATAGAATAACAGAGGCGGTGCTTTTGCACCGCCTTGCTGTTTTATAATATACCGTTTCTGTATTCACCCGGTGTTGTTTTCAGCTCCTTTTTAAACACATAAAAGAAGTATTCAACCGAACCATAGCCGCAGTCAAAGGCAATCTGCTTTGCCGTAAGGTCTGTGCCCGATAATAGATTGCAGGCATGACGGAGCCGAACCCTGTTGACATATTCGTTATAGCTCATGTCAAAGTTTTTGGAGAAAATAAGTCCGAGCCTGCCCGGAGATATTGCAAATTTCTTTGAAGTGGCTGATATGGAAACGTCACTCTTGAAGTTTTTATTTATGTGTGAGATAACCGACTGTAAAAGACGGGGTGCTTTATCTTGACTTGATGTTGACTTTTCCCCCGATTTTCTTATGGTTCTTATGAGTATGTTCTCGATAAGACCCGAAAGTGCTTCTTTCCATAAAGACGGCTTGGTTTCGTACTCGAATTGTGCTTGTTTGCATAATGATATGATGTATTCCGCCTCATCCTCTTCAAATTCACAAAGAAAACCGCCGGGAGTTCCCGATAAAATATCTGAAATTTCACTTGACACGGCATCGCCTGTAAAGCTTATGTTTATAAGAGAAGAATCCTCGGTGCAGTCTACCGAATGATAGTCAAGGTATGTCATAATCCAGGCACAGCCGCGTTTTACTGTATGCGTCTGACCTGAAATCGTATTGAGGTATGTGCCGCCTGTTACCATTTCAAATTCAAAATAGTCGTGCCAATGGCTTTGTACAACAGGACCTTTTTCATGATTTCTTGATGAAATTTCTAAATGACTGTCAATCATCCACATTGTGTTATCGTTGTTTTTGGACATTTTGCTTCTCCTGTAAACGATTAATTTTCTTAATAATAACATTCTTTTTTTAATTTACAAGTGAGAATATTGTATATATAATGTAAATAGTGAAGTATATTACTTTCGGAGGTGCAGAAATGTTTGCAGAGTATAATGAAAAATCACTCTATGAAAGATTCCCAAATCTTTGTGATGCTGGAGAAGACATAGAAAAGGTTGTTTCTATGATGCTTGACACATATAGGTCAGGTGGAAAAATCCTGCTTTGCGGTAACGGCGGAAGCTGTGCCGACTGCGACCATATTGTAGGTGAGCTTATGAAAAGCTTTATGTATGAAAGAAAACCTTGTGCCTACATAGTTGAAAAATTAAAAACACAGTTCGGTGATGAAACCAAAAAAATTGCAGAGTGTCTTCAGACGGGTGTTCCCGCAATATCTCTGCCGTCTCAGTCTTCAGTACTTACGGCATATCTTAACGATGTTGCACCGGAATATGTCTATGCACAGCTCGTCTTTGGCTACGCAAAGGAAAATGATATGCTCTTTTGTCTTTCCACAAGCGGCAACTCAAAGAACGTAGTAAATGCCGCAAAGGTAGCAAAGGCTCTTGGCATCAAAACTTGTGCTATAACAGGACAGAATGAAAGCGAACTTTCAAGACTCTGCGATGTCTGCGTGCGTGTACCCGAAACCGAAACCTACAAGGTGCAGGAACTGACACTTCCCGTTTATCATCATCTTTGTGCAAGCGTTGAAAAAAAACTTTTCGGAGGCAATGTCTAATGAGATCAAAAAACTTAAACGGCACATGGACTCTGTACTATGCCGAAAGCGGAAAATACGAAATTGACAATTACTCAGAATTCGACAAATACGAAATACCACATATCCCTGCGGCCGTTCCCGGTAATGTTGAGCTTGACCTGTCAAAGAACGGTCTTATCACAGATGACCTTTTTATGGGCAAGAATCTGCTCGGAGATGTGAGAAAAATCGAGACATGGGAATGGTGGTATAAGACAGAGTTTACTGCCGATGACCTTGACGGAAATGATGTCTGCCTTAACTTTGAGGCGGTTGACTGCTATGCCGAATACTACCTTAACGGCGAAAAGATAGGCGAAAGCGATAATGCACTTATCGGGCATAAATTCCCTGTCGGCGGAAAGCTGAAGGAGAATAATACCCTCATCGTTCATATCCGTTCAACCTTCCTTGAAGAATATAAATTCGAGGATCCTGCCGTGTTTATGCGTCAGGCGACGACCGACCATCCTGCAAATCAGATTGTTTCAAGAAGACCTCCGCATTCTTATGGTTGGGATATTATGCCGAGAGCTGTCAGTGCGGGTATATGGCGGGGTGTAACCTTGGAAAATCACGACGAATATGAAATTGTTGATGTAAGCTTTGTACAACAGTTTTTCAGCAACGGCTATGTTAATATTTATGCCAATGTTCAGACAAACCTTCCGCCGTGTGAGTTTGCATACCCCAAAACACTGCCCGTTCTGACGGTTACTGCACAGTGCAAAGACTCAAAAACACAAGCAAAGCACAATATGATGTTCCGCAGTGTCGGTGCGACTTTTGGATTTATGAACCCCTACCGTTGGTGGCCGAAAAACTACGGTGAGCAGGATATGTATGATGTTACAATTACAATCACCGACGGCGATGACGGACATATCCTTTGTGAAAAGACCGTAAAGTACGGCATAAGAAAGCTTGACCTATTGCGGGCAGACACTACGGATGACGGCGGCAGATTTGCATTTATCATCAACGATGTTGAAATCTACTGCCAGGGCACAAACTGGATACCGCTTTCTCCATATCACAGTATGGATGCAGAAAGATACGAAAGAGCACTCAGTCTTGTTGACGACTGCGGATGTAACATCATAAGATGCTGGGGCGGTAATGTGTATGAGGACACATACTTCTACGATTACTGCGACGAACACGGTATACTCGTGTGGCAGGACTTTACAATGGCTTGTAACTTCTATCCTCAGGAAGAATGGTTCTATGACAAGATGCGAAAAGAAGCGGCGTATATTGTCAGAAAGCACAGAAACCACCCGTGTATTGTACTTTGGTCAGGGGATAATGAGTGCGACTCCGGTCTTGATGCGACAGGTATTAACCCTAACTTCAATAAGATTACAAGAGATGTTCTTCGTGAAGTGGTTGAGGTCAACGACCCGACAACACCCTATCTTGCCTCAAGTCCCTTCTATTCCGAAAAGGCATTTGAGAAAATCGGACGTGATTATACAAAGGCATATAATGTTTTGCCCGAGGTTCACGTCTGGGGCTCGCGAGACTACTATAAAGCACCCTTCTATACAAAGCAGACGGCTTCATTTATCAGCGAAAGCGGATACCACGGCTCAGCTTCGGCTGAATCTATAAAGAAATTCATAAACCCCGATAAGCTCTATCCAAATACAAACGACGAGTGGTACTTCCATTCCACACAGAATATGCTTGGGTCACACAGAATTGATATGATGAATAAGCAAGTGGTTCAGCTTATCGGCTTCTTGCCCGACAACTTAGATGATTTTGTTGTAATTTCCCAGTTCTCACAAGCCGAGGCAAAGAAGTATTTTGTCGAAAGAATGAGGCTGAGACGACCTCATTCATCGGGCATAATCTGGTGGAATATGATAGACGGCTGGCCCTATGTTTCGGATGCTGTTGTGGATTTCTACTTTGACAAAAAGCTTGCGTACTACTGGCTCAAACAGTCCCAGCAGCCCTTCTGTATTATGATGGATGAAATCAACAACTGGGGAAGCTCTGTTTACGCATCAAACTGCACGCTCAAAAATAAGTCAGGTACTTTCAGAATATATGATGCCGAAACAAATGAAACGGTTGCAGGCGGCAAATTCGGTGTTGATGCAAACAAAAATGCCGAAATAGGAAAAGTACCCGTGTTCTACTCGGAGCAAAAGCTGTTCATCATCGAGTGGACACTTGACGACGGAACATCCGGAACAAATCATTATGTTGCAGGTTATCCAAAATTTGATTTTGAAAAGATTAAAAATGTCTGGGTGCCGAAAATTAAGAATATTCTCGCCGAATAAATAAGGCAGCCTCCCCTGTTTATTACGCAAGGGAGGCTTTTTTGTTATTCAAACAAGTCGTCGCCGGGAAGACCAATTGTATTTTCATAATCAAGAATAATACTGTAAAGTGCTTCCTTTGCCTCGGTGTCTGTTTCAGTTTCAAGAAGTGCTTTTGCCGTGTCATAAACATTGCCCGTAACAGCTTCGCCGTAAAGGATGAACTGTTCGCCGTCAACAGTAATCTTTGTATATGTCTTACATACAAGGTCTGTCTTATACTTTGCTACAGGAAGGTTCTTAACTACACCTGCAAATACGTGCTGTGAGTCAGATGTGGAGTCGTAAATATGATCGATTCCCATTTCTTTGTTATACGCAACACCCGTTGCAATCTTGGAGAAGTCGAGTGTGAGTTCAGTGTCGCCAAGGACATCGGAAGCCGCTACAACAAAGCCGTATTCGTCAATAACAAAGTCTGTTTCTTCGTTTTTTGGTGCTGTCAGGATATTCGACTTGAAGCGGATACCCATTTCTCCCTTTGTTCTTAATGACTTTTCATTGTCTGAAGTCATATAGGAATCCATGTCGAGCTTTGTAACAGAAGCATTGTTTTCGCCGATATAGAAATACTGTGTCTTTACAGCATCTGCTGTATTCTCTGCTGTTTTTTCTATAATTCCAATCAAAGTATTATCAGAAACCATTACTGTATAAACGTTTTCAGCATTTTCTGTAATTTCAGTGCGTTTACCGTTAATTTCCGCATATCTTATATTGGTCTCTGACTGTCTTTCTCCAATATTGATTGTAAAGTATTCGCCAGGTATTTCTTCCTTGAAATTAACACAGTGATTCTTCAAGCCGTAAAGCTGAGCTTCATCCGAACACAGTACAAGCTCTTCAAACCAGCTTGCAACCATATTTGCACCCTTTGCTCTGTAATGAACCGAGTCAATATAGAACTCTGACCTCTCAGCAGCTGTCATTGCAGAGAGTCTGTCAAAGCTTACGTCCTTGAAATTGATTATGGGAACATTCACGCCATAGGTTTCGTTTACAGACTGCATAACGGGGATGATATCGGGGTCAGATTCCTTATAGTTTCCGTCTTCATCCGTTTCGTTTCTGCCAACAGGACCAACAAGTACGGGAATACCGCCCTGTGCTCTGATTTCAGAAATAAGTCTGTAATAGTTTGCACGGCTCTGATCCTTTGTCATGTCTCCCCATCCCCAGAGGGTTGAGTCGTTTGTGCCGAGTGCGATTACAACATAGTCGCCTTTTCTGACGGATGTAATCATCTTGTTGTAATATCCGGGGGCTCTTACATGGGCAGAATTGAAGTATGTGCCTGTGTTGATACCTGCAATGCCGTAATTTGTGAGGGCCATATTGCCTGTAAAGTAATTCTCTATAAATTCGGGCCAGCCCCTTGTGGAACTGGAAGGACCGTAGGCTTCGGTAAGCGAGTCGCCGAGAACAAAGAAGGTTCTCTTGTTTTCAACGCTTCTATTTGTGCTGTCGGTAAGCTTTTCTACCGCTTCGCTGAGTTCTGCGTAGGAAATTTCATCTGTAAAGTCTGTGCTTTCGTCAAAGATACCTGCTCTTACAAGCTTTAAGGCTTCGTCACCACCGTTAATGTCAACATTGAAGCAGAGTTCATTATAATAACATTCAGGAAGGGTATTTGCAAGAACAACTGCCGCATCGCCGAAGGTTGCCTTCTTTGAAAGGCTTTCATATTCGGGGCAGATTCCCTTTGAAACCATATCCAAAAGGCGTTCTGCATCGGTCTTATTGGGAGAAACACTGTTTCTTACGCCGTAGTAAAGGCTGTCGGCAACATTTACAAGTGTTGCAAGAGTAGGTGTGCCTGTGGGAACAACTACATCCTTTTCAAAGCCGTATACTGCAAAGTCTGCACCTGCGAAAACGGGTTCAAACACGAGTCTGTCTGTGCCGTCAAGGTATTTTCCATATGTAGATACATCAAGCGTAAATTCTTCGCCCTTTGAAAATTCCTTATCGCTTCCCTTGAGTTTCCAGCCTGTAAGTGAAAGCGAGGGATTGAAAATACCGTCTTTAGGGAGATTTACCTTTTCTCCGTCAAGTATTTCGATTTCGCCAATTGTTCCGTTTGCCTTACCTGTTTCAAACTTAAGCGCATATACTCTCTTTTCGTATAACACTTCAAAATCGATAACGGAATCTGTGGACTTTGTGGTATACTTCTGTCCTTCAGAGTACATAGTGCCGCCAAGCTTGAATCCTTTAAGCACGTGTCCGTCGGGAATAGAGTCCATGATTTCATAACTTCTGGGAAGTGTTATCTCATCGCCGGGAGTAAAGAAAATTTTATGTGTCTTTGAATCAGAAAGCTTGAAATTAGCAACTGCCGATTTACGGTAAATGGCGATGCTGTCTACATAGTAAGAGGTTTTATAATCGGTTGAGTCTGCTGATGCAAAGAACTGGATTTTGGGAATAGCCGTAATGTCAGTTCCTGCTGCTGCCGCAACGGAACATGCAACAGACAAGCCGGCATCGCTGCCTGCGAGAGACGAAACAGATGTCTGCACATTGCCGGATGCCTTGCCCGAGTAATAGACTCTTACATTGATACTTGAAAGGTGAGAAAGCTCACTCTTTGGAATTACATAGTTTGCAACAACTGTATAAAGACCGTCGGGTGTGCCGCCGTTATTGAAAATATAAAACTGAGGCCACATGGAAGATGCCTTCACCTTTGTAACCTTAAGCATATTATTTCCGTCGACGTCCATAACCTGAAGATTGTTCATGCTGTCGCCGTAGCGAAGCTGGAAATGTGCCTTATTTGTCGACCAAGCGGGATTGATATATGCAGGGTTTATGGGATAGCTTTCAGACTTTTCCGCATCACAGATATATGTACCGTTTTCAAGCAAGTCGAAGTTTTCGAGCATTATAAGTTCGCCGTATTCTTCGTGAAGTGTACTTGCGTATACGGCTACGAACTCAACGCTGTCCTGTTCGGGGAGCATAACACTCTTACCGGGTGCGTAAAGTTTGCCGTTCATTCTGAATCCGGAAGGCATCTTGCCATCCTTTGTATACTGTACGAGTTCTTCGTATGTGGGAAGCTTGTAAAGATCGCCCGCACTGTATACATCATTAAGCTTCTGTGTCTTTGCTTCATCGAGATATACTGTAACATTTACGGGAGAAACATAAGCCTTCTTTTCCCAAATAGGATAAAGAGTAATATCGCTGTTTGAAAGGCTTACGCTCGTTACTGCCGTACTTGTGCCCTTTTGGGTTGTCCAGCCGAGGAAATTATATCCGGGGTAGGAAGCAATTACACTTTCAAGTGTATAGCTTGTAGGGAATCCTGAAACAGTACCGTCCTTTGCAACGGTAAGATTTGAAGCATCAAAGAAATACTTTGTGGTTGTCGCACCGTTTGTTCCGTCGGGATATTCGAGAACATAGTCTATCTTATAGTAGGGATAGAGTGCAATGTTATCAAAATACTGCACATCGTTACAGTCAAGACTTCTTGTGGCATACTGGATTTTAAGTACATTAGGACCTCCGCCGAAAACGGAAACATTGTTATATACATTCTTAATCCATGTATTGTCTGCACTAAGCGCACCGATTGTTATAGGCGCGGAGTTTCCGAGCCAGAAACCTATATTCTTTTTGCCGTAGGTTTCAAACACAAGATAAACAGGTCGGTCGGGTACATCTGTCAAATCTTTTGCAAGAGTGTAGTAAAGATATGTATCATCACCCTTTTCAGCAGCAATTTTATCCATATCGGATACAACAGAGTAAACCTTTCCTCTGCCGCCGCCTGTTGCATCATTCTGCACGCCGAAGGTAAAATATGAAGCGGTGGAGGTGTTTGAATTATAGAAATAGTCGTTTGCGGCATTTTCAAAATTCAAAGCATCCTTTGTGCCTGTAAGGACATTCACTGCGGGACTTACCGCAAAAGCACATACAGACAAAACCGATGCAAGGATAAGACCTATAAGCAATTTTTTCATAAAACAGCCCCTTTTCCATATTAATATAATTTTACATAATTATATTATCACGAATCAGCCGCAAATCAAATGACTTTTTGCAACTTTTGATTAATTACATTGACTTTTCACAACATTTGTGTTATTATTTGTTAAAAGGCGGTGAAAAAATGCCAATCCATGATCCATTAACATCAGTAAAATACGCCCATATCAAAACAACAGGTGAAATTGAAACTGTCATTTCGGAAATCATAAAGAATGCCGATAACATAAAGGACAAAAAATTATCCCTTACCCTGCTTTCAGACGTATTTTTCAAAAATGAACGCGGAGATATATATGCAAGTTACATGTCGGAACGTCTGATAATTCCTCCGCACAATCACGATTATTATGAACTCAACCTTGTTCTTTCGGGAAAGTGCGTTGAAATCATCGGTGACAACATTATGGTACTTGAGGAAGGAGATATTCTGTTTATGCCGCCGTCTGCGGTACATGCAACGGGAATTGTCGGTGACAGTATCGGCATAAACCTGCTTTTCAAGCCGAATTTTGTAACAGGTGCCGAAAAAAAGCTTGCTCTTTCCGACAAGGAAAATTATCTTTCGACAATTCTGGGACAAAAGTCCTATATGGTTTTCAGAACAAAGAATTCATCCTGTTCAGAAAATGCAAAAAAACTTGCCGATCTTTTCTTTAATAAAGATGTTTTCCCAACTCATTACGAAATATATGCAGAAGCCATAGCTTTACTCATCCTTATAGAGCTGTGCCATGTTGAAAGAGAAGATTATTTGTTAGAGCTTCCCAAAGCTACCCATTCAGTCGACACGGCAGATGCAATTCTCGGATATATACGCGACAACATAGGCATTGCAAATCTCGAAAACACGGCAAGACATTTCGGCTACTCCCCCGTTCATTTATCAAGGATTATAAAAAAGCACACGGGAAGCAGTTTCGCAAAATTCATTCTGCTTCAGAGAATGGTTGCGGCTGAACATTTACTTTCAAAAACAGATATGCCCATCCGTGAAATAGCCGCCTCTACAGGTCTTGAAAGCCCCGAATACTTTTCAAGGATTTTCAAAAAATATAACGATGTTTCTCCAATGCAGTACAGGAAAGAACACAGGTAAATGCCACCTTATTTTAAGCCGTTTTCGAGAAAAAAAGAAAAGAACGGAGATTGTATCGACATCTCCGTTCTTATTTGGCAAAGACGGTTAATTTTGATACAAATAAACAAGCGGTGCAAAATTTAAAAGATAATTTCACAGAGAAATTATCTTTTTTTGCATTTATTAAAGAATCATAACCACCGGCCGTGCCGGTGGTATGCACAAGCGCCCGTGGCGCATTAGGTCGGCTGTGCCTATAGGCACGTGAAGATCCGCCAACCGCATCTAGGTCACGGGCTGCCCCTTAAGGGGCTTT
>SVRI01000036.1 GCA_015064895.1 Oscillospiraceae bacterium | reverse complement strand
ATGCAAACGGTGGAACAGTTTCTCCTTCTTCGAAATCAGTTGTTTACAAACAAACATATGGAACTTTGCCTACTCCTACAAGAACAGACTATGCGTTTTTAGGCTGGTATCTGAATTCCAAAAAGGTGACAGAAGATACAACTGTTAATACCTTGTCGGACCATACTTTAGTTGCCAAATGGTTGAAAGTTAAGGCGGAAGTGGATTTCAACGTAGATAATAGAGGCGACAAAGAAATAGATGATAGTGATAGTTATTATGAGACGATTCAAACCGGTTTCAACATTGCCGAATTGAAAGAAAATGGGTATACAAAAATATCTTTCTCATATACATTTGACTGTTGCGAGAAGGATGATGGTTATCAGCAAATATGGGTTTATAATAAAAAAGATGGAGGTCAACTGTATTACCAGGAGTATGATTCGCCGAGTGGTTGGCAAAGATATAACGATTCGTTTACCTTTAATATTAAACATATGGAATCCGACGGCTCAATTTGTATAAAATATGGAGCTGATGGTGACTGGTGGGGAGATGAGTGGATGCTTGGCTGGACTCATTATACAGTCACCGCCATCAAATAGATAAACATTTTTTGTAAATACCATCAATTGCCCACCCCAAAAGCAAAATCAAGAATTTCATCCCCCAAGCGGTGACTTCGGTCGCCGCTTCTTTCAGTCAAAATCATTTTTTATCCCAAAAATCCCCAGTCCAAAATTAACAAAAATCAGTATAAATCCCCCAAAAAGTCAAACAATAAAAGCACACCAAGATTTGATTATAAAGGAGAATTTATATATGAAAGCAACAGGAATTGTAAGAAGAATAGATGACCTCGGACGAGTTGTTATCCCTAAGGAAATAAGAAGAACTATGAGAATAAGAGAAGGCGACCCGCTTTGGAACTTGTTGTTACATACCTAATAAAGCTAAGCAGCACGAGGGGTTCGTCATGAATCTGAGCACTGCTTTTTTGTTAGTGGTGCGCTCATTTTTTGGATCCGAACATTTAATAAATCCCGACCACCAAACAATGAAGTGAACCCCAAAGTTTAGACAAAATTAAATATTAAATTGTTAGCGAATGAGTTCGGTATTGCACCGGACTCATTCCGTTTAGTTTTAAGGAAATTCTTTCATTATTCTTTTATGTGTCTATAACTTCTTGGCATACAAAATCCCCCTATGGTAGTTTCTTTTATTCTACCATAGGGGGCTCTTTTTTTCTATTGTCCATTTTTACTGGACTTGTTCAATTCCAAGACGGTTTTTACTTTTTTAATGGAAGAAGCACTCCCGATTTATTGTACCCCAAAGGGGTTGTTGCGTTTTAATCAGCTTTGATTTGCGTATTTATTATTCCCACAATTTGTCAAGTGGGATTAATATTTCCTTGTCATCGTATTCGCAAATGCCCATGATTTTTTTTGCTGCTGCCTTTGCTTCTTTGCTTGAGCTTTCAGAATTATAAACCTCAATTGCAACATCAAGAGAACTTGCTTCGATTTTCGCGCCATAGAAAATGCGGTTATCTGAAAGTTTTACATAGGGTCTGAATATAAGCGGCGTTGTAAGTACTGTTTTGTTCTTTGGTGTGTTAGTAAGAACGCCTGTGAAAATTTCAAACTCGTCAGTGCTGTCGAAAACCTTATGAATGTTTTCGTTTTTGCAAAAAGCCTTACCGTAAACAATAAGATTGGAATTCACATAATTCATATCAAGAATTACGTCATTGATTTTACCGCTTGTTATCGAGTCTTTTCGTGCAACAATAAAGCCGTATTCCGAAACATCCTCGTTTTGGTCAAATCCCTTTTCAACAGAGGCTTTAACACGTATACCTTCGGGAGAAACAGTACGCATTGAGACTGCGTCATAAGATGTAAGCTTTTCGGAATAGCTTTCATTTAATTCAAAGCCTTCGGATGTGTTTGTGTAAATAATGGAGGAAGATTTGGTGAATTTGCCGTCATCATTGAACTCAATAAGGTTGACGCTTGAAATGGCATTTTCTTTTTCTGAATAGATGTATGCATCTTTTTCGTAAATCTCAAGTGTACGACCGCCATCAAGTGATATTACCATCAACTTGTAAAGATTTTCAATCTTTGTAAAGCCTTCATCGGCAATTGTTGAAACAAAGTTTTCTCCGTCTGTGAAGATGTAGTTTTCTTCGCTGTTGTCAAAACCGAAAACAGAGTCAAAACGTACAAAATCAAGGGCAATGTTGAACATCGAACCATTTGAGGGAGCGGAATTTACATAGATTTCAAATCCGGTGATGTTGCCGTCAAGAGAAGATGTGTCGGCAGTATATGTTACAAAGTCTGTCGAGAGAATGGGGAAGACGTAGGTCTTTTCGCTGCTGTTTGTCTTTACGGTAAGCTCTGCTGTTGAATTTTTATCGATGTAACCGCAGGCTAGGGCGAAAGAAACGGAATTCTTGTTTGTAATGTCAACTTCAGGTGAATTGAATCTTACCTTTTCGCCTGATGTGCATACAGTAAAGAGACATGAATCCTTTATTTCTACATGGAAACCGCCGTCTATGTCAAATCCGTAGCTGAAAAGTTTGTCTTCTGTGTATGTGCCTTCAAACTCAAAGCCCTCTGTCTTTTTCCATACAGCATAAACTGTGGTGTTTTCCGTAACATCAATCTTTGTCACACAATCATCTGACTCTGCCGATAATGACCATCCGAGGAATGTGTATAATTTTCTTTCGGGAATTGTTTCGGAAAGAGAATATCCTAATCCTGCATAGTCAAAACTTTCGGGCATTCCCGAAACAGCATCATCGGTGTTTTTTGAATAGGAAACTCTGTATACGGCGGGTTGGTTTGTAACAGTTACCTTGTGTGTTGCGTATACGCTTTCATCAAATGTACTTGTAGCTGTAACATAAACCGTGCCGTTATTTTTTGCCGATACAAGACCGTTTTTGCTTACTGTTGCCACATTTTCGTTGTCAACGCTCCATATTACCGAATCGGAGGCATCGGAAGGAAAAGCAGAAGCATAAAGCTGAATTGCCGCGCCCTTTTCGGTAATTGTATCTTTGCCTGAAATTTTTATGCTTTCGGGTCTGTATACAAAAGAAGGAGTAAGAACGTAGGGGATGTGCTTTGTAAGATAGGACATAGTTACTTTTGCAACCTCGTCGTGTCCCTTGTCGTTCCAGTGATTTGCAACGGCAACCTGACCGAGCTCCAGCCATTCTCTTGCGAGATTCTCTTCCTTTTCGTGAACGTCAAGGTCGTTTACCTCGAAAATTCTGTCGGTATATCTTTCATCAAGTCTTACATAAAGTTCTTCCTTCATGCTGTCGTGGTGCAGAAGACAGTGATGTGCTACCACTATCGCATCGGGAGCATGAGCATAAACCATGTCATAAAGCTGGCTGTATGCATTGTAGGCGATATCAACCGGTACATCATTTGAAAGGTTGCCGGTTCTTATTGTTACTATTATGTTGGGGTTGTGTTCCTTGATGGCATTTTCCATGTTCAGAAAATACTGATTTGAACTGTAGTCGGTTGTTGCACTTGTGTCGTTGTTGATAGATGTATCAAATCCGCTTTCTGCCAAGATTTTAAGGTTTACCTTTGAAGGATAGTATTCCTGTTCAAGATAGTATACGAGTCTGTGAATAAAATCGTTTTCTTCCTTGGAGGCTGCCATACCCCAGTTGCCGTACCAGTAAAGGTTTTCTGCCGGAGGATGCTTTGCAAGGGATGCACCCCATACCAAGACATTGAGTTCGTATACCTTTTCTTTTTCTCTTTGACCCGACACGTTTACCGTAAAAGAATCACAGATGCTTTCATCATTTTCTGCATATGCTGTAATTATTGCCGTGCCGTTGCTTACGGGAGTCAGAATCGCTGTGCCGTTGCCTGTAGAGGACACCGTTACACAGTCAGAACTTGATTTCCATCTGATTTTGGTGTCTTTTTCAAGGGCAGTAAACAGAACGGCAGTTACGCTTTCGCTCTTTGCATCGGTATCAATATTTGATACACTCTTTACTATCTTCATAACTTCTTTTCCTTCTTCATAGTCTGAAAGAATGTAAATTTCATCGGTTTCGCCGCTTGACGAGGTGCAGACAATCTTTGAAAGACCTTCCGAAACCGATACAACATCTGCTGTTCCGTCGCCGTTGTCTGACAGCGTCACAGAATTGTCATTGCACGAAAACGAAACAGTAATGCCCTCTGTACCTTTTCTGTGCATGAGATTGCTTGTGATAACTGTGCTGTCACCGGCAAATGAGAACATATTTTTTTCTGACTCAAGGTTGAAATAAAGGGTGTTATCATAAACGGCATAAAGCGTGAAATCTTTGTTGTCAAGTATAACGCTGTCATCGGCGGTATTGTCGTTTTCCTTTGACCAGCCGATAATACCTTTTGCTTTGTCTTCTGATGTTACTTGAGGAACATATTTTGTTCCAAAAAGAGCTTCGTAACCCTCTCGTATTGTCTTGCCGTCCTCATCAATATAAGTTACAAAGTATGCAGGAACAATCGAAATATCATCAAAATAAATTTTCTGATTTATGCAAGCCGATTCCGCTGTATCGTATCTCCACTCAAAGAGAATCTTTGAAATGTCAGAAGTGTCCGTATTTTCGGTGGCAGAATTAATAAGGTCGTCAAACGTGTCTATGAGATAACTGTATTCAAGCCAGCCGCCTGAACTGTTGGCGGTAAACCCTCCGCAGTTTTCTGCTCTTTGCCAGCCTGACATGCCGTTTTTCATTATCCAGAGATTTTTGTATTTTCCAAATCCCTCATCTGCGTGTTGATAGATTTTGAAGGATATCTGATATGCCCTCCCGGAATCAAGAGCGGTGTTAAAGGAAAATCCTACTGCAGCATAGTCGCTCGAGGAATTGTTGACGTAGTGCATAATGGCGTTGCCGTCCTCGTTTTTCATGGGTGTTTCGCAAATAATGGCATTTGATATAAAAGACGGGAGTGTAGTATGTTCGTCAAAGGTGAGAGGATTTTCGTTACCTGTAAGCACATTTATCCCCGGCAGCACCTGTGCACTTGCTCCTAAAATGAGGAAGGCAGATATAAACAAAGTGAAAAATAAAGCGAGTATTTTTTTCATGATTATTCTCCTTGGAATTTCAGCTATATAAGTGAATTCCTTTTGCAAATTTCATTTTTTCATCTGACATATTGCCGAAAGTGACCTTGAAATCATCATTGAATCTTGTAAACCCGAACTGTCTTTTTTCACCGCCGTCGCAGAATATGCCGTCTGTTGTAAAGCAGACCACTTTTGTACCTCTGTCGAAAACAGCCGTGACAGTATGGTTTTTTAAATCTTCAAGCAATATATCGTCGTTTATAAATTCATTTTCACCGGCTTTTATAACAATATTTCCGTTTTCAAGTCTTGACGCTGCAAAATCACCGTCACCGAAAATCTTGCCGATTTTTTCACCAGTTTCAAAACGGATGCTGAAGGATTCGGCATTTACATCAAAACAGGGACTGTCCTGCCAACCGTCAAATTCTTTTTCCTGCCAAAGACTTTCAATAAGTGCCTTGTCGACATGATGAACTCTGGCAATTTCTTTCTGTGTTTCAGTAAGATAATATTCGCCGTCATCCTCGATTAAATCGGGGTAGCTCATTCTGATTTTCGGGTCATCGTCATAAAGCACAATCTTCGGATTTCCGAATTCAAGCGCCCTTCTGCCGTTCTTTTCCACTTCATGGGCACCGCAAAGGAAAACGGGATTTCTGCCATCATAGGATTTCCCGCCGTGGTTGTGGAACCAGTAAAGATACTTTCCGTTTTCACATTTCCAAATGAAGTTTGCCGCTCTCGGATGTTTGAAAACTCTTCCGTTTGCATATGTCATGGGAACAGGCTCCGTAAATGTGTGACAGTCATCGTAGCTGTACGCACAGTATGGATGTCCGCTGACTGTTCTGAATACACAGAAAACAGTACCGTCGGAAAGTCTTACAAAACTGTGCTCTTCCGAAATTATGCTAACTTCTTTCGGAGCACGGATGCCAATCTTGCCGTCGGGAAGTGTTTTCCAGTTTAGTTTTTCGGGATCTCTTTCGGTGTTTATGTTGTCACATTCAAGTAGTACGCCTTCGCTGTGTTCCATGAAGGTTAGACCAAATTCGCGGATTTTGTAAAGAGGTACAAGAACTCTGTCTTGTATTTCAAAAGGCTTGCCCACGTTCCAAAAATACTTAATTTTACCGCCGTAGGGGTTTAGCCTGTCAACCTCAAAATCCCGCTGAGGAATGTCGTACCATTTTTCCGACCAGGAAAGGCCGTTGTCATCGCTGTACTTGAAGACAAAATGCCCTTGTGTGTCAACTCTTGTACAGATGCCGTCAGGATAATCGGGATGAGAGCCTATTACTCCGCGAAGATTGTCTGCGTTGAAATTGTAGAAGCAGTAGATTCTGCCGTACTTTGTCTTATACAGAACGGAATATGATGACTCGGGTGCTTCGGAAGATTCAACATCTGCCGTGTCCTTCCACGTTTTGCCCTTGTCGTCACTTCTTAAGGAAACAACATGCTGACCCTTTGAGCCTTCTTCAAGTCCGCCTACAGTCAGACACATGAGCCAGTGATTGTCGTCTGTTTTGACAACATAAGGCTGGTCGCTGTAGCCGTCATGACGGATGATGTATCCGTTTTTGATGTTTCTCATATCCATAAAGAAATCCTCCTACTGTGCACTTTGCCACACAGATACGAATTTTTCGAGGGTTTGCATTGCACCCATGTTTTCATATGGACGCATTTCAAAGGATGCCGTGGCATTTTCCTGCTTGGTATATCCGATTTCCTTTAAAAGCTTTATAAAGGTAACACCGTCTTTTTCGGTATATTCCGAATCGGGATAACTCCAGGGAATGTGCTTGTCGCCGTAGAATGGACTTTGTTTGTTTTTTATTACCGCATTGCCCATGTGAATGTGTGTAAGTACATCACGGCATTTGTCGACGGCACTTTCGAGGCTTTCGTGCATAATCGGAATATGACTCATATCAAGAAGCAGACCGAAATTTTCATACCCTTCTTTTCTCATATTTTTTGCAAGCTCTACGCTCTGGGGAAGAGGACCGCAAAGAAAATGCTTGTCTATGTCCCAATCTGTAGGTTCAAGACAGATTTTCATATCCTTCGGTATCTGCGATGAAAGTTTTATAAGGAATTCAAAGTATCTTTCGAGTGCTCCTTTGTGGTCATTAACGTCATCGGGTCCCGAACCGAACACGAGCTTTTTTGCACCGCATGTAACTGCATATTCAATTTCCCGCATGAAAATGTCATAGGCATATATTCTGTCCTTTTCGAACTTCGATGAAGGAAAAACAGGTTCTTCTCCGAATCTGTCGCCGATGTTGTAGTTTATCCATTTGCCGCAGTCACTAAGAATTGCAAATTCTTCCTTCGACCTTTCTTTTCCGCGCCATACCCATAAATCGAGGGCATCAACAAGGTCGGTTTTTATGATTTCCTTTAATGTTTCGGTATGTACCTTTTCATCAGTCATGGATTCGGGATACAGAAACATATGATTTACACCTAAGATTACTGACATGCCGCAATCATCTCTCTTTCGTAAACAAGGTACTGCGACCATATTTCAAGAAGCTTTTCACCGCGCATCACAGCAGTATTTTCGTTTTCAAAGATTTCGGGGTGAAGATTCTTCATAACTTCAAGATATCTGCACTTTGAGTACTTGATTTTGATTTCATACGGAGGTTTGAGCAAGAAAGGGGAAACTTTTGCGTTTACTGCCTTCTTTGCCGATTCTTTAAGAAGCTTTGCCGTAACATCGGGTGTGTAGCAGATTGCCGAATCTTCCGAGAGCGACTCTTTTACCGTACAAGTTACAATGCCATCAATGAGTTCTTCCGCTTCTTTGCATCCCATATCATCGCCCGTAACAAGCTTCAATGGTACACCCGCTTCACCTGCAAGTGCCGCCTCAACACCGATTTCACCAACGAGTATCCCGTTTAAGTGAATGGAATCGTATTCACGAAGATAGCTGTGCTGAAGCAGTGAGCCGTTTGCGTGCTGCATTGTGTGAAGACCGACCATAAAGAATCCGTCAATACCTTCTCCGCCGACACCTCTCCAAAGCTTCGGAAGAATAGGCTTGCCCATAACAACGGGAAAATCCACCTGTTCAATGTCAACATTTCTTCCGTCAGTATGCATATCGTATATAACTGCCTCTGCTCCTTCTTCCTTTATTCCTTCAAGGACAGCAAGTAAGTCATGCATAAGCATTCTCTTTCCGAATTCACTCTTTTCCGCCTGCGGGAAGGTTGTAACACCCGTTACACCTTCAATATCTGTCATAACCAAAAAATTCATTTGTATTTCCTCCGATATGGGCATAATAAATATTGGACATATATATTATAAGCCTTTACTCACTTTCAGGCAATAGTATGTCCGATATTTATACATAAAGTGGCAGTTTTTTGCTACAGTCGGGTCGGCATAAAGGTAACCTGTCGGACTCTGTCAAAGCATAAATAAAAAGAGCCGTTCTGCGACGGCACTTTTTTTATATTGAATTTAACCGAGTGTAATCTTTGCACTTTGTGTTCTCGGCTCATACTTTCTTCCCACCCTGTCAAATTCGGGGAAGCCGATGTCCTTGAGTTCAACTCCGCAGTACATCTTGCTTTCTACACCTTCGATGGTTATGGTTGTTCCTTCAAGAGTTACAACCGAATAGAGCGGATCTTCGGGACAAACCATGTAGCCTGCAAACTTGTATTCTTCATAGTCTTCTTTCTTGAATCTGTCATGGGGAGGCATTGGAGGACAACCTGCACAGTCAAATGTCGAGGAAGTAACATCGTAATAAAGAACATTGTTGATAATGGAAAGATGGTCCTTGTGGCAATGTCCGTTCATGCACATAATAACACTGTGGGGCTTTTTCCTGTTTGCCTCGTCAACAATCTGACGTACCAAATGACCATTCTTGCAGTCGTGAGCCTTTTCAAAGCTTGAGTGGGAGCAGAGAATACAGGGATAGGGAGATTCATCTATTGATTTTCTTATCCATTCAAGTTCCTCGGGAGGAAGGGTTTCTCTTTCGGGCTGGTCGAAATAATTTGTCTTGTCATAGGGTACAAACTCGCCCGTGTCAACATCTCTGTAGTAGCTTGTATTTATGATAACGAATCTGTAACCGCCGATATCGAGATTGTAGTGACAGTCAGGCATTCTGTAGTCTTTCACAACCTTGTCTCTCGGTGAAAATTCCGTATCGTGATTGCCAAGGCAATGATATGAGGGAATGTGAAAGTTGTTGTATTCTTCAATAAATTCCTTACAGAAATCCTGACCGTGACAAAAGTCACCGAGATGAATCATCATGTCGCAATTTTTTTCTTCGGCAATCTTCTGGAACTTGTGAAGACCGTCAAAGCCGAAATTTATGTATCCGTGGGGATAGTAGTGATAGTCTGCAAATAAAAAGAATTTCATTTTTCTTTCCTCCGTTAATTCAGTTGTTTGATATGGATCTGCGAAGCTCCTCAGGGGTCATTCCCGACATTCTCAAAACAAACTTTCCGAAATACTGTGCCGAGGAAAAACCGAGATTTTCCGCGATTTTTCTGTGACTCATGTTGCTTTCGCGCATGAGTTTTTTTATGGACTCGAATTTTTTTAAGTGAATAAATTCAAGAAGGCTCATGTTCTCATACTTTTTGAATAGTCTTCCGAGCTGTTTTTCGCCGATTCTGCAGTAGAGAGCCACCTCTTCACAGGTAAAGAACACATCAAAATTATCCTCGATATATTTTTTTGCTTTAAAAACCCTGTCGTCGCTGTCGGAACGATGAATTTTTGTCTTTGAGGAATTGTCTGAAAGTTCTGCGATTTCAAACAGTAGATTGCAAAGAGAAATGTAAATCATCTCGGATTTGTAATCCTTTTTAGACGAGCATAATGCAAGTATTTCCCTGAAATAAAGTTCTGCACTTTTGGAAAGGGAAAAGCATTTGTTTGAAAGATTGTTCATTGCCGATAAAACAGGGGAGTTTGTGTCTATTTCAAAAGCAAGTGTGAATTTTTCTATATTATCCGAGTGACTTTGTACCTTGTGTCTGTGATGATGTGGGATAACGGTGAACTGAGATTCGCAAAGGGTAAGTTCTTCTGTACCGAAGCTGTAAATAAGCCTGCCGCTTGTTATTATGTGCAGCTCGTAAAAGGCATGATTGTGGTTGCGGCAGTTCAGTGTGTATGTGTTTTCGCTGTTTGTCGCAATGAGCCATAACGGTTTAACTGCAAAACAATAGTCACGTGCTGCCGATATGCTTGTTTTGTTTATTGCATCAACGTTGATTTTTTCCATGTCATCACCACCGATTTCATCTATACCGATATACTACAATAATTTTTTTCAAAAAGCAACAAATTGTCCGAAAATTATTATAAAATTTCATGCTTTAATCTTTGTTATATAAAAAAGGCAGCAGAATCAATGAACTGCCCCAATTTGTGTTGTCTGAACAAATCGGGGCAGTTCAAAAATTTTACTGCTATTACTGTTATAGAAACTTTTTCATAACTCTTGTATAATCGCGTTTAGAGTTGAAAACAGCCAGTATATAAACTGTGTTTTCTGATTTTTCGTAGTGATAGAAAATAAGATATGCTTTGTGTACCAAAAAAACGATACCCCGAACTCTTCAGAACACGGTCATTTGGAATAGCACCAATTTCCGGAAATTCCTTGAGAACATCGCATTTTTCCTGCAATTCTTTTATAAATCGACCGGCGATGTTTTTATCTTTTGATTGTTCGTAAATATATAAAGCAATAGGTGAGTATCTATGTCGAAAATAATAAAAGAAAAAGACAAAATGAATGAAGAAAATCTTTTGAAAGCTCACGCTGTTATCAAACTTGTTGAATTATATGGTGTTGATTATTTGAAAGAAAAATTAAAGACTTGCTGGTGTGGTGTTTGTGATGAAAAAGACGCTTGCAGGTTTATTTTTTTGATGGAAAGCTTGGGTGGAAACTGTATTGGAAAGAATAATAAAAAATGCTGGAAAACATATGCGATTATTGATGTTGATAAAATAACATTTGAAGCAACAGTAATCGATTTTGTAAAAAGATAATTAGAAGTATGTTATGAATCGAGAAAAAATAGTATGTCAATGAATGGTTAATATCTTCATAACTCCCACCATTTTCCTTACATAAAAATCCCTTGTTTACACAAAATACTTTTGTACCAAACGAAAACAAAGGAGATTTTTATATATGAAAGCAACAGGAATAGTAAGAAGAATAGATGACCTCGGAAGAGTAGTAATCCCTAAGGAAATAAGAAGAACCATGAGAATCAGGGAAGGCGACCCCTTGCTGACAACATTGACACAAACAGAAAAGCGGTACTTGTTTACCACTAACTTTGTC
>SVRI01000035.1 GCA_015064895.1 Oscillospiraceae bacterium | reverse complement strand
TGTCCGAGTCAAAATTTGCCTTTTAGCACTTTGTTTCTCCCGAATGAGCCATCCCCTCTTTTTGAGTGGAGATTTTTTGGTACTTTTGCATCGGGGCAAAAGTACAGAAAGACAACAAAAAAGCCAGCAAGCAAAAAACTCACTGACTTTAATTTGTTCCCTGTGTATGTAATTCAAATGTCAATCTGCATCCTCAAACTCTGCATGAATCCTGTCATCCTTGCTGTCCTTTTCCTTGCGTTTTGAAAACGGCTTTGAAATGATTGCAGAAAAAATGTTTTCAACGGCATTGTAAATGAGAAGCACACCGATAAGCCTGAATATAATTTCGTTGGCAAAACCGTGGAACAGTATAATAACAACCGCAAGTACAATACCGATAAGTGCCGAAACAAAGAGCTTTATAAAAGTGGTTTTACTGAAGGCTCTTACCATAAAAGCGGCAAAAAGCTTAACAGAGCCGTAAATCAGGAAAAAGGTTCCGACAATTACGGGAAGCGTACCGATAATAATGGATTTGAAGGTTATCAACGTAATACCGAGTGAAAAGAGAAGAATACAATGTATTGTTTTAAAAATAAATGTGAAATTCTTCATTGACAGAATAAACTTGATAACCGCAATTATAATACAGATTGCACCGGCGAGATAGCATGCCGTATCGGCAGATTCCATGGGATAAATCAATAAAAGAATGCCCGATGCCAGAAGAACAAGCGAGGTCAGCAATTCGTTTAAAAACTTTTTCATTTTTATACCTCCTATTTATTACATATTTTACCACTTTTCGTCAACAAATTCAATAAAAAATTGCAATCACATTGTAAATGTATCTTAAATTCATTCCTTGACAAATACATGGCAGAGTATTATAATTATAATAATAAAGTAGCGTATACCCTGCATAGACCTGAAAATAAGTCGAAAGTGAGTGAATTTGATGAAAAGTAGGTCTACAGTTCTTGTGTGGATGCTGTATGATGTGTTTATGCTGACGCTGAGTCTTGTTACATCAATTATGATAGGTGTAAACTTTACGATGTCAGGCTGGATTGCCATAGTGGATAATCTTTACACATGTTGTGTAATTCTGGTTTCGGCTGTGTTGCCCCATGTCCTGTTTATGTTCTTTACAAAAAGATATAAGGTTATCTGGAAATATGCAAGCCCGGTCGATTATATGGTGCTTGCTACTTCTCCTGTATTTGCGTTTGTTTTTTTGGTACTTCAAGGACTTATCGGTCGTATTGCCGGTTTCCCGTACCTTAAAATGAAAAGTGTATATGTTGTTTACCTGATTCTTTCAATGGCTGTCGTTGTGGCTCCCAGAATTGCATTTAAGCTTTATTCAAAGCTTTATGGCAGAAAAAACGTTGCAAGTGTGGCAAAAACCAAGAAAACAATGATAATCGGTGCGGGCGAAGCGGCACAGATTCTTATTAATGACATTGTTTCAAATAAGAGCCTTGCAAAAAATGAAATCATTTGTGCCATTGACGATGATGAGACAAAAGTCGGCAAATTCATCAACGGTGTCAGAATTGCAGGAACCCGTGACGATATAGTAGCCTGTGCAAAGAAGTATGCTATAGATACAATCGTATTTGCAATTCCTTCAATGAGCAGAAACGAAAGACGAGAGGTTCTTGAAATCTGTTCAAAGACGGGTTGCCAGCTTAAAACAATGCCTTCAATTGACGATGCCATTAACGGCATAAGCGGAACGGGTGTTACGGATGTAAAGATCGAAGACCTTCTCGAAAGAGTTCCGATAAAGCTTGATATGAAGGAAAAGATGAGCTACGTTACAGGTAAGATTGTAATGGTAACGGGCGGAGGCGGTTCAATCGGAAGTGAGCTTTGCAGACAGATTGTAAGATACAACCCAAAGCTTCTTATCATTTTGGATGTTTACGAAAACAATGCTTATGATATTCAGAATGAACTCAAAACGGATTATCCCGAAGCAAATGTTCTTGCACTTATCGGCTCTGTACGAGATTCTATACGTATGGAAAATGTGTTTGCAAAGTACCGACCTGAGATAGTTTATCATGCCGCTGCACATAAGCATGTGCCTCTTATGGAGGACAGCTCTAATGAGGCAATCAAGAATAACGTGTTCGGTACATATAAGACTGCAGAGATGGCTCATAAGTACGGTACACAGAGATTTGTGCTAATTTCTACCGATAAGGCAGTAAACCCGACAAATGTCATGGGTGCATCCAAGAGAATGTGCGAAATGGTTGTGCAGAGCTTTGCAAGAAAGTCAAAAACCGAGTTTGTTGCGGTGCGTTTCGGTAACGTACTCGGTTCAAACGGCTCTGTAATCCCGCTCTTTAAAAAACAGATAGAGCAGGGCGGTCCTGTCAAGGTAACCCATCCCGATATTATCAGATACTTTATGACGATTCCCGAAGCCGTATCTCTTGTACTCACTGCAGGTGCCATGGCAAAGGGCGGCGAAATCTTTGTGCTTGATATGGGTAAGCCGGTAAAGATTCTCGATCTTGCAAAGAATATGATTCGTCTTATGGGATATAAGGTAGATGAAGACATAAAGATTGAATTTTCGGGCCTCAGACCCGGTGAAAAGCTTTATGAAGAGCTTCTCATGGGTGAAGAAGGTCTCAGGAATACCGAAAACGACCTTATCCATGTCGGAAAACCCATTGAATTTGATGAAGAATGGTTCTCGGAAAGACTCGAAAACCTCAAAAGCGTTATGTACGATGATTCGGTTGATATAAGAAGCCTTATACACGAAATCGTACCTACATATAAAATGCCACAGTAATCATGCGAAAGGAATAATAACTATGAAACTCGGTGTAATTACAGTACCTCTTTACGATAAAAGCCTGGATGAAGCCCTCGGCTACCTTAAGAACCTCGGTGTAGAAACGGTTGAAATGGGATGCGGCGGTTTCCCCGGCGACGGACACAGCCACAGAGAAGAACTTCTCTCCGATAAAGCAAAACTAAAGGCATTCAAGGATACATTCGCAAAGCACGGCATGTCCATAAGTGCACTTTCCTGCCACGGTAATGCCATTCATCCCGATAAAGAGGTTGCTTCAAAGTTCCACTATGACTTTGAAAGAACCTGCATTCTTGCAAACGAACTTGAAATTCCCACAGTTATTACATTTTCGGGTTGTCCCGGTGATTCTGAAAACGCAAAGTACCCCAACTGGGTTACATGCCCTTGGCCCGACGATTTTCTAAAGATTCTCGACTGGCAGTGGAACGATGTTCTCATTCCTTACTGGCAGAAGACAGCAGACTATGCAAAATCTTACGGCGTAAATGAAATCGCATTTGAAATGCACCCCGGTTTTTGCGTGTACAACACGGAAACAATGCTTAAAATAAGACGTGCAGTAGGTCCCACAATCGGTGCAAACGTTGACCCGTCACACCTTATCTGGCAGGGAATGGATCCTGTAGAAGTTATCCGTGTTCTCGGTAAGGAAAAGGCAATTTTCAACTTCCACGCAAAGGATACACGTATCGACGAAACAAACACTAAGGTGAACGGTGTACTTGACACAAAGCACTACGGCGATGAAATAGGCAGAAGCTGGGTATTCAGAGCACTCGGCTACGGCAACGGTGAAAAGTTCTGGAGAGATATCATCTCCATGCTTCAGCTTGTGGGTTACAACAAGTCTATTACCATTGAACACGAAGACAGCGTTATGACTTCTACAGAAGGCCTCGAGAAGGCAATCAAGTTCCTTTCCGATGTAATTATCAAGGGCGACAAACCCGGCTCAATGTTCTGGGCGTGACGAGGCGTCACCGCGATATTCGCGGGGCGGCGAGTCGCTAAAAAAAGCCTTCGGTGTCGCACAAATAACCTTTTGTTGCCGCATATAAGGCACGCGGCAACAAAATTGCAACTCCAATGCAATTCTATATTTAGCAACAACTGCGTCACTCGATTGTCCAATCCCTCGTACCAAACATCGGCACGAGGGATTTACCAAATGTTCAGTACCGCACAAATGAGAGGAGATAAGCCGCCACGGCGAAAGAGGAGAGGTCAGCGCAGACTCTCGGATATTTTTGTTTTTGCTATCATTGGTGTCGAGCCATCTCCTCTTTTTGAGTGGGCAGTTTTGGTTACTTTTCCTGAGTGAAAAGTAACGGGAAATACGTTCTGCTGACGGCGGAATCTCAGAAAATAAAGAAAGGTGACTCCCGGTGATTTACACACTCACTCTCAATCCTTCACTTGATTACCTTCTTGACACCCCCGATTTCACGGTCGGCAAAACCAACAGAAGTGTGTCCGACTCTCTCCATTTCGGAGGCAAAGGTATAAATGTTTCTTATGTTTTAAAGCAACTTGGCATACAGTCGGTCTGCCTTGGATTTACCGCAGGCTTTACGGGTGATGAACTTGAAAAAATGCTTATATCAAACGGTCTTGCCTGTGACTTTGTAAGGGTAGAAAAGGGCAACACAAGAATAAATGTCAAAATCAGAAATGAAGAAATCACCGAGGTCAATGCACAGGGACCCGAGTTTTTCTCACAAGATGTTGAAAAGCTCTTTAAAAAGCTTGAACCCCTTTCTGACGGCGACACCCTTGTTCTTGCAGGAAGCACCCCAAGGGGCTTTGACAGTATCTATTCGGATATAATGAAACACCTGTCAAATAAAGGTGTCCGCTTTGTTGTTGACACATCGGGACAAAAGTTTCTTGACTGCCTGGAATATAAGCCGTTCCTAATAAAGCCGAATAAAGATGAGCTTTCGGAAATTGTCGGACAATCGCTTGAAGATGACCAAGCAATTGTAACGGCGGCAGGAAAACTTAAAGAAATGGGGGCAGTCAATGTTCTTGTTTCGCTTGGCGGCGATGGAGCACTTCTTGTTGATGAAAATAATCAAGTTCATAGAGTACATGCCCATAAAATTACCCCGGTCAGCACCGTCGGGGCAGGGGACAGCATGGTTGCAGGATTTCTTGCAGGAGCAGAACAGGGATATGATTACGCACTGATGCTCGGAAATGCATGCGGTGCGGCGACATCAAGTGTTGAAATCCTTGCAAACAGAGAAATAATAGAATCAATGATGTAAAAAAAGAACCCGAATTGTTCGGGTTCTTTAAGTTTTATTACTGTATCTTTTTCTTTATAAACGGAACAATCATCTGACCGTAAACACTTACGCCGTTTTCATCTTGCTTTCCTACATATTCAACATGTCCGCCGTGCATGACCTTAAGTTCAACCATGTTTTCCATGTCATGACCGAAGGTTTTGAGCATAGAAAGAACAAGCATTGTCTGCTCATATCTTCCGGGCATATCATTATCGGATACAATGAAGAGCATATTGGTTTTAACCATATCTCTGTTATTAATGTAGTAAAGGGGAGCAGCTTCATCAACAACCGTTGAAAGATAGTGCATGCCTCGTTCGTATTTGCAGATGTTGAAATGTGTTGTAGGCTGACCTGCATCGTGAATATATCCTGTAATAAGATAAGGATTTACACCCTCATTTGCAAGGAAGAACTTGTTGAAGCAGAGCATCATGGAAATATATGCACCTGCAGAAGCTCCGCCGATAAAGGTATGCGTTGCTTTGCCGTACTGCGAAATGTTATTCTGAACCCATTTGACAGCCTTTGCCGCATCTACAATGTAGTCGGGAAAACGTGCTGTCGGGTACATACGGTAGTTGGCACTTACAAGACAAATGCCGTTGTTTGTGAAATACTCTTTTATATGGTCGGGAAGACCTTTTGAGCCTTCTTCAATTCCGCCGCCGTGGAAATAGATAAATACAGGAAATTCATTGCAGTCGGGAAGATGAACGTCGAGAATCTGTTCGGGGAGTTTGCCGTAGTTTATATCAAGTATACTTTTCATTTTGATTACCCTTTATGAATTCTTTTTCTTGTAATATGTGGCAAAGTAGGAGGCAAGTGCAATGCAGACAACCGCCGCAAACATCTGCCATGAAAGCTTGGCTTCGGGAACTATAATAAGAGAAACAAAGGGTGTAAGAATAGGCTTAATAAAGAACGCAAATGAAGCCATAATTGCACCGCCGTGTTCCATAGCCTTGAAATAGAAAAGATAGCCAAGTCCTGTTACGAATATGCCGAGGTATACAAGGTTGAGTATTACGTTTGTATTAATAACAGAGGGCATAATCGTATAGGCGGGATCCTTTGTTGCCGCACCCATAATAAGAAGGAATATAAGAAGTGCAATACTTCCGAAAAGAAAACCGAAGCTTGTTTGTATGATACCGCCGAACTTCTTCATAAACTTCTTTGAAAGAACGGTATAGAGGCTGAAGCTGAGGGACGCAAATACTGCATATGCAACAGACTCAAGATTTGTGCCCGATGAGAAGTCTGCACAAAGAAGAACGCCTATGATGCCGAGTATGAGGGCAATAATCTTGTTACTTGTCAGCTTGTCCTTGAGTATAAAGATTGAAAACAGAATGGTGAAAATAGAGTTGGATGAGAAAATAATTGCGATAAGGGCAGGGGAGTCTGCCTTTTTGACACCTATCTGAAGTGCAATCATGCTAAGGCATATAACAAAAGCACCGAGAAGTCCGATAAGTGCAATATCTTTACCTGTAATTTTGATTTGTTCCTTTTTGATTTTCATAATTGCAAAGGGAAGCATCATAACAGAGCCTATGATAAATCTCCAAAGAGTAATTGCAAAGGGAGTTACATCTTCCTTGATAAGAGCACTGACAGGTTCCAATGTGACAAAAAGAATTGCTGTAAGAGCCGCAAATAAAATACCTTTTTTCATGCTTTTCACCTTTATTTCTTGTTACTGTAATAAAAATTATATGCTTCTGAAAGACAGTCAACTGCATCGAGGTTCGTTTTTCTGCCTTTTTCATTCGTCATTGCCCATGAAGTCATCATAAAGCCTTTAAGTCTTTCTGGTGCTATAATTTTGGGACACTTTTCTACGGTAAGTCTCATGTTATCACGGCAGAATTCGATAGTGTCGGGACAGTTTGAACCTGTAGGTAACTGGTCAAAGCCGTTCTTTTCAAGTGTTTCATAAGAACTCATGGAGTCAAAGAGATAACCCTCGGTGTGCTTGAAATTGCCGTAATACCAGTTGCTGTAGAGAGCTTCCTTTGAGGCATGCTTCAAGAAAGCCTTCTTACTTTCGGGAGTATGCCACACATGATCTGCCCAAATCCAGGGACGTGAGCCGCACTTTTCGGTAATATCAAAAAGATAATTTATATCGTGCCACAAAAGCTCGTCACCGCGGATAATGCACATGGGACTTTCGGTCTGAACAGAGTAGCACTCTTCATCCATACCGAGATGGAAAAGCTCGGGCCTTGAGAAAAGCTCGCTTATTTCTTCGATAACGTCCTTGCAGAACTGATAGTAAACGGGTGTTGAAATCATTCGCGAATATATACCCATCCACTTGTCATGTGCGGCGGAAAAGTTTAGCTTGGGATACACCTTAAAGCCAAGAGCACGAAGTCTTGATATTTCATCAGACAGCTTCTCTTTTGACCGGGCACCGGGTGCCGAAATTTCGGGGTGTGATTCATACTGAACACCCTCTGCAACGTCAATAAGAATTGTGTTACAGCACTTTTTTTCTACTAGTCTATCTATTATTTCGTTCCACGCCTTGTCTTCGCACTTAAGGGGCTGAGTTTTTTTACATTCGCCGCCGTATTCGGGACCGTAGTCGCCCCACATATTATCGCCGAGGTGGATAAGATAGCTCCAAATAAGATTGTCTTTCATTTTTTATTCCTCTTTGAATTATAAACCGAGAAGTTCTGTGATTTTTGCTTTACCTAAGTTTTCTACAGTCATATCGCCGCCCTGTGCCTTATTTACTGCAAGGGTCATCATACCCGCACTCTTACCTGCTTGGATACCTGCATCGGCATCCTCAACAACAAGGCATTCATTATAGGGCATACCCAGCATATCTGCCGCCTTTACAAAAACTTCGGGGTCGGGTTTTGACTTACTTATATTATTTCCGTCGGAAACTGCGTCAAAGTATGTATCAAGTCCGATTTGCTTTAAGATTATGGGTGTATTTTTACTTGACGAGCCAATGGCAATTTTTATGCCTTTTGCCTTGAGGTCTTCAAGGTTATCCATAACGCCTGTGAGGATATCATCGGGGGTCAGGCTTTTGATATATTCCTTATAGCAATTATTCTTTCTTTCGGCAAGGACAGTCTTTTCATCGTCTGTATAGCTTTTTTGTGCCTTTTCGAGGACGATCTCTAAACTTTCCATTCTGCTGACTCCTCTGAGTCTTTCGTTGATTGTTCTGTCAAAATATATGCCTTCCTCATCGGCGAGCATTTTCCATGCTTTATAGTGACATTCGTCGGTCGAGACAATTACGCCGTCAAGGTCGAAGATAACAGCTTTAATGTTCATGTTTTTTTCTTCCTTTCTTTTAATTTCGTTCGCCTCCCTTCCGGCGAACGACCTTCTTTTGTCCCGCGACAAAAGAAGGCAAAAACGCTCCACTCAAAAAGAGGGGATGGCTCGACACCAATTTCGGATTAAACCACAGTCTGAGCGAGTCTGCGCTGACTTCCCCTCTTTTGCCGTGGCGGCTTATCTCCTCTCAATTGTGTAGTATGTTGATTAAAACTTTTCCGTTAAAGCTTTTTTATTACTTGCTTCAAATTCCTTACCTCTGAATACAACCTTAACGGGTGCATCGCTGTCGGAGGTAAGCTTATATTCATCACCTGTCATTTCGACGGTAAGCTTTATGCCGTGATAGAGGAAGTTGAACTTAACGCTGTCCCACCAAGGCATCATATGAGGATTGATTTCGATTTTGTCTTCTCTGCAAACGATACCTGCAATGCCTCTGAAAACAGCCATCCATGCACCGACAAGACAGCCGGAATGTACACCCTGCCATCCGCAGTGGTGGATATCGTAAACGTCGATGTAAGCTGTTTCGATAAGGTAGTTATAAGCAGACAGCATTCTGCCGTTATCGGCGGCACAAATGGAGTGGGGTGCAAAGGAAAGGGATGACGAGGATTCGCACATCTTTTCATAGTAGTCCCAGTTTGCCGCATAGTCGGCACCTTCGGGCTTCATATTAAGATAGCTGTAGATAAGCATAACGTCAGGCTGCTTGATAACCTGGCTCTTATGGTAAAGACCGGATGACTTCATCTGGAACTTCTTTGCATCGCTTCCGCCTGCTTCTTCAAGTGTTCTTGAGAGATTAAAGTAACCGTCAAACTGAGGAATCATGCCGCCCTTTTCAAGGGGAAGATAGAGCTTTGAAGCAACTTCTGTATAGTCCTTATCTATTCCGTATTTCTTGCAGTATTCGCTTGTCTTTTCAAGCACAAACTTTACAAGGTAGTTTGTATATGCGTCATTATTTACATAAGGATGGTGCTCGTCTGTACCGGTTACACGTTTGATGTGGTATTTGCCGTCAACAAGCTCAACACGGCTTTGCCAGTAGTCGCAGAGTTCTGTGAGCATTTCCATACCGTAATTCTTAAGGAATTCTTCGTCTCCCGTTACTGTATAGTAGTGGATAATACCCCAGCAGATATCGGCATTGATATGAATCTGCATAAATGGATGTCTTGCGTATTCCCATACTCGTTCATCGCCCTCAACCGAAGAACAGAAAGCATATTTTGCACCCTTAAAGCCTGCGTGGGTTGCATTCTGCTTAGACTTCTGAAGTCTGTCATAGCGGTACATAAGGGCCTTTTTTGCAGCATCGGGGCAGGTATAGATAAATACGGGAAGCTGATATACTTCGCAGTCCCACCAAACAAAGTTATTATATCTTTCACCTGTGAGACCTTTAGCAGAAAGCGAGTGAATACTGTCGTTTCTTGCCGCCGAGATTGCAGAATGGTAGTTTGCAAATCTTACGCCTGCGTCAGCCTTTTCGTCACCTTCGATTTCCATATCGATAAGGTCGAAAACTTCTCTGTATGCCTTGAAGTGGGCGTCGTAGTATTCATCGTATCTCTTTTCGAGAGCTACAGGTTCTTTTACATCGCCTTCACGGGAAGAAATAATGTATACAGACTTTTCAACTGTTACCTTTTCGCCCTTTTTGGAGTCATACTCTGTAACATTATAGATAAGTCCGTCTTTATTCTCGCTCTTCCAGGAGGATGCGGGATAAATGTTTGTAACGGTAGTAACTGCCGTTTCAAAGCCGTACTTTTTGCCCATGCACATTCTTACGAAGGTCTTGTTATCCCATGCATTTTCGTCAAGTACGCTTGTAACCTTCTGACCGCCTGTCTTGACTCTCTTGTCAGTACCCGAAAGAACTTCGATTTTTTTATTATGGTTTACGGGAGTGATTTCAACCTTAATGCAGTATGTATGGTCGTTATCAAAGGAGGAAAAGCGTTCAAAACGGATAGAAGTGATATCACCCTTACTGTTTTCCCATGTAACTTCTCTGACAAGGCTTGCGTTTGTCATATCAAGATATCTTGTCCAAGCGTGGAGCTTGCCTTCCCAGGGGTAAAAGGTTTCGCCGTCAACAGACACACGCATAAGGAGGAAATCTGCGTTGTTGATGACAGAATCCTGATATTCAAAGTGCTTGAGCTTATCCTCGTCGATATAGTATTTTTTCATATATTCATTGTCGGCAAATGGCTCGATAACCTCGATTATCTCGTCAATTACGCCTCTGATATATGCACCCTGAATACGTATCGAGCCGTATTCTTCATAGCTTCCCCTGACACCGATATAACCGTTACCTGTTGTGAAAAGCGAAGCATTTAAGGACTCTTCTTCTATTCTGTATTCTTCTTCAATAAATCTTTTGGATGTTGCCTTTAACATATAATTTCCTCCAAAATTTGCATAGTTTGTCATTTTATTATATTGTAGCATGAAGGCCTGTGTTTGTCAATGGAATAGGTGTATTAAAAACGTATTTAAGCAATAAAAAACGACAGGTTTCGACCTGTCGTTTTTTGGCAAATCACTCATATATTGATACAATGCACCGGGCGGTGCATTTTTTTATGAGTTAAGTTTCAGCGTGAAAAGATTAGTTTCATTGTGAGGAAGTTAAGTTTCGGAGTGAAAGAGATAAGTTTTAGTGTTGAATTTGAAACATTCCAAATTATGTTACACGGTCAGGAACTATTTGCGAATGGAATAGACACCAGTTCCATCAACATCTGTGCGCACAACGAGTTTTCTCTCCACTAACTCATCCAACAAGGCAACTGTTTCTTTCTTGTCGACTCCAAAATACATCGCCACATCGTATGCTGTAACGCTTATAGTTGCTTGAACCTATCAGCCAATGTCACTTTATATCTCCTTCTTCTTCGTCACGCTTCATAATAGCTGCGAACATTAAAAGCTGTTTCAGCGAGTTTACACCCAGCTTGGAATAAATGTTGCGGTTATGGAAACGAACGGTTGACTCTTTGATACCTGCCAGTTCAACAATTTGTTTCACACTTTTGCCCACAAGGTAATAATCAAACACGGTACGCTCCATAGATGTAAGCGTTTTTACGCCCA
>SVRI01000012.1 GCA_015064895.1 Oscillospiraceae bacterium | reverse complement strand
ACAAAAAGGAACGGCAGAACCGTTCCTTAATTTTGACTGTATTTTTATTAAATTGATGCCGCAAGCTCTTTTTCAAGAAGGAATTTGATTGAATCGGCAGCATCTGAAAGAGTTGCTTTTTCGACAGGAGTACCTGCTTTTGCACAATCGGTAAAGTACTTAAGCTCGTTGTAATATCCGCCGAGATCAGAAATATTTCCGCCCGCAGTGCCGCTTACAGACAATTCTTCCTTTTCGATTGAAATGGGAGTTGCACCGTCATCTGTGTAAAGAATGAAACTGTCAGCAGTCTTTTCAACTGTTGCTTTTTCAAAAACAACTCTGAAGGTTGCTTCAAAGGGATGTGTTCCGGGTAAGAACCATGTTCCTTCTACAGTTACAGGGAAATCCTTATACTGCATTATTGTGTTTATATACGAATTCTTTTCGCCTATTGTATTTCTTACACTTGCAATTCTTTCGGGCTTTCCAAAAAGTGACAAAGCGTAATCTACATCATGTATGTGCAAATCCTGTGCAGCACCGCCGGACAATTCAGGAGTTCTAAGCCAATCCTTCCATCCCCATGTGGGTGTGGGGCTGATTCTTCTGAAATTGGCATTTACAATCTTGCCGTAAACTCCGCTTTCTACAATTTCGCTGAGCTTTACATATTCATCCCAGAAGCGGATTACCTGTCCAACCTGAACAAAAGCCCCTGTCTCTTTCTGTTTTTCAAGCAGCATATCACTTTCAGCCGATGTAAGAGTTACGGGCTTTTCTACAAAGACATATTTTACCTTTTCCATTGCAAGAGCAGTATACTCAGCATGAAGGCATGTAGGAAGGCATATATCAATTATGTCAAGGTCCGCATTTGCAATAAGTTCCTTGCCGTCTCCGAAAAGCTGTGCCGATGTGCCTTCAGCAAGCTCCTTAGCTTTTTCGCTTCTGATATCAGCTATTGCACAAAGTTCCACGCCTTCTAAATTTTTATAACAGTTTGCGTGCATAGCACCCATAAAGCCTGCACCGATAAGTCCAACCTTAATCATTCTTATTTCCTCCCAAGAATCGCATCCATAGCAGTGGATGTGTTATAAATTATTGTTTCTGTATGATACTTATAATTGGGTATCATTTCTGCAGTTACCCAGCCGTCATAGCCAACTTTACCGAGCGTTTCCACTACCGCAGGGTAATTTACATCGCCTGCAAGAAGGTCAACAAAACCGTGAAGACCGCCTGCTTCTGTTCGGTAGTCCTTGAAATGCACCTTTTTGATGCGTTTATTAAGGGTGGATATCCAATGTTCAGGATATCCGAATGCCAACGTGTTTCCGATATCAAGATAGCTTCCTACCCATTCGCTGTCAACAGCATCTATAAAGCTTCTCATTTCAAGAGGAGAAAGAAGGAACTTGTTCCATACGTTTTCAAGTCCGATTTCAACCTTGTACTGTGCGGCGTATTCCTTTACCAGTTTTACTGATTCAAGACTGCGGTAATAGCTTGTTTCATAATCTACTATCTTGCCGGGTGCAGCAAATTCCGCATTTACACAACCCGGAATTACAAGGATAGATTCACAGCCGAGAACAGAAGCACATTCAAGCTGCTTTTTCACAATATCACGTGCCTTGATTCTGACTTTTTCATCATCGTCATTGAGAAAATATGACCAATAAAGTCCGCTTGCAACGCTATAAAGCTCAATTCCGTTATTACTTGCCTGTTTTTTAATTTCAAGCAATTCCTTTTCGGTTGAGTTTAAAGTGATTTCTCCGTTCTTCTCGTCAAGAGCAACCTCAACACCCTCAAAACCTGCCTTCTTTGCGAGAGCAAAGCTATCATTCAAAGACATTGCGGGAAACGACCAGATGCTTATTCCTTTTTTCATACAAAAACCCCCTTGATTTTATTATTGTCTATGCTATAATTGTATTTGGTAAGTGGATTTTCGTACAGTCATTTTTGTGCACAAAACGGATACAATTGTATACTCGGAGGGTATTTTTGTGGTAAAGAATTATATTAAAACACGACCAAAAACAGTCATTGACATCACAAGAATCGTAACAATTCATTACTATGAATTCGGTCAAAGCTTTGTATTTAACGGTGAAAGCCACGATTTTTGGGAAATGGTATATGTGGACAAAGGAAGCGTTGCAGTACGCAGAGACAATGAAGAAGAATTTATACTAACACAAGGCAATGTGTTATTTCACAAGCCAAATGAATTTCATGCCATAAGAGCTTTTAAATCATCACCGAACTTTTTTGTGATTTCATTTGTATCATCCTCAATGGCAATGGTGAATTTTGAGCGTTTCGAGGCAACCCTTGACAAGGTACACAAAAGCCTTGTATCGGAAATCATAAAAGAGGCTGAAAAATGCTACATCATTCCAAAAAACGAGACTGAACTGAAAAAGCTTATCCGTCAAACCAGTCCCCCTCTCGGAAGTGAACAGTTGATAAAAAGCTACCTTGAGCTTTTACTCATTTTTCTGATGAGAACAAAGAAAAAAACACAGGACATTCCTGTGTTACAGCATGATGAGCATGAACCCCTTATAGGTGCGATAAAAGAATATATTTTATCGCGATGCGAAGAAAACATACGAGTTGATGAAATCTGCCGTGCATTTGGTTACAGCAAAAGTTTTTTAAGCCGATTCTTTAAAGAGCATACGGGAGAAAGCCTTGCATCATATGCAAACAAAATGAAAATCAACAAGGCAAAAGAGTTACTCAGAAACAGTACCATGAATATTACGCAAATATCACTGCTTCTCTCATTTGAAAACCCTCAATATTTCGCAAGGGCATTCAAGCGCCAATGCGGTATGACACCTACCGAGTGGAGACGAAGAGCGCACGTATAAAACACGTTAACAATTACGCCTTCTACGCTTTGTTTATTACTTTTACATTCGTGAGGTCATAGCTCATTTCCAAAAGCCACGAGATTTGTTCGGGGCTTGTTTTATCGGTAAGCTCCACCGTTATCCAATGATTTTTATTCATATGATAGGCAGGATAAACACCATCGTTTTGAATTAGCGAGCCTATAAGCATAGGGTCGGCTTTGAGGTTTACGACGCTGATAATGCCATCCTCACAAAGTCCGAGCTTTGATTTTGGAATATCCATTATGACGGCAAACCACTTTTTATTATTACCGTGGCGGTAGACAGCAAATGACGGTGCCGACTGCCACGGGTATTCGGCAAGGCTTGAGTATTTTTCTGTTATGTATAAATCAAGCTGTTGTCTGGTCATGTTATCACCATTTTTCTTTTTAATCAGTATAGCATACTTATTGAAAAATATCAATTAAAAAAGAAACGAAGCAGTGAAAGCAACTTCGTTTCTTTACATTACATTTATTTACCGATCTCTTCGTACCATTCATTAAGTACCTCAACATTTTCTCTTATTTGGTCATGGTACTTCTGAAAAACGCCTGCGACGGCAAAATCATTGGGCTTTAAGGTTGTGAAAATGGTATTATAAGCATCCTTTATTCTCTCTCGTCGGTCAGCTTCTTCACGTTCTACAAGCATCTGTCCGCCGGCAAAAATTTTGAATGCGATAATCGGCTTTTCAACCTTTTTGAGGGTATTCAGCATAACAGCCCTGTCTTCGGGAATGATTTTTCGGATAAGGCTCTTGTTCTTGCCCGTAATAAACCCGCTTTGTTCTCCCTCTCTGCCTCGTCTGAGATTATACATACATGCCATGTAGAAGTCAATGTCCCAGTTTTCCTTTTCGGAAAGTTCAACAATTTCGGGGTAATGTGTTCCAAGTCCCAGCTTAATGTCAAAAGTGCGAAGGTGCTTTAACATTTCATAGAGCTTTGGCATGGTATTTGTCTCAAGGCAAAGATCTGTATATGTACCCGAAAGATATACGCCGATGGGTTCTACGCTCATCATCATATTCATGCTGACAGATGCCGTTTCAAGACTTAACATCATGGGCGAATAGGTCTGGAATATAAAGTTCATCTTACCACCGTTCGAGCGGTAGTGCTGAAGGATTCTGATGATGTATGGGTCTGCAAGAGGAAGCATGGTGTTTATACCCATTTCTTCCATTTCATGCATTGCTTCGAGTATTTTGTCCTCAGTATGATAATCTATCATTTCCTGTTTGGAAACGTATTCGGTAATATAGGAATGACCGTTAAAGGGATTATCGCCCGCAATCAGCTTTGACACCTTATGACCGAAAAAATCAACGTAATTCATACTGTTTCCCCCATTCTGATTATAAACATATTTTCCACTATCATACTAGCATAAACACGCTCCTGCTTCAAGCAAATATGTCTGTGTTAATGGCAAATTTGAACATTTTTGCCAGTACTGTGAATATTTTTTCTTGTATCTCGCAATAAAATATGCTAAAATAATGACATTGAAAAGTATGGGGAGATTAAAAAATGACAAAATATAATCTTACCGCCGCCGTTATCGGAACGGGTTACATAGGTACACAGCACCTTGAAGCCTTGAAAATGCTTGTTTCCGAGGTAATAGTCTGCAACGCCGACGTGGAAAAAGGTATGGCTGTTGCCGAAAAGTACGGCTGCAGATTTTATGCAGACTACGAAGAAATGTTCAAGCAAGAAAAACTAGACTTTGTAAACATCTGCGTGCCGACTCCTCTTCACGGCACAATTGCACTTTCTGCACTTGAAAACGGTGTAAACGTCATTTGTGAAAAGCCGTTTACCTCAACAATTGAAGAGGCTTATGCGGTGACACAAAAGGCTAAGGATAAGAATCTCACACTTATGGTTGCCCAGTGTGTAAGATTTTCCCGTAAATACGAATACCTTAAAAGATGTATACAAGACGGACGTTTTGGGAAACTCCTGTCCCTGGAATTATACCGTGACGGTCCAAAGCCGAATTGGAGTACGGGAGGCTGGCTGTTAGACCTTGAAAAATCCGGCGGTGTTGTAAGAGACGTTCACGTACACGACACGGATATTGTGAATTTCCTTTTCGGAACTCCAAAAAGCATTTATACCAAAGGCTCGGCTCTCTGCTGCACAACAGTCTTTGACTATGGCTGCGACACACTTGTCACTGCCACTGCATCCTGGAGAAATGCGTCGTCATTTCCATTCAGTCCCGGATTTGAGGCATCATTTGAAAAGGGTGTCCTAAAGCTATCCGATAAGGTGTTTTTGCTTTATACAGATGACGGAATAACGGAAAACCCACACCTGTCCGAAGTTTTTGATGACTGCATGAAGCACGGCAACCTTATAACAAATGAAATTGACTACTTCTGCCATTGCCTTGAAACCGGAGCAGCCCCCGACAGATGCAGTCCCGAGGACGTTTGCAGGTCTCTGGAAATAAGCTTTGCCGAATCCGAAAGCATGAAGAATAACAAAATTATAAATTTAAGCCGCTGAAATCAGCGGCTTTTTACATATTCTCCGGGAGTCATACCCATAATCCTCTTATAGCAGTTGTTGAAGGTTCTTATGCTTTCAAAACCGCTTGAAAGTGCGGCGCTTGTACTGGAATGTCCCTGCAGAAGCAGTTTATTTGCATTCTTTATCCGCAGTTGGTTTATATATTCGTTAATGCTGACACCCGCATACTTTTTGAACACGGAAGAAAGCTTACCCCTTGAGAAATAGAAATGGGTTGCAATGGAGTTTACCGTTATACTTTCGGTATAGTGTTCATTGATATATTCGACTATTCTGTAAAAGTCGGATTTTGTGCTTTTGCCCGAAACACCTTTTTCGGTTGCAGAAAAATTCTGCTGAAGCAAAAAATAAAGGGCGGCGGTAATTGCTTTATAGTAATTATTATCGTCGGAATTATCAATATTTTCCTCGTGCTCCATAAGGTTTAAAAGAGCCTCAAGATTATTCTTCAATTCCTTTTTCATTTCTATTTCAGGATTTCTGATATGTGTTTTAAGATCAAGTATTCTGTCGGTAATGCCAAAAAGAATATTGGAATTGAACTGGATAACCCTTATTTCAGTATCCTCTTCATGTATAATAAACTGATGAACAGTCTGTTCATTTATGGCAACAATATCACCCGGATTTGCCTCTATCAGCTCACCGTCTATTCTGAACGCACAGGGCTTATTTATAACCTGACATATTTCATAGTTTTCATGCCAGTGAAACGGGTACACCTTTGAATGACTGTAGGTTTTGATTTTGCAGAACAGGTCAAACTGTTTCTTTTCCTGAACGATTTCCACCATTTCACATCCTTGTCTAATAACTGTTTATGCTATTATATCATAACGTGGAATGATTGTAAACTATAATTATTACAATTAGGCTCGAATCCCGTTTGATTAATTAAATAAAAAAACAAAGCACTCTTTTGAGTGCTTTGTTTTTTGGTGACCCGTACGGGAATCGCCGTCTGCTTCGCATACTATCTGCTCAGATGACAAGCATCCTCGCCCTTTTAGCTAAAAACAACCACACAGGGTTGTTTTCTTAACGCTAAAAGCCCTCTCGGGTTCGATTCCCGACTTATTAATCTAAATAAAAAAAACAAAGCACTCTTTTGAGTGCTTTGTTTTTTGGTGACCCGTACGGGAATCGAACCCATGTTACAGCCGTGAAAGGGCCGTGTCTTAACCGCTTGACCAACGGGCCTGGTAGCGGAAGTCGGATTTGAACCAACGACCTGCCGGGTATGAACCGGATGCTCTAGCCAGCTGAGCTATTCCGCCATATTCTCTTGTCTGCGATTAGGTTTCCCTTGACCGCGCTCAATTATTCTATCATAAAAGAAATGACTTGTCAAGTGCTTTTTTTGATTTTTTTACCATTTTCAGCTTTTTTCGAAATTTGCCATAAAACACAGCTTTTTGATTTGTTTTTTTGTTTCAAATATTTAATTTTCCTTGTCTTTCGACGATATTCATGCTATACTTATTACATAGATTTCTTGCAAAAGGAGTGTGGAAATATGTCAACACCTTTAAGATTATTCTATGACAAAGAAGCCCCTTTCGGTTTTGAAAACAGAGACAGAGTTCCGGACACAAGCTACGAGCAAATCTTCAAAAACATTGACGACGGCTGGGAACGTTGGTCGCTCCCTCTCGGCAACGGATATACAGGAATCAACGTTTTTGGAAGAACAGAAACAGAACGCATACAGATTTCCGAAAAGACTCTGCATTTTCCTCACATAAGCTGGCACAACACAAAGGGCGGTCTCAACAACTTTTCCGAAACATACATAGATTTCTGTCATCCTTTTGACAAGGTCAAAAACTACCAAAGATGGCTCGACCTTGAAACTGCCGTTTCGGGTGTAAAATACGAATATGACGGTGTTACATATGAAAGAAGCTATTTTGTATCCTACCCCGATAAGTGTATTGTAATACGGCTGTCGGCATCGGAAAAAGGCAAGCTTTCATTTGTTCTGCGTCCCACCGTTCCCTACAAGCAGGACTTTGCAAAAGTACCTGATGACGGTGCTAAAAAGACAGGTGAAGTTATTTCATATATTAAGGACAACGTCGGTGTGGTTGAGCTTTCGGGCAACATGGCATGCTATGACATTGACTTTTTAGGTATTTACAAGGTGTTTTCCGACGGAAATGTGACTGCCGACACAGTAGAGCACACATATGTTGATACGGCAGAACTTGAACACATAGACACCAACGGTGTAATCAAGGTTGAGAATGCAGAGAATGCATTGATAATCATCACTCTCGGCACAGACTACGAGCTTTGTCCCGAGACCTTCACAAAGCCCGAAGGTCACAAGCCTACAAATATCACCACTCTTGACGATACAAGAAAAAAGGTCGAGGGCGAAATGGCTCTTATCGAAAGTGCCACCTCTGCCCTTTCGATAGACGAAAAATACAAGTATCTGCTTTCACGTCATCTTGACGACTACAAAGAGCTTTTCGGCAGAGTAAGTCTCGAGCTTGATTTTGACAGAGAAGACTTGGAACTTACTACAGACAAGCTTTTATATAAATACAAAGAGCAGGATAAAAGTGACTGTTCAAGATATCTTGAGGCACTTTATTTTCAGTACGGAAGATATCTGCTTATTGCCTCCTCTCGAAAAGGCACTCTCCCTTCTCATCTTCAGGGTGCCTGGAACAGGTACAGAATATCCCCCTGGTCATCGGGCTACTGGCACAATGTAAATGTTCAGATGAACTACTGGCCTGCCTTCTGCACAAATCTTGCCGAGACATTTGAAAGCTATGCCGACTACAACAAGGCATACATGGATGCGGCAAAAATGAATGCAGACTCGGTTATGCGGACTCATTTTCCCGACAAATACGACGGCGAAGGAAACAACGGCTGGTGCATCGGTGTCGGATGCTACCCCTATCACATAACGGGCGACAGGTCGGCAGGACACCTTGGCTTTACAACCCAGCTTTTCTGGGAGTATTATCAGTACACGGGAGACAGAAAAATTCTCGAAAATATTGTATTCCCCGTACTTTTAGAGGCGGCAAGATACATCACAAAATGCGTTGACAAGGAACAAGACGGCAAGTATCTTGTACAGCACTGTGACAGCCCCGAAATGTTTGTTGACAAGGTTTGGTACTACACAAAGGGTACAACCTATGCACAAAGCTTTGCGTACTTAAACAATTACCACACCCTGCTTGCGGCAAAGGAACTTGGAATACTCGACAAAGCCGAAGGGAAGTATGAAATACTCAAAACCATATCAGAACAGCTTGAAAACTACGACCCCATTATTATAGGTCTTTCGGGTCAGGTAAAAGAATTCAGAGAGGAAGATTACTACGGTTCTGTAGGTGACGAAAAACAGCACAGGCACATATCCCACCTTGTGGGACTCTACCCGGGAAATCTTATAAACTCCACAACACCCGCATGGCTTGACGGAGCCAATGTTGTTCTTGAAGGTCGAGGCGACAAATCCACAGGCTGGGCAGTTGCTCACAGAATCTGTCTTTGGGCAAGAGCTAAGAAAGGCAACCGTGCCCACGATTTACTTAACGTAATTCTCGGAATTAATACCGCAACAAATCTTTGGGATTTACACCCGCCATTCCAGATTGACGGCAACTTTGGTGCCGCGGCGGGTATATGTGAAATGCTCTTGCAGAGTCAGGCAGGATACATTGAGCCTCTCTGTGCACTTCCCGACAATTGGAAAAACGGCTCATATTCGGGACTTTGTGCAAGAGGCGGATTTGAAGTTTCTGCAAGCTGGAAAGACGGTTGTCTTACATCAATTTCCGTTTTGTCAAAGAAAGGCAAAAAGTGCGGCATTTCCTATCCGAATATCGCAGGGTGCAAGGTTATTGACGCAAACGGAAATGAAGTGTCCTTTGTGAAAGACAGCGATTGTCTTATATGGTTTGACACAAAAGAGGGACAGCAATACACCCTTTGCGGCTTCACTCCCTTTGTAAAGCCGGAAAAACCTCTCGATTTGAATTATGCTTATTTTGAAGGCAAGTTCTCATTTGTATGGGAAGGAAACAGCACAAAGTACAGAGTATATGCCGCTTTTGAGAGTGACAGGAAATATACACTAATCGGCGAAACTAATGAGCCTGATTTTGTTTACGAGCAGCAAAAAGCATGCCGAACAACCTTTAAAATAGTTGCTGTCGACAGCCGCGGCATCGAAAGCGACGGCGCAATCTGCTACTTCAATCCGTAGAATACGAGGTAAAACAAATGAAACAAAAACAACTTGACGAATTAAAGGCAGTGTGTAACACCTGCCAAAAGTGTCCGTTATGCGAAACAAGGACAAATGTGGTTTTTGGCTCGGGCAATGCAAATGCGAAAATTCTCTTTATCGGTGAAGCTCCCGGCAAAAGCGAAGATGAACAGGGTCTTCCCTTTGTCGGTGCATCGGGAAAACTGCTTGACAAATACTTGGATGCCATCGGTCTTTCAAGAGAAGACGCGTATATAGCAAACATCCTAAAATGCCGTCCGCCCAACAACAGAGACCCCAAACCCGAAGAAGAGGAACAGTGCATCGGATATCTTCGTGAACAGTTAAAGATAATAAATCCCACGGTTATTGTTTGTCTCGGCAGAATATCGGCATTCAAAATTATAAAGCCCGACTTCAAGATCACACAGGAACACGGCAAATGGTTCAAAAAGGGCGACTATCTGATAACTGCAGTTTATCATCCCTCGGCACTGCTAAGAGATCCGAGAAAACGCGACGACATGATGAAAGATTTCCTTATTATCAAGGATAAGATTGAAGAACTGACATAATAAAAACAAATTCACCTCCAAAAGCTGTAAGGCAATTGGAGGTGTTATTATTATTTGAATTCTTTTCTCTTACCTTGAGTATGAATCACGGAAAGGCAGACAACTGGTGATATAAAAGCTCCTATAACAAAATTGCACAACAGAAATTCAAAAAACAATATCAGTGCCGCTAATGCAAAACCTGTTAGGAAAAACATTGAAAAGAAATTAAAAACTTTTTCGGTACACACGGGATTTTTTACCTGAATCCATAAAACAAATTTCATTGCAAACCACGCTAAAACGCAAACGACAGCACCGCAAATATAAGTAACAAGTATTTCTTCCTTGCTCCTTGCAAAAACGAGTAAATCATACACAATTAAAAGCAAAAAGTATATGCAGGTTCCACACAGTATGTATTTAAAGTTGCTGTAAAGTCTTTTTAACAACAATGTAGTTTTAGTCATTTTTGTTCTCCTTATCAATACTTAATCACCGAATTTATAACACAATAAATGTGGTTCGCCGCGATATTCAAATTCAAAACCATTCAGCTTTTCATGTGAATCATTATATGATTTACTGACTATTAAAATGCTTTTTTTAAAAGGCATATTCCAATGTTCAACCCAATAATATTTATCTAATTCATTTGTATAGTATAGGCTGGCTGAAATGGAACCGGTTGAACAAGATCTCACATTATACTGTTTGTTATTTTCGCCTCTGGTATAAATAGTTATTATACTATAATGCTCATCATAAACAACAAAATCAACAATATAATCATCCTTTTGCACAGTAAATAAGTAATTGTATTCATCATAGTACCCGGAAGCTTTTCGTTCTTCATCTAAATTGCTTCTATACCCATCAAATGTGACGCCGCAAGAACAAAACAAAAATATAATTGAAATTGAAATCAAAAAATGTATCCAGTATCTTTTCATATTATATAAATTTACTCTCCAATCAATTTAAAAAGCCCTTCTTCCGACACCCAGCCTACTATACCGCATTTCAGATAGTCTGCCCCATAGGTATTTGCATAATCGTAATATAAATATTTTTGGGTCTCAAGGTTTTTTATAAAGAATCCCAAAGTGGAATATCCAAAGCCCTCTTTGTTAGCAATTGTTCTTATAAATGCCATATACTTACCATCAGGCGAAATTACGGGATTTGAAACACAGTCTTCCAAAATCTCATACGTTCCGTTTTCAAGATCGTATAAAATCGAAAGATAATTTGCTTTATGCGGACGCCCATTGACCGGAAATTCGCGCATTAAACTTATTAGTAAGAATCGTGAATCAATCAATTGCTCAACCTTATAATGACCTTCTGCTACGCTGCCAGCCATCGTAGGCATTGTGATTTCATAAACCATACGTTTTTCGTCGGGAGAACAAATATACAGTTTTCCACCATTAAAATGCTCACTATCCGCAAACATAACCGCATTACTGTTGTTATTCACAAAAATTCTTTCTGCATATGGCACTTCTACTTTGTATGCGGGAGAATCTTCCGAAACATAAGAATACCGTGTTCCCCAGTTATCACCTGACAGTATCCCGCCATCCATATAACTTTCATAATATTCGCCCGTCTCTTTAATTAGAGTTTCAACATTTTTTCCATCGCGGTAGATTTGATATTTATAATGTGAAAACGGAATAAGAACAGATTCTTCTTTGTTTTCATTTGGAATCAACATAAAATTCCCTACTGTCTTTGCATCTTCCGAAACATATATCACACGACTGTTATTGTAAAATTCCAATGCTCTGTCCTTGTCGTTTTCAGAAAAAAAGAATGGGTGTACACAAGGCAAGTCTTCTTCTGAAAGGTTGTTTTGCACAAGGAACTCAGAATTTAATTTCTTATGTATCTCTTTGCCGTCATTCAGGCTCTCAGTGTCCTCAGTCAAAAAAGCATATGAATAAAAAGGCATTGAACCCGCACTTCCAGCTTCTGCATAACCATCCCCTTCTGCATATCTTACAAAAGGGACATATTCACCATATTCAAATTCAGATTGCGAAACAATGGGAGCAAAATCATATGTGTCATCGAAAATTTCTTCCGAAAAATTAATTGTTATTATTCTTGTATTTTCATCTTTAGAAAAAACAAATTCCGAGCTATTAACTGTGTTGGTTTTGTAAACATCTTCTGCGTTTTCATCGTTATTATCCACATCAATTTCCAAACTAATCGATTCTTCATTTGTGTTGTCTATATCAATTTTCAAATCATCTGAATTTTCATTTTCAACATCCGATTTACAGGCACTGAACAGAAACAAAACAAGAACAACTGCAAACGTAATATAACAAAACCGCTTTCTCATAGTAGCACGCCCTTCCTGAAACATCAATCCATTAACAAAAGAAGCAAACCTATACAGGCAAGTCCTATACCTAAAAAAGCAAAACCAACATTTTCAGGAATCAATCCCAGCAACCCAAAAATTGCTGTCACAATTCCAAAGGAAAATGCAATTGCTTTGAGTATGGTTTTAAATACAAAATATTTCTGAAAACACTTTTCAATCTGAGAAGACTTGCAACTCAAAAGCACTTCAGCAGAAACTCCGAGTATCTCACAAAGTTTTGGCATTATAGCAGTATCTGGGCATGATATATCCCTTTCCCATTTTGAAACCGCTTTGTCAGTTATAAATAACTTATCAGCAATTTCTTTTTGCGTCATACCTTTTTCCTTACGAAGAAAGCTTATCATTTCACCCATCGTTTTATTTGTCTGTTTAGCTGCCATATGCATTCTCCTTTTGTTGTTTTCATGTTTAGTATAACATACAATGGAAAAAATGTAAACCGAATGTGTGTAGAGTTTAGTAAACCGCAAAAAAAAGCATGTAAACTGCCCTTCCTTTTACAACAAAAAACTCCCGCAGAAATCTGCGGGAGTTTTGATTATGCCCTTTATGCTTCGGGAAGCATTGATTCAAGTATTTCCTTCTGCTCATCGGTAAGATATTCATAGCTTTCGCTGTCTCTTACGGTCTGTGCCGAAAGATTGATACTTGAGGTCTGCGGATCGCTGTAAACAATTACAGTTTCGCCGCCGCTTATAAATTTAACGTATGTACGTGCAACAAGCACTTCGTCATAGTGTTCCTCGGGAATATTAGTGACAACACCCGAAATAACAAGGGTTGTGTCATCCTTGTCAACAAACTTATCTGTTGTACTGTCAAAAGCAACACCGGAAACTTTTCTACCTGTATAATCAAAAGTCAGTTCCTGTGTACCAAGCTCGTCTTTCTTTGCAATAATAAAACCGTATTCGAAGCAGTAGTCACGCTTTAAAACTTCAATTGTTGCACGGAAACGAAGACCAGGGTTGGAATTAAGTCTTACGTCCTTTTCGCTATGGGTTTCACCTGCACCGTGGGACTTTGCCACACCTCTGAGTCCAAGTCCCGACGAGGAAAAGTACCAGCTGTTATCAAAGTCAAAAGAAAGATTTTGATAAAACTCTTTTTTGAGAAGGTTTTCTTTTTCGGTTGTTTTTACTTCTCCGATCTCTGTATTATTGACAGACGTTGCCTGAAGACTGACAGAACAATCGTTATTATTATAGCAGCCGACAACACTCAGAGTTCCATCGCCATCCGCATATCCGATAAATCCGCCGCCATCTGCCTCGTTTTTGGCTTTACCGCTGACGCTGCCTATTGAAACACAATTCTGGAAATTGCTGTATGATGCCGCAAGCTCAGCATCCTCTCCAGCCCAACCTGACCAACCAGGCTCGTCTTTATTGGTATATGCCGCAAAACCGCCAACAGTCGCTTCGTTCAGCGTTGTCTCAAAAAACACATCACCAAAGCTGACACAGTTTGTCACATAGCAGTCTTTATTTGAGCCGGAATACAGATATCCGCCAAAACCTCCAACATATCCGTTTCCGTCTGCCGTAATGTTCAGAGGCATATTGGAAACACAGTCATTTATATAGCCGTTTCCGCTTTCACATTTCAAATAACCCACAATGCCGCCAAAGTAAGCAGCCTGCGAAGTATTAACAGATATATTTCCCTCGGTTTCACAGCCGATAATATCAACTGTCTTTGAAGATGCAACCTTACCGTAACCGACTATACCGCCAAAATACTTAAGCTTTGAAAACTTAGAGAGATTCTGTGTGTCAGCATAGGATACACGAAGATTTTTAACAGCACCCTGAGTAATATAACCTATAACACCCGAATACTCAGTGTCGGCAATGGGGGTATTCAACAAGGCAAATCCGTTACCGTCAAGAGTTCCCTTGAAGGGGCTGTTCATTGTTCCGAAAGGTATAAGGCTGTAGCCCTTGAAGTCAATATTATTTGTCAGTTTATAATACTTCGTCCCGTATACGGCATTATTGCTTTTAATTAGTCCTGCAAAATTGTTAAAATCAATTGCCGAACTAATTACATAGGGCGACTGCTCTGTTCCGTCTGCAGAAAGATTTGCGTTAAAACCTTCATTTGCAACAATTTCTTCTGCCGTGTCTGTAGTAACAACGGCACTCGGAAGAGCCAAAGCCACTACAGAAAGAGAAAACAATAATATTGAAACTGCAAAAAACTTAATAATGTTTTTCATACTACACATCCTTTATATAAATTAGAGGACTTCAATCATACTTTCATCCCAAATTTCGGGAGCCTTGTAACCCATAAGATTAACAAGAGTTGCTGCGATATTGGAAAGACCGTAGGTATCTTTTTCGATAACCTTATAGTTATCGGCAAACTTATTATCGTAGATAATACAGGGAACGGGATTTAATGTATGGCTTGTCTTGGACTTCATATTGCCCTCTTTATCAAGCTTGGGTTCTCCTGTCTTCTTATCAATTTCGCACATTTCATCTGCGTTACCGTGGTCGGCTGTAATGAGTGCTACACCGCCGAGCTTATCTACAACCTCCAAAATTCTTGCAAGCTGAAGGTCGAGTGCTTCAACAGAAACAACTGTTGCAAGGTAGTTACCTGTATGACCGACCATGTCGCCGTTGGGGAAGTTTACACGCATAAATCTGTACTTGCCCTCATTTGCTACTTCAATAAGTCTGTCTGTAATTTCAGCACACTTCATCCAGGGTCTCTGTTCGAAGGGAATTACGTCAGACTTAATTTCTTCGTAAGTTTCTGTATTTTCATCAAACTTACCGCTCTTGTTACCGTTCCAGAAGTATGTTACATGACCGAACTTCTGTGTTTCACTGAGGGCATACTGTGTAACGCCTGTATTTGCAAGGTATTCACCCATTGTACCCTTGATTTCGGGAGGAGATACGAGGTATCTTGAAGGAATGTGAAGGTCGCCGTCATATTCGAGCATGCCTGCATAGGTAACAGCAGGAACTCTGACTCTGTCGAACTTGTCGAAGTCCTTATCGTCAAATGCCTTGGAAATTTCAATAGCTCTGTCGCCTCTGAAGTTATAGAATACTACGCTGTCGCCGTCTTCAATTGTGCCGACGGGTGTACCGTTTTCAGCAATAACAAAAGGAGGAAGATCCTGGTCGATACAGCCGAGTTCGCTTCTATAAGTTTCAACAGCTTCCTTTGCAGACGAGAACTGTCTGCCTTCACCGAGTACGTGTGTCTTCCAGCCGCGTTCTACCATGGACCAGTCAGCTTCGTATCTGTCCATTGTAATATTCATTCTGCCGCCGCCGGATGCAATTTTAGCTTCGAAGCCGTCGCCGTTAAGAGATGCAAGGAATTCTTCAAAGGGATTGATATATTCAAGAGCTGATGTTTCGCCAACATCTCTGCCGTCGATGAGGATATGAACTCTTACATTCTTGATACCTTCAACCTTAGCCTGACTGAGCATTGCCTTAAGGTGATCGATATGAGAGTGAACATTACCGTCAGAGAAAAGACCGATAAAGTGAAGTGTCTTACCTGTATCTTTAACGGAAGCGATTTCCTTCCAGGAATTTGAATTAAACATAAGTCCTGATTCAATAGAGTTTGAAACAAGCTTTGCGCCCTGTGCAAAAACCTGACCGGCACCGATTGCGTTATGACCGACTTCACTGTTTCCCATGTCATCATCGGAAGGAAGACCTACCGCTGTACCGTGAGCCTTGAGCTTAAGTGTGGGGTACTTTGACATAAGCATATCAAGAGTAGGTGTTCTTGAATTTTTAATTGCATTGGATATATTATCCTTGCCAAGACCGATACCGTCCATTACGATACAGAAAACGGGTCTCTTTTTTGCTTCATTATCACCGTTTTTGAATGTAAGTGATGTAAGTGTTTCTTTCATTTCCTTTTACCTCGCATTTTATATAAATTATTATTAATCACTTTTTATGATTTGCAACCGACAAAACAGACTCATAGCCTTCCTTTGTCATAATTTTATGAATACCGTCAATAACACAGTCAAGAGGCCGTCTTGCAATATAAACCTCCAGTTTAGTGTTTTCACTTATGAGGGTACTCATACCCGAAAGAAGTGCTCCTCCGCCCGAGATTGTAATGCCACCTGTATGTATATCTGCACAAAGTTCGGGAGGTGTTATCTCAAGTGTTGATTTGATAACCTCTACAATCTGGTTAAGCACCGGCTTCATTGCAACTCTGATTTCAGACGAATATATATTGAATACCGACGGAAGTCCCGTTATAAGATTTCTGCCTCTTACCTCAAGCATTCCCACATCTGAGCTCTTATGTGCAGAGCCTATTTCTTTTTTTATATCCTCAGCAGTTATCTCACCGACAACCACATTGAATTTCTTTCTGATATACTCAACGATTGCTTCATTGAGTTCATCCCCTGCAACTCTCAGAGATTTCGACACGGCAACTCCACCCGCTGTTACCACCGCAACCTCGGTTGTACCCCCGCCAATATCAACAATCATATTTCCTACCGGATTTTTAAAAGCAAGGCCTGCTCCGATTGCTGCAGCAACCGGTTCTTCAACAAGTGCAACACTCGATACGCCCACTTCAAAAAGTGCATTTTCGAGTGCACTGTGTTCAACCTGAGATACACCGTAAGGAATACACACAACAACCTTGGGCCGTGCAAACAAAAGCTTATTCATTGCCTGACGCACAAAATAGCTGAGCATGGCAAGGGTAAGCTCAAAATCGGATATAACCCCGTCACGAAGAGGTCTGACAACCGATATATTATTAGGGGTCTTGCCAACAAGGTTTTTTGCCCCGCTGCCAATAGCTATTATTTCCTCGGTTCGTATATCATATGCCACATATGACGGTTCTCTTATAATTATGCCTTTTTCGGGTGTACACACAAGTGTGTTTGCAGTACCCAAATCTATACCTATATAATTTTTGGAAAATGTCGGCATAACGCCATTTCCTCCCACTGTTATTTATCGGTTTTGGCTACAAGACTCTTTATTGTTTCAGAGAGTTTTTCTCCTACAAGTGACATTGGTGTAAGAGTTGTAACCGTCTTACCTTCACTTTCAAGGTATTCCTTGATAAGTAATTCGTCATGCATACAAACACCCATGTCATTATCACAAAGAATGTACAAATCATTATCCTGTATACCGCGAAGTGCAAACTTCATCGGGTGTTTGCCTTCACACAGCATGCCTCTGGATTTGCCGGGTTCGATACATGCAATAATATCGCAAAGAATGCTGTCTTCTTTAACTTGCTCTGTACGGTCAATGCACAGAGGAATCCTTCCGTCGGCAAGTATTTCACAAAAGCTGTTGAACACAGATGTATTATTGCCTGTACGTCTCATGAATCTTGCATCCTTGACATTAAGGCTTGAAAGAATATATGTCTTTTCAGTAAGTCTGTCAGCAATGCTTATATATGCTTCGGGAATTGTTTGATTTCCGTTTACAGAGCCGTAACCGAAATCCCAGCCGATTCTTCCGTCCTTATCGGCACCAAAGCATGTACATACAACAAGGCAATTATACTTTTTCATATAGAGTCTGTCAGGCGTACATACCGATACTCTGCCTTCGCCTCTTGCCTTATCAAGAATTTTGTTCTTTTTACTGAGTATATAAACAAGCTTTTCAATTGATGTGCACTGTTCCTTTGTAAATGCAGTAATAACAACATTCTTTGTTTCATCCTGCAAAAGACCCGTTGCCTTGACTATAGCAAGTTCAGCCTCGGTCTTATTTGTCCTTCCGATTGTCCGTTCATACGAGCCATTCATCCTAACAAGCTCTACATTGCTCTTTTCATTAAAGCCCGGGGCCATGCAGTCACTGTCAAAAACAAGTTCATTGAGCCATGCAAAAAGGCAGGCATCTTTATTATCGGTAATAGTACAAACATCATAGCAAGGCACATGCTTTGCAAATCTTTCGCAAAGGCTGCTTCTTTCGGTTCTTGACATATTAAAGACAACACCCTTTGTACCGTAAGCAAGGGATGGGAGCATTGAAAAGCCGTTATCCTTATTGTCAATTATACATACAGTATCGAACTTTGCTTCAAAGGGCATAACCTCAGAAAGCACATTCTTTGTAACTATAACAACAGGAAGAACCTTCTGAACAAGTCCTGCATTACCGGACATCAAATCCTTGAAGGAAACATTGGCAAAATCCTCAGCCTTTACCACATTGGTTTCAGCCATATGCTTTACAGACTTCTTATAAGCCTCAAAGGTATTATTATATGACGTTTCACATGCCTTCTTAAGAAGAGAAATATATTTATCCTTTGCCTTTCCGAGTTTTTCTGTCGAAAAACCGTCAAAGCTTGCGTTTCTGACACATTCCGCAACGGGAGAAAGAAGGCTCTTGGCAAATATTCTGTCAACATTCTTGCCTGCACCGTATTCTTCAAGATATTTTACAAAACCAGGAACAAAATCTCTTGCCTCATTTGCCTTTTTAAGCCACATGAGCCAAAGTTCGGTAAGTTCAAGTTTCTTTTCGATTTCTTCAAGGTACTTTCCAATACCGTCAAAGCTGAGAATACCGTTTTCAAAGGTAAGATTATTGAAATCTATACCCATAGAAGCAGACAGGAAGCTTGTTACGCTGTTTTCTCCGGAATAAAGCTCAGCAAGTCTTGCTCTTACTACCGTTATCTTTCTTGCCAGAGCGGCGTCTACAGGTATTACCGAAATAAGTCTGAAAACATTGGAAAGAAGTTTTTTTCTGTCGCTTGAAGCACAGCTTATTTCACCGACAATATATGCCGCCTTTTCGGATACCTTTGCAAGCTTGAGGCTGTCTTCACCGTCATTTACATTGTTTCCGCTTTGTCTTAATGCAACAACGCAGGATTTATATTCATACAAAAGCTTATATATGTCAGAAATCTTATGCTGCTGAAAATCCGATTTTCTTTCGGGGATAACGTACTGCATAAGCGTTTCATGACTGTTTTTCTTAAGCATAAACTTCTTGAGGAAGCCCTTTTCTTCTTCCTCGTCATAAACATCTCCTCGAAGAAGTGTTTCAACATCTTCAAAAATTTCATGGCTGAAGAAATTGAGCTTAAACTCGATTGCTTCCATACGCTTTTTATTTTCTGTTTCAAAACGCTTACTCTTTGAGAAATCTGCAATATCGCTTTCAACAAACTTTTCGGGTATGTCAATATCTCTTGCAGTGAGAACCAGTTTATACAAATCATTGAGTTTTTCCAGCTTATAGAAGGAATCAAGGTCTCTTTCATCAAAGCCGAGTATTTCATTTACATCAAGGAATACATCTCTGTATTCGGAAAGCACGGGAAGTGTGTTTTCTATTGCAGTTCTGATTTGAGCCTTTACTTCTTCATCAATATCATCACGGGGATTTGTATTGAAAAGAGGATGGTTCTTAAGGGGTGTATGTGTGGGAAGTCCACTCTTTTTACAGAGATTTCCCGCTATTGTTATAAGCTCTCCTACCCTTTCGAATATGTTATCAAGCTTGCTTTCATCGGCATACTCGAAAATCTTTTTATCAATGGGAATATCATCGTTTTCAACAGTACCTGCACTTGCAGAAAGATATGCTATTTCCGCCTCCTTGAGCGACATACCCATGCTATGCTTTCTGTTTATACGGTCTGTATAATCAAGAAGAACCTTATTTGCTTCCAAAAGCTCAGGATTTACAAAAGCAATGCCGTTATCTTCTTCCTTATTATACTTTTCAATATTATCTGCAATTTTCTTTACGGCACCTTCCGCTTTTCCGCTTTCATCAAGCACAAATGCAACATCAGAAAAGTTCTTTTCGCAAAGCAAGCCGTAAACATATTCCGACATTTCCATGTCATCGGTGACAACAAGTGTGCTCTTTCCCGCAAATATATTCTTTGCTGCCTGTGCAACAAGCACATTTTCTTTTTCGGCAGTAAACGCACCCTCAACAACCATGCTTGTTTCATTGACTACCGCCTTCATTGCCTGAGAATACAAAGGCATTGACGGTGAATATGAAAGGTCAAGTTGCTCATCTTGAGCAAATTTATCCTCAAACACACGGGACACATTTTCAGAGCCCGACATCTTCTTTCTGAGAAGTGCAAGATTTGACCAGAGCACATAGTCATCAATTTCTAAATTTACGATATGTGCTTCCCTTACTATTTCATAAACATGTCTGTCGTCCGTTTCCATAAGTGCAACACGGATATTTTCAAACATGTCGAATATTTCTGTTTTATCGGTTGGCATTAGAGATTTCATAAAGGAATCATAGCCAAGTGCAGAATCCTTTAATGCATTTCTTATAAACACCTTATTGACAATGGGGTTACCAATCTGATTTACATAGAAGTTACCGTTTTCATACTCAAGGTTTGCCCTGACAAGGCAAATAGGAGCAAAGCTTACACTTTCAGTAAGCTTATCGGTTATTTTTACATATCCGAAGGCAAAATAAGGTTCTCTTTTATTTTTGCCAAAGGTCATGGCAGACGCGTATCTGTAAAGCGTCTCTTCGGAATAGGATGTGGTAATTTCACCGTCACGGGTAATCTTTTCCTTGAGTCTTGAAAATCTTTCTCTTATTCTTACAAGTTCATTTTGACTGAAATGCTGTCCCGCCTTGGGTGATGACATTGTAAGTATGGAAGAAAAATCTTTATCAATCGCCGCAAAATCGGTAAGGTCAACATTAAAATCAAGCGGCAAAAGTTTGAATCTGTCATTATTGTTTCTGAATACCGAATCAAAATCAGCCAGCAAAAGCGGAATCTCTTCTATTTCTTCACGCTTTTTACCTGAAAGCACCTGCATCACGGGTGCAGACACAAGAGACGAGTATACTCTTGCCATGGCGTTTTTTACGGGAAGTGATGCCAATTCGTCATAAGCGGCTTCGCCGGTGCTTCTTTTAGCACATTCTATATCAACCATGCATACAAGGCTGCTGAGATTCTTTGTAAAATACTCTGCTGCCTGTTCAAGCGCCATTACAAGAGACGTGTTCTGTGCTGCAGCAAAAACAGACGGGTCAACAACAAGCATGTCACCTGCGTCAAGCATAGCCTTAATTCTTTCTGCATCTTCATAAACAGGAACATTTACAGGGCTCTTTACCAAGTAAATGCCGCAAAGCACCGAGATTTCACCTTTTTTTCCTCTGACAAACAAAAGTGAGGTGTCGAAACCGATTTTTCTTGCGCATGAAGAAAACACGGTTGCAATTTCAAGGGGTGTGGCAAGCACGCTGCTGCCACCGAAAATCACATCTGCACTTCTTATCTGCTGCTTGACATTGGCAGCATAGCCGACAGGACGCGTATAAATAATATTACAATTTTTGAGTCTTTTATAAAGCTCTTTGATTGCTGCTGTTATGGTCTTTTTGGAATTTACGCTATAGCTGATTTTTTCATCTTCACACAAGGAGTCACATATGCCGCATACAGTTTCATCTTCTTTTACAAAAGAAGCAATAACGGAGGGCTCACCGTCAAGTCCGAGCCATGTATCGGCAGGCAAAAGGGATATATGGGATTTGGTAACATATTCTGTTCCGCAATAGTTTACGAGAACATAGATTTCAGCCATTGTTTCTTCTTCAAGGCTGTTAAGAAAAGCATTGTCATATTCAAAGCTGTCAAAGTCAAAATCGATATTACAGGAAAGAGTATTCTTTAAATTATAAGACTCTGTATTAAAATTTTCCTTGACAAAATCTGCACGGCGTATAAATTCAACATCCCTGCATTTACCAACTATACTGATTTCAAGTCTGCCGCTTTTTGCAGCCTCCGGCGTGCCCAGTACCAACCTTATTACGGGTGATATGCGCATATCCGCTATTGATGCCGAAAAATACGGCATTGTTTCAATGTTTACTGTTACCTTTGACGGCTTTAAACCGTTATTCATCCCTTGTTTTCTCCTTTAATCAGCATTTTTATCCATTATCCATAAGTATACAAAATTATCATATCATCTTTCTACGAATTTTGCAAGTATTTATCTTATTTATTTACAATAATCTGCAAAAAAACTCCGCACCCACCGTGTGAGTGCGGAAAATTTTAATTCTGACTATATCAGTTCCAAAGGTCTCCTGTATCGCCGCCCGCTTCATTACCGAAGCCTTCATCTGTAGTTGCATCAATAATATCTTTGATGCAGCCATAAGTTTCATCGCTTTCGGAAACAGAGCCGCTGTCTACGAGTTCCTTGGCAACAGAATAAGCACTTGTTACCATAGGTTCACCGTAAAGTACAAACTGTTCGCCGTTTACAGTTACCTTTGTATATGTCTTTGCGACAATTCTCTTACCGTATGCCAATGTAGGAATACCATGGAATGCAGCTGCAAACTCAGCTACTTCATCATCTTGTCCATACACTTTATCTACGCTTCCCTTTACATATGCAGCACCGTATACGTATGCTGTCTTACCGGGAATTGTAAAGTCAAAGTTGAGCTGTGAATAGTCGTTATTACTGAGCTTTTCTTCAAGAGTAATAATATAACCGTATTCATCAATTACATACTCGTCAGTTTCATCTTTTGATGTCTTTGAAATCTGAGCTCTGAAACGAAGTGCCGTATTACTCAATCTTTGGTCGGGCATTCTTATAGAATACTTGTTGTAGTTTGCCATATAGCCATCAAGTGATGTAAGCTCAGTGGATGTGCCGTTTTCAGCATCAACATAATAGTACTTTGTACCTGTTGTTTCATATTCTTCTTCGGCAAAGAGTGAAGCCTCAGGCTTTTCAACAACCTGAATAAGCATATTCTTGTCGGTAATCACACCGTACTTACCGCTGTTTTCAACGATATCGTACTGATAGCCGTTAACCTCGGCATATCTTGAACCTGAAGCTGTACCGATATCAAGTTCAACATACCCCTCGGGCTTATTTGCGCCTGTAACAAGTACGTTTGCATTTGGAGATGCTGTTACTGTACCTGTAACATCTCCGAGTACATATGTACCCTGTCCAAGGTGGAGAGCCGAGTCTTCCTTAACAGTAAGGCTGTCGATTGAAATCACATTGCCGTTTGCCTTGATTTCAACATCAGAACCGATTACAACTTCTTCAAAGGATTTATCCCCGCTGAATTCTTTATTGAAACGTGCCGCATCATCTCTTGCACCGTGTCTTGGACCGCCGATTTCATCGAACCATTCACGGAACATTGCAGGAACATAAACATAACCCTTGGAGTTGGAGCTTGTTGCAACCTTTGCCGACTCTGCTATGCCTGCATTGAACTTATATGCAAGACCTTCGAGTTCTTCTTCTGTAATTTCCGCCTGTTCTTCATCATCAAAAGAAACCTGTCCGAGATATGCACAGTTATAGTAAACTGCCTTATAATCCGAACCCGAACCGCCGAGAGGATGAGATGTTCCGCCGGGAGAAATAAGCTCACCTGCAAAGTAGCTGTTTACAAATGCACCGCCGTAGGGTGAACGTACAAAGCCGGAAGCATCGTTACCGGGATGTGTGCCGAAGCCCTTGGCTATTGATTCTACATGAACTGTACTCCAGCAGTTTGCAATAAGTGAAGCCGAAGACATATTTCTTGCAAATGTTGAAACGTAACCCGGTGCCTTGATTGAACCTGTTACACCAAGATTCAAAATTCTTGCACTTGAAATATAACCAAAGAGACAAATATCATCATACTGCTTATCTTCATCACGTTCAACATAAATATTTACATTGATTGTATGACCGTCTCCGTCGTAAATACCTGTAAAGTAGGTTTCTGTGTATCTGCCCTTATATTCGTCATAGCCGTCAAGGTCAAGGTCTCTTGTCTGCTTTAAGTATTTATTACTGTACTGGTTACCGCTGTTTACATTTTCTGTAAATTCGATAAAGTCTTCTTCTGTTTCAATAAGGTAAGGATGAGTTCTTGAACCGTCTTCCTTAACTACGGGGTCAGATGCAAGGTCAACAGTTACAACAGCAGTTGCTGTATATGCACCGCCGTATGCAGCCTTAACCTGAATTGTGAACTGAGAAACAGTTTCATCAGCACCAATCTTGAAGAAGCCGTCTTCATAGAACTTTGTCTCCTTACTTGTGGCTGCGGGGCTTACATTCCATACAACATCCTGCGGAGGATTGTAGATACCGAGAACGGTAGGTTTGAGTGTTGTGGATTCGCCGCGTTTTACGGTTGCCGCTGTTGGAGTTACCGTAATACCCGTTACTTCAGGTGTCTTTACCTTGAGAACAGGATAGTCAATACCGCCAATATATGTCCACTTATTAAGAGCATCTTCACCGAGACCGTAGGTGGAAATAAGCTCATCAAGCTTGGAATTAAGTGTATCTGCAAGTGTTGTCTTTGCAACCTCTGCCGAAACGCCTGTGCCGTTATTTATCTGAGAACCTGCTGTTTCAACATAGTATACATTAAGGAACTCGCCCTCACTGTTACAGCTTGTGGAGGCAGTCTTTGCAGTACCGCCGAAATAGCAGTTATTTATGGAAGCATAGTTCTGGAAAATAAGACCATTAGAATATCCGTCGCCGGAAGTTGTAACATTGGCAAGGGAATAACAGTTAAGTATTGTTCCGTAGCCGTTTCTGTAAACAAAAGATGCAGCGTGTGCATTTTCAGCGCTGAGAGAACCGGTTATACCGACATTCATAATTCTTCCTTCATTTACGCCAAAGACTGTTGCGGCATTACTTCCTGTTGCGGAAATTGCAACATTCAATGTATAACCTCTACCGTCATAGTTACCCTTGAAGGTAGCTGTACCCATACCTGTGTATGTGTTCTTATTGGAAAGGTCAATATCGGCACCCTGAATGATATACTTGCCTTCATAGCTGTCACCGGCGACAACATTATTGGTAAACTCCATAAAGTCCCAAGCATCGTCGATAACATATGGGTCGGATTCAGTACCTGCACCCGTAACGCCGTCAAAGTCTTCCGTTACATAGTTCCAGTCTTCTTCGTCGATGATTTCACGGGGAACATAAACTGTTTCCTCAATAACAATCATCTGACCGAACATATCTTTCTTTACGCCGTTTTCATAGTAAACAGCCTGATCCTTATATGCGTACTTATCGCCGTTATTAAAGGTGAACTTCTGTGTTGCCGCATCGTAAAGACCGATATCGGTAACATTTACGAAAAGGTTATTTGTAAGCTCATCAAGGTCAACGCCCATTAAAGAAGCACACCAGGGAGCAATATCCGTGTTATCAATTACGTTTTCTGTTCTTACAGGGTTCTTGTTGCCGTTTTCATCAACATAGTAGTCACGACCGGGTTCTGCCGCACCTTCAATACCTGTAATTCCTTCGGGATAGTAGCACCAGAAAGGAACTTCCTGTGTTGTATGAGAGCCGGATTCCCAAGTAACAAGAGTAGAGTTGTTACCCTGCTGTGTTTCGGCGACTGCTGTAGCAAGATTACTGGAAGCAACAAGTGTATCATAGTAAAGACCGCCTGTATCGTGGTCGGGAACTGCAACTACAACCGTATCAGTTCTAGACTTTGCAAATTCTACCGCAACCTTGAAAGCTTCATCAAATGCAATATAGTCGGAGGACATCTGTGCTGTGTTGTTGGAGTGTCCGCCTGTATCAACTTTTGAACCTTCTACCATAAGGAAGAAGCCGTCTTCATCACCGGAAAGTGCGGTGATCGCCGCCTGTGTCATTTCGGCAAGAGTGGATGTATCCGCACCGTTATAAATATCAAAGTCAAAGCTTGTTTCGCATACATTACCCCAGATTTTATCACCGGGCTGTACAGCCGCCATCTCTGCCTTTGTCTTAACGATTGTATAACCGTTATCAATAGCCGTCTGCATTGTAGCACCGTAGGCCGCAACAGAGCCGTAGCCATTACCGAGAACTACCTGAAGATTCTTGTTTTCAATCTGACGGTAGAAATCAGCATAGTCTGTTCTCTGAATTGCATGAGCTGCAAAGGAAGCAGGTGTTGCATGAGGCCATTCATATGTAGAAACAAGACCCGTCGCCTTACCTACCGACTGAGCAGCTTCAGTAAGGTTTGCATGGGGCATCTTTCTTCTGTCAAGACCGAGATAGTTATTGACTGTCCTATAACCCGTCGAAAGAGCAGTGCCGGCAGCAGCCGAGTCTGTCATGGCATTATAAATATTGAGCGTAACCATAGAGCCTGCGTGATAGTCAAAAAGTGTCATGGGACTATCGTCTACAGGTGTCTTATAGGGGAATTTCGCATCATCAAAACCGCCTGCCTGCTTTACGTCATTGGAAAAATCCAAAGAACCGTATCCGGCACCGTCGGGAATGAGGTAAATAATGTTTTTGATCTGCGGTGTCGTCTCTGCCGCAGCTTCTCCGGTAGCAATTTCTTCGGAATCGTTTGCCGTCACTTCCTGTGCTGATTCAACAACAGTTACAGCAGAAGGTACCGCAAAAGCCGTCATGGGCATGCCCATGCAAATCATACAGATTACCAGAAGAAATGATACTATTTTGAGAGCTCTGGTTTTCATAAAGCATTCTCCTTTTTTATGAACTTTGTTAAAAAGTCACAATTTTAATTACTATCATTGTATCACAATTTGCACAATATGTAAATATCCATTTTTCATATTTTTTTAGCACTTTTATGGTTCTTATGCTCTTGAAATTTATACAAAAAAATCCCGCACCTCAGCGTGCGGGATTTTATTTATTTTACAAAATCAAGCTTTCCGTTTCCATCAGCATTCCACTCATTAAGTGACGAAACAGGTACACCTGCCATCATACTCGCCTTTACCCTGCCCTGATTCATCTTTGCAACAACAGTTTCCGGCGAATAATCATCCTCTGAATAAACAGTCTCCGTTCCGTTTATATATGAGGCTGTTTCAATTGCACAGTTATTATAAACCTCGGCATTTTCCTGAACACAGCATGTAAGATGCGGTGCCGGTGAAGACAATTTACCCGTAAAGAAGGTATTTGCCACAAGGTGATAATTGGATCGTACAATACCCGATGCTTCCGTTCCGCCCGTGATATCACAGTCGGATATGCAATTGACAACAATTCCGTTATCCCTGACTGCTCTGCATATACCGGCGGGATTTGCCGTTCCTACAACTGTACCTTCGGTTCTTACATTCATAATCATACCTCTGCACGAGCCGAACAGACTGTTATCGCTTTCGGATTCAATCGCAACTTTAATTGTATAACCTTTTCCGTCATAAATACCGTTGAAGGAGTGGGTACTTTGAATGCCGTTATACTCGGGAACAGCCGACATATCAAGGTCCTTTGTCTGTCTGTAATAAAGACCTGACTTGCTGTCTCCCGAAATTATTTCGTTTGTAAAAGCAAGGAAATCCTGTTCGTTATTTATAAGGTAAGGTCTTGCTCTTGTACCGTCGGCTTCTGAAAGCACCGTTTCTCCTACAGTAACGGTACAAATACCTGTTACACTTCCGTCGGTTGCGGATTTTGCCATAACAGTCAGGCTTTGAGCCGATTCATTTACGTCCACATAAAGATATCCGTCTTCATACACAACAGATTCAGAACCGCCTGCCGAGGATTCCAATGACCAGATTACCTGTTGTGACGGTCCGTATTCACCCTGTACAACAGCCGAAAGCTGAAGTCCGTCGCCCCTATTTACGGTTGCCGAGGAAGGTGTTACAACAACATCGGTAACCCTGGGTGCCGGCATATACATTTCAGGCATTCCGTCTTCTTCCGAGACTCTCCACAAACACATTTTATCTTCACCTGATGCTGCTACAAGTGCAGTTCTTCCACCATTAAGTATTTCCACAGTTGTCTGTGCAAGCTCAGTCGTTACCGCTTCTGCTCCATCCTGCCCGTAAGCACTCAAAGAATCGGAATAGTAGCATTTTTCAATGACACCGCCGTCAGAATTTGACGATATTACAAAAACATCGCCTGTTCCTTCAAGAGTTCCGCCAAAATAGCACATACCAACATAGCCATTATTTGTGCCGACAATACCGTATACATTGCAACCTGAAATTTCAACATCGGACGAACAGTTAAGTATTTCACCCGAAGCCGCAACGCTTCTTGCAATACCGCCTGTAACAGCATTCCCTGACGCATTTTCAGACTTGATTTTACCGTCGACATGCACATTTATTAAAGTACCTGCAATTTCGGGGAATACACACTCATCGTTTTCAGCAACAAGGTCTACAGAAATTGTTTTACCGTTACCGTTATACATACCTGCAAACTGACATTCGGCACCTGCACCCTTGAAATCTGTTCGTTTTGTCAAATCAATGTCACTCACCTGGAGAAAATACTTTCCTTCATAGGTTTCTCCTCCGGCAACACGTTCGGTAAATTCAATAAAGTCCCATGCCTCATCAATTATAAACGGGTCATCTGCAGTACCCGAACCGCCCATTTCAGACGAACCTTCTTCGGAAAGATAATTCCAGTCATCTTCATCTATCATTTCGGAAGGAACATAGAATCTTCCCGCAACTTCCACGGCAACCTTGCCGTTCGTGCTTATTTTCTCTCCGTCTTTATAGTATTCATCGGAATTACGGTATACATACTTATTACCGTTATTAAACGAGAATTTGCCCGAATCTGAAGAATATCTGCCTATATCAGTTACATCAACAAAAAGTTCTTTTGAGACCTCATCAAGATTGACACCCAAAAGTGATGCAAGATACGGTGATAATGTGGAATTTTCCACAACATAGTTTTCTCTTGTTTCGGGTGTGTCGCCCACAGTCGAATTGAGCCCTTCAATAAAGGGTGTTCCTTCGGGAACATAAATCCATACACCGACATTCTGAGCAGTATGGCTTCCTGACTCCCATTTTATAACATCCGAATCGGTACCTGAGCGTACTTCATTCACAACAGACATAATGTCTTCAATTTCCGAGTATTTGAGCCCGCCTGTATCGTGGTCGGGTGCCGCTATTACAACTGTATCATTTCTTTTTTTGGCAAAATCAACCGCCACCTTGAATGCAGCATCAAATGCAAGATATTCACTTGCCACAACAACTGCATCATTTGCATGTCCGCCGGTATCCACCTTTGAGCCTTCAACCATAAGGAAAAAGCCGTCTTCATCGTCCGAAAGTGCCGTTATTGCCGCCTTTGTCATCTGTGCAAGAGTGGGCTGTTCGGCGGTAAGATTAATATCATAGGGAGAACTGTTATTTGTACAGTTTCCCCAAATTCTGTCGCCGGGCTTAACACTTTCAAGGTCTTCTCTTGTTGTTACGACAGTATATCCGTTTTCGACTGCGTTATCTATTGTTGCATACGAAGAAACTGCACCGTAACCTGATCCGAGCACAACATCTATATTTTGGTTTTCAATCTGCTCATAAATATTCTTATAATCGTTTCGATTTATGACATGTGAAGAAAACGCAGCAGGTGTTGCATGCATCCACTCATATGTAGCTACAAGACCTGTTGCCATACCTTTTGTCTGTGCAGCCTCAAGGATTGTAGCACGGGGTTTGCCGGTTTTATCAACACCGACATATTGGTTTATTGTTTTATATCCCGAAGACAGTGCCGTACCCGCTGCAGCAGAGTCTGTGATGTCTCCGTTGCAGTTGAGAGTCATAATACTGCCTGCAAGGTATTTTTTCATAGACATGGCACTAAAACTTGTATATGTTTTATTGGGATATTTTTGGGAGTTGAAGCCTCCTTCAGCTTTTACATCATTTGCAAAGTCGAACGAGCCGTATCCTGCGCCGTCGGGTATGAGAAAAATAATGTTTTTAATCTCAACCTTCTGCTCAACCTGTTCTTCCTTAACCTCATCAGCTACAGGTGCAGGTGCCTGAGGCTTCTTTTCCTCTTTTTTACATGAAGCCATTGTCAACGCCGTCAACAAAGCAAGCATAAGAGCAACTATTTTCTTCATCATTATATCCCCTTTCTTTTTTTCATTATATCACTCAGTAATCATTTTGTAAAGCTAAAACAAAAAAACGTCCGCATCTTTCGATGCGGACAAAAAACTCAGTTATTTAATTAAAGTTCGCCCCAGTCAAAACCGGAATCATTGCCGAGTGTATCATCAATAACCTCATCCACAACCGACTTCAAGTCTTCGGGAAGAGTTTCATCACCCTTAAGTGCAAGAGCAAGTTCAACAAAGTTTGCAACCATGGGTTCTCCATAGATTACATAATTATCTGTACCTACAGTAACCTTGGTGTATGTCTTTGCAACAATATTTGTATCGTACTTACCTTTGGGTGCACCGTGAAGAACGCCTGCAAATACATAATAGTCGTCATTCGAGCTGTCATATATCTTATCAAATTCGCCCTTCACATACGCCTTGCCGTAAACATACGCAAGTTTTGAATCAGCTTTGTTTTCAAGTTCAAAATTAAGCTGACCGCCGTTTGCATTAATTGTTTCCTCAAGACCGATGATATAGCCGTATTCTGTTATTGTATATACTGTTTCATTCTTGGAAGCAGCTGACACCTGTGCCTTGAATCTTACACCCATCTGATTAATCTTTTCATCAGGGGCTCTCAAATCCTGACCTTCAACATTCATCATGTAATTACTCATGGGAAGCAGCTCATAGGTTTCATCTGCAGCATTCACATGATAGTATTCTGTGGAAACATCCTCAGTCACCACTTCCGATGCAAGGCTTGCACCGCCCTTTTCGACAATCTGAACAAGAAGATTCTTGTCTGTGATTACACCGTAAAGGTAGCTTGAGTTTTCCTTGATGGGAAGCTGAATACCGTCAACCTCTGCATATCTTGTGCCGTTATTCTGACCAAGGTCGATTTCAACATAACCTTTGGGCTTGTTTTCGCCGTATACAACGACATTTGCGTTGGGAGATGCCACAACATTACCTGTAAGGTCTCCTGCAAAGTTATAGGTACCAGCTTCAAGATAAAGCGTCTTACCTTCGGGAACAGAAACAGAGCCTAATACTGTGTATGTATAGTCACCTGCTGCAATTGTTGTATCTTTTGTTATTGTAAGAGAATCAACTACCGTATCTTCAACAATTTTTATCTTGCCCTTCTGGAACTTCATGTAGTCAATATAAAGCGAAAGTTCAATTACGCTGGGCTTTAAAAGGAAGCCTGTAATTGTGCCTGTAACATCCGAAAGATCAAATTTATATTCTTCCATGGATGTCTTTATCATGGGTACTGAATAGTTATATGTGCCGTCTGTACTTGTAACGGTAAGGTCAAGAGTATCTGTGGAGGTTGCCTGAGTGGGCTGAAGTCTGACAACAAATTCGTTATACGAAGCAGAATCGAGAAGAAGTGTATTATCAAATACTGTTACACCATCGCCGTAGGAGGTTACAGTACCTACTACCATTGCGGGCAGTTCTTCGTATCTTACGTATGTATGGAAGCCGCCGAGGCTGATGCCTTCAAGGTCGCCTTCTGTATCAAAGTTCCATTCGTAAGCAAGTGTCCATGTGGCATAAACCGTCTTATTTTCTGTCATCTCAACAGTCTTGACGGGTGTGCCGCCTTCTGTGAGTGACCAGCCGAGGAATTTATAACCGTTTCTTTCGGGAGCAGAAGTGCTGAGAGTATATGTACCCTTTGCGTAAGCATCTGCTGCGGGAAGATTTGTTACTGTATCGGTTGTACCTGCCGCATATGTAACAGTATACGCGGGAACCTGACCTGAAACTGTAACTGCAAGTGTTGCCTTGACTCTTTCATCGTATGCACACGTTGCCGTTACATTTACTGTTCCGTTATTTACTGCCGTAAGAACACCGTTTTCATCAATCGTTGCAATGTTCTGGTTATCAACAGACCAGAATACGCTGTCTGTGGAGTTTTCAGCAGGAGTTACCTCAACACCGAGCTGAAGTGTGCCCTTATCCTCTGTGATAGCATTTCCGCCTGTAATGGAAATGGAATCGGGAACGTAGATGTAGCTTGCAGGAATTGTTGCAGGAATTGCTGTTTCAAGCTGTGCAAATACACGCTTACCTATTTCGTCCATACCGAGGTCACCGGGGTGAGAACGGAAGTCGCTGGAGGAGTTGGGGTTATTGAAGTTTGGATACTGATCAAACGCTTTCCACTTGCTATCTGTCATATCTGTACAGTTAGCAACACAGAAGCCGTATTCCAGAGCCTTTGAAATTTCTGCATTTGTAGCCGCATTGGAACCAAAGGGCGTAATTACTACTACTACGGACTCAGCCGGTCTTACCTCATCAATGGCAGAGAACACTGTATCATAGAAGAAGGAAGCAATTTCACCGTAGTTGCCGAACTGCGCGTTTTCTGCAAGCTGGATTGTAATAATGTTTGTCTGTTCATCCTGAATGTACTTGAGCTGCGCTGTCATTGCATCAAGGATTGCATTCTTTGCCTTTGTATAGTCAAAGTTTTCGTGGTTTGAAGTATCACTTTGATCTGCAAGACCCTTCTTCCAGGCAATTTCGATAAGGTTATTTGCAAATCTGTTTGCCTTAAGCGAGCAGTTGAAATTATTATTGATATAATACTGGATTCTGCCATAATAGTCGAGGTCGGGCTCGGAAGCAGCCATACCGCGGACAACGTCTGTTTCATCAATCCAACCGTTGTATTTTGACAAGTCAAACCACTCTGCATAGTTATGGCAGAGGTAGGAGTTACCGAGAGACACCATGGAAAGGTCATATGCTACGAGCTTTGTCTGAACACCGCTTATTGTGAGTGTAACAGAATCTGTAGCCGATTCATCAAGTACAGACTTTGCCGTGATTGTAACTGTACCGTTTCCGACGGGTGTTACGGTTGCTGTTCCGTCACCGTTGTTGAATACTGTTACGATATTGCTGTCAGCAGAGTAAACAACATTTGTGTTTGTGATTGCCTTATTGGAGAATAACTCGGAAGTAAGTGTAAATGTGCCTTCACCGTTAATAGAATACTTGTCTGCAGTGAGGTCAAGACCTACTTCAAGAGTGTTTGAAGCATCATAGTTGGCAAAGAACACTTCGTCAATAATAACGGGATTATATGAAGAATATGTAAGAGGAGAAGATGCTACATTTGAAGAATTAATTGTGGAAGCATCAATTACGGAATTTGTCTGGTTAACAAGCATAATACCGCCGTAATTCTTACCCTTAAGCTCCGAGGAATTTGCTATAGAAGTAAGATCAAATACAAAGAGCTGATACTCGTCTGTTAACTCAAAATCAGCTGTCCTTGCTCTGCTCTCTGCATGAGAAACACCGTCCGCCGTGAAATAACCCTTAATGTTATATGTTCCGGGATTTGTTGTCTTTGCCTTGAAACAGAAATAGGGATAATCTGTCATGGAGAACTCTACAGAATTCTGTCCCGATTCCGCATAGGAACCCGATGATTTGGCAGTAAGAGAATAACCGCCTGTTGTACTTGATACTGTAACAAGGCTTGTTGAAGAAGCACCCGAAAGCTTAGCAGCTGTTCTTACAAGAGTAAGGGTGCCGTTTTCAACCTTGGACTGTGCGTGGTGTCCGCCGCCGTTATACCAGTTCTTTGTGCCGGCTGTATCGTCGAAGTTCCATGTATAAGCAATGGCCTTAGAGCCGTCATCAACACCTGTCTTTACGAATATTCTTCTTGTGATTGAAACGTTTTTACTTGTATCGTTACTTGTAGCCGTAACCGTTACAAAGCCGTCTGCATTTTCACCTGCCGAGATTGTAAGTGAGCCGTCAGCCTGTTCTGTAACAACAGCACAATTATTTGTAATATTTGTTGTCCATGTATATGTCTTATCGTATACGCCTTCAAGGTCGCAGTCAACCAAAGCTGCGATATTGAGTGAAGAATTGGGAGTACCGATAAATGTGGATTCTGTATTGAACTTAAGAGCAAGGTCTGTGTTGAGAGTTGCCCAAAGCTTTGTGTTATTAACGGTTACGCCGCTGCCTTCGGAAACGGAAATGTTTGAAATTGTGCCGTTCCATGCAGATTCCTTAGTCATATCTGCGTATACATCGTAGCCTGTAACGTTTGCCGGAACTTTAATTTCCTTTGTGCCTACATCTTTATCTGTTGAATAGAAAACAGTTACATTGCTTTCGGCACCGCTGTTTGTCACATTCAATGTGATATATTCGTAAACGTCTGTGTTAAGACCTGAGAATTCTGTCTTTGCACCAACTGCCACTTCAAATTCCTGTGTAACGGTCGCATATGAACCCGTTGCATACTGATAAGTATATGATATTGTGGATTTACCTTCACCAACAGCCTTAAGTGTTGCTGTCTTACCGTCCTTGTTATTTACAACGGTAATAGCCGATTCATTGCTTGAAGACCATGTTACATAGTCTGCATTAACATCGGGATTACCAACAAGATTAGCTGTAACAGTTGCTGTTGCACCGAGCTTATCGAGCTTTGCATCAGAAGAAAGTGTTGCATTGTCGAATGCGTCCAATTCCTGTGTAGCATAGAGAACGATATCGGAATTATTATTTTCATCAAGTACAATCGCTTCAGTAATGGGTGTACCGCCCTTAGCAGCAGACCATCCGCTATAGGAAGCTCTGCCTGCAACTATACCCTGAGGCATGAAGGATGTAAGAAGATTTCCGCTTGCATCCTGAGCAATATAATCTTCCTTAACAACCGTATCACCTGCCTTATTATAATATGTAACCTTATAAGCAGGAGCGATAATCATATTATCGAAATAGAAGTTTACATCTGTTTTATTTGCATTGTCTACATACATATGGAAGATAATCTGGTTAGGGTCTTCTCTGCCTGTAGATGTACCTTCTTCCTGATTTGTAAGCATGAGGTTACAAACCTTACTGAAATGCTGCCAGCCCGCTGTGGGAGTAACATTCTTGGGAGTAAGGAATGAGTTGTTGCCGCTTGTAACATTAGAGTTCATAATCCAGAAGGAATCCCCTGCAGTATATCCTGCAGAAGCATCAACAACTTCCTTCATTACATCAAAAGAAACATACATATATTTGTGGGACATATAGTTGCTAAGATTTGCCCATGCACCGTTAGAGTACGGTCCGAACTGAACGCTGAAGTTTACATAGTCGCCTCTGCCTTGTGCCGCAGGACTCGGAATATTAAATACAAAAACCTTATCTGTGCTGTCCTTAGGGTTAACGCTTGCACTTATTTTTGTATCAGCGTAAGCAGTATTGAAAATGCCGCCGTAGATGGCATAGTTTTCACCTGTGAGGGCATCCTTTGTGCCTGTAAGCATGTTAATACCACGCTGAACCTTATAGCCTATACCCATAAGGTCGGCAGGATTTTCGTCTTGTACTACAACTGTTTCCTCTGCTGTATCCTTAACGGTAACAACAGAAGGAATTGCAAAAGCCACGGTTGAAAACACTATGACAAGTGCAAGGAGTACACTTAAAAGCTTTTTCATAAAATTCTTCTCCTTCTGAATTTAAATAAAAATATACGTTTATATTATAGGCGAAAATTATTAACTTTTTATGTATTTTTCGCCATTTATCCTGTTTTAAACCTTAGAATTTCCGTATACATTTTTATTTACTATGCACAAAAAAGCACACCCGAAAATCGGGTGTGCAAAACTTTGTGTTTTAATTGTTTTGGGTTAGCTCCAGAGGTCGTCACCGGGAAGTGCCTCTTCATTGCCGAAGTTTTCGCCATTTTCAACGATTCCGTTGATAATAGTCTGAACGTTTTCGGGAAGAGTTGTATCGCCCTTAAGCTTTGCAGCAAGTGAGTAGAAGCTTTCTACCATGGGCTGACCGTATACAACAAATTCTTCTTCGTTAATTGTAAGCTTTGTATATGTCTTGATAACAAGTCTCTTGTTGTACTGAGCTTCAGGTGCACCAACAAGGATAGCTGCAAATACATATGCACTGTCAGAAGCATAAGAGTCATGATTTGCTATCATGTTATACTCATCTCTAACAAATGCTTTTCCGGAAACATAAGCGCCTCTGCCGTCGTTAAAAGCTTCATTCTTGAGGTCAAAGTTGAGCTGACCGCCGTTGGCATTGATTGTTTCTTCAAGACCAACAATAAAGCCGTGTTCTGTGATTGTGATACCGGATACGTTTTCAAAGTTCTTAGAAACGCTCGCTGCAAATCTTGCACCAGTCCTGTTACTTGTCACTTCATCATTTCTGATGGTCTTTTCATCTGCCTTATTAGCATATGTGCCCATAGAAATTTCAGAGCCTGCACCGTCCTTTACAAGATAGTACTTGGAAGCTGTTTCAGAACCAACAGATGTAATTTCAAGAAGCTTGCTTTCATCACCGAGAATCATACCGTACTTGGTGTTGCCTTCTTCTTCGTAAATTCTGTACTGAGCACCGTCAACTTCTGCGTATCTGATAGCATTTTCAGCCTTAGCACCGATTTCGATTTCAACGTAGCCTGTTGGCTTTGTGCCATTCTTTATGAGCACATTTGCGTTAACGGATGCCTCAATCTTACCTGTGCCGCTTACGTTTTCAAATACGTAAGAACCAGGTTCGAGAACGAGTGTGCTGTTTACTGTAAGATTATTTACAGTGATAAGATTGTTGCTTGCATCGAGTGTTGTGTAGGAATTAACGTCAAGGCTATCATATACTTCTTCGCCTCTTGATGCAGCTTCAACAAACTTTGCATAATCAACTGTCATGCCAACACCGTCTGCGCTGTTGCTTGTGTAGAGGCTGAAGCCTGTGATTGTGCCTGTTACTTCAGAAAGGTCAAATGTGTAGTCATTTGCACCTACAAGTGTTTCAGCGGTAAATGTCTTGTTGCCTTCATCTGTTGTGATTGTAAGAGTGAAGTAGTCGCCGCTGTTTACGGTAGACATTGAGATGTTTGTCTTGAATGCACTGTACTTAGACGCATCAAGTATAAGTGTTGCATCGGAGAAGCCGACTGCCTGACCGTCATAGGAAATAGTTGACATTACGCCGCCTTCAACCTTAGTGTTAAAGCCTGCAACGCCGATACCTTCAAGGTCACCGTCGTTATCGAACGACCAGCTGTCAGCGAGTTCCCAAATTGCATATACTGTCTTAGCAGAAGTCATGTTAACGCTCTTTACTACTTCGCCGCCTTCAGTTTCAGACCAGCCGAGGAACTTATAACCGTTTCTTTCAGGAACTGCAACAAGTGCGGGGAATACATATTCGCCAGCCGCATATGCGAAAGCTGCGGGAATGTTATTTACCGTTTCGCCACCTGCAACGCCGGAAGCATATGTAAGAGTGTAATGAGGTATCTGACCGGAAATTGTAATTGTCTTTGTTGCAACAACTTCTTCGTCGTAGATAGACTTTGCAGTAACTGTTACCGTACCGTTGAGCAGTGCTGTAACAAGACCGTTTTCATCAACTGTTGCAAGGTTTTCGTTGTTTACAGACCAGTAAACCTTATCTGTTGCAGATGCAGGATTCGGAACAGCTGTAAGCTGTGCTGTACCGCCCTTTGCTGTAATTGTGTCAGCACCTTCGATTGTGAAGCTGTCGGGAAGTGTTACGAGAGTAGGCTTAATAGCTGTAGGAATCTTTTCTTCGAAGATTGCGTATGCACTCTTTGCAATTTCTTCCATACCGAGGTTACCGGGGTGTGTACGGAATTCAACCACAGCGGAGTTCGTATAATCGGGATAGTGTCCGAATGCAAGGTAGGGATTGCTTGCACCCCAGCCGTTTTCGTCACCGATCCATGTGTTATCTGCCCAGTAGAATCCGTACTTTGCGGCGATTACCTGCTGTACATTGGAGGATACCTGTGTACCCATAGGAGAAATGATAACTACTACGGAGTTTTCGGGTCTGTGAGCATCAATCATCTTGCATACTTCATCATAGAAGAATGTTGCGGATTCTTCTTTAGCATGAGCTGCGTTTTCAGCAAGCTGAATTGTAATAAGGTTAGGCTGTTCCTTATCCATATAATCTACAATGGGTGCCCATGCATTCTGCATTGCTGCAAGGGAAACATCGGGATCCCAGCCTGTAAGATCGGAAGGTGTACCTGAAGCAAGACCCTTCTTCCAAGCCTGTTCGATTACGGCACCGCCCTGCTTTTTGGATGTGAATGAGCCTTCAAAGCCTGCTTCGAGTCTCTTGCAAAGCTGTGCATAGTAGTCGAGTTCAGGAGAAGTTGCCGCCATACCACGGGGAACATCGGTCTTATCCATATAACCGTTATAGAGAGTCTTATCGGCTGTTGCGAGATAGCCGTGTTCAAGATAGGAGTTACCGATAAGCATAAGCTTTAAGTCGTATGCTACGGTTCTTCTGGGAATATTTGTAAGTGTAAGTGTGATGTCATCTGTAAGAGTATTGCCGCCGACAACAGCTGTTGCTGTAATTGTTACGGAGCCGTCCTTAAGAGGAGTAACTGTTGCTGTGCCGTCGCCGTTCTTGAGAAGAGACGCATAGCCGTCAGCAGACATTGCATATTCGATGCTGAAGTTATCAACACTTCCTGATGCAGAGTGAACAATAGGAGTAATTGTTGCAATTGCATCGCCGTTGATGCTTGTGGAATCGGCATCAAGTGTAAGTCCGTAGCCGGAAGTGTTACCGATATCTACGAGAATCTTCTTTACTGCTTTAACTGAAGGATCTTCGTTACTTGTAGCTGTTACGGTTACAACGCATGTACCTGCTGTACCCGCCTTAACTGTAACGTTATTACCGCTGATTGTATAGGAAGCGATTGTAGGATCTGTATCAACAGTAAGTGTGAATGTTTCGTCATATACACCTTCAAGGTCGCAAGTAAATGCACCTGTTACGGTAACTGTACCGTTTGCTGTGGAAATGAGGTCTGTAGGAGATGTAAGTCCAAGTTCAATCTCGGGTGTGAGAACAGGCCAGAGCTTTGCATTGTTGATTGTTACACCGCTCTGTGCTGTTACTGTAATGCTTTCGGAATCATCTTTCCACAATGCTTCATTTGTAAGGTCAACGTATACATCGTAGTTTGTAACATTCGCAGGAACTTCAATATCCCATTCTGCGAAGTTGAAACCGATTTCGTTATCGAGTTCGGCACTGTCAAGAGAAACAGTTACCTTCTTAGCAGAAGAAGATGTGTTTGTAACATTTACGGTTACATATTCATAGAGCTCAAGGTCAACGCCTGCAAATTCGGAAATTTCAGCACCGCTTGTAACGCTTGAAGCTACGATAGGATCGTCTGTTACATAGATTCTGTCAGTAAATGTAAGAGAGCCGCTTGAGAATGTAAGATCTGCATAACCTTCCGACTTTGCTGTAACCGTTGCAATACCGGTAGCCTTATCATAGCTTACTTCTGCAACAGCGGGATGAGCTGAAGACCATGTGATTGAGAAGGGGTCAAATACGGGGTCGCCGAGGAACTTCGCTGTTGCAACTGCTGTATCGCCTGCCTTGGTAAGCTTGTTATCAAGAACTACCTTTGCAGTAGCTGTAGCATCTCCTTCGGTTGTTGCATAAAGAACAATATCTTCGTTGAAAGACTCATCAAGTGTAATATAACTCTTTACGGAACCGCCCTGTGTAAGAGACCAGTCGCTGTAAACGGTAGAACCGGAAATGATAGCAGCGGGCTCGAATGCTTCAAGAAGGTTGCCTTCTTCGTCAACTGCAATATAGTCTGTTTTTACAACATCTGTGCCTGCCTTATTATAATATGTAACCTTGTAAGCAGGAGCAACGATAATATCGTCGAAGAGAAGATATGCGGGAACAGTATTGGCTGTATTCTTACCCGACTGGAAAACCATCGACTTATTGAGATCCTGATCTGTATAATACTCGTTTGTGGTTGTATCATACATACTGTCGCCGGTGGTATTTATTGTGTAATCAATTATCTTTCCAAAATGCTTCCAGCCTTCATTTGCACCGAGAGCAGGATTGAAAACAGCAAATGTACCTGCTGCAGCAGTAGAGTTAAGAACCCAGAAAGCAGTGTTTTCAATATAGCCTTCGGTTTCGGGTACATACTTCTGATAGTCGAATGCTACATAAAGATATGTATGACCGATATCTGTATCAAGGTCGCCGCCGAACTGCATGTTGAAGTTGGGGTAACCCTTGTCGTTTACTGCCTGTGTTGCCTGGAACACCTTGCCGCCGCGTTCACCTGTGGGGTCATCCACAACTGCCAAGTCGGAAGCTGGGATAGAACCTGCTGTTGCCCAGGAAATATCGGTTTCGGTTTCGCCGTCAAAGGCATTCTTGTTTCCTGTGAGCATGTTAATGCCTCGTTTGAGTGCCTTTGCCGCTGTAAGTTCTGCCACAGCATTTTCCTCCGGTGCATTTGTCTGTTCTTCTGCGTTATCGGTATTTGTTACCGCAGAAGGTATTGCAAAAGCAACAGTTGACATAACCATCACGATTGCGAGCACTACACTTAAAAGTCTTCTCATAATTTTTCTCCTTTTACTACGAGTGTACAAATATACGTATTCATGGTAACATCGAAATGTAAACACAAAGTTACAGAACAACGAATTTTTTATCCTTATCCTCTCTCCGATATGTAGATTTTTATCTCTTTATTTTGGTGATATTGCACACATCAGACTGAAATTTTGTTTGATTACAACAATACCTGTTCAAAGTCAAAAAAAAACGATCCCGTACACACGAAATCGTTTTTTCTCATTCTCATACTATTCTCAAATTATTATACGATAAAATACCAATATCCGCCAATCTTAACCATGAAATGATTACTCTCATACATATTATCATCATATGTCACAAGGTTCACGCAGTCTTCGATTTTTGTAAGGTCAAGGGGTATTTGTTTTCCGCCGTTCACCTGACCGTAAATAAAAGCCGAATACGAACCGGGTGAGCCGGCATGACTAAGTTCGGGGGAACCGTACTCATATTCATTAAAACCGGTTACTCTTTTCATACTTGCGCTCATGTTTGCATCAAACACTTCCTTGGTCGGCACTTGTTCCATATTAAGTCTCATATCTTCAAGAAATCCGGGGAAATACAAATGATACAGTTCATCCACATTTCCTTCGCTGCATACTTCCATGAACTTATCGGTAAGGTCAGTATAATTCTCAAACTTGTACTTTGATGAAGCAACCGCATCTTCTATCGACACACTTGAATTGGGATTTTTATAATCAGCGGGGATAGTAATTTCCTTGAGATTTCCGTCATCATCCACATAGCTGTATGTACTGCCGGGCTGAGCATCGGGAAACATCGTTGCAATCTGTTCCGGGGTGAGATTGTTCATTATCTCATCATATTCATCGGCAGTACCGTCAATGTTAGCATAGGAAGCATTTGCACCCTGATCCTGCTGCTTATCGCCGTTTCGTCTGTTAACGACAACCACTCCAACTGCCACAAGTGCTCCGATGATTATTGCAAAGAACACAATCAGCATGACAAGGCTTGTTGTGTCAATACCTTTTTTTACAGTCTTCTTTTTGCTCATTTTGAAATCATTCCTTTCAATCGCCCATACATTTTATCACATTCGGTTATTCCGATAAAACCGAAATTTTGTTAATAATTACGCAAGAATGACAAAAAAATATCAAGAAACATAAAACAAACTAAAGTTTTTGAATTTTTTGCACATCATTCTTTCAAATTCCGCCAAAAAAACGACATTTTCCGTAAAATTTGATGATTTTATGAATTTTTTTAAAAAAATGTCTCAAAATTACAATTTACCTATTGCATTACTAAAAAATATGTGATAAACTATGTGCAATGTACGGAATGCACCCATTTATTCAAGTGTATAAATACATAACATATATTTTATTTGGAGGGAATTATCATGTCCTACTTACAGAAAGTCCTCGACGACTTAAAGGCAAAGAATGCTGAACAGCCCGAGTTTATCCAGGCTGCAACAGAAGTTCTCACAAGCCTTGAACCCGTAATCGCAAAGCATCCCGAATATGAAAAGGCAGCTCTTCTCGAAAGACTCGTTGAACCCGAAAGAGTTATCTCCTTCAGAGTACCGTGGGTTGATGACAACGGAAACGTTAAGGTTAACCGCGGCTTCAGAGTACAGTTCAACTCTGCAATCGGTCCTTACAAGGGCGGTCTCAGATTCGCACCCAACGTATATCTCGGCATCATCAAGTTCCTTGGTTTTGAACAGACCTTCAAGAACAGCCTTACAGGTCTTCCCATCGGCGGCGGCAAGGGCGGTGCTGACTTCGACCCCACAGGAAAGTCTGATGGAGAAATCATGCGTTTCTGTCAGAGCTTTATGACAGAGCTTTACAGACACATCGGTGCTGAAACAGACGTACCTGCAGGCGACCTCGGTGTTGGTGCTAAGGAAATCGGCTACATGTTCGGTCAGTACAAGAGACTCAAGAACGTATACGAAGGCGTTCTCACAGGTAAGGGTATTCCCTACGGCGGTCTTAGCGGCAGAACAGAAGCTACAGGCTACGGCGTAGTATTCTTTGCAAGAGAAATGCTTAAGCACTTCGGTGAAAGCCTCGAAGGCAAAACTGTTGTTGTATCCGGCTTCGGTAACGTATCCTGGGGTACTGTTCAAAAGCTCAACCAGCTCGGTGCAAAGGTTCTCACAATTTCCGGTCCCGACGGATACATCTACGATCCCGACGGCGTTTCCACAAAGGAAAAGGAAGACTTTATGCTTGAACTTCGTGCATCCGGCAAGAATGTTTGTGCACCTTACGCAGAAAAGTTCCCCAACGCTAAGTTCTTCCCCGGCGAAAAGCCCTGGGGCGTTAAGGCAGACCTTTACATTCCTTGTGCTACTCAGAACGAAATCGGCATGAAGGAAGCAGAAGTTATGGTTGCAAACGGTGCTAAGTTCCTCTGCGAAGCATCCAACATGCCCACAACAAACGAAGCTATGGCATACCTCATGGCTAACGGCGTAGTACTTGGTCCTTCCAAGGCTGCAAACGCAGGCGGTGTTGCTTGTTCTTGTATCGAAATGGGTCAGAATGCAGGTCACACAGTATTCAGCCCCGATCAGGTTTATGCACAGCTTGAACAGATTATGATCAACATCCACAACAATGCAGCAAAAGCTTCCGAGCAGTACGGTCTCGGTTACAACCTTGTTGCAGGTGCTAACATCGCAGGCTTCCAGAAGGTTGCAGATGCTATGATGGCACAGGGTATAGTTTAAAATCCACAGGATTTTAAACAGTGAATTTTTTCCTGCAAGGCAGGAAAAGTTATATTGCCCTTCGGGCGGTGATATTCCCCTATCGGGGAGCGATATTCGTGCTACGCACGAGCGAAAGTTAGTTTATGCAAAATTTGCCCTCGGTTTTCCGAGGGCATTTTCATAACAGGAGCCTATTTGCATATATTATTTTGAGGTGATATTATGACATTGGTAAATCCAAAGGATTTTGGTGAAAATGTATTCCGAATGTTTGACGATTCATGGTGTCTTATTGCGGCATACGATGAAAAGCACAAACCCCTGCCCTACAATGCAATGACGGCAAGCTGGGGAGGCATGGGTGTTCTTTGGAACAAGAATGTATTTTTCTGTTTTGTAAGACCCCAAAGATATACCAAAGAGTTTATTGACAATTCAGAGTTCATTTCCCTGTCCTTCTTTGACGAGGACAAGAAAAAGGCACTCACCTACTGCGGAAGAAATTCCGGACGTGACGGTGACAAGTTATCCGAGGCAGGCTTAAGTGTGACCGTTTCGGACAAAGGCATTGTTGAGTTTAAAGATGCAAAGGTAACGGTTATCGGCAAGAAGCTTTTTGCCGCAGACATGAAAGAGGCTGACTTTATTGACAAGTCTTTGATTGACAAGAATTATCCGAACAAGGATTATCACACGGTTTATGTTTGCGAGATTGAGGAAATAAGAGTTTCCAAATAAAAAAAGTCCCGACCGCCGTTGTTGGTGGTCGGGATGACATCCGTGATAAAAAATTTTACGGCACCGATACTGCGTCGGTGTCGTATTTTGTTGCCGCGTGCCTTATATGCGGCAACAAAAGGTCGGTTTCGCGAGTAGAGAATTTGTCAATTACCGTAATGCCCCGTGAAATTTGCAGCGGTGCTTCACCGCTTAGCCTTGGGATTTACAAGATTTCTCCAATCAAGCGTACCCTGGTCAAGGGCAAGGATAAGTGCTTCTGCCGTAGCAATATTTGTGGCAAAAGGTACGTTATAAATATCGCAGAGTCTCAAAATATTATGCTCCGCTTCCTTGTATTCGGGTGCAGCAATCGTATTTCTGAAGAAAAGAAGAAGGTCTATTTCATTGAAGGCAATTCTCGACGCTATCTGCTCGATACCGCCCTGCATACCGGTCATAAGACATTCAATGTCAAGACCCGTTGCTTCGGAAATATATTTACCCGTGGCATCTGTTGCACACAGTTCGTGTTTACACAAAATACCCTGATATGCAATACAGAATTCCGCGATGAGTTCTTTTTTTGTGTCTGATGCTATGATTGCTATTTCCATATAAACCAATCAATCCTTTCTCTGTTTGTTACTTTAATGTGTTACGCAATAATCAGAAAACCTGCTTTTTCTTGACGCCCGTATCTACGCCCTCAAACAGCGGAACCTTATATCCCTCACATCTTGTGGATATATTTTCAACGGCTCTGCAAAATGGTGTAGAACCCTTATAAAGCTCATACGCAAGCTTGCCCATTTCCTGTCCCTTTGACATGGCAATACTGAACGGCACAACACCCCAAAGCTGCATTTTCGTTTTTGAAATTATATCATAGAGACCGACATTGGCACCCGCTTTTGCATCCTTTGGTTTAAAGCCGTTGACAATGAGCCTTATGTCAAGTCCTCCGGCTGTCAGGTTATCCTTACCGTAGCCTGTCAGCTCATTAAGAGCTATTGCCGTTTTTTCGGCAGCTCTTATGGATGCCGCGGTATGAAGCGACACAACAAATGCCGCATCAACAAGACAAGCAAGGTGTCTGTACAAATTATCTGGACGTGCAGGCAAATCAAAAATGACATAATCAAAACGGTTGGTGAGCTCTTTTACAAAATTCTCAATGGACTCCCGAGAAAAAGAATCGGATGCAGTACCTATTTCATGACGCTCGGGATAAAAAGCCGGTGCGGAAATAAAATACAGATTTTCGCATCTTTCATCCCGTACAAGTGCACTGTCCACGGTACATGTTCCCTTAATGCAGTCACACAAATTAAAAAGCGTTGCATTTTCCAGACCAAGTACGATATCAAGGCATCTTGATTCCAGGTCACAGTCAACCGCCACGACTTTATGTCCACGGCGCGCAAGGCTCATGGCAAGATTTGCAGATAAAGTTGTCTTTCCCACTCCGCCTTTGAACGAAGTAACAATATAACTTTTGCTCATAAAGCCTCCTGATTTCCGTGTTTTCCGTCTTTAATATTATAGCAAAATGTGACATATTTGTCAATCTTGCAGGGGCTAATTTTTAATTTTTGTCGTTTCGACATAGTTGAGATTCTTTTTTTGTGCAACATTCACAATTTTATGCATATATACATTAATATTTTTGATTCTTATTCACTAAAACGCACGCAATTATCGTCTGTTAACAGAAAATTTTTATAATCTTTTGTTTTATCACACTTGAAATGCAGAAAAATATGTTGTATAATTGAATCAAACTATGCAGTATACTGCAAATAAACACATGAGGTGATTATCATGAACAAAAAGCTTTTATCAATTCTCGTTTGTCTTGCAATGCTCATTTCCGGTCTCAGCATATTCGCTTATGCGGCAACAATAGAAGTTGAAATTGACCTCGGCGGTCTTTTCGATGACGAACCCGTTGTGAATCCCGATGACGGTGATGATGAAGATAACGACGGCAAAGACGATAATAACGACGGCAAAGGCAACGGCGGTCCCTCAAGACCCAACAATGAAAGAGAAGAATTTGACGACAATGAAGAGGAAGTCAAGGAATGGACAAACCCCTTCTCCGATGTTAAAGAAAACGACTGGTTCTTTGGCACTGTTAAGTTTGCTTCCGAAAACGGCATCATGAACGGTGTAAGCGAAAACGAATTCGCTCCCAACCAGACACTTACAAGAGCTATGCTCGTAACAATTCTCTACAGAGTTGAAGGTTCTCCCAGGCTTGAATCCGACAGCACATTCTCGGATGTAAGTCTTTCCGACTGGTACGGTGCTCCCATTATCTGGGCGGCAGAAAACGGCATCGTTAACGGTGTTTCCGAAACAGAATTTGCTCCCAACAATGCCATCACAAGAGAACAGATTGCAGCTATCATGTACAGATATGCAAACGCTAAGGGTTACGATGTAACTCAGGGCGGTATGGCTGTAAGAGAATACGAAGATTATGAATCAATTTCTTCATGGGCTTCCGAAGCTATGCAGTGGGCGGTTAACACAAAGCTTATCAACGGTAAGACAAAGACAACCGTTTGTCCTCAGGACAATGCCACAAGAGCAGAAGCGGCTACAATCATCATGAGATTTATTGAAGCCAACAAATAATACAGTACTTAATCAAAGGCGCAAAGGTAAAAATCCTTTGCGTCTTTTTTGTTTTGTTTAATCTATTGCTTTTTTTCTTGATTTGCTGTAAAATGATAAAAGATACTATCATAAGGAAATGTGATTTATGAGCGAAATATATTTTGACAATGCGGCAACAACAAGAGTAAGCGACTCTGCGGCAAAGGCGGCTTTTGATGTAATGACATCCTTTTACGGAAATCCGTCATCTGCCCATGCAAAAGGACTTGAGAGCGAGCATATACTGAAAAAGGCAAGAAGCTCTGTCATGTCTGCCATGGGATTTACACCCAAAGACGGGACTTTGTTATTCACTTCCTGCGGTACAGAGTCAAACAACACCGTCTTTTTCGGCACATACGAGGTGTTCGGCAAAAGAAAAAACAACATTGTAATATCCGATTCCGAACATCCAAGTGTTGAAATGTGTGCAAAAGAGCTTGAGAAAAAGGGTGTTGAGATAAGACGCATACCCACCAAAGGCGGAGTGCTCGGTCTTGACTTTGCCGAAAAGGCAATTGACAGTAGAACCATGCTTATCTCCTGTATGCTCGTAAATAACGAAACGGGTGCAATCTATGACATAAAGGCACTTGATGCCATAAGAAAAAGAAATGCTCCCGATGCATATCTTCATACAGATGCCGTACAGGGCTTTTGCAAGCTCCCCTACTCCCTGTCATGTCTCGGTGCGGATTTGATATCAATAAGCGGTCACAAGATCCATGCACCCAAGGGTATCGGCGGACTCTTTATAAAAAAGGGCATACGAGTACCCGCAAGAATAATTGGTGGAGGTCAGGAAGGCAATCTTCGTTCGGGAACCGAAAACCTGCCCGGAATTGCAGCTTTCGGGATGGCAGCAGAGGAATACATGAAAGAAAAGTCCGTAAGGCTCGAATTATTAAAGGAACTTTGCTCACACGCAAGAGAAAGCTTTGAAAAGAACTGTCCTTATGTTCTTATAAATTCAAAAGAAAACTTTGCCCCTCACATACTCAGCATTTCGGTTCCGGGAATAAGAAGTGAAATACTTTTAAGATTTCTTTCCGAAAAAGGCATTTATGTTTCGTCAGGCTCTGCATGTTCATCGAAAAATGCCGACAACAGGGTTTTATCAAACTTCGGTCTTGACAACAAAAGAGCCGATTCAACACTCAGAATAAGCTTTTCAAAATACAACACAAAAGATGAAATCGATACCCTTATCAAAGCAATTGACGAGGGCAACAATACACTTATTCATACTGTCTGACATTTGGAGGATAACATGAAACTCAAAAACTTATGCGAAATACTTACCGAAGAATTTGCCGAAAAACAGCTTCGTGACGGTGCAAATCTCACAACCATGTCATGCGATGGAATATTCGGCGATGTAACAGGCGTTGCCTTTGACTCAAGAGAAGTGAAAGACGGATATATTTTCGTTGCAATAACAGGCGTTGTCACAGACGGGCATCTTTATATACCCAAAGCCGTCGAAAACGGTGCACTTGCCGTAATATGTGAAAACGCAGAAATGTACAGACAGTATAAGGAACAGTATAAAAACGTATCCTTCTTCCTTGTGAAAAACGCAAGACGTGCGCTTGCCATTGTTTCAAAGCACTTTTATGACTGTGCCTGCGAAAAACTGAGCATAATCGGTATCACGGGAACAAAAGGAAAAACAAGCACCTCATTTATGATTTCAAAAATTCTCAATGAGGCAGGTATGCGTTGCGGCATTATAGGTACAACAGGTGCATACTTTGAAGATTATTTTGAAGAAATGAGTCATTCCACACCCGAAAGCCGCGATCTTCACGCACTTTTTGCAAAAATGCTGTCTCTTGGTGCTACCCATATTGTTATGGAAGTATCCTCCCAGGCACTTATGATGTACAGAGTATACGGCATTGAATTTGAAGTGGGAGTCTTTACAAACATTTCTCCCGACCACATAGGTGAAGGTGAACACTCCGACTTTGACGATTACCTCTACTGCAAATCAAAGCTCTTTACAATGTGCAAAAAGGCAGTAATCAATGCGGACAGCGACAAAGCACAGTATGTACTCGATGTCTGCAAGGAATACGATGTTCCCGTAACAACATACGGATGCGAAACGGAGAATGCAACATACAGAGCCGAAAATGAAAGCTTTTACATTGACGGCGGTATGAAAACACATTTTGACGTTATATCGGATGATGTAAAGGAATCGGTTGAAGTAAGTGTTCCGGGAAAATTCTCGGTATTCAATGCACTGTGTGCCGCAAGTGTGGCTCTTACTCTCGGAGTAGGCTTTGACCACATAAAAAAAGCGTTGAATAATGTTAAGGTAATCGGCAGAATTGAGCCTGTCGAACATCCCGGTTTGAAAGCACCTGTTATCATCGACTATGCACACAATGCAATGAGTATGGAAAGCTTGTTTAGTGCGGTAAAAGCATACAATCCAAAACGAATCATATGTGTATTCGGATGCGGAGGCAACCGTTCCAAGCTCAGACGATACGAAATGGGAGAAATAAGCGGAAAATACGCCGATCTTTCGATAATTACTGCCGACAACTCACGTTTTGAAGAGCTTGACGACATAATTGCCGACATTCTTATAGGTATCGGAAAAACAGACGGAAAGTACGAAATCGTAAAGGACAGGCGTGACGCCATTTACAGAGCAATTGACCTTTCACGGGAAGGCGACATAGTTCTTCTTGCCGGAAAGGGTCAGGAAACATATCTTGACGTCAAGGGAGTAAAAACACATTTTGACGAAAGAGAAGTTGTAAGCGACTATTTCATAAGATAAATCAAGCAAAATATATATTAAATCTCCTGCCGTACAGGGTTATGAAGCTGACATATGCCGTGTCTTATTCATACTATATGGCAGGAGACTTTTTTTCTCCAAGAGCAAGGAGGTATTCTTATGAATACAAAATACTTGATTTTTTCGTCCGTCACCTATGCACTTCGTTCCATGACTCTATTAAAAAGATTCGGTCTTCATTCAAGGCTTGAAAAAATAAAAAGCATACAGGCACTCGGAGGCTGCGGTTATGCTCTTGCAGTAGATGCTTCCATACTTGATTCTGCCGTGAGCATTATCACAGGAGAAGGGATAAGGATAGTTGACATCCTTGATTCAAGATGAGCCGTCTTATATATCTTGACAATGCCGCAACAAGCTGGCCAAAGCCAAAAAATGTCATAAACGCCGTAAACGAAAGCTTTTTAAGATGCGGGAATCCCGGCAGAAGTGGACATGAGTTTTCACTATATTCCATGAACGCCGTATATTCCTGCCGTGAGGCTATATGCTCATTTTTCAACTTCAGTCACCCCGAGAATGTAATATTCACCTACAACACCACCTATGCTCTCAATCTTGCCATAAAAGGCATTATGGGAAATGAGGGTGAAATAGTCATATCAAATCTTGAGCACAACTCGGTCATCCGCCCCGTAAAGGAAATGGAAAGACAAAACAAAAATATCCGTGTCAAGGTCTTTGATGCACTCGAAAACGATGATATTGTTATTTCAAACTTTACTAAAGTACTTTCCGACCAAACAAAAATGTGTGTCATAACCATGTGCTCGAATGTTACGGGAAAAATCATGCCCTACAAAGAGATAGGCGAAATATGCCGTCAGAAAAGGATAGCTCTCATATTTGATGCGGCACAGCTTGCCGGTCTTTATCCAATAGACCTGTCATCGCTTTACTTTTCCGCAGTTTGCTTTGCAGGACACAAATCTCTTTACGGCATAATGGGTACGGGGTTCTGTATATTTGACAAAAACATTGAACCCAAGTCCATTATTCAGGGAGGTAACGGCACTGCTTCACTCAATGCTTTTCAGGACATGCCGCTTCCCGAAAGGCTTGAGTCGGGAACCGTCGGAGTACCCGGTATAATTGCCCTTAATCAAGGAATAAGGCACATAGTTTTGTACGGTCAAAGCACCGTCACCGAAAAATGCAGTTTTCTGGAAAGAAGAATAACAGATGCTTTATCAGACATGAAAAACGTCACGCTGTACGGGAAAACGCAGAACAAGGTATCAACAGTAGTTTTCAACGTAAAAGGTCTTCATTCGGAAGAAACAGCTATGCTTTTGTCTCAGAAAGGAATATGCACAAGAGCGGGACTTCATTGTGCACCTCTGTGCCACAAGGCTTTGGGTACGTCCGACCGTGGTGCTGTCAGGGTATCGGTATCTCATTTAAACTCAGGCGAGGATGTTGACACATTTTTAAAAAACGTCAAGGATATTTCGATATAAAAAAGGAGCCTTTCGGCTCCTTTTAAGCTATTATATCATAAAGTGCCCCTGCTTCTTTTTCAAGGGATTCTATTCTGCCGTCAGGCATAAATTCAAGCAAAAGATTTTTTGGCTTATCAAAACAGGAAATATACTCTTTCCAGACGCCAACCGCCTCACAAAGCGGGTATTTATTATTGCCCTCCCAATTGAAAACATGGACATTTTCAACATACGGCGAAATGCTCTCTGCATATTCCATATTGGTTTTAAAATCCTTAAACTGGTTGGGCTGCCAATACATACGAAAGCACGGTGAACAAACCTCGTTCATAAGCTCAAGTGTTCCTTCAAGCGTTTCGGTATATGTATTGTTATGACATTCCATGCACAGGATAACACCTAAGTCTTGTGCAATATTTGCCGCCTTTTTTGACTCTTCAAAAAAGTGCTTTTTTTCTTGATTTGAAAAAAGGTGCTCACCTCTATCTCCGCACCATATACGAAGTAGGTTTGTGCCGAGAATTTTTGCGGCATTGGCATAATCCGCAAGCTCATTTAAAGCGTCAGTTCCCAATCGGAAATAGGTGCCGTATGAACAGCAGTCTATACCGTATTCATTCTGAAGTTCACAAAGCTCTTGTAATCTTCCGATGTCTTTGCAGGGTGCATGTATATCACTTCCCCATTCGATACGGGAAAGGCTTGTTTTCTTCATTGCTTGCAGTATTTCCAAAGGTGTACACTGTCTGAATGAAACCGACACAAGTCCCATATTGTGTTTTATCATATGCTCATCCCCTTTGGAACAAGTATAGCACAGTTTATTATTTACTTCAAGTTTTTGTTTAACTTCTTGCTTTCATGTTTTACCAAAGCATATACAATTCCCCATACAGCCAAATACAAAACCACAAATGCTATTGTGAATTTCACAATAACCAGAGCCTCAAATGGCAGCCATGAATTTACAAGATAGCAGGTAATATATGCAGCATAAAGCGTCGTAAGATGGAAAAACAATCCTTTTGGCAAAGACCATCCTTCTATTCTGTTGAACACCGACGAGCCTGCCTGTAAAAAAGCAAGAAGATAAGTTGATATTATTGCAATAAACACTGTTTTTCCGTCTGACATAGCCGCAGGTGTCGTGAGTGCAATTACGGCGTAGATTATCGGCCCGAAGCCTGCAAACATTGCTCCGATATGGAAGAATTCCTTTACATACTTTTTCATTTTTTCATTAACCTCTCTTTCACATACTTCAATCTGCGTCTTGATACATAATCACGGTAGCCGTTTTTGAAGCTTACGGCAAGTGTTCCCGAAATGGTTGCATCAAAGGATTTGATTTTTTCAATATTGGCAATGCAGGACTTGTTGATTTTAATAAAATTGTCGGGAAGCGACACTTCAAGCTCATAGAGTTTTTCATCCACCTCTAAAATATCCTTTCCTGCATGGACAAAGACTTTATTATCGTCCGAAGTAAAGCAGACAACCTCCGAAAGCTCGATATTATAGGACACTCTGTCGCGTTTTGCCACAATACTTTCGTCGCCTTTTACAAGTCTTTCTATTTTGTCCACAAGCTCTGTTCTTTCTTTGGCGATAATTAAAACTTCTTCGTCTCTGTCTTTGTCAATTACGATTTTAATCTTCATGGCGTTTCCTCCTTTCGCAGATATGATAGCATGTAAAAAAGCTCGTTTCAATGTTTTTTGTGTGAGCGGTGGTTTTGCAGATGTAATCGGTAAAAAAAGCCTTCCCCAACGAACGGGGAAGGTGGCAAAATCTTTGATTTTGACGGATGAGGTTAAAAAACACTTTTAACTCTTACCGTTTTAACCTCCTCAGTCACCTTACGGTGACAGCTTTCGAAATCCCTCCACCACCTACGGTGGTCCCCCTCCCTTTAGGCAAGGGAGGCTTTGGGGCAATCTTTTGGAGTTTAATCAAATTCTACAACGACATAGGCATATATGTCACCTTCGTTGTAACCGCCGGTACCACAAGAAACATTTTCCGGCACAGCATGAATATGTTTTACCCTGCCGCCCTTTTGAAGCCAATTATTCACTTCTTTAAGCTCGCCGTTCTTTACAAAAAATATTCTTTCCATTATATTTCTCCTTTTATGTACTTTCAAGGCACTTTTCCATAACTTCATTCACATACGCACCGTCTGCAAAAGAGGGTGAGGGTGTTTTACCCTCATACACGCACATAAAATAATTTCTCATGCTGTTGACATGTCCCTGGAGCCAGCCGATAGGTGCACGCATACCCGGAAGTACGCTGTCGGGAATTATGTCATTGAGTCTGTTGACACATTCGATTCTTGTATAACCCTTGTATCCGCCGATGGGTGCACCAACAGCCTTGTTGTCGTAAAATTCAAGATAGTTTGGCTGCATGAGGTCAAACTTCAAAGAGCCGTCCGTACCGAAAATTTCAAGGGTAAAGTCATCATTTGCACCGACACAGATTTTTGTAGCTTCAAGTGTTCCGACAGCACCGCAATTCAAGGTTGCAATTACATAGATTGCTTCTTCTGCGTTGGTTTTCCACTCCTTGCCGTCAGCACCCTTTCGTGTTTCAAAGCCTATCTGGGGTACAGCCTTGACTTCTCTTATTCTGTTTTCTTCCTTATCTCCGAGAACGCAGGAAAGAAGGTCGATGACATGGGAACCGAGGTCAAAGAGAACGCCTGCTCCGCATATATCCTTATTCTGCTTCCAACCGGCATTTTTTTCGGGGTCAGTACCGGAAGAATGACGGTAGGCACATCTGAAAGACAGGATTCTTCCGAGTTTTCCTTCTTCAACAATCTGTTTTGCACGCATAATACAAGAAAGGTGTCTGTTGTTGAAAACCATACCGTAGCACTTATCCTTGCCGTCGATGAGCGACATTATTTCGTCTGCCTCAGCTTTACTGATACCGAGGGGCTTTTCGCAAAGGATGTGCTTGCCCGCTTCAACCGCCTTTCTTATTTCATCAAGGTGGAGATTGTTGGGTGTACAGATATCAACCACATCAATTTCGGGATTTTTTAGCATTTCCTCAAAACTGAGGGCATAGTTTTCAAAGCCGAGAGCATCTGCGTCGGCTCTTGCGGTTTCCTTATTTCTTGTTACAAGTGTATGCAGTTTTACCTCGAAAGGCAGATCTTTAAAGCTGTATTTGAGCATTGCAATGGAAGCAGAGTGCGTTCTTCCCATTGCACCTTTGCCGACAACTGCGACGTTTATTGTTTTTTTCATCTGTTTCTCCTTACTGCAACTTCATCTTTTCCACTTTTTCGGCATCCGCCGTAACATAGCAGGTATAGTTTGTTTCATAAATTACAAATCCCGGTTTTGAGCCTGAGGGTTTCTTTACATTTCTTACCCTTGTATAGTCAACGGGTGCCTGCGGAAGTTCCTTTTGCGAGCTGTAGTATGCCGCAATCATCGCTGCCTCTGTGAAATCCTCTGCAGGCGGTTCATCTTTACCGCATCTGAGAATCACATGAGATCCGGGTGCGTTCTTTATATGGAACCAGTAGTCGTCTTTGGAGGCAACCTCGCATGTTATATAGTCATTCTGAAGGTTATTTTTACCGCAAAGGACTTCATATCCGCCCGACGTCATAAAACGCATTGGCTTATAGTCCTTCTTAAGTGCGTTTTTATACTCCTTCTTTGTCCTTGTCATACTGCGTCTCAGATTGTCAAGAGTTTTGCCGTAGCCTGATGCTGACAGCTCTGTACGAATCTGTGCAAGGTCTGATTCTGTATCGGCTTTAGTGAGGGAATCAAAAACCGTGTCAATATATCTGAGTTCCGCTTCGGATTCAGCTATCTGCTTTGTGAGCATAACTTCTGCCGACTTTGCCTTATTATACTTTTTATAATAGTACTGTGCATTCTGGGCAGGGGTCATTCTTTCATCGAGTTTTACGGTGACGGTTGGTGTATTTTCATCGTAGTAATCCACAAGGTCTGCACTTGTCTGTCCTTTTTTTAGCAGATAAATATTTGCAGTTATTATATCGCCGAAGCGTTTAAATTCTTCTTTTTGTGCGCTCTCGGCAAGACTCTCACGCTGAAGTGCTGTTTTCTTGGTAATACGTGTTGAAGCATTTGTGAGAAGCCGCAGTATATCCTGACCTCTGTGCTTTACCCTCTCCTGTTTATCCCTTTCAAAGTAGAAAGCATCAAGAAGCTCACTGATATCATCAAATCCTGTCACAACACCGCTCCCGCCGTACTGGCGTATCTCGCAGAAGGAAAAGTCAATGACCTTACCCTTTATATCTGTAACAAGGCAGGGGTTAAATTCGCCTTTTCTTACTCCGCCGTAGATGGAATCAAAATAGAACCACATCTTATCTGCATCACAATCGCAAAGGGGCGTATTTGTAGCCTTTGTAGCTCTGTAGACGATTTCTCTTGCGGCAAGTGGCGAAAGACCGGCGTAATTGGAAATAAGGTACTTATCTGCAGCACCCGTAAAACCGTTTGATACGTCATTTTTAGTTTTGGCAAGGAAGGTTTCCTTATCTACATCAAGAGCGTCTGTTTTGCCCTCCTGCTTTGGAGGGTTTTCATATTCAAAGCCAACAAGCACCTGACGTTTATTTGTAGTCGAAAGGGAAATGGGATGAAGCACGCCGAGTATTCTTCTGTTTTCATCGAGGAAAATAACATTACTGTATGTGCCCATGATTTCGCAGACGAGATATTTAACCGAAGAATATCCCATTTCGTCGGCACTTGTCAGCTTTATTTCAACTGCTCTGTCAAAACCGATTTGCTGTACGTCGAGTATATGTGCACCCGACAGATGCTTACGAAGAAGCATACAGAACATGGGCGGCTGCATGGGATTTTCACGCTCTGCTTTGCAAAAACCGACACGTGAATTTCCCGCACAGGCAGAAAGCAGGAGTTTTTTACTTTCCCCTGCACATCTTACCGACAGTATTATTTCATCCCTTTCGGGCTGGTATATTTTATCTACTCTTGCGCCGATGACGGTGTCTTTCAGTTGTTTTACTACCGCCGCCATTACGCCTGCATCAAATGGCATATGTTTCACGCTTTCTTTCGCAGAAAGCTTAGCAAAGAACTCGCATTTGTCACCTTTCTGCAAAGGATTGAAGTTTTATCTTTATTTCTCGATTGGTATTCCGTTTGACCGCCGTTAAGGCAAGCGGTCAAACTCTTTACTTTTTGTGCGACACTTCAGCTTTGGTTCAAACCAAAATGCCCCGTGTTTTGTCAGCGGCGACTCGCCGCCTTTCGCAGAAAAGCAGGCAAAAGAACTCGAATTTGTCACCTTTCTGCAAAGGATTGAAGTTTTATTATTATTTCTCGATTGTTTTACCGTTTGACCGCCATAAGCAGGGCGGTCAAACTCATTTTAACCTCTGTTCGGCATAGGTCTTTTCTTTGCCGTATATTCTTCGACGTCAATTCTGATAACTGTTACACCTGCAACCATTTTATCGTTGAACTCGAAGTCCTTGCCTGTTTGTGTTTTCATCAATTTCTTCAGACCGTCGATTTTGCCACAGGCATCCTCAATGATTGTAGCTTTTCCCTCACCCATTACAGACGAATAGCAAATACCGTGCTGGCATGCCGATTCCCCTTCAAAAGGTACAATATCTGTATCTATTTCAACAAAAACCTCGGGGTTTACTCTTAGAATATCGAGTTTTCTACCCGTCGTTGCACCGTGAAGGTAAAGGGACAGCTTACCGTCAATCATTGTGTAGCCGTAGTTCATGGGGACAATATAGGGTTTACCCTCATCCACCATGCCCACATGGACAATCTTTGCCCTGTCGAGTATGCCGATTATTTCATTTAAATCTGTAACTTCACGTTCTCTGCGTGTGATTCCTCTTTTCATATCTTTATCTCCTCTTAATAGCACACATACGGACTCTTTATATCAAAAATTTCAACCTCAACATCCGAGAACTTATCTGTCAAAAGGCTCTTAATCTTTTCACAAACGGGATTTTCAGTATAGTAGTGACCGCAGTCATAGAGTGCAAAGTCACGAACCTTTGCATCAATGAAAAGGTTATGGGGAATTTCCGATGTGACATAGGCATCTGCACCTGTCATCATGGCTTCATACACAAAGTCCTTACCCGAACCGCCGAGAACGGCAACCGTCTTTATCATTTTGCTGTCATTAAACGCACATCTCACGTCACATCCCAGCTTTTCTTTAAGATAGAGTGCAAACTCCCTTCCCGACATTTCCTCAGAAAGACTGCCGATTCTGCCAAAGTCTCCCCTATCACCGCCAAAGCCTTTTATATCACCGAGTCCGAGAGTTTGTGCAAGAACATCATTAACACCGCCCTGTGCAGAGTCAAGTCTTGTATGGTAGGAAAGCACTGAAACGTCATTTTTTATAAGTGTTTCAAGGTTTTTATATTCAAAGCCCGTGATACGTGAAAGTTTCTTGAAAATAAAGGGGTGGTGGGTAACTATGAGGTCAAAACCTTTTTTGCCTGCATAGTCGATAACATCTGACGTTGCATCGAGGGCAACAAGGATTTTTTTTGCACTTTTATCGGGACGCGAGCAAATCATAACCCCGTCATTGTCCCAGCTTTCAGAAAGCTCCTTTGGGGATATTTCGGAAATAAAATTATCTATGTCTCTTACTGTTGTCATGTTGTTTTCTCCCTTTCTTTTTACAATCCCTCCGTCACCTCGCGGTGACACCTCCCTTTACACAAGGGAGGCTTTTACGGTATTAGCAATCTTATTTGTTTTGCTACATCTAACGGGGTTATATTTGTAGTGTTAATTCTAGGATAGTCAAAATCATTATAGAACAAAAAGGTATTTTCCAATCCTCGTTTTATTCTTTCTTCATCCCTGCCGTCTTTTATAGCTCGTCTCATTATTTCATCTTTAGAACAGTCTAAAACAATTATATACTCTTCAAAGTCTATTTTTTGTTCTTTCAGTTTTTCAATCACTCTATCGTATATGCATTTTCTTTCCCCATGCCAGCCATACGGAAACACCACTGTATTTATCTTACTACACGAAAAATAATTAAATAACAAACAATAAAGATTTTTGATTACAACCTGTTTTGTTTCTTCAGTAAAAGAAAACGGATTCATATAACGACACCATTCAGCATCAACATATGCAGAATTTTCATATTGTTCAACAAAAGCTTTCGCTGTTGTACTCTTTCCTACACCATTGGGTCCCAATATCGTTAAAAGCTTCTTCATTACTTTCTCCTGCTGCACGTATCTACGGCTCCCTTGTGTAAAGGGAGCTGTCAGCTTTGCTGACTGAGGGATTGTTGTACCAGTCTGTCAATATATTCGCAAATACCATCAAAATTCTTGTTTATTTCTATGTTTTCAATTCTTATAACTCTCAAACCGTATTTTTCCAAATATGCGGTTCTCTCTGCATCGTATTCAATTCCTTTTTCTTCATAATGCTGAGAACCGTCAAGTTCAATGATAAGTTTTGCCTCTGCACAATAAAAATCAGCTATATATTTTCCAAGCACCTTTTGCCTTGAAAACTTTACAGAATATGTACGCAGATAATCATACCACAAATGCTTTTCTTCCTTTGTCATATTCTTTCGGAGCATACGTGCCGTAGGAACTATTGATTTGTTATGTTTTCTATCCATACAATCCCTCCGAGTTTGCACCTTGTGCAAACCCACCTCCCTTTACACAAGGGAGGCTTCATGCAGTTTTCGTATCTTGAGCATTTCTCTCAAAAGTTCCTCAAACTCAGCACAATCAAGCTCTGCTTTTTTTCTATCGGCAATGGCTTTTTCGGTAATTCTGATTCTTCTGTCAAGCTGACGGCAGAAAAGTTCACCGCCTTTTTGTACATTATATCTTCCGAGCAGCTTTTCGGCAGGGGTATATTCTCTTTTTACACCGTCAAAACAAACCGACATCACGGCATACACCCTGTCCTTATCAAGCACCATTTCTTCATCAAGGATATTATAGCCATTTTCAAGCAAATACTCACGAAGTTTATCTTCGCTTGTCATGGGCTGGAGGATAAATTTAATTTTGCCCTTGTTTTCTTCGCTCTTTATGAAGTCTGCCCTGTCTAAAATTCCCGAAATGACTTCACCGCCCATGCCGAGTATGAATATGCGGTTGGCATTTCTATCCGAAAGTCCAAAAAGACCGTCGGTGTGGACAACTTCTATACTATCCGACAGGGGTTTACCCATAAGAGTACGTCTACTCACATTTTCCCTTGCCTTTTTTACGGGTCCTTCGTTTACATCGGATGCCGTAACATATCTACAGATGCCGCTTTGCACGAGGTAAATTGCGAGTTTTGCATGGTCACAGCCGACATCTATGGCAACTAAATTGTCTGTGTCTTCGCCATCATACAAAGAAGCGGCGGCAATCTTTGCCGCCGCTACCAGCCTTGTCGATGGGGTTGTTATATCTCTTCCCACGAATTATTCTCCGATAAGATCATTGATCTTCTGAAGAAGCTCGTCTGCATCAACGCCGTGAACGGCACAAGCCATTTCAACAGTTTCACCTCTAGCTGAAGGACAGCCGAGGCAGTGCATACCTATTTCAAGGAAAAGGGGCGCAGCTTCGGGTGCAAGATCAAGAATATCGCCGACAATTGTGTCTTTTGTAATCTTTGCCATAGTAATTTACCTCCGTGTTTTTGCTTTATGGGTTTATTATATACCATTTATGGGGAGATTTCAAGGGGTATTTGTTAAAATGAAAAGATTTGCCATTATTTACAATTTCATCTTGATAAAAGAAATTGCCGGTGCTATACTCATAATGTTTGAAAAAAGAAAGGAATGTCGTATTTTGAAAAAGATACTTTCATACTCCTTTAAACGTTCACAGCCTGTTATGTACGGCTATCTGTTCTTAGGTATCACCTTTGGTATTATGCTGAGAGAAACAGGCAACGGTGTTTTCTGGGCGTTTATATCGAGTTTATTTATATATGCAGGCTCGGGGCAGTTTTTAATGTGCGAATTCATCGCGGACAATGCACCCCTTATTACCTGCGGAGTTATGACAATACTGCTTAATTCCCGCCACATATTCTACGGTCTCAGCTTTCTTACCCGTTTCAATGTGCTTGGCAAGAAAAAATGGATAAACATTTTAGAGCTTACGGATGAAACATACTCGGTTCTCTGTTTTACGGAAAAGGACAACGCTCATCCTCTGACAATGCTCTTTATCTCGCTTTTTGACCACTCCTACTGGATTATCGGTTCTGTTATCGGAAATCTCATAGGCTCCATTCCCTTTGACTTTACGGGTGTTGACTTTTCAATGACGGCACTGTTTGTTGTGCTTTTCGTTGAGCAGTGGAAGTCAAACTCCTACAAGCTTCCCGCAATTACGGGATTTATTTCCTCGGTTGTCTTTTTACTCATTCTCGGTCCCGACGACTTTATCTTCCCCTCTCTTGTTCTTTCATCGGTAGTGCTGATTTTCACAAAAAGCATCTATAACAAGCACACCGAAGCGGAAAAGGAGGTGCAGAAAGCATGACAACGACAAAGCTTATACTTATCATTGCCGTATGTGCTGTTTGTACAATGCTTACACGTGCCATTCCCTTTCTTGTATTCAGGGATGCGGAAAAGGTTCCGAAGATTATTCTGTATCTCGGCAAAGTGCTTCCCCCTGCCGTTATTGCAACGCTTGTGATTTATGCACTGAGAAACACGGATGTTTTGGCAGGTACTCACGGAATCCCTGAGCTTATCGGCGTTTTATGTGCGGGTGTTCTTCACTGGATATGGAGAAACAGTTTTATAAGCATTGGAGTTGCGACGGTATTATACATGATTCTTTTAAGGATAATGTAGTATTATTGAAAAGAGTATGGATGAAAGCCATGCTCTTTTTTATATTTTTATTCTAGGGTTTTTATTATGTACTTTTGTCCCGAAACAAAAGTACCAAAAATTCTCCACTCAACAAGAGGGGATGGCTCATTCGGGAACAACTAAGTACCAATTTGCAAATTTTGACTCGAATAATTGGAATATTATTCTTCTACGCTACTGTCAAAATTTGGGCTCTCAACTATCCAAATCACTCTACCGCCCTCATTCCGCAGACCTGCCCTCTTTTGCCGTGGCGGCTAATCTACCCTCATTTGGCGGTGGTACAAATATAAGCAAAAATCCCTTGCACCATTTACAGGTAGCAAGGGATTCGTTATAATAAAACCATGCGGGACGTCGAGGACGCCGTCCCCTACAAGAAAACAAAACTCTGCTTCTTTCGGGCATCTGTGATACAGATTAAACCAAGAAAGCAGTCTCGAGTTCTTTTCTCTTTGGTTACTTTCTCTTTTCAGTAAAGAGAAAGTAACTAACCTCTCAAAGTAATACCAAGGTCAAATTCAAGTCCTTTAAGAATCTTGGCAACTGCCTTGTCGCATTCTTCAACGGAAAGTGTCTTTTCGGGGCTTCTGAGTACAAGGTTATATGCCATGGACTTCTTGCCTGCGCCTACCTTTTCTTCGTCCTCGAAGATGTCGAACACTTCAACGGATTCGAGAAGCTTTCCGCCGTACTTCTTGATAGCCTTCTTGATTTCACCCGATGTAAGTGCCTTATCGCAAACAAATGCAAGGTCACGTTCGGATGAGGGGAACTTGGGAAGAGCCTTATAGTGCTTATCAAAATTCTGCATTGTCATCATAAGCTCTGTATCGCAAACGATAACATAGCTTTCTATGTCAAGACCGTAGTTTTCCTGAACTGCGGGATGAAGCTGACCGAACACGATAAGTCTTTCGCCATCACGGCTGAGTACAGACGCACATCTTCCGGGATGGAATGCAGGAGCCTCTGTGTTGGGTACAAAATCATAAGCCTTGATGCCGAGAAGGTCGAGAATGTTTTCGCAAACACCCTTCATGTCGTAGAAGTCTACATCGCCGTATGCCGCAATTACCGTTGACATACGTTCATCGGGCTGATCTTCGCCTTCCTTTGTGATATAAACCTTTGCGTTTTCATAGATTCTTGCATTCTTGTTCCTGTATCTTCTGTTTGTACTGAGTACTTCAAGAACACTGGGAACTGCGGTTGTTCTCATGATGCTTGTATCTTCACCGAGAGGATTGGAAATAACAACAGACTTTCTGAGAGGTGAATCAGAGGGCATACAGATATTGTCATAATACTTAGGACTGATGAAGGAGAAAGTCTGCACTTCATAGTAGCCCTCGCCAATGAGAAGCTCATCAATAAGCTTTAAGCTGTTCTGCTTTGCGTTACGTCTTCCAACAAGTGCCTCTGCCTTGAAGTTTGTTGTGGGAATGAGGTCGTAGCCGTGGATACGGATAACTTCTTCCGCGATATCCTGCATACATTCAAGGTCTGCTCTGTATGACGGAGGATAGAGAACGCCGTCTACGAGTTCAATATCAAGCTTCTTGAAAATTGCTTTCATTTCTTCTTCGGCAACATCTGTACCGAGGAATGCGTTAATCTTGTCTGCATCAAAGGGAATTGCTCTCTTCTGAGGCTTTTCGGGATATACGTCGATAATACCCTTTACAACCTCACCTGCACCGAGCATTTCGATAAGCTCACAAGCTCTTTCGATTGCAGGAAGTGTGTTTTCGGGATCAAGTCCCTTTTCGTATCTTCCGGAGGCTTCTGTACGAAGACCGATTGCCTTTGCTGTAAGTCTTACAGAAGGACCGTTGAAGTTTGCACTTTCAAATACAATTGTCTTTGTATTATCATTGATTTCGCTGTTTTCGCCGCCCATAACACCTGCAACTGCAACTGCCTTATCTGCGTCTGCGATAACAAGCATTTCTTCGGAAAGCTGTCTTTCGATGCTGTCAAGTGTTGTAATCTTTTCGTCTTTTTCAGCGTGTCTTACGACAATCTTTGAGCCACCGAGGAAGGATGCATCAAAAGCGTGCATAGGCTGACCATACTCAAGGCAAACGTAGTTTGTGATATCTACGATGTTATTGATGGGTCTGATACCACAGGCACGAAGTCTGCTTCTTAACCATTTGGGTGAGGGTTCAATCTTTACGTTTTCAACAACTCTTGCCGTGTATCTGGGGCAAAGCTTTGAGTCGAGAACTTCAACGCTGATATAGTCATTAATTGTCTTGCCGTTATCTGTTTCTTTTACAACAGGTGTGGGAATAGTAACATCTGTATCAAAAGATGCCGCAGTTTCTCTTGCAAGACCTATCATGGAAAGACAGTCGGGACGGTTGGATGTGATTTCAAATTCAACAGTCACGTCGTCAAGTCCGAGAACCTTACAAATGTCATCGCCGGGCTTGCAGTCTTCCTGAAGCAGGAATATGCCGTCTTCCTCTGCATAGGGGAAGTCGTGCTTGTCGAGACCGAGTTCGCCGAGTGAACAGAGCATACCGTTGGAGGGAACTCCTCTGAGCTTACCTGCCTTGATATGAACACCGCCGGGAAGGTAGGAATCGTGAAGAGCCGCAGGAACAAGTTCGCCGGGCTTTACATTCTGTGCACCTGTAACGATCTGTACAGGTTCGCTTTCACCGATATCCACCATACAAATAAGAAGATGGTCGGAGTCGGGGTGCTTTTCAACGGTAATAAGCTTACCTACTACTACATTTTTGATTTCGTCGGCAGGGCATTCGTAGCCTTCTACCTTTGAGCCTGTCATTGTGAGCTTATCGGAGTAAGCCTTGGGGTCAAAGTCTTCTTTTACGTAGTCCTTTAACCAGTTCATTGATAATTTCATTATAGACTTCCTCCTTTACTTAAAACTGTGACAGGAAGCGTACATCGTTTTCATAGAGAAGACGCATATCGCTTATGCCGAACTTTGTCATAACTATTCTTTCAATACCCATACCGAAGGCAAAACCGGAATATACTTCAGGGTCAATGCCGCTCATTCTGAGAACGTTGGGGTGTACCATGCCGGCACCGAGAATTTCAATCCAGCCTTCGCCTTTACATACGCTGCAGCCGCTTCCGCCGCATACGAAGCAGGAAACGTCAACCTCGCAGGAGGGTTCTGTAAACGGGAAATGGTGAGGACGGAATCTGATTTCTGTCTTTTCACCGAACATCTGCTTAGCAAAGAGAAGAAGTGTTCCCTTAAGGTCGGACATTGTAATGCCCTTATCAATTACAAGACCTTCACACTGGTGGAACATGGGAGAATGTGTTGCGTCAACGGCATCACTTCTGTAAACACGTCCGGGAGAAATAACTCTTATCGGAGGTTTATTCTCTTCCATAGCATGAACCTGTGTTGTACTTGTCTGGCTTCTGAGAAGCACCTTATCTGTGATATAGAATGTATCCTGAACGTCACGCGCAGGGTGGAATTCGGGAGTATTGAGGGCTGTGAAGTTGTAATAATCTGTTTCAACTTCAGGACCTTCTGCAATGGAGAAGCCCATGCCGAGGAAAATTTCTTCCATTTCTCTCTGAATGGATGTGAGAGGATGAAGTTTACCGCAGGAGCACTTCTTTGCAGGAAGTGTTACGTCGATAGTTTCCTTCTCAAGTTTCTTTGCAAGCTCTTTCTTGCCGATCTCTTTTTTTGCTTCTTCGAGAGCATTGGTGATTGCCTCTCTTACGCTGTTACCGAGAGCGCCCATAACAGGTCTTTCTTCGGGGGTAAGCGAACCCATATTTTTGAGAACCGCTGTAAGCGGACTCTTTTTGCCGAGGTAGGATACTCTTACATTTTCGAGATCCTGTGCGCTTTCAGCCTTTGCGATGGCTTCAAGTGCCTCAGCCTTTACCTTTTCAAGTTGTGCCTTCATTTATTTCAATCCTTTCTGATTATATACATATAAAAAATCCCCTACGGCATGAACCGTAAGGGACGTTATATTACGCGGTACCACCCTTGTTTCCGACATTACAATCGGACACCTCTTTGCATACGTTTTATATGCTCTGTCTGTAACGGGACACACCGTCATACCCTTTAAGATATGCCGCTCCAAAGCGAAACGCTCTTTTCCATCACCTTTAGGACTTTCCAGCTTCCGTCCCTCTCTGATAAAGGTTTATATGGAAACGCACTCTTTTTCAACGCGTTTACCTGCAAAGTATAACACACACATTTGTATTTTGCAAGGGTCTGTAACAGATAATTTACAATTATATATACTATTTATCCGCTTTTTCCTTTTCTTCAAAGAAGTTATCAAAGTTTTCGATGATTTTTCCGAGATACTTCTGAAAAGCTTCCCTTTCTTTATTGGAAAGTCCTCTGCTGAATCGTTCAACGGAGTTGGATATCAAAACTTCAAGCTTTGCGTAAGCCTCTCTTCCCTCATCTGTCAGAACATTACAAAGCTTATACTTACGGGTTTCATCTTCAGCCACAGTCACATATCCCTTTTCGGCAAGATATTTAAGGTTACGCGATATTGCCGCCTTATCCTCCTTGCACTTTTCGCAAAGCTGATTGGCGGTAAGTCCGTTTTCGTTCTGACCGAGGTAGAACATACACATAACGTGACTGCTCTTGAGTCCCAGTTCCTTTACCTCATAGGATTTGATTTTCTGAATATCTTTATAGGCAGTATTTATCAGACTTACAAAATCTTCAAATCTATGTACCATTTCAATTCCTCCTTAATCAAGTTGACTTGTCAACAATTTCCTTTGGTAATATATCACCGTTTTGCAGCTTTGTCAACACATTTCGACACAATTAAATAAATATTTATAAAAAAGAAAAAAACTCTTGACAAAGAGGTGAAAATCGTATATAATGCTTGTTTGTGGAAAGGTGTAATTTTTTAATACCTTTCTCCTTGCCGAAGGCAAAGATCTTCGGCCATATGACCATAAGGAGGTGCAGAATAATGGAACAGCTTACATCCAAGTATGAAAATGTTTTCATCGTCA